>NZ_JBITMW010000013.1:0-194801 GCF_044466585.1 Micromonospora sp. NPDC049359 | reverse complement strand
GCCCTATGGGGCCCGCCGGGGGGGGGGGGGGGGGGGGGGGGGGGGGGGGGGGGGGCCCCGGCCCGCCCCCCCCCGGGGCGGCCCCCACCACGTGTCAGCCGGTGGTCAGGTAGAACTTCTCCCAGGCCCCGGCGGTCGTGCGGTTGGCGATCAGAGACCCGGCCCCGGAGTTCTCCGCGCACACGAACTGGTTGTTGATCGTGGCACGCAGACTGACCGTCCCGTCCGAGTTGTTGACGATCTGGAAGGTCTGCGCCGCCCCGATCGACGTGCCGGTGGCGACCAACGGTGCGGTAGTGCTCGTGGCCGAGACGTAGAGCCCGTTGGAGCGCGACTTCAGGGCGATGTTGCCGTTGCCGGCGTCCACCCGGTCGAACTGCTCGGTGCTGCCGACGCTGGCCTTGTTGGCGATCAACGCGGTGGTGCCGACCGCCGACACGTACTGGTTGTTGATCTGCGCCCGCAGGGTGGTCACCGGCGTGCTGCCACCGGTGCCGGTGGTGAAGGTGAACGCGTCCACGTCGAACAGGTAGCCCGACCCGCCCTTGAACACCAGGTACAGGGTGGTCGACGCGCTGGGCGGGTTGCTGATCGTGCCGGACACCTCGGTGAAGGTCTCCCAGTTGCCGGTCACCGGCACCGTGACGGTGCCCAGCAGGGTGCCGGTTGCCGACCCGGTCCGCACCTCGATCGTGCCGCCGGCCCCGGCCGACGACGCCCGCACGGTGATGCGGTTCGCGCCGGTCAGGTTGTACGGCGTGTACGAGATCCAGTCGTTGTTCTCGATGAACCCGGCCGTGCGGCCACCCTCGGCGCTGGTGTGATCGGTGGCCTGGACGCCCGACTGGCCGCCGAAGTGCTCACCCTGGCGGTGCTTCGGTTGCAGCGTCCGGATGCTGTGCGTGGTGAGCCCACCGTTGTCGGTGTAGGCGGCGTCGAAGACCCCGTAGATGTTCGCCGCGGAGTCGTGCTCGCCGTCCGTCGGGACGGTGATCGAGCCGCTGCACCCGTTCTTCGAGGTGATCTGGTGGGCGTGACTGTCGTGGCCCAGCGCGTACGTCAGGCTCACCTTGGAACAGTCGATGGTGCCGTCCTGCGGGTCGCTCACGCTGATCTGGTACGAGATGGTGTCACCGAAGTTGAACAGCTGCCCGTCGGCGGGCGAGGTGAGCGTCACCGTCGGCGCGGTGTTGCCCACGGTGACGACCAGGCTCGCCGTACCGGTCAGCCCGGTCGGGTCGGTGACCTTCAACGTGGGGGAGTACGTGCCGTTGGTGGTGTACGTCTTGGTGGGGTTCGCCGCCGTCGACGTGGTGCCGTCCCCGAACGTCCACAGGTAGCTCAGCGCCCCACCCTCGGGGTCGGAGCTGCCCGCCGAGGAGAAGTTCACCGTCAACGGGTTGGCCCCGGAGGTCGGGTTCGCCGAGGCGACCGCGATGGGGTTGCGGTTGCCGCCGCCGATGTACTCGATCCGGAACAGCGCCTGGTTGTTCGAGCCGGTGCCGTAGTCCAGCACGTACAGCGCGCCGTCCGGGCCGAAGGCCATGTCCATGACCTGCGTGCCGGACCACGGGAAGCTGGAGATCTCTCCCCGCGAGCCGTCGGCGTTGATGGCGATGGGCTTGATCCAGCGGCGACCGTACTCACCGGCGAAGAACAGGCCGTTCAGCGACTGCGGGAACTTGACGCTGGAGTTGAGCGAGGCGTCGTACCGGTACACCGGTCCGGCCATCGGCGACTCGGAGCCGCTGCCGAACTCCGACGGGGAGCCGGAGTCGCCGGCGTACTTGATCCAGGCCGGCTTCGCCGCGGGCAGGGTCTGCAGGCCGGTGTTGCGGAACGAGTTGTTGGTCGGCCCACCCGTGCAGTTGTACTTCGACTGCGACGGCCCGGACGGGAAGGTGTATTCGTTGTATGTTTCGTTGCTGGTGTTGCTGCCGGTGCAGTACGGCCAGCCGTAGTTGCCGGGGGCGGTGATCCGGTTGAACTCGACCTGACCCTGCGGGCCCCGGCTCGAGTTGGTGCTTCCCGCGTCCGGGCCGTAGTCGCCGACGTAGACGACGCCGGTCGCCTTGTCCACGCTCATCCGGAACGGGTTGCGCATACCCATCGCGTAGATCTCGGGACGGGTGTTGGCCGTGCCGGGCGCGAACAGGTTGCCCGACGGGATGGTGTACGTCCCGTCCGCCTGCGGCGTGATCCGCAGCACCTTGCCCCGCAGGTCGTTCGTGTTGCCGGCGGAGCGCTGGGCGTCGAACTGCGGGTTGCGGTTGGTCCGCTCGTCCAGCGGCGCGTAGCCCGACGACTCGAACGGGTTGGTGTCGTCACCGGTGGTCAGGTACAGGTTGCCGGCGGCGTCGAAGTCCAGGTCACCGCCGACGTGGCAGCACTGCCCACGGTCGTTGGCGACCTGGAGCACGATCTTCTCGCTGCTCAGGTTGAGCGTGTCGTCGCTGTTGAGGGTGAACCGGGACAGCCGCAGGTGCCCCTTCCACCGGTCCCAGTCGGACTGCGAGCCGGTGGTGGGCGCGTCCCCGGACGGGGTGCTCAGCGTGGGCGAGTAGTACAGGTAGATCCACCGGTTGGTGGCGAAGCCGGGGTCGACGGCGACGCCCTGCAACCCCTCCTCGTCGTGGGTGTAGACCGACAGGGTGCCGGAGGTCTTGGTGTTGCCGGCCACGTCGGTCACCCGCAGGACGCCGTTGCGGGCGGTGTGCAGCACCGAGCGGTTGGGCAGGACGGCCAGCGACATGGCCTCGCCCAGCTCGGCGGAGCCGGTGGCGAGTTTGATCTGTTGGTAGTCACTGGCGGGAATCACCACCGCCTGCGCGGCGGGGGAGTTGGCGGCCACGGCCAGGGTCACACTCGCGACGGTGGTGACCGCCGCGACGAGTGCCCGGGACCAGCGCCGGGATTTCGAAAGCATGATCGTCCTTCCTCGACGACCAGGGCCGGGGCGTGCTGGGGCGCACCACGACCAGGTGTGGGTGGCGGGGTGTGGGTCGTGGTGCGGTCAGTTGGTGGTGACGAGGTCGAACTTCTCCCACTGACCGATGGAGGTCCGGTTGGCGATCAGCGGGGAGGAGCCTCCGTTGTCGGCGGCCACGTACCGGCTGTTCACCGTGGCCCGCAGGCTCACCGTGCCGTCGGAGTTGCGGATCAGCTGGAACGTCTCCCACGCGCCGGCGGTGGCCCGGTTGGCGATCAGCGCGGAGGCCCCGGCGTTCTCCGCCGCGACGAACTGCCCGTTGCTCTTGGCCTTCAGCGCGACGTTGCCGTTGGCGAGGTTGACCAGTTCGAACCGCTCACTGGTGCCGACGGACGTCTTGTTGGCGATCAGCGGGGTGCTGGCGTTGGCCGCGCTGACGTACTGGTTGTTGGCGCGGGCCCGCAGGGTCGAACCGGCGACGGCGGGCGGCGGGGTGGTCGGCGGAGCCGTCGTGGGCGGCGCGGTGGTCGGCGGCGGGGTGGTCGGCGGCGCGGTGGTCGGCGGGGCCGTGGTCGGCGGCGGGGTGGTCGGGTTCGTCCCCGGCGAGCAGTTGGCGCTCACCGAACCAGCGGCGACCTGCAGGCCACCGAGCAGCATCCGGGTGAAGTTCGGGTCGGTGTACGACGCCTCGGTGTGCCCGAGACCCGTGTACCAGGCCCGTCCGCCGCCGTACGCCTTGCACCAGGTGATCGGGTGGTCGCCGTTCATGTTGCCGCCGCTGTAGGACGACTCGTCGAGGCTGGCGAGGATCCGTGCGGTGGACCGGGGGTTGGTGCGGTAGTTGTACCACTCGTCGGAGCGGACCCAGGTGGCGCCGAGGTGCGCGGTCGAGGGGTTGCTCCGGTCCTCGATCTTCACGGTCGCGGTCTGGATCGCCGGGTGCGAGTCGAACCACGCCCCGACCAACTGCCCGTACCACGGCCAGCTGTACTCGGTGTCCGCGGCCGCGTGCACGCCGACGTATCCGCCGCCAGCGGCGATGTACTGCTCGAAGGCGGTCTGCTGGCTGGAGTTGAGCACATCGCCGGTCGTCGACATGAAGACCACCGCCTGGTACTGGGCCAGGTTGGAGGTGGTGAACTGGTTGGCGTCCTCGGTGGCGGTCACGCTGAAGCCGTTGGCAGCGCCGAGCTGCTGGATGGCCGCGATGCCGTTGGGGATGGCCGAGTGCCGGAAGCCGGCGGTCTTGCTGAACACCAGGACCTTGGTCAGTGGTGCCGCCGAGGCGGTGGTCGGCAGCGCGACCAGACCGGCCATCATCACGGCCAGGCCGGTGACGAGGGCCAACAGGCGGGGACGGGAACGCATGGTGATGCTCCTTAGCTGAGCGTCGACCCCGCACGGCGCGCGTGGGCGCGTCAGGGGCCATGGTGGCGGTGATGCGGAAGCCGGGCCGCCGATGCTCGGCTGAGGTGATGTGGAGCGGTGGTGATGTGGAGCGGTGGTGATGGTGCCGTGTTGCGGTACACGAGCCAGCCGACGACTCCAACCGGCCAGTGTGGACGGACGGATAGTATCGACTGGTGTCGTTGAGGCAGTAAACCTCCGATGTCTGCGCCCGTCAACCCCACGTGCTGCGGCCTGGGACGCGCGCACGAGCCCGGCATTCGCCGGACGCGACGTACGCCAGGGCGGTGACCTTGGGCAGAGGTGTCAGCGACCGAGGACCAGGTACGCGAGGCCGAGTACGCCGCGGTAGCCGCCCACGTACTCGCGCAGCCGGTCGTCGAGCTCGGTGCGGACCTGGGCCGCGCGGGGGTCCTCGGGATAGGTCAACAGCCACTCTTGTCGGCCCGCGAGCCAGCTGGACTCGAAGTCGTCCCACTCCCGCTGGTCGGCGGTACTCAGATGCAGCAGCCGCCAGCCTCGCTCACGGGCGGCCTCGACGAGGCCCGCGAGGTCGGTGACGTCCGCACCGAAGATCTCCGCGACCTCCGCGCTGGGATCACGCTGCCAGTACCCCTCGCCGAGCAGCAGCCGCCCACCGGGGCGGACCACGGTGGCGAGGGCGTCGAGGGCCGCTCCGGTGCCCCCGAAGGCGTGCGCCGAGCCGACGCACAGAACCCGGTCGGCCGGCTCCTGCCAGGCGGCGGCCTCGCCCTCCACGAAGGCGACGTGCCGGTTCAGCGATCTCTCGGTGGCGAGCCTGCGGCCCCGGGCGAGGACCGCCTCGTCGGTGTCGACGCCCACGCCCCTCGTCGCGACCGGACCGGCCACACCGCCGGCGGCGACAGCGCGCAGCAGCAGTTCGCCCCACCCGCAGCCCAGGTCCAACACACGCGCGCCGGGGCGGACGTGGAGGCGGCGCAGCAGCAGGGCCGCGTGCTCCTCCGACAGGGGCGTGTTCCAGCGCATCCGCGCGTAACGGCTGGCGGCCAGGTGGTCGGTGGATTGCATCGGCTCAGGGTGTCAAAGCATGACCATCGGCGCGCACCGGGTCCGTGCGTCGCCGTCGTCGGCAAGCGGGGACGGGCGTCGGCGCGTACGGCAGGATCGGTGTCATGGACGCGGACGTGTCACCGCCGTGGCGGCCGCCGACCCGCCACGAGGTCGCGGCGGCGGCCGGTCGCGGCCTGGTGGATGTCATCGGCCCTGGCCTGCGGGTGCTGTTCTGTGGGTTCAACCCGGGGCTCTACTCGGCGGCGGTGGGGGAGCACTTCGCCCGGCGGGGCAGCCGCTTCTGGCCGGCCCTGCACGGCGCGGGCTTCACCGACCGGGAACTGCGCCCGTGGGAGCGCGCCGAACTGCTCCGGCAGGGGCTGGGCCTCACCAGCCTCAGCAACCGGGCCACGGCCCGGGCCGACGAGCTGACCGCCGCCGAGCTGGTCGCCGGGGTGACCGGGCTGGCGGTCAAGGTCGAGCGGCACCGGCCGCGGTGGGTGGCGGTGCTCGGCGTGACCGCGTACCGGATCGCGTTCGTCCGGCCGAAGGCCGCGCTGGGCCCGCAGCCGGATCGGATGGGCCCGGCCCGGGTCTGGGTGCTGCCCAACCCCAGCGGCCTGAACGCCCACTTCCCGCTGCCGGCGCTGACGGCCGAGTTCGCCCGACTGCGGCGGGAGGTCGACCCTCAGACCCCGTCGGCCAGCGCCTCGTAGTAGGACCGCATCGCCGGGTGGTACTCGTCGAACTCCGGTCGGGGCGTGCCGTCCCGCGAGGCGACCAGCATGTCGAGGTAGTACTCCCAGCCGGCGCCCACCTCGGCGACGCCGTCGAGGCTGCGCAGGTGCTGGGTGAAGCGCAGCTCGGTCGTGCCGTCGGTCTCGGTCAGCGCGAATCCCAGCAGCCAGTCGCCGTGATCGTCGACCATCGACACGGCCAGGCGACGAGGCGGTTCGCACTCCTCGACGCGTACGTCGCACCAGGGCTGCTGCTCCTCGTACGCCATCTGGACGCGGATGGTGTTGCCGGGCCGGGCGTCGCCCTCCCACGGGCCGAACCAGCGGGCGGTGCGCTCCGGGTCCGTCAGGCTCGCCCACACGTCCGCCGCCGGGGCGCGGAAGGTGCGGGTGAGGACGAGGTCGTGGCCGGTGGCGGTGCGGAACAGGCGGCCAGCGGGGGTCCGGGTCATGCGGTGTGCTCCGTTCGATGGGCGGCCGGGCCGCGGGTGCGGCGTTCCCGGCGGGTCCGATAGACCTCGGTCTCGAGGGCGTCGAGGCGCTGCTCCCACTCCTCCGGCGCGGCGAGCCCGCCGAGCCAGTCGACGAGCGGGGCGAGCGGGGCGGGATCGAGGCGGTAGATCCTGGTGCGGCCGACCAGCTCGTCGCGGACCAGCCTGCTCTCGCGGAGCACCCGCAGATGGCGGCTGACCGCCGGGCGGCTGATGGCGAACCGTTGGGCGATCTCGCCAGCGGTCAGCGGCGCGTCACGCAGCATGCTCAGGATGCGCCGCCGTACCGGGTCCGCGATCGCCGCGGCCACCTCGTCCACGCCGGAAGCGTAACCTATGGGTTACGGATTACGCCACGAGGCGCATCGATGGTGGGCACATGATCATGTGACCTGGCACTCTTGACGCATGCCAGCCCAGCTTCGATCCCGCCTGCTCGATTGGACCGTCGCCGTACCCGTGCTCGCGGTGCTGGTGTTGCTCGTGACGTGGGGGCGAGATCTCCCCGGCCCGGTCGTCGTGGTGGTCGCCGCGCTACTGGGCGGCGCGGTGCTCGCGGCCGTGCACCACGCCGAGGTGGTGGCACACCGGGTGGGGGAGCCGTACGGCTCGCTGGTGCTCGCCGTCGCGGTCACCGTCATCGAGGTGGCCCTCATCGTCACCCTGATGATCAGCGGCCCGGAGAAGACCCAGTCGCTCGCCCGCGACACCGTCTTCGCCGCCGTCATGATCACGTGTAACGGCATCCTGGGCCTGTCCCTGCTGCTCGGGGCGCTGCGCCGGCGGGTGGCCGTGTTCAACCCCGAGGGCACCGGCGGAGCCCTGGCGACCGTGATCACCCTGGCCACGCTGAGCCTGGTCATCCCGACCTTCACCACCGCCCGGCCCGGCCCGGAGTTCAGCCCGGCCCAGCTCACCTTCGCCGCCGTCGCCTCGCTCGCGCTGTACGGGCTGTTCGTGCTGGTGCAGACCGGCCGGCACCGCGACTACTTCCTGCCGGTCGACGCCGAGGGTCGGGTCATCGACGCGGAGGAGCACGCCAAGCCGCCCACCACCCGTGCGGCGCTGGTCAGCCTCGCCCTGCTGTTGGTCGCGCTGGTCGCGGTGGTCGGCGACGCCAAGACCGTCTCACCGACCATCGAGGCCGGCGTGGCGGCCGCCAACCTGCCGCACGCGTTCGTCGGCGTGATCATCGCCCTGCTGGTGCTGCTGCCGGAGACCCTCGCCGCCGCCCGCGCCGCCCGCCGCGACCGCGTACAGATCAGTCTCAACCTCGCCCTCGGCTCCGCGATGGCCAGCATCGGTCTGACCATTCCGGTCATCGCCATCGCCTCGATCTGGCTGGACGGCCCGCTGCTGCTCGGCCTCGGCGGCACCCAGCTCGCGCTGCTGGCCCTCACCGCGGTGACGGCGGTGCTGACCGTCGTACCGGGGCGGGCCAACGTGTTGCAGGGCGGCGTCCACCTCGTGTTGCTGGCCGCGTTCGTCTTCCTCGCCGCCAGCCCCTGACGCCACCGTCCGCCCGGCCCGCCTCGGCTGTGGGCGTTCGGCTGGGGTCGACGCCCGGCCGGGTCGCTACCTCAGCCGGCGGGCGGCGGGTCGTCGCCCAGCCGGTCCGCGCGGGCGTTGAGGTAGCGCTGCTGCGCCAGGTTCGTCGAGCGTGCGGCCGCCTTCCGGTACGCCTCGCGCGCCGCGGCCCGCTCACCGGTCAGTTCCCACAGGTGGGCGCGGGCGGCCGGCAGCCGCGGATCGTCGGCCAACCGGGCGTCGCCGTCCAGGTGGGCGAGCAGCGCCAGGCCGGCCCGAGCCCCCCGGCTCATCGCCATCGCGACGGCGTGGTTGAGCGACACCACCGGGTTGTCGGACAGGCCCAGCAGCACCTCGTAGAGGGCGGTGATCTGTGCCCAGTCGGTGGCCGCCGCGCTCGGCGCCTCGTCGTGCACGGCCGCGATGGCCGCCTGGAGCTGGTACGGCCCGACGGGCCCGCGCGGCAGCGCCTCGGCGACCAACGCGACGCCCTCGGCGATCTGGTCGGCCCGCCACCGGGCGCGGTCCTGTTCGGCCATCGGCACCAACTCGCCGTGTGGACCGATCCGCGCCGGCGCGCGGGCGTCGGTGAGCAGCATCAACGCGAGCAGTCCCGTGACCTCGGGGTCGTCGGGCAGCAGCCTTCGCACCAACCGCGTCAGTCGGATCGCCTCGGCGGTCAGGTCGGCGCGCAGCAGCCCCGGCCCGGCGGTACGCGCGTACCCCTCGGTGAACACCAGGTAGAGCACGTGCAGTACCGCGGCGACCCGATCGGCGCGCTCGGTTGCCGTCGGTGGGGCGAACCGGAGGCCGCTGTCGCGGATCCGCTGCTTTCCCCGGCTGATCCGCCGGGTCATGGTCGCCTCCGGCACCAGGAACGCGCGGGCCACCTCCGCGGTGCTCAACCCGCCGACCGCGCGCAGCGTCAGCGCGATCTGCGACGCCGGGGTGAGCGCCGGATGGCAGCACAGGAACAACAGGATGAGCGTGTCGTCGGCGTCCTGGAGTCGGTCGGCTGCCGGCGCGAGACACTGCTCCGGCAGCATCCACCGGGCCGCCCTCTCCTCCCGCCGCGCCCGCGCCTGGTCGCGCCGGAGCAGGTCGGTGAGCCGCCGGGACGCGACGGTGATCAACCACGCCCGGGGACTGTCCGGTACGCCGTCGCGCGGCCAGGTGTCCGCCGCCGCGATCAACGACTCCTGCACCGCGTCCTCGGCCGTGTCGAAGTGCCCGAAGCGCCGGACGAGCGCGCCGAGGACCTGCGGCGCCAACTCGCGCAGCAGGTCCTCGGCGGGTGTCTCGGGCACGTGCTCAGCCGGCCAGGTCCTCGACGCCCTCGAGCACCGGCCGCACGTCCACGTACGCCCCCGGGGTGTCCGGGTCGACCAGGCCGGCGGCGATCTCGGTGGCCCGGTCGAAGCTGACGCACTCCACGACCGTGTAACCCGCCAGGACCTCCTGCGTCTCCGCGTACGGGCCGTCGGTGACCACGGGCGTCCCGCCCTGCGCCCGTACGCGACGGGCGTGCACGGGCTCGCTCAGGCCCCGCGCGTCGACGAGTTCCCCGGATTCGGCGAGCGCCTGGTGGAACGTCTCCATGTGCTGGTGCATGGCCGCCACCTGCTCAGCCGACATGGCCGGCCGGTCGGAGGGCCGGCCCGACAACGCGTCGTAGTCCCGCTGCGACCCGTAAAGCATGATCATGTATTTCATGGTGGCCTTCCTGTTCCCGGTGCCGCCCCGGCACCGCTCACCAGAAACGTCGAACCCAACCCCACCCCCCGGACATCCCCGCCCCTCCAGCCCGCCCCCGCTTTCGCCCCGTTGATCATGAAGTTATTGCCATCGATGTCGGCGTGTCGGCGCGATAACTTCATGATCAACGGCGGTAGGTGGGTGGGGGGTTATTGACCGTAGGAGAGGCGGAGGCGGTTGTTGATCAGGTAGTTGAGGCGGTGGCGGAGGTAGCCGAGGGTGCTCTCGCTGGGCAGGTCCGGGTCGGGGGTGGTCAGGGTCCAGCGCACCGCGCAGTCACCGCCGGGATGCCCGGGTGAGATGTCGAAACGGATCTCGTCCAGTGGCCGGTGCGGCCACAGCGACGACCACACCAGCAGCACCGGCGCGTACCCCGCCACCACCCGTGGCGGCACCTCGTCGTCGCGCAACTCCAGCCAGGGCCGACTGCCGGCCTCGTACGGGTCCCGCAGCGACCGCCACACGACATGCGCCGGGGCCGGTTGGCTTCGTCGACGGCTGCCGAGCACGTGCACGTCGCCCTCCCGACCGGACGGCCACCTCCGCCCCGGCCCATTCTGGCCCCCCGACCCCGACCCCCACCAGGTGAACCGTCCCCACCCACCCCCACCCGATGGGCCCGGTGATCAAGAGGTTCGCGTCACGACACGCCGGACGGGCTGACGCAAACTTCTTGATCACCGGGGGGAGGGGGCGGGGGTCCGGGGGAGGGGGAGGGGGTCCGGGGGAGGGGGAGGGGTTCTGCGCGGGGTGTGAACCTTCCGGGGTGGTTGTGCGTGAATCCGGTGACGGGCGTGGTGGTCGTACCGTCGGGGTATGGCGTGGTGCGGGCGCCGAGGTCTGGGGAGGCACAGTGGGGGCATGGTCGGGACGCGTCGCGCGGGGACCTCTCGTGGGCCTGGTGGTCGTCGCGCTGGTGTCGCTCGCCTGCGCGGGAGGTGGCCTGGCCGAGCCGGAGGGTGAACGTCCAGGGGCGAACCCGCCGGCCGCCTCGCCGGAGCCGAACACCACCCGCGCCGACAGCACCACCACCGTGGCCGAGTTCAAACAGGACGTCGCCGACGCGCAGGCTATCGCGGAGCGCTACTGGGCGGCCCAGTTCAAGGCGTCCGGGCAGCGCTTCACGCCCATCCGGCGGGTCACCCCGTACCAGCGGGCCGGTGAGGTCTCCTGCGGCGGTCAGCCACTGCCGCGCAACAACGCGGTCTACTGCTCGCAGGGCGACTTCATCGCGTACGACGTGGCCTGGTCGGTGGCGGCGTTCCGCGAGGTCGGTGACGCGTTCGTGTTCTACCTGCTCGGTCACGAGTACGCCCACGGCATCCAGGTGCGCCTGGGCATCAACTACAGCTTCACCATCCAGCAGGAGTTGCAGGCCGACTGCATGGCCGGGGCGTACCTCGGCGACTCGGTGCGCGCCGGCGACCTGAAACTCGCGGACGGCGACCTGGACGAGTTTCGCGAGGGCGTGGCGGCGGTCGGCGACGACCCGGACCAGCCGTGGTTCGCCGAGGGCGCGCACGGCACCGCCGAGCAGCGTACCGACAGGTTCTTCCGTGGCTACGAACGCTCGCTGAAGGAGTGCGACCTGAGCTGAGCGGGGTTGCCCCGGTCACCCTCGGAGCCGTTGCCGCCACCGGCGGCGGACCCGGCTGGCAGGATCGCCGGTGTCGGTCACGACCCCTGGAGGATCCGCTGAGCAGCCAACACCCCGCCGCCGTTCTCTTCGACATGGACGGCACGCTGGTCGACAGCGAGAAGCTGTGGGACGTCGCGTTGCAGGAGCTGGCCCGCGAGTACGGTGGGGAGCTGTCCGCCGATGCCCGCCGGTCGATCATCGGCACGGCCATGGCCGAGTCGATGCGCATCCTGCACGACGACCTGGGCCAACCCGAGCGCGATCCGGAGATCAGCGCGGCGTGGATCAACGCCCGGATCCTGGAGCTGTTCCGTACCGGTCTGCCCTGGCGGCCGGGCGCGTTCGAGCTGCTGCACGCGGTCCGCGCGGCGGGAGTCCCCACCGCCCTGGTCACCTCCAGCCCCCGGGCGCTGGTCGAGGTCGCCCTGGACACCCTCGGGCGGGACACCTTCGACGTGGTGGTCGCGGGTGACGAGGTGGTGGCGGCCAAGCCGCACCCCGAGCCGTACCTGACCGCCGCCCGGCTGTTGGGCGCGCCGATCGAGCGGTGCGTGGCGATCGAGGACTCACCGACCGGGGTGGCCAGCGCGCTCGCCTCCGGGGCGGCCGTGCTGGCCGTACCCGCCGAGGTGGCGTTGCCCCCCATCCCCGCCGTACACCAGGTGCGAAGCCTGGTCGGCGTGGACCTGGCGGCGCTGGCGGCGCTGCTGACCGACCGCGCCGCGGCCTGAAGGAAAGCCGCGGCCGGAAAGAACGAGGGGGCCCCGCGGTGCGGGACCCCCTCGTTGTCGTACCTGGCGTCAGTCGTGGGCGATCGCGCCCAGGACGTTGATCCGGGCCGCCCGCACGGCGGGGAGCACCGCGGCCACCACCCCGATGATCGCGGCGAGACCGAGGAAGACGACCATCTGCCCCCAGGGGAGGTTCAGGTCGGTGATGCCCTCGTCCTTGAGCGCCTCGACCACCGCGGCGCCGAGGCCGGTGCCGACCGCCACGCCCAGCAGCGCACCGAACACGGAGATCACCACCGCCTCCACGGTGATCATGCCCATCGTCTGGCCGCGCCGCAGGCCGATCGCCCGCAGCAGACCCAGCTCCCGGGTCCGTTCCAGCACCGACAGCGCCAGGGTGTTGATGATGCCGAGCCCGGCGATGATAATGGCCAGCGCCAACAGAATCTTGATCATCGTGAGCAGCCCGTCGAGCGAACTCGTCTGCTGCTTGATGAACGCGTCCCGGTCGGCCACCGACACCTCGGGGCTGTCCGCGAGCAGCGTCTCCACCCGCGGTTGCACGTCAGCCACCCGGGCCCCCGGCGCGAGCTGGATGAAGCCCTGGATGGGCTGCGGGATCGCGAAGTCCTTCGCCGCCGTCGCCGGCAACGTCACCGGGTTGGTCAGCTGCGACGACTCGTAGATGCCGCTGATCGTGTACGTGCGGGCCTCGCCCCGGGTCAGCTGCACGCTGACGGTCGAGCCGACCGACCATCCCCGGGACTTGGCGGTGTCGGAGCTGGCGAGCATCTGCGTCGGCGAGAGCCGGTCGATGTCACCCGCGGCGGCCTTCGCGCCGAAGATCTGCCGCAGTGACGCGATGTCGCTGCTCGCCGCCACCCACGTGCTCTCGCCGTCGATGCGCCCCATGTCGCCGTACTCGCCGTCGACCATCCGCACGCCGGGCAGCGCCTTCGCCTGGTCCAGCACGCTCGGGTCGAAGCTCGGCGGACGCGGGCCGCCCTGCTGACCGGCGATCACCAGCTCGGCCTTGATGGTGTCCTGGGCGAGCGCGCTGATGCTGCTCTTGGCCGAGTCCAGGATCACCGTGATGCCGGTGACCAGCGCGATGCCGACCATCAGCGCGGCGGCCGTGATGGCCGTGCGGCGCGGGTTGCGCCCGGAGTTGAGCCGGCCCAGCTTGCCCGGCACCGACCAGGAGAAGATCGCGCCGAGCAGGTTCACCACCGGCCGGCTGATCAGTGGAGTCAGCAGCGCCACACCGATGAAGGCGAACAGCACGCCGCCGAGGATGGTGGCGAGCGTCTGGCCGCCCGCGTTGCCGCTGAGCCCCAGGAACAGCAGCACCGCGCCGATGCCGGTGACCACCGACCCGGCCACGGTGATCTTGGTCAACGACCGGTCCGGCGTGGCCACGTCCTGCATGGCGGCGATCGGCGGGATCCGGGAGGCCCGCAGCGCCGGCAGCAGCGCCGCCACCACGGTGATCACCAGGCCGACGCCGAACGACCCGATCACGGCCGCCGCCGGCACGCCGATCCCGGCCAGGGTCAGCCCACCGGCCAGCTTGCCGAACAGGAACGCCAGCAGCGCGCCCACCCCGATGCCGGCGGCGAGACCGAGCACCGACGCGAGCAGACCGACCGCGATGGCCTCCAGCACCACCGAGCCGATGATCTGGCGGCTGCTCGCCCCGATGGCGCGCATCAGCGCCAACTCCCGGGTGCGCTGCGCCACGATGATCGAGAAGGTGTTGAGGATCAGGAACGTGGCGACCAGCAGCGCCACCGCGGCGAAGCCCAGCAGGATCTTGTTGAAGAACGACAGGCCCTCCTTCAGGCTCGCCGCGGCGTCCTCGGCCAGTTGCTCGCCGGTCTTCACGTCGAAGTCCGCACCAAGGGTGCGGGCCATGTCGTCGCGCAGCGCCTCGTCGGAGACCCCGCCGGCGGTGCGGACGGTGACGCTGCTGAAGGTGTCCGGCTCGCCCAGCATCAGCCGCTGCGCCACCGGGGTGGTGAAGAAGACTTCGTTGACGCCGCCGATCGAGTCCCGGTCACCGCTGTAACCGGCGATGCCGACGAGGGTGAAGTCCCGCTTCTTCGACTCGAACGCGGTCAGCACGCCGACCTTCTCGCCGACGCGCACCTTCGCGGTCGTGGCCAGCGACTTGTTGATCACGATCTCGTCGTCGGCCTGCGGAGCGCGGCCCTCGCGCAGTTGCAGCAGGTCGCTCTCGCCGACCCAGTTCTCACCGAGCTGCGGCGGACCGAACGACGTGACGACCTTGCCGTTGCTGCCGATCACCCGTGCGCCGTCGGCGTTGACGACACCGGTCGCGGAGGCCACCCCCGGCACCTGCTTGACCCGGTCGACCACGGCGGCCGGCAGCGGAGCGGAGGTCTGCTCGCCCTCCAACTCGCTGACCTCGATCTTCGGCTTCGCCGCGACGTTCACGTCGATCTCGGAGAAGCCGTCGGCGAACACCGAGTCGAAGGAGCGACCCAGCGTGTCGGTCAGCACGAACGCGCCCGAGACGAACATGACCCCGAGCACCACCGCCAGCGCGGACAGGATCAGCCGGACCTTGCGGGCCAGCAGACTCTTGAGTGTCGCCCGGAACATCAGTTGCCCACCTCGGCCGGCGTGTCCAGCTTCTTCATGGTGTCCAGCACGGTGTCGGCGGTCGGCTCGATCAGTTCCGACACGATCTGACCGTCGGCCAGGAAGACCACCCGGTCGGCGTACGCGGCGGCGGTCGGGTCGTGGGTGACCATCACGATGGTCTGACCGTGCTCGCGCACCGAGTCGCGCAGGAAGCCGAGCACCTCCGCGCCGGAGCGCGAGTCCAGGTTGCCGGTCGGCTCGTCCGCGAAGATCACCTCGGGGCGGGCGACCAGCGCCCGCGCGCACGCCACCCGCTGCTGCTGACCGCCGGAGAGCTGCGCCGGCCGGTGGTCCAGCCGGTCCTGCAGGCCCACCGTCTTGATCACCGTGTCGTACCAGGCCTGGTCGGGCTTGCGCCCGGCGATCGACATCGGCAGCAGGATGTTCTCCTTGGCGGTGAGCGTCGGCAGCAGGTTGAACTGCTGGAAGATGAAGCCCACCTTCTCCCGGCGCAGCTTCGTCAGCCCCGAGTCGCCCAGCCCGGTGACCGTCGTCTCACCGATCGACACCGTCCCCCGGGTGACCGAGTCCAGACCGGCGAGGCAGTGCATCAGCGTGGACTTGCCGGAACCCGACGGCCCCATGATCGCGGTAAAGCGGCCACGTTCGAACTCCGCGCTTACCCCCCGCAGCGCGATGACCTGGGCCTCGCCGCTGCCGTACACCTTCCACACGTCGTTCGCCCGGGCCGCGGCCTGCGCCTGCCGGCCTACCGTCGCGGTCACGTCATCTACCTCTTCCGTCTGTCCGAATCCCACGCCGCCCCCCGATGGTCCGGCGCGACCGTTCAATCATCGGCGCTGCGAGCGCCCGTCCCGTCCGCCCCTGGGGGGACGCGCAGCGGATTTCCCGCTGCGGGTGCACCCCCATGCCGCATCAGGGTTGCCCCTGACCCGACGGCCGATCGACCGGTTTTGCACACTTCCCCCGCACGTCACAGGAGGGTCAACCGCGCGACGCCGCCTCCGGTCACGGTAGGTGACGACGGCAAGCCGGGCCGTCCCTCCCCGGGGGGATCTTCGGGTACGCCGGGTGAGGTAGTCGCCGCGTGGCGACTACGCCCGTGGGCGGACCAGACCCGACTCGTACGCCAGCACGACGGCCTGCACGCGGTCGCGCAGCCGCAGCTTGGTCAGCAGGTGCCCGACGTGGGTCTTGACGGTCGTCTCGCTGACCGACAACACCGCCGCGATCTCGGCGTTGGACAGTCCTCGGGCCACCTGCACCAGCACCTCACGTTCCCGGTCGGTGAGCGCGTTGAGGGCCGCCGACGGCGTCGCCGCCGGGTCGGGCAACAGGTCGGCGAAGCGGTCGAGCAGTCGCCGCAGGATCCGTGGCGCGACCACCGCGTCCCCGCCGGCCACCGTGCGGATCGCCGCGATCAGCTCCTCGGCGGGTACGTCCTTGGCCAGGAATCCGCTCGCGCCCGCGCGCAGCGCCCCCACCACGTACTCGTCGAGGTCGAACGTCGTCAGCACCAGCACCCGCACCGGCAGGCGGGAGTCGACGATGGCCCGGGTCGCCGCCACCCCGTCCATCCGGGGCATCCGGATGTCCATCAGCACGACGTCGGGCAGGAGCCGTCGGGACAGCTCCACGGCCTCCACGCCGTCACCGGCCTCCGCCACCACGTCCAGGTCGCCCTCGGCGCCCAGCACCATCCGGAAGCCCGTGCGCAGCAGCGGCTGGTCGTCGGCGAGCAGGATCCGTACCGGCCGCGCCGGGGCCACCCGATCGCTCATCTCGTCTCCCGTCCCCGCTCCACCGGCCTGTGCGTCGCGGACCACGGTAGAGGTCGGCCGGGCGCCCTGTCCCGACCCGGACCGCACCGCTCCGGTCGGGCGGTGCCGGGGCTGGGCCCTCCTGACGCCGTCGATCTTGCACTTTCTGGGGGGATAAACGGTGCGAATCCGATGAAGTCGCCATCCGAAAGTGCAAGATCGGCGGGGCGGGGCGGGGTGCGGGTGGGCGGTGGGGTTACTCGTCGGCGCCGGGGGGTGTGGGGGTGGTGCGGGCGTCGCGGAGGGGGTCGGCGGTTGTCGCCGTTACGGGGAACGGGGGTGGGGTGCCGCCGAACGTCGGGCACAGCGCCTGGTGACTGCACCAGTCGCACAGCTTGCTCGGCCGGGGTCGGAAGTCCTGCCGGGCGGTGGCCTGCTCGATCGCCCGCCACAGCGCCACCACGGTGCGCTCGAAGCGGAGCAGCTCGTCGGCGTCGGGCGTGTAGTCCAACACCTCGGCGTCGCGCAGGTAGAGCAGGCGCAGCACCCGGGGCACCACCCCACGGGTGCGCCACAGCACCAACGCGTAGAACTTCAGTTGGAACAGCGCCCGCGCCTCGAACGCCTCCCGGGGCGCGCCGCCGGTCTTGTAGTCGACCACCCGCAGCGCGCCGTCCGGGGCCACGTCGAGCCGGTCGAGGTAGCCCCGGATCAGCAGCTCCTCGTCGACGACCGCCGAGATCAGGCTCTCGCGCTCGGCCGGTTCCAGGCGGGTCGGATCCTCCACCGCGAAGTAGCCCTCGAGCAGCCCCGCCGCGGAGCGCAGGAACTCCACCGGACCGGCCGGCTCGGCATCGTCGAAGATCGCGGCCAGCTCCGGCTGCTCGGTGACCAGTCGGTCCCACTGGGGGGCCACCAGGTCACCGGCCGCGGCCGGTGTGCGGCTCGACGCGGGCAGGTCGAACAGCCGCTCCAGCACCGCGTGCACCAGCGTGCCCCGGGCCTGCTCTAGGGTCGTCCGCTCGGGCAACCGGTCGATGCTGCGGAACCGGTAGAGCAGCGGGCAGGTCTTGAAATCCGCCGCCCGCGACGGCGACAGCGAGGCCCGCACCGTCGGCGGCGTCTGCGCCGGGGGAGAGGACTGGGGGGTGGTGACCGGTTCCGCCGTCATGTGCGCAAAGGTTAGGGCACCGGTGTGACACCGCCCGCCGCCCGCCCCGCAGGTGACCGGTCCGTAGCATCGGTGCGATGGAGCAGACCTCCCGGCCGCCGCGCCGGTCCGACCGGCGACCCGGTCTGAGCGTGGGCCGGGTGTTCGGGGTGCCCCTGCACCTCAACGCGTCGATGCTCCTGCTCGCCGTGCTGGTCGCCGTGCTCTACGCCGAGTTCGCCCGCCGACAACTGGACCTGCCGCAGATCAGCGGCTACCTCATCGGCTTCGGATTCGTGGTCTCCCTGCTCGGCTCGGTGCTGCTGCACGAGCTGGGCCACGCGCTCACCGCCCGCCGCTACGGCATCGGTGTGCGGGGAATCACCCTCGAACTGCTCGGCGGGTACACCGAGATGGAGCGGGACGCCCCGACGCCCCGGATCGACCTGCTGGTCTCGCTGGCCGGCCCGGCGGTCTCCGCGGTGCTCGGCGCCCTCGCGGTCGCCGCCACCCTCGCCCTGCCGGCGGGCACCGTCGGCCACCAGCTCGCCTTCCAGCTCGCGCTGAGCAACGTCATCGTCGCGGTGTTCAACATCCTGCCCGGGCTGCCGCTGGACGGCGGCCGGGCGCTACGCGCCGCCGTGTGGGGTCTCACCCGCGACCGGCACCGTGGCACCGAGGTCGCCGGCTGGGCCGGCCGGGTCGTCGCCGTCGGCACCGCCGCGCTGGTCGGGTTACTGACCGCCACCGACCACCTGGCCCCGGTGGCGCTGCCGCTGATGCTGCTGGTCGCCGTCACCCTCTGGCGCGGCGCCGGGCAGTCGATCCGCGCCGCGCGGGTCAGTCGACGGTTCCCGCTGATCGACCTGGCTCAACTGGCTCGGCCGATCTGGCCGGTGACCACCGGCACGCCGCTGGCCGAGGCCCAGCGCCGCCGCGCCGAGGGCGGGCAGCCCGCCGCCGCGCTGCTGGTCACCGACTCCACCGGCCGCCCGGTGGCGTTGGTCGACCCGGCCGCCGCCGCGGCCGTACCCGTCGAGCGTCGCGCCTGGCTGGCGGTGGACTCCGTCGCCCGGCCGCTCACCGCGCTCCCCACCCTGACGCTGGGACTCGACGGCGAACGGGTGATGGAGGCCGTGCAGACCCACCCGGGCGCGCAGTACGTGGTGACGTCAGGCGAAGATGTCGTCGGCATTCTGCACATCGGGGACCTGGCACAGCTCCTCGAACCCAACCGGAAGATGACACCGTGACCGCAACTCCCTCCACCGTCGCAGCCGACGACGCCCCCCGGACGCTGACACCCGTGCACCGAGGCCCGTTCCGGCCCGGCGACCGGGTGCAGCTGACCGACCCCAAGGGGCGGATGCACACCGTCACGCTGGAGCACGGCAAGGAGTTCCACACCCACCGCGGCATCCTGGCGCACGACGCGCTGATCGGGCTGCCCGACGGCAGCGTGGTGACCACCTCCGGCGGCGGCACCGCGTTCCTGGCGCTGCGTCCGCTGCTGTCTGACTACGTGCTCTCGATGCCGCGCGGCGCCCAGGTGATCTACCCGAAGGACTCGGCGCAGATCGTCGCGATGGGCGACATCTTCCCCGGCGCCAAGGTCCTCGAGGCCGGCGCCGGCTCCGGCGCGCTGAGTTGCTCCCTGCTGCGCGCCGTCGGCACCGAGGGCGAGCTGCACTCGTTCGAGGTACGCGACGACTTCGCCCAGATCGCCAAGCGCAACGTCGAGGCGTTCTTCAACGGGCCGCACCCGTCGTGGCACCTGCACGTCGGCGACGTCGCGCAGTGCCAGGAGACCGGCTTCGACCGGATCATCCTGGACATGCTCACCCCCTGGGAGACCCTCGACATGGTCGAGCGGGCGTTGGTGCCCGGCGGCGTGTTTATCGGTTACGTGGCCACCACCCCGCAGCTCTCCGAGCTGGTCGAGGCGCTGCGTGAGCGCGGCGGCTGGACCGAGCCGCGCGCCTGGGAGTCGCTGGTGCGCGACTGGCACGCCGAGGGCCTCGCCGTCCGCCCCGACCACCGGATGATCGCGCACACGGCGTTCCTGGTCTCGGCGCGCAAGCTCGCCCCGGGCGTCACCGCGCCGCCGCGTCGCCGCAAACCCAGCAAGGGCACCGAGGCGTACGTGCAGCGCCGCGAGGACCTGCGCGCGGCCGAGGCGGCCCGCCAGGCAGCCGCCGCCCAGGCCGCCGACGGGCAGCCCGACGCGACGGGGGAGATGGACAGGCCGTGACCATCGGTGAGCGGGGGGAGGCGGCCCGATGAGCCGACCGGGTTACGGCGGCGGCGACCTGCCCGCCGTGTTTCCGGACTGGTCGCCCTACCAGGACCTGGAGTCGGCGGCGCGCGCCTATCTGCGGGACCCGGACGTCGCGCTGGAAGCGCTCGGCGGGGTGCTGCGCGGCGCCTCGGTGCTCGGCTTCACCCTGGAACGCTTCGTCAACGAGGTCAACGGGGTGTGGCAGGAGGTCGTCGTCTGCGACGGCAGCCGGCTGATCCTCTGGCACGGCGAGGACGTGCCGCCGGGGGAGGGGCCGCCCGGTTCGATGACGTCGTCGCTGCGGGTGGTGCCCGTCTCCACGGTCACCGAGGTGGGCTGCCGGCGGCGACTGAACCGCTCCGACAGCGGCGAGATCCGGGTCGACAGCATCGACGTCTACCTGCTGCTCACCTCGCTGGACGAGGCGCCGCCGAGCGAGGAGATGGCCGGTACGCCCCGGCACGACGCGCTGCGGTTCGGCAAGACCCTCGACGACGGTGGGGCCGGGCAGATCGCCCGACTGGAGGAGTTCGCACGGCTGGTCGCCTCGGTGGTCGGCCGCCCGATGCTCTGAGGCGTACCCCGTTGGGGCCGGCGTCGCGCGGACCGCGCGGCGTCGGTTCAGTCGTCCTCGGCGTCCGGGCCGGCGACCTCGACGCCGTCGCCGCGCACCACGTGGATGCAGTCGCCCGGGCACTCCTTCGCGGAGTCGATCACTTCGAGTCGCAGGTGCTCGGGCACGTCGACCCGGCTGCCCGGGGCCAACCTCAGCTCACCGTCGGCGCCCTTGACGTACGCCAGGCCGTCGATGTCGAACTCGAACACCTCTGGCGCGTACTGCACGCAAAGCCCATCGCCCGTGCAGAGATCCTGGTCCACCCAGACCTGCAACTGGTCGGTCGCGACCTCGGCCACCGGTGCACCCCCCATGTTCTCCCGTACCAGCCTCCGACGGTACCCGAACGCCGTTAACGACCCCGCAGACCACCCCTTGGCGATCAAGGTTCAGTGACGAGGGTGTTGCGTGGGACCGAATCGGGCTCATAGCGGCTAGTGTTAGCTCAGAACGTTCAAGCCCCCCGGGGAGGTGGGACGTGGCAGCACGCAGCGACGACGCGGACTCGCGCGCCGCACGGTGGGAGAAGGAAGCCCACGATCTCTCCACGCAGGTCGCGTTCCTTCAGGAGGAACTCGCCCTGGTGCGGCGCAAGTTGACCGAAAGCCCCCGACACGTCCGGCAGCTCGAAGAGCGGCTGGCGGCCACCCAGGCACAGTTGGCGCGGCTGACCGAGAACAACGACCGGCTGGTGAGCACCCTCAAGGAAGCTCGCACGCAGATCGTCACGCTCAAGGAGGAGATCGACCGGCTCGCACAGCCGCCAAGTGGCTACGGAGTCTTCCTGGCCAAGCACGACGACGGCACCGTGGACGTGTTCACCGGCGGCCGCAAACTGCGGGTCGCCGTCTCGCCCTCGCTGGACGTGGCCGAGCTGCGGCGCGGCCAGGAGGTCCTGCTCAACGACGCGCTCAACATCGTCGACGCGTTCGGGTACGAGCGGGTCGGCGAGGTGGTGATGCTCAAGGAGATCCTGGAGGGGCCGAACGGCGGTCCGGGCGACCGGGCGCTGGTGGTCTCCCACTCCGACGAGGAGCGCATCGTGCACCTCGCCGAGACGCTCATCGGCTCGGCGATCCGGGCCGGCGACTCGCTCATGATCGAGCCCCGCTCGGCGTACGCGTACGAGCGGATTCCGAAGAGCGAGGTCGAGGAGCTGGTCCTGGAGGAGGTGCCGGACGTCGACTACTCCGACATCGGTGGCCTCCAGTCCCAGATCGAGCAGATCCGCGACGCGGTGGAGCTGCCGTTCCTGCACGCGGACCTGTTCCGTGAGCACCAGCTCCGCCCGCCCAAGGGCATCCTGCTCTATGGACCGCCCGGCTGCGGCAAGACGCTGATCGCCAAGGCGGTGGCCAACTCCCTGGCCAAGAAGATCGCCGAGCGGCAGGGCAAGGAGAAGCACACCAGCTTCTTCCTGAACATCAAGGGCCCGGAGCTGCTCAACAAGTACGTCGGCGAGACCGAGCGGCACATTCGGCTGATCTTCCAGCGGGCTCGGGAGAAGGCCGGTGAGGGCACCCCGGTGATCGTGTTCTTCGACGAGATGGACTCGATCTTCCGGACCCGTGGCTCCGGCGTCTCGTCCGACGTGGAGAACACCATCGTCCCGCAGCTGCTCAGCGAGATCGACGGCGTGGAGGGGCTGGAGAACGTCATCGTCATCGGCGCCTCCAACCGGGAAGACATGATCGACCCGGCGATCCTGCGCCCGGGCCGGCTCGACGTGAAGATCAAGATTGAGCGACCGGACGCCGAGGCGGCCAAGGACATCTTCTCCAAGTACATCCTCTCCGGGCTGCCACTGCACCCGGACGACCTCGCCGAATACGGCACCGACGCGCAGGCCACGGTGGCCGCGATGATCGACGCCGTCGTTCTGCGGATGTACTCGGAGACCGAGGAGAACCGCTTCCTCGAGGTCACCTACGCCAACGGTGACAAGGAAGTCCTCTACTTCAAGGACTTCAACTCCGGCGCGATGATCCAGAACATCGTCGACCGGAGCAAGAAGATGGCCATCAAGGAATTCCTCACCTCCGGTCGCAAGGGCCTACGCCTGCAGCACCTCCTCGACGCCTGCGTCGACGAGTTCCGCGAGAACGAGGACCTGCCCAACACCACCAACCCCGACGACTGGGCCCGCATCTCCGGCAAGAAGGGCGAACGGATCGTCTACATCCGTACGCTCGTCTCCGGCGGCAAGGGCACCGAGGCCGGCCGGTCCATCGAGACCGCCAGCAACACCGGCCAGTACCTGTAGGTAGGCGCTGACACCAGCGGGGCCCGAGACGCGACGCGTCCCGGGCCCCGCTCGTCACACCGGCCCACGCCCGCCCACCCGAACCGGTACGCTGTGGCGCTTCCAACCCTGCGAAACGTCGAGGATCCGCGTGCCGTCCGAACTCACCGTCACCGACCCGCCGGCACGCCCTGCGGTCGACCAGCGGACCCCGCCCCCCGCCCGCCCGTACCGCGCGCTGCTCGTCGCGCTGGCGGTCGCCTGGCTGGTACCCGCGGTGGCGTACCCCCTGCACCTGGCCTGGCTGCTGCCCCCGCTGGTGCTGCTGGCCACGGCCAGCCTGCTCCGCGGCGGCCGCACCCTGCTCGACCGGCTCGTGCTCGCCATGCTGCTGCTCGTCGGCGTCACCACCGCCGCCGGGCTGCTCTTCACCCTCTGGCCCTGGGGGCTGCACCCCGTCGCGGTCAGCGGTACCGCGCTCACCGTCCTCGCCCTCATCGCCGCGGCGACCGGCCGACGCCCCACCCTGCCCCGGCCCGGCTGGACCGACCTGCTGCCCGTCGTCGCCACCGTCGCCATCGTCGGCTATTTCGCGTCGCCCTGGCTGCGGGCCGGCCGCCTCGCCGGCCGTCTCAGCCTGCTCGCCCTGGGCGAGGACAACTTCCGCCACGTCGCCCTCGTCGACGCCATCGGACGGCTCGGCGGGTACGTCTTCCTCGACCCCGCCGCCGCCCGCGAGGACATCGTCTCCCTGCTCGTCCGCTACCCGCAGGGCTGGCACCTCAACGCCGCCGTGCTCGACGCGCACCTGCGCTCCGCCACCGGCACCCCGAGCGGCGCGAGCAGCCTCAGCCACTACGGGTGGTGGTGTCTCGCCACCTTCGGCCTGCTCGCGCTCACCCTCTTCTGGGCCGCCCAACGGCTTCCCGGCCCCCTGCACCCGCTGCACCGGGTCGTCCTGACCGTCGTCGTGGGCGCCCTCGTCCTCGGCAGCCAGCTGCCCCGGCTGCTGATCGCCGGCTACCCCAGCGAGGCGCTGGGGCTCGCGCTCGCCGTCGCGGTGACCGCACTCGTCGTACGCCCGCTCGCCGGCAACCGGGAACAACTCGTTCTGCTCGGCGCCCTGCTCATCGGTATCGGCTTCACCTACTACCTGTTCCTCCCCCCGGCCGGGCTGCTGGTGCTCGGTTGGCTGATCGCGCACCGCCGGGAGTTGCTCCGCATCCGCCGGACCGTGCTCGCCGTCGGCCTGGTCACCGCCCTGCTCGCGCCGCTGCCCATGCTGCTGGGGATCTTCGCCGCAGGCCAGACCGAGGCCCTCGACGCCAAGGCCGGCCCGGAAATCGCCGAGGCGTGGCGGGCGCTGCTCGGCCTCACCCCGATCGTCCTGATCGGCCTCGTGATCCAGGCCCGCCGCGCCGACCGGGCCTGGCGCCGACACCTCGCCGCCATCGCGGTAGCCGTCGCCTTCGCCCTCGCCATCGCCCTGGCCAACGTCCTCACCGGCATCCAGCCCGCCTACTACTTCATGAAGGGCGTGCACCTCGCCACCGTCGGCCTGTTCGTCGGCGTCGCCGCCCTCGTCGTGCTGCTGCCCGTCCCGTCCGGCGGCGCGGTCCGCCGCCGTGCCCGCGGCGCCGCCGTCTCCGCCCTTGCCGCCGCCCTGGCCGTGCTCACCGTGGTGGTCCTCTGCGGGCTCACCGGCTGGCGGCACAGCCTGCTCGTGGTCGACAAGCAGAACTGGGCGCAGAGCTGGATCGACCACGACGTCGACAACCCGGTGCGGTTCGCCCAGGTGTGCGCCGCGGCCTACCGCCGCTACCCCGAGCAGCCGGGCACCGTCACCGTGGTGCTCGACCGGACCGGCTACCGCGGTTACGTCGAGTCGATCTGTCTCTCCGCCCTGCAGGGCACCAGCGGGCGGACCGAAAAGGCGATCTATGTGCCGACGTTGTTCGAGGAGCCCGAGCGCACCCGGATGATGCTGCGTACGACCCGAGGCCCACTCCGTCTGCTGATCAGCGACCCGGTCGCGCAACGACGCGTCGACAAGCTGCTGACCAAGTACCCGGATCTTCGCGGCCGGGTCACCACCGTTCCAATGACCATCAAGTACTGAACGCGGCGGGCGGGACGCGGGGCGACACCCGTGACCCGCCCGCACCGGCGCGCCCCCGACCCCGAACAGTCGGACTACGCTCGACATGACGGGGACCGGGTCGGGCGAGCGAAGCGGGTAGGTCGATGAGCGTAAGACGGATCATGGGCACCGAGGTCGAGTACGGCATCTCCGTGCCCGGCCAGGCCGGAGCCAACCCGATGGTCACCTCGTCCCAGGTGGTCAACGCCTACGGGGCCCGGCCCGAACTCAACCGGGGCGGTCGCGCCCGCTGGGACTACGAAGAGGAGTCGCCGCTGCGCGACGCCCGCGGCTTCACCTACTCCGGCGCCGCCTACGACCCCGCCGAGGCCCTCGCCGACGAGGACCTGGGCCTGGCCAACGTGATACTCACCAATGGCGCACGCCTCTACGTGGACCACGCGCACCCCGAATACTCCACCCCCGAGGTCACCACCCCCCGCGACATCGTGCGCTGGGACAAGGCCGGCGAGCGGGTGATGGCCGAGGCGTCCCGCCGCGCCGCCACCATCCCCGGCAGCCAGCCCATCCACCTCTACAAGAACAACACCGACAACAAGGGCGCGAGCTACGGCGCCCACGAGAACTACCTGATGCGCCGGCAGACCCCGTTCGCCGACATCGTGGCGTACCTGACGCCCTTCTTCGTGACCCGCCAGATCGTCTGCGGCGCCGGCCGCGTCGGCATCGGACAGGACGGCGGGCAGAGCGGCTTCCAGATCTCCCAGCGCGCCGACTTCTTCGAGGTCGAGGTCGGCCTCGAGACCACCCTCAAACGCCCGATCATCAACACCCGCGACGAGCCGCACGCCGACGCCGACAAGTACCGCCGGCTGCACGTCATCATCGGCGACGCCAACCTCTCCGAGATCTCCACCTACCTCAAGGTGGGCACCACCGCGCTGATCCTCACCATGATCGAGGAGAAGGCGCTCGGCGCCGACCTCGGCATCGCCGACCCGGTCAGCGAACTGCGCGCGGTCAGCCACGACCCGTCCCTCACGCACCTCATGCGGTTGCGCGACGGCCGCCGGCTGACCGCCCTGGACGTGCAGTGGGCGTACCTCGAACGGGTCCGGTCCTTTGTCGACGACCGCTACGGCGCCGACGTCGACGAGCAGACCGCCGACGTGCTGGACCGGTGGGAGGGCGTCCTGGACCGGCTCGGTCGCGACCCGATGCTCTGCGTGGACGAGTTGGACTGGGTGGCCAAGCTGCGGCTGCTGGAGGGCTACCGGGAGCGGGAGAAGCTCGGCTGGGGCTCCCACAAGCTCCAGCTCGTCGACCTGCAGTACTCCGACGTACGCCCGGAGAAGGGCCTCTACAACCGGCTCGTCTCCCGTGGGGCGATGAAGACGCTGCTCACCGACGAGGAGGTCCGCAGCGCGATGACCGAGCCACCGGAGGACACCCGGGCCTACTTCCGGGGCCGCTGCCTCGCGCAGTACGCCTCCGAGGTGGTCGCCGCGAGCTGGGACTCGGTGATCTTCGACGTGGGCCGGGAGTCGCTGGTCCGGGTACCGATGATGGAGCCGGAGCGGGGCACCCGCGCCCACGTCGGAGCCCTGTTCGATCGCTGCGCCAGCGCCAAGGACCTGCTGGAGACGCTGACCGGCGGCTGAACGCGCCAACCGAATGCCCGCCGTGTGCCGCAAGCCGGCGCGCGGCGGGCTTTTCGTCGTCCTGGCGAGGTAAGTTCATCGCAGACGATCGTGGAGGAGGCAGCAATGGCCACTCATGACAGCGGCGGCCAGTCGCAGTCCGGCAAGTCCCGCCAGGGCGAGGAAATCGAGGACGTCACCACCGAGGCCAACCCCGAGGTGGCCGAGCGGCACGCCGAGATCACCGAGGACGTCGACGACCTGCTCGACGAGATCGACTCCGTCCTGGAGGAAAACGCAGAAGAATTTGTGAGGGGCTATGTACAGAAAGGGGGCGAATAGGGCATAGCCGGGCAAAACGGACATGCCTCTGAATGACCAAGATGGCCACCGCCGCTGCCGCGACTGCGGTGAGTGGCTCCCCCTTGATCAATTCTGCGCGAACAGCAAGCGGCCGGAGGGTCGGGGTAGCTACTGCAAGCCCTGCTTCAACGCTCGATCCAAGGCGAGCTATGCCAAGCGCGTGAAGGAGCAGCAGGGCAGGGATGTGCGGCAGTTGCCCGCGGTGCCGGAAGGGCATCGAAGGTGCCCTGACTGCGATGTCACAAAGCCCCTGGATGACTTTCCGCGTAACCGCTCCGCCCGCAGCGGCTACGGCCGATACTGCAAGCCCTGCCACAACGAGAAGGGCAAGGAGAGCAGGCTCCGACTGCATGGCGGCAGTCGCGAGTACCACCTCCAGCGGCGCTACGGCATCGGGGAGAAGGAGTTTCAGGAGCTCCTGGCCGAGCAGGACGGGGTCTGCGCGATCTGTGGCGGCGCGGACCCGCAACATCTGGACCACGATCATCGCACCGGATGGGTGCGCGGGATACTCTGCTTCAACTGCAACGGTGGTCTTGGCCAGTTCCGTGACAGTCCTACGAGGCTGGCCAGGGCGATCACGTACCTGAGAGGAACCACGTGGCAGCGGGCTTTGATCCATCCGGGCGTCTACCAGATGTGTTCACCAACGCGGGGACGTCCTCCTTCACCACGTTTCTGAGCCGGGTGGCCCCCGAGATGCTGCCCGGTCGTCGGCCGCTCCCACCGGGCATGGCCGCCGACCTGGCGCCGCACGCGACCACCATCGTGGCCATCTCGGCCGCCGGTGGCGTGGTGATGGCCGGCGACCGACGGGCCACCATGGGCAACCTGATCGCCCAGCGCGACATCGAGAAGGTGCACCCCGCCGACGCGTACTCGCTGGTCGGGATCGCGGGCACGGCGGGCATCGGCATCGAGCTGATGCGACTGTTCCAGGTGGAACTGGAGCACTACGAGAAGATCGAGGGCGCGATGCTCTCGCTCGACGGCAAGGCCAACCGGTTGGCGTCGATGATCCGGGGCAACCTGGGCGCGGCCATGCAGGGCCTCGCCGTGGTCCCGCTGTTCGCGGGCTTCGACCTGGCCGCCAGTGACCCGGCGCGCGCCGGGCGGATCTTCAGCTTCGACGTGACCGGTGGCCCGTACGAGGAGACCGGGTACGACGCCATCGGCTCCGGCTCGCTCTTCGCCAAGTCGGCGCTCAAGAAGCGTTTCCGGACCGGCGTGTCTCTCGAGGACGCGACCCGGCTCGCGGTCGAGGCGCTCTACGACGCGGCCGACGACGACACCGCGACCGGCGGTCCGGACCTGACCCGCCGGATCTATCCGGTGGTGATGACCGCTACCGCCGAGGGCACCCGCCGGTTGACCGACACCGAGACGGCGGCGATCGCCGAGGGTGTGGTCGCCGGTCGGATGGAGAATCCGGGCGGCTGAGCGCCGTCCACCCCCACCAGTCAGCAGTCGTCAGCAAGCGCCGTAAGGAGAACCGCCGCCGTGGCCATGCAGTTCTACGCCTCGCCCGAACAGATCATGCGCGACCGCTCCGAGCTGGCCCGCAAGGGCATCGCCCGGGGTCGCAGCGCGGTGGTCCTGAGCTACTCCGGCGGGGTGCTCTTCGTCGCGGAGAACCTCTCCAGCGCCCTGCACAAGGTCAGTGAGATCTATGACCGGATCGGCTTCGCCGCGGTCGGCCGGTACAACGAGTTCGAGAACCTGCGCCGCGCGGGTGTGCGGATGGCCGACCTGAACGGCCTCAGCTACGACCGGCGTGACGTGACCGGACGCGCCCTCGCCAACGCGTTCGCGCAGACGCTCGGCGCGATCTTCACCGAGCAGTCGAAGCCCTTCGAGGTGGAGATCTGTGTGGCGGAGGTCGGGGCGACCCCGGACGACGACGAGCTGTACCGGCTCACGTACGACGGGTCGGTCAACGACGAGCCGGGCCGGATGGCGATGGGCGGCCAGGCCGAGGCGATCACCGGTGTGTTGAAGTCGCAGCACCGGGCGGACATGTCCCTCGGTGAGGCCGTCCGGGTTGCGGTGCAGGCGTTGAGCACCGTCGGCGGTGAGGGTGGCGCGGCCCGTACGATCGCCGCGAACCAGCTTGAGGTGGCGGTGCTGGACCGTCAGCGGGTGGGGCGTACGTTCCGGCGGATCACGGGGGCGGCGCTGACGGCGCTGCTCGACGGTGATGTCGCGGCGGCGGAGGAGCCGGCCGAGGCGGGTGGGCCGGACACGCCGGCGCAGCCGACCACGGAGGCGCACAAGCCGACGACGTCGGCGGGCTCGGCCGACCTGGAGGACAAGCCGGCGGACGGCAAGTAGTTCCGTACGCGCACACGGCGGGCGGCCCGGTTTCCGGGCCGCCCGTCGTACGCGTTCCCCGCCCCGCTCCAGCCCGCCGATCTTGCACTTTCGGTTGACGAAAAGTCAGTTTGATGACGATTGGTCGCGACAGAAACTGCAAGATCGCCGGGCCGGAGTGGGCCGGGCTGGGCTGGGCCGGGCTGGGCTGGGCCGGGCTGGGCTGGGCCGGGCTGGGGTGGGGTGGGGTGGTGGGTCAGGGGGCGGTGGTTACTCCGGGTGCGACGGCTTCGTGGGTGGGGGTGGGGGCCGGCGCGGGGGATCGGGTGCCGCGCAGCAGGGCGGCCATGGTGGCGGCGACCACGACGGAGCCGATGGCGTAGCCGAGTTCGACCCGCAGCGCGGTGGCCACCGGCGCGAGGGTGGCGGCGACGAGCGCGGCCACGCCCACGGCCCAGGCGACGGCCTGGGCCCGGTGCCGGTCGAGGGCGAGCAGCGCCTGACCGAGGACCATCGCCCAGAGGTAGGCGAGGGTGGCCACGGCGAGCCAGGCGAAGTCACCGTGGCCGAGGACGTCGGGCGTGTCGAAGAGGGTCCGCACCAGCCACGGGCCGAGCAGGACGGCGAGCACAGCCCCGGTGAGGCCGAGCGCGGTGACGATGCCCAGGGCCCGCCGCAGGAGGCTGTTGAAGGCCGTACGGTCGCCGGTCGCGGCGGAGGTGGCGAGGCCGGGTAGCAGGGACGCCTGGAGCGAGGCGAAGACGAACAGTGGGATCCGGACGAGCACCAGCGCGGAGAGCAGCGCGCCGGCGGTGGCCACGTCGGAGGGGTCCAGCACCTTCACGTTGATCACGCCGATGTTGACGACGACCTGGGAGAGCAGGCTGGACGTGATGAGCAGGCCGAGGCCGCGCAGGAACGCGGCCCAGGCGACGGGGACGCCGCCGCCGACGGCCCGGAGCACGGGTGGGGCGGTGATCGCCACGCCGATCAGCGGGGCGGCGATCAGCACCGCGCCGAACCAGACGGGGGAGGTGACGCCGGTCAGGCCGAGCAGGGCGACGAGGGCGATGCGCAGGCCGCCGTCAACGCCGAGTTGGGTGCCGTACCAGGGGAACAGTTGCAGGCCGGAGAGCACGCCGCGAGTGGTGTGCGCGACGGCGAGCGCGGCGAGGGACCCGATCAGGACGGCGACCATGGTGCCGTCGCCGGCGAAGAACCGGTCGGTGAGCGGCCCGCGGGCGGCGATGATCAGCGCGACCACGGCGGCGAGCAGACCGGCGGCCAGGGCCGCCCCTCGGGCCAGTACCGGTCCGGGGGGTAGGCCCTGGCTGCGCCGGCCGGCGACGAGCCGGGCGACCTCCTGTTCGACGGGCATGAACAGGCCGATGCCGAAGGTGAAGACGATCGTCCAGAGCGCCGCGAGCGACGAGTAGTCGGCCGCGGTGAGGCTGTGCCCGGCGACGGCCAGGTGGACGTAGGAGGCGAGCCCCAGCAGGGCCAGGCCGGCGCCGACGGCGACGGTGCCCGGTGGGACCAGACTCAGCAGTCGCCGGATCACCGGCGAATGAGCGCCAACGTGAGGACGGCGAAGGCCCGACCGAGGTAGATCATGGCCTTGGCCGGGGAGTGGCTGGGGGTGCCGGCCATCCGCTTGCGCATCGCCACCGGCACCTGGCGGATGGTGTAGCCCCGCCGGGCGGTGTGCACGAGCGTCTCGACCGTGTCACCCAGGTATTCCACGGGATACCAGGTGGCGAACATGTCGATCACCCGGCGGTTGGCGGCCCGGAACCCGGAGGTGGTGTCGGTGAGCTTGGTGCGGGCGACGCGGGACAGCACGCCGGAGAGCATGACCATGGCCCAGCGGCGGGGGCCGCGGACGTTGTAGTCGCCCTCGCCGGCGAACCGGGCGCCGATCACCAGGTCGGTCTCGTCGAGCAGGTCGACGAGCTTGGGCACGTACCGCGGGTCGTGCTGGCCGTCCGCGTCGATCTGGATGGCCACGTCGTAGTCGTGATCGCGGGCGTACCGGTACCCCACCCGCATGGCGCCGCCGACACCGAGGTTGTACGGGAGTTTCGCGACCCGGGCGCCGGCGGCGGAGGCGACGGCGGCGGTGCGGTCGGTGGAGCCGTCGTCGACCACGAGCACGTCGACGCCGGGCAGTTCGCCGCGGACCTCGCCGACGACGTCGGCGATGGAGCCGGACTCGTTGAGCGCGGGGATGATGATCAGGACCCGCTTGCCGTTAACCATCGTGCGACACCAGTTCGTCTCGGGCCGCCCGGTCCGCGTCGATCTCGGCGCGGAGCAGGGCGAAGTCTTCTGCCAGGGTCCGGGTCTCTTCCTCCAGGGCGCTGACCTCCCAGCTGAGGTGCACGCAGACCAGCAGCAGGAAGACGATGCCGAGGAAGAGCACGAGGCTCACGCCGGACTGGACGCCGAGCAGCTCGGCGACGTTGTCCAGCAGGCGGGGGAAGAGCGACAGGGGAATGACGATCACCAGGACGCAGAGCCAGAGCATGCCGTACTTCTCGCGGAGCTGCCGGCGACGCAGCAGCTCGACGATCGTGGCCAGCAGTATCAGGCCGGTCAGGCCGGTGACGAGGGTGAGCTTCATGCGACCTTCCACGGGGCGGGTGGAGCGGGGGAGTGGAACGCGTCAACCAGGGTGGAATGCCAATCCGGAAGCGGCGGCAGACCCGCGGCCGCCCAGCGGCTGTGCCCTAGCACACTGTACGCCGGACGGGGGGCGGGACGAGGATACCTGTCGCTCGTGGTGGGTCGGATCCGGTCCGGGTCCAGACCGGCCAGGGTGAACGCGGCACGGGCCAGCCCGTACCAGGTGGTCTGGCCGGCGCAGGTGCCGTGGTAGACGCCGGGAGCGGCGCGACCGTCCAGGGCGGCGTCGGCGAGCGCGACCAGTCGCTCGGCGAGACGGTACGACCAGGTGGGCTGCCCGTGCTGGTCGTCGACCACGTCGAGGTGCTCGCGTTGGCCGGCCAGCCGCAGCATGGTCGCCACGAAGTTCGGCCCGTGCGCGCCGTACAGCCACGCGGTGCGGACGACGTACCCGGTGTCCGGCAGCAGGCGGGCGACGGCCTGCTCGCCGACCAGCTTGCCGCGCCCGTACGCGTTGACGGGCGCGGTCGGCGCGTCCTCCGGGTAGGGGGAGTCGGCGTCGCCGGCGAGGACGTAGTCGGTGGAGACCTGAACTAACCGGGTGCCGCTGGTGGCGCACGCCGCCGCGAGGTTCGCCACGCCGTGGCCGTTGACGGCGGTGGCCGCCGTCTCGTCGGCTTCCGCGCCGTCGACGTTGGTCCACGCGGCGGCGTTGATCACGACGTCGTGTCCGGCGACGGCGGTGCGGACCGCAGCGGGGTCGGTGATGTCCAGGTCGGTACGGGCGGCGGCGGTGACCTTCAGGTCGGGCCGGGTCTCCAGGACGGTGACCAGGTCCCGGCCGAGCATCCCTCCGGCGCCGGTGACGAGTAGTCGGGTCATGCGGTGGGGGCCGACTTCAGCGGCTCCCACCAGGCCCGGTTCTCCTGGTACCAGCGCACGGTTTCGGCGAGGCCGTCGTCGAGGGTGACGCTGGGCTGGTAGCCCAGCTCTTCGCTGATCTTGCTGATGTCGAGGGAGTACCGGCGGTCGTGGCCCTTGCGGTCGGCGACGGGCACGACGCGGTCCCAGTCAGCGCCGCAGGCGTCCAGCAGCCGGCCGGTCAGCTCCTTGTTGGTCAGCTCGGTGCCGCCGCCGATGTTGTAGACCTCGCCGGCGCGACCCTTCTGCTGGACCAGCGCGATGCCCCGGCAGTGGTCGTGCACGTGCAGCCAGTCGCGGATGTTGCCGCCGTCGCCGTACAGCGGAACCGTCCCGCCGTCGAGCAGGTTGGTCACGAACAGCGGGATGACCTTCTCCGGGAACTGGTACGGACCGTAGTTGTTGGAGCAGCGGGTGACGACCACGTCCATGCCGTGGGTGCGGTGGTAGGCCAGGGCGAGCAGGTCGGAGCCGGCCTTGGACGCCGAGTACGGGGAGTTCGGGGCGAGGGGCCAGGTCTCGGTCCAGGAACCCTCGTCGATGGAGCCGTACACCTCGTCGGTGGAGACGTGCACGAACCGGCCGGTGCCGTGGCGTAGCGCCGCGTCGAGCAGCGTCTGGGTGCCCAGCACGTTGGTGGTGACGAACGGCGCGGCGCCGGCGATCGAGCGGTCGACGTGCGACTCGGCGGCGAAGTGCACGATCACGTCGTGGTCGGCGACGACCTCGTCGACCACGACCGGGTCGCAGATGTCACCCTGCACGAACCGCAGGCGAGGGTCGTCGCGGACCGGGTCGAGGTTGGCCCGGTTGCCCGAGTAGGTCAACTTGTCGAGCACGGTCACGACCGCCGGTTCGAGCGGGGGTACGCCCTCAGCGTTGCCCAGGGGCTTGCCCAGCAACAGTCGAACGTACTCCGACCCGATGAATCCGGCTCCGCCGGTGACGAGGATCCTCACGGGTTCGGAAGTGTACGCGACGTTCGTCGGCGGACGTGGGACGCGACCCCCACGCACGTTCCGTAGCCGTGCCGGTAGGCTTCGCCGGTGCGTGGAATCCTCCTTGCCGGCGGTACCGGATCCCGACTGTGGCCGATCACCCGCGCGGTGTCCAAGCAACTGATGCCGGTCTTCGACAAACCGATGATCTACTATCCGCTCTCTACTCTGGTGATGTCCGGGGTCCGGGAGATCCTGGTGATCACGACACCGGAGGACCAGGACCAGTTCCGCCGGCTGCTCGGCGACGGCAGCCAGTTCGGGCTGCGGCTGGAGTACGCCGCCCAGGCGCGCCCGGAGGGCATCGCGCAGGCGTTCATCCTCGGCGCGGACTTCATCGGCGACGAGTCGGTGGCGCTGATCCTCGGCGACAACATCTTCCACGGCGTGGGGCTGGGACGGCAGCTCGCCGACCACGGTGACCCTGTCGGCGGCCGGGTCTTCGCCTACCAGGTCGCCAACCCCCAGGAGTACGGCGTGGTCGACTTCGACGCCGACGGCCGGGTGCTCTCGATCGAGGAGAAGCCGGCCCGGCCGAAGTCCCGCTACGCGGTACCCGGCCTGTACTTCTACGACAATCGGGTGGTCGACATCGCCCGCAAGCTCACCCCGAGCGCTCGCGGCGAGCTGGAGATCACCGCCGTCAACGAGGTGTACCGGGAGACCGGCGAGCTGTCGGTGACGGTGCTCGATCGCGGCACCGCGTGGCTGGACACCGGCACGTTCACCTCAATGATGCAGGCCGCCGAGTTCGTCCGGGTGGTCGAGGAGCGGCAGGGCCTCAAGATCGGTTGTGTCGAGGAGGTGGCCTGGCGGGCCGGCCTGATCGACGACAACCAGCTGCGTGCGCTGGCCGCACCGCTGACCAAGAGCGGGTACGGCGACTACCTGCTCGGCCTGCTGGACGGCAACGGGGTGTCCTGGTGAAGATCCGCGAGCTGAGCATCGAGGGCGCCTGGGAGATCAGCCCCCAGCAGCACGGCGACCCGCGCGGCATGTTCATGGAGTGGTACCGCTTCGACAAGCTCGCCGAGGCGGCGGGGCACCCGCTGCGCCTCGCCCAGGCCAACCTGTCGGTCTCCGCGCGCGGCGTGGTGCGCGGCATCCACTTCGCCGACGTACCTCCTGGGCAGGCGAAGTACGTGACCTGCGTGCGCGGAGCGGTCCTCGACGTGATCGTCGACCTGCGGGTCGGCTCACCGACCTTCGGCCGTTGGGAGGGCGTCCGGTTGGACGACACCGACCGGCGGGCCGTCTACCTCAGCGAGGGCCTGGGGCACGGGTTCTGCGCGCTGACCGACGACGCGACACTGAGCTACCTCTGCTCGGCCACGTACAACCCGACCGGCGAGCACGCGGTGCACCCGCTCGACGAGGAACTGGGCATCGAGTGGCCCGCCGACACGGCGCTGCTGTCCGCGCGCGACGACGCCGCGCCGACCCTCGCGCAGGCCCGCGAGAGCGGCCTGCTTCCGGAGTACGAGGCCTGCCGGCGGTTCGTGGCCAGCCTCGGACCCGACGGAATGTCGCACTCAGCCGGTATGTGACCATCCCTCGGGCACGACCTGTGGTGTGACAGTGACGAACCGGGCCTCTGGGCGGCTAATGTCTCATCATGGAGCGGCGAATCTTCGGCCTCGAGACCGAGTACGGCGTCACCTGCACCTATCGCGGGCAGCGGAGGCTGTCCCCGGACGAGGTCGCGCGGTATCTGTTCCGGCGCGTCGTGTCCTGGGGTCGGTCGAGCAACGTGTTCCTGCGCAATGGGGCCCGTCTCTACCTGGACGTCGGGTCGCACCCGGAGTACGCGACACCGGAGTGCGACTCGGTGACCGACCTGGTGGCCCACGACCGGGCCGGCGAGCGGATCCTGGAAGGGCTGCTCGTCGACGCGGAGAAGCGGCTGCACGACGAGGGCATCGCAGGTGAGATCTACCTGTTCAAGAACAACACCGACTCGGCCGGCAACTCGTACGGCTGCCACGAGAACTACCTGGTCTCCCGGCACGGGGAGTTCGGCCGGCTCGCCGACGTGCTCATCCCGTTCCTGGTGACCCGGCAGTTGATCTGTGGGGCCGGCAAGGTGCTGCAGACCCCGCGCGGCGCGGTCTACTGCCTCTCGCAGCGGGCCGAGCACATCTGGGAGGGCGTCTCGTCGGCGACCACCCGCAGTCGCCCGATCATCAACACGCGCGACGAGCCGCACGCCGACGCCGAGCGCTACCGGCGCCTGCACGTCATCGTCGGTGACTCGAACATGAACGAGGTCACCACGCTGCTCAAGGTCGGCACGGCCGACATCGTGCTGCGGATGATCGAGGCCGGCGTGGTCATGCGGGACCTGTCGCTGGAGAACCCGATCCGGGCGATCCGCGAGGTGTCGCACGACATCACCGGCCGCCGCAAGGTGCGCCTGGCCTCCGGCAAGGAGGTGAGCGCGCTGGACATCCAGCAGGAGTACCTGGCCAAGGCCACCGAGTTCGTCGAGCGGCGCGGCGGCGACCAGGCCGCCAAGCGGGTGGTCGAGTTGTGGGGCCGGGTGCTCAACGCGGTGGAGAGCGGTGACCTGGAGCCGGTCTCGCGGGAGATCGACTGGGTCAGCAAGCTGCGGCTGATCGAGCGGTACCAGCGCAAGCACGACCTGCCGTTGTCGCACCCCCGGGTGGCGCAGATGGACCTGGCGTACCACGACGTGCGCCGTGGCCGGGGCCTCTACGGGCTGTTGGAGCGCCGCGGCGAGGTGGACCGGGTGGCCACCGACCCGGAGATCTTCGAGGCCAAGGAGACTCCGCCGCAGACCACCCGGGCGCGGCTGCGCGGCGAGTTCATCCGGCACGCCCAGGAGAAGCGGCGCGACTTCACCGTCGACTGGGTGCACCTGAAGCTCAACGACCAGGCGCAACGCACCGTGCTCTGCAAGGACCCGTTCCGGGCGTACGACGAGCGGGTGGAGCGGCTGATCGCCAGCATGTGACGGGTCCGCCGGCCCCGACGGTGGTGTACGCCGACGGGGCCGGCACGACCGGTAGGCTGGGCGCGCCATGACGACTTCTGGACCATCCGACCCCTCCGAGCGCGGCGACGCGCGGCAGAACTGGGTCGAGCGCCGGCGGGAGAAGATCCGCGCCGAGATCGACCGCAACCGGCGCGGCGAGTACACCGTGCCGACCTGGGTGCTGGCCGTGGCGCTGGCGCTCATCGTGGGCGGCTGGCTCGCCCTGATCTTCCTCTCCTGATCCCGCCCCGCGCGGTCGCGCGTGGTGTGCCGGTGATCCCCGCCCCGCGCGGTCGCGCACGGTGTCCGGTGATCGCTGCCCCGCGCGGTGTCGGACGTGCTGACCCGTCGGGGCCAGGGGTTGGCCCGGCCGGGTCGCCCCACCGGGTATCCGCTGGCCGTCGCCGTCGCGGGCCGTCCTGCCGCCCAGTGGGCCGGCGGCGCGAGGACGCGACGACGCGGGAGGCGATCATGAACGACCCGACGGTGCCCCAGCCCGAACGCGACGGTGAGGGCTGGGTGGACCCCGGGCCACGCGACGTGGTCCGCGACCGGCAGAACCCCGATCTGTTGACTCCACCGAGCACGGACGCGGGCACGCTGCCGAACCTGCGGTTCTCCTTCTCGGACGCGCACACCCGGGTGCAGCGCGGCGGATGGACCCGGGAGGTGACCGTACGGGAGTTGCCCATCGCCACCGAGCTCAGTGGCGTGGACATGGCGCTGGAACCGGGCGGGTACCGGGAGCTGCACTGGCACAAGCAGTCCGAGTGGGCGTACGTGTCGCGTGGCAGCGCCCGGATCAGCGCCGTCGACCAGGAGGGCCGCAACTTCCTCGACGACGTACGCGCCGGCGACCTGTGGTTCTTCCCGCAGGGGGTGCCGCACCACATCCAGGCGCTCGACGAGGGTGTGGAGTTCCTGCTGGTCTTCGACGACGGCGCGTTCACCGAGAACGGCACGTTCCTGATCAGCGACTTCTTCGCGCACACCCCGAAGGAGGTGCTGGCCAAGAACTTCGGGTGGCGGCTCGATCAGCTCGACTCGATCCCCGAGCGGGAAAAGTACATCTTCGCCGGGCAGGTGCCGCCGCCGCTGGACCAGGACCGCGTCGTCAGCCCGACCGGGGACGTGCCCCGCAGCCTCAGTCACCGGCTGCTCGCCCAGCAGCCGCAGCGGTTCCCGGGCGGGCAGGTCCGCATCGCCGACGTCACCCAGTTCGCCGCGGCCACCACGATCTGCGCCGCGCTGGTCGAGGTGGATCCGGGCGGGATGCGGGAACTGCACTGGCACCCCACCGACGACGAGTGGCAGTACTACCTGTCTGGCCACGGTCGGATGGGCGTGTTCGCCAGTCAGGGCGTGGCCGGCACCTTCGACATGCGCGCCGGTGACGTCGGGTACGTGCCGTTCGCCTACGGCCACTACATCGAGAACCTCGGCACCGAGCCGCTGGTGTTCCTGGAGATGTTCCGCAAGCCCCGGTTCGAGTCCGTCTCGCTGACCCAGTGGATGGCGAACACCCCGCCCGAGGTCAGCGCCGACACCCTCAACCTGCCCCGAGAACTCATCGAGGCCCTACCCCGAGACCAACGCCCCGTGATCCGCTAACCCCACCGATTGCCCCCGGTGATCAAGAGGTTCGCGTCAATATCGCGCCGGATTCTGACGCAAACCTCTTGATCACCGGGGGTGGGGGTGGGGTGGGGTGGGGTGGGGTTGGGGTTAGGGGAGGTGGGTGGTGGCTTGGCGGCCGGCGGCTGCTGCTGCCAGGAAGTAGGCGTGGTCGGCGTCCAGGGGGCGGCCCATGGTGGACAGGGGGACGGGGCTGGCGCGCAGCGCGGCGTCGAGGCCGGCGGTGGGCACCTGCACGATCCGGTGCCGGGCCGCCAGCGGCGCCAGGGCGGCGTCGACCTCGGCGGCCAGGGCCGGGTCCAGGCCGTCGGGCACCACCAACTCCGCCGGGGCGAGCGCCACCCGGCCGTACGCGGTGAGGCTGTGGTGCGACACCCCGTTGTGCCGGGGGCGGGGGTCGGCGTCGGAGATGCGCAGCGAGCCGACCGGCCGCCCGCCGAGCGTGGCGATCGCGTTGACCGCCTCACCGACGGCGACACCGGAGAAGCCCCACCGGGTGCCGGTGCCCAGGTTGCCGGGGCCCTGCGCCACGATCGCCACGTCGGCGCGCAGCACGTGGTGGGCGGCGAGCAGACCGCCGTGCAGGGTGGTGGCCTCGAGGTCACCGCCGAACGCCTGCCCGACGGTGATCGTCCCGACCAGCTCGTCGCGCAGCCCGGCCAGGGTGCGGGAGAACCAGGCCGGCAGCGCGCCACCGTCGGTGAGCAGGTACGCGACCCGCGCCCGAGGGGCGTCGGCCCGGATGCCGGCCAGGATCGCCGGCAACGCCGAGTGCAGGTCGGCGGTGACCACGGGCAGGCCGCCCAGGTCGTCGGCGTCGGCCAGCATGGCCCGGTGCGGGGACGCCTCCTCGTCGACACCGAGCAGGATCGGCTGCAACGGCGTGTAGCGGGCCTTGACCAGGTGCCCGGCGTCGCGGGTGTCGCCGGCGTCCGGCGGGTCCGGGGGCAGCCGGTCCGGCACCGCCACCACGAGGGCGTACCCGCCGGTGCCCAGCCCCATCAGCAGCGCGCCGGCGTTGAGCAGCACCCGGTCGCCGGGCTCGGGCGTGCCGACCAGCTCGGGATAGGCCAGCGCCCGCATGCGCGTGCCGTCGGGCAGGTCGACGTCGAGTTCCACCGCCCCGGTCCACTGCCGTCGCAGCGCCGCCACCGTCCCCGTACGCCATCGCACCATGACGGGCACGCTAGCCGCGCGGGCGCGGCGGACCGCGACCGGGTGCGACGCCGCTCGGGTTCAGGTCCGCTCGTCGCCGGGGGAGGCGGGCGGCGCGGCCTGGGTGTGGCGGGCGGTGCCGGTGGCGCCCGGCAGTGAGCGGGTCGGGTCGAGGAAGACGAACCGGATCTCCGGGTAGCGCTCGGTGAGCCGCCGCTCGGCCTCGTCGGCCGTGGTCTCGATCTGCGCGCCGGTGGCCTCGTCGCGGAAGTCGACCTTCGCGGCGACGAGGATGTCGTCCGGGCCGAGCTGCATGGTCAGCAGGGTGTCGATGCGTTCCACCTCGGGCAGGCCGGCCAGTTCCTGCTCGATCTCGCGACGCAGCCGCTCCGGGACGGCCCGGCCGACCAGCAGCGACAGGTTGTTGCTGGCGAGGATCCCGGCGACGGTCAGCAGCAGCAGGCCGATGAGGATCGACGCGACGCCGTCCCACACCTCGTCGCCGGTGGCGTGCGACAGGCCGACGCCGAGCCCCGCGAGCACCAGGCCGATCAGGGCCGCGCTGTCCTCCAGGAAGACGGCCTTGACGGTGGTGTCGGCGGTGAGCCGCAGGAACCGTCGCGGGGTGGTCTGCCAGCGCTCGGACTCGCGCCGGACCTGCCGCACGGCCCGGGCCAGCGAGATCGACTCGATGACGAACGAGACCGCCAGCACGATGTACGACACGAGGTAGTCGCCGCTGTGCTCGTGCACGAGGATCGTGGTGACGCCGTGGGTGACGGCGAAACCGGCGCCGGCCACGAAGGTGAACATCGCGGCGAAGAACGCCCAGACGTAGCTCTCCTTGCCGTACCCGAAGGGGTGCCGTTTGTCGGCCGGCCGGGCGCCCCGGCGCAGCGCCTGAAACAGCAGCACCTCGGTGGTGGTGTCGGCGACCGAGTGCGCCGCCTCGGACAGCATCGCGGCCGACCCCGAGATCAGCCCGGCGACCAGCTTGGCGACCGCGATGGCGAGGTTGGCGACGCCCGCGACGACCACGGTGCCGACGCTCTCGCTCTCGGTCTTCATCCCGGCTTGCGACATGAGGGAAACCCTATGGCGGTGAGCGGCGGCGCGCCGGGGGAGGACCCGATCCGAACAAGTGTGCGGCACGCCCCGCGTGGGTGCACGATGTGGGCGCGTCGGCTGCTAGCGTCTACCGCGTGTCGCGGACCCGCACCGAACGCCTGGTCAACCTGGTGATCTGCCTGCTGTCCACGCGACGGTTCCTGACCGCCGCGCAGATCGCCGCGACCGTGCCCGGCTACGAGCACGATCCCGACGACGCGCGCGACCACGAGGCGTTCCAGCGCAAGTTCGAGCGGGACAAGGCCGAGCTGCGCGAGTTGGGCGTCCCCCTGGAGACCGGCACGGCCAGCGTCTTCGACGCCGAGCCCGGCTACCGCATCGCCCACCGCGAGTACGCGCTGCCCGACATCCCCCTCGAACCGGACGAGGCCGCCGCCGTCGGCATCGCCGCCCGGCTGTGGCAGCACGCCGGGCTGGCCGCCGCCGCGTCCTCCGGGCTGGCCAAGCTGCGCGCCGCCGGGGTGGACGTCGACCCGCAGGCCACCCTCGGCCTGGAGCCGATGGTCACCGTCGACCCGGCGTTCGCGCCGCTGACCGCCGCCGCCCGGGACCGCCGGGAGGTGGGCTTCGACTACCGGGTACCCGACCGGGACGCCCCCAGCCGCCGCCGGCTCCAACCGTGGGGCGTGGTCTGCTGGCGGGGCCGGTGGTACGTGGTCGGCCACGACCTGGACCGGGACGCCACCCGCTGCTTCCGCCTCTCCCGGGTGGTCGGCGCCGTCCGGGTGACCGGCGCGTCCGGCGCCTACGAGCCGCCGCTGGGAGAAGACCTGATCAGTCACGTGGCCCGCTGGTCCGGGCCGGTGGAGCGCACCGGCCGGGCGACCGTGCTGGCCGCGCCCGGCCGGGCCGCCGGGCTGCGTCGGTGGGCGGTCGAGGTGACCGCCGGGCCGGACGGCGACCGCCTGGTCCTGCCGTACGCCGACCCGGACGGTCTGGCCGGCCACCTTGTCGGGTACGGGCCGGACGTCCGCGTGCTCGACCCGCCGGAGGTCCGCGAGGCGGTCATCCAGCGGCTCAAGGAGATCGCGGTCCGCCACGACGAGCTGGCGGTTTCCGGGGGTGCCCGGTGACCCGCCCGGCCGCCCGCGGCGGTTCCAAGACCTCCGCCGACCGGTTGGCGCGCCTGCTCAACCTGGTGCCCTACCTGCTGGCCCGACCGGGCATCGAGGTCGCCGAGGCGGCCGGTGACCTGGGTGTCACCGAACGACAGCTCCGGGAGGACCTGGAGCTGCTGTGGGTGTGCGGGCTGCCCGGTTACGGCCCCGGTGATCTGATCGACATGGCGTTCGACGGCGACCGGGTGACCATCACCTACGACGCCGGCATCGACCGGCCGCTGCGGCTCACCCCCGACGAGGCCCTCGCGCTCGTGGTGGCGCTGCGGATGCTCGCCGAGACCCCCGGCGTCGCCAACCGGGACGCCATCGAACGGGCCCTCGCCAAGATCGAGGACGCCGCCGGTGACCTGGTGGGCGCGCCGGTCGCGGTCCGGCTCCCCGGGGACACCCGGCGGGTCGAGGCGCTGCGCGCCGCCGTGGAGGGCGGCCGAGCGCTGCGGATCACCTACTACACGGCGGCCCGGGACGAGACCACCGAGCGGGTGATCGACCCGCTGCGGATGCTGATGGTCGGCGGTCGGGCGTACGTGGAGGCGTGGTGCCGGCGCGCGGAGGCGGTGCGGCTGTTCCGCGCCGACCGGATCGACGCGATAACCGAGCTGGACGAGCCGGCCGCCGTTCCGCCGCAGGCCGTCCCGCACGATCGCACCGAGGGGGTCTTCCGGCCGTCGCCCGACCTGCCGCTGATCACCCTGCGGATCGGGCGCGGCGAACGGTGGATCACCGAGTACTACCCGTGCGAGCGGGTCGAGGCCGGCGACGGTGACCAGTGGCTCGTCTCGCTGCGCGTGACCGACCTGGGGTGGGCGCGACGGTTCGTGCTCGGCCTCGGCCCGGACGTCACCGTGGTCGCCCCCGTTGAGCTGGCCGAGCAGGTCCGAGCGACCGCGTCCGCCGCGCTCGACGCGTACGCGGTGCCCGCGCCGGTGACGCGGCTGCCCGACGACGACCGCACGGCCGCGGCCCCCGGAGCGCCGTCGGGCGATCCGGCGGTGGCCGGCCGCACCCAGTAGGCTGGCCGGCGTGCTGATCTGGATCGTGCTCGCGCTGGTGCTGCTCCCGCTCGTGGCGCTCGCGCTGGCCGTACGCCCGGTGCTGGCCCGGCTGCCCAAGCTGCGCCGCGCCGCCGAGGCGTTGCAGCGCCGGGCCGGTGAGGCGGAGGCGCTGCGGGAGACCGCCGAGGCGTTGCAGCAGCGCGCCGAGGGCGTCCAACGTCAGCTCGACACCGCCCAGCAGCGCCTTGAGCTGATCAAGGCCAAGCGCGGCTGACCGCGCCGTCGGCCCAGGTGGTTGACGGATCATCGCGCGTTGGTCAAGACTTCACCGGCCGGGCCGATCCATCACCACCCGGCGGGTGGCATCGCACCGATCCGCACGTACGATGGGCTGCGTACCACCCCCCGGACACAGAGCGACTGGAGCTTCTCATGGGTGCCCTCAAGCCGTGGCACATCGCCGTTCTCGTGGTTGTGCTGATCCTGCTCTTCGGTGCGAAGCGGCTTCCGGACGCGGCCCGTTCGCTGGGTCGCTCGCTGCGGATCATCAAGGCCGAGACCAAGAGCCTGCAGGACGACGACCGCGACCTGGCCGAGAAGGCCGACGCGCAGGCCGGCTACCAGCCGTTGCCGCCGCACGCCGGGCAGCAGGCGCCGTACGCCGGGCAGCCGCAGCAGCCGCCGTACCAGCAGGCGCCGGCGCAGCAGCCGGTCGTCGACCCGGTGCACCGCGTCCGCGACAACTGACCGAAGGGCCTTCGCACCGTGGCCTTCGCCCTGCGTAAGCGCGGCCCGAGCACGTTCGAGCGGGCCGCCGACGGCTCGATGACGCTCATCGAGCACGTCCGTGAGCTGCGCAACCGTCTGTTCCGCGCCTCGCTGGCGATCCTGGTCGGTTTCGGCTTCGGCATCTGGCTGGCCGAGCCGGTGCGGCATTTGCTGTCGCAGCCGTACTGCGACCTGCCGGGGTCGAAGGACGCGTCCGGCAAGTGCCTGTTCGTCCAGCTCGGCCCGGCGGACCTCTTCCTGCTGAACCTGAAGATCGGCCTCTGGGTGGGCCTGATCATCGCGGCGCCGATCTGGCTCTACCAGCTCTGGGCGTTCATCGCGCCCGGGTTGCACCGGCACGAGCGGCGCTACGCGTACGCGTTCACGGCCCTGGCGGCGCCGCTGTTCGCCGCCGGCGCGGTGTTGGCCTTCTTCGTCACCGCCAAGGGCCTCGAGTTCCTGATGAACGTGTCCGGCGATGACATCTCGACCACGCTGGAAGTCACCCGGTACATCTCCTTCGTCACCAACCTGATCCTGCTGTTCGGGGTGGCGTTCGAGTTCCCGCTGATCGTGCTGATGCTCAACTTCGTCGGCCTGGCCAGCGCGAAGCGGCTGCTGAGCTGGTGGCGGGTGGCGATCTTCGTGTTCTTCGCGTTCTCCGCCGTGGTCACCCCCACCCCCGACCCGTTCGGGATGACCGCCCTGGCGGTCTGCCTCTCCGCGCTCTACTTCGGCGCGGTGGGCATCGCGTTCATCAACGACCGGCGGCGGGGTCGCGGCAAGGAGGTCTACGCCGGTCTCGACGACGACGAGGTCTCGCCGCTGGAGTTCGACCCGGACCCGGTCGTGGCCGGGCAGCGGGTCGACGCGACCGCGCCGATCGGCGCTCCGGAGCCGATCGCGAAGCCGGCGCCGATCGAACGCCGTTACGACGACATGACCTGACGGCCCCGCGCCGCCAGAGCCAGCCGACGCCGTCCCCGCCAGGTGGGGGCGGCGTCGCTGTGTCCGCCGTCGACCGATTCGAGCCGCCCGGTGGGTTGGGAGCGCTACCTCCGCACGATGAACATCAGATGTACGACGAGTACGGTGCTGGCCGTGACCGTGAAAGAGTTTCGGCCCGGACCGGCGGAGGACGCCGCGTCGGCCGCCGGCCCGGTGGCCGTGCTCGCCAACCCGACGGCCGGCCGGGGACGGCGGCGGGCCCTGCTGCCCCGACTGCTGGACGGGCTGTCCGCCGCCGGCCGGCCGGTGACGGTGCTGTCGGCGTCCACCCCCGATGAGGCGGAGGTGGCCTGTCGGACGGCGGTCGCCGAGGGCGCGGGCGCGCTGGTCGCGATCGGCGGAGACGGCACCGTGCACCGGGCGCTGCAGGCCGTGGCCGGCACCGACATCCCGTTCGGACCGGTGCCCGCCGGCACCGGCAACGACTTCGCGATCGACACCGGTTTTCCCGCCGATCCGGTCGCCGCCGTGGAGGTGATCGCCGAGGCGCTGCGTACCGGCCGGAGCCGCGAGGTCGACCTGGCCCGGATGACGGGCGTCGATGGCGCGCAACGCTGGTACGGCGCGGTCCTCGCGGCGGGCTTCGACGCGATCGTCAACGAGCGGGCCAACCGGATGCGGTGGCCGCGCGGCCCCCGCCGGTACGACCTGGCGATCCTGATCGAGATGGCCCGCCTGAAGCCGCGGCGCTACACGATGCGCCTCGACGGGGTGGTGCACGACATGGACGCGGTGCTGGTGGCGGTGGGCAACTGCCCGTCGTACGGCGGTGGGATGCGGATCTGCCCCGACGCCGACCCGACCGACGGGCTGCTGGACGTGGTGGTGGCCGGTCGGGCGGACCGGCGCACGATGATCCGGGTGAAGCCGCACATCTACCAGGGCACCCACGTCGAGCACCCGGTGGTGAGCAGCTACCGGGCCCGTACGGTGGAGTTGGCCGCCGACGGGATCGTCACGTACGCCGACGGGGAACGCTCGCTCGGCCTCCCGGTGACGATCACCGCAGTGCCCGGGGCCCTGCGACTGCTGCGCTGACCCGTACCGCGCCGATGCTGGCGGCGATGACCAACACGATGGCGACGCACTCCGACACGGTCAGCGCCTGGCGCAGCACCAGCCAGCCGGCGAGGGTGGCGACGGCTGGGCCGAGACTCATCAGCACCGCGAAGGTGGCGGTGGGCATCCGGCGCAGCGCCAGCAGTTCCAGGGTGTACGGCAGGCCGGAGGCGAGCACCGCGAGGGCCGCGCCGAACGCGAGCACCTGCGGGTCGAGCAGGACCGCGCCGCCGTCGACGATGCCCAGCGGCAGGGTGACCAGCGCGGCCAGGGTGAGCGCGAGGGCGAGCCCGTCCGCGCCGGGGAACCGGCCGCCGACGCGGGCGCTGAGCACGATGTACGCGGCCCACATCGTGCCCGCGCCGAACGCGAACGCCACGCCGGCCGGATTGAGCCGGTCGAAGCCGCCCTGCCCGAGCAGCGCCACCCCGGCCAGCGCGAGTCCCGCCCAGCACCAGCTCGCCAGCCGGCGGGCGGTGAACACCGACAGGGCGAGGGGACCGAGCACCTCAAGCGTCACCGTCGGTCCGAGCGGGATGCGTTCGATGGCCTGGTAGAACAGCGAGTTCATGCCGGCCAGGGCCAGCCCGAACGCGCCGACGGCGAGCCAGGCCGAGCGGTCGTGTCCGCGCAGTCGCGGCCGGCACACGACGAGCAGCAACACCGCCGAGATCGTCAGCCGCAGGGTGACCGCCCCGGCCACGCCGGTACGCGGAAAGAGCAGCGCGGCGACGGCGGAGCCGAACTGGACCGACAGCGCCCCGCCGAGCACCAGCCCCACGGCGAGGACACCACCGTGCCGCTGTGGGGGCGCGTCGGTCGGTGTCGACGCAGGCAGGAGGGTGTCCGTCACGGCCCTGACGCTAGGCGGTGGGCTCCGGGGACGCGCGGGCGGCCTCGACGCGGATCAGCCCGGGGTCAGGCGGGCAGGGCCAGGTCGAGGACCGCGCCCAGCCCGTTCTCCCGGCCCGGCTCGGCGGCCGGCAGCACCAGCACCGCGCAGCCGGCGGCCACCGCGCCCGCGTCGGCCGGGCTGTCGCCGACCATCAACGTCTGCTCCGGGTCGACGCCCAGCATCCCGCAGGCGCGCCAGAAGATCGCCGGGTCGGGCTTGCAGCGCCCCACCTCGTACGACAGCACGAACGCGTCGACGAGGTCGGTCAACCCCCAGGCGTCGAAGTGCGGGCGCAGGTCGAAACCGATGTTGCTGACCACCGCGACGCGTACGCCGGCGTCGCGCAGCGCGGCCAGCGTGGGGGCCGTGTCCGGGTAGGGCACCCAGCCCTCGGCGATCAGCAGCCGCTCGTAGAGCGCGTCGGGCAAGCCCTCGATGCCGGCGTCCACGGTCTCGGCCAGCCCGGTGTACGCCCCCCGGTGGGCGTGCGGGTAGAGGTCCCGGTCGGCCCACAGCTCGGCCAGCCGGGGCGGCACCCGGGCCGGTAGCGGGCCGCCCGCGCGGCCGGCGGTCAGCAGGCGGTCGGCCAGCGAGGTGGCGCGGACCCGGTCCAGGGTGACCCCGCACGCCGCCGCGGCCTCCAGCACCCACTGCCGAGGCTCCTCCACCTGGGCCAGGGTGCCGTGGAAGTCGAAGAGCACCGCCTTCACGGGCCGTCGGGACGTCCGGCGGGCGGTGGCGCTGCCCGGCGGAGTGGTCTGGGGCGGTTCGGCATGGTCCGGCACGCCGTGCACCCTACCGACCCTCGCCGACAGCCCTGCCGGACGGCCTTGTGGGGTGCACTGTGCCGGCACGCACTAATCTTGGTGCCATGTCGAGCCCCGCCGAGCGGTACGCCGCGGCGCGCCGCCGGACCGCGCAGGCCTCCGAGTTTCCGGCGTTGGACGAGTTCGCCCTGGACCTGGGGTTCGACCTCGACGACTTCCAGCGCGAGGCGTGTCAGTCGTTGGAGCGGGGCAGCGGTGTGCTGGTGTGCGCCCCGACCGGCGCCGGCAAGACCGTGGTCGGCGAGTTCGCCGTACACCTGGCTCTGCGGGGGCGGCCCGACGACCCGGCGGCGGCCGGCGGCGCGACGCCGCCGACGACCCGGCGCAAGTGCTTCTACACGACGCCGATCAAGGCGCTGTCCAACCAGAAGTACCACGACCTCGTCGACCGGTACGGCGCCGAGCAGGTTGGCCTGTTGACCGGCGACAACGCGATCAACGGCGACGCGCCCGTGGTGGTGATGACCACCGAGGTGCTGCGCAACATGCTCTACGCGGGCTCCAGCACGTTGCAGGGGCTCGCCTACGTGGTGATGGACGAGGTGCACTACCTCGCCGACCGGTTCCGCGGCGGCGTGTGGGAAGAGGTGATCATCCACCTGCCGGAGTCGGTCACCCTGGTCTCGTTGTCGGCGACCGTGTCGAACGCCGAGGAGTTCGCCGACTGGCTGGTCACCGTGCGCGGCGAGACCGCCGTGGTGGTCAGCGAGCATCGGCCGGTGCCGCTGTGGCAGCACATGCTGGTCGGCAAGCGGATGTTCGACCTGTTCCACGACGCCGACGCCGCCCGCAAGCACGACGTGCACCCGGAGCTGCTGCGCTACACCCGCGACACGATGCGCCGGCTGGAGCTGGGCGAGGGGCGCAGCGCCGGGCCGGGCTCCGGACGCCGAGGTCCGCGCTGGCGCGGCCCGATCCGCCCGGACATCGTGGACCGGCTGGACCGGGAGGGTCTGCTGCCGGCCATCCTGTTCATCTTCAGCCGCGCGGGCTGCGCCGCCGCCGTGCAGCAGTGCCTGGCCGCCGGGCTGCGGCTCACCTCGCCCGAGGAGCGCGCCGAGATCCGCCGGGTGGTCGAGTCCCGGGTCACCGCCATCCCCGGCGAGGACCTGACGGTGCTGGGCTACTGGGAGTGGCTGGACGGCCTGGAGCGCGGCCTCGCCGCCCACCACGCCGGCATGCTGCCGGTGTTCAAGGAGGTCGTCGAGGAGCTGTTCGTCCGGGGCCTGGTCAAGGCGGTCTTCGCCACCGAGACCCTCGCGCTGGGCATCAACATGCCGGCGCGCTGCGTGGTGCTGGAACGCCTCGTCAAGTACAACGGCGAGGCGCACGTCGACCTGACCCCGGGGGAGTACACCCAGCTCACCGGCCGCGCCGGCCGGCGGGGCATCGACGTCGAGGGGCACGCCGTGGTGGTGTGGTCCCCGGAGACCGACCCGCGGCACGTGGCCGGGCTCGCCTCCACCCGCACCTATCCGCTGCGGTCCAGCTTCCGCCCGTCGTACAACATGGCGGTGAACCTGGTCGGCTCGGTCGGCGCGGAGCCCGCCCGGGCGCTGCTGGAGTCCTCGTTCGCCCAGTTCCAGGCCGACCGGTCGGTGGTCGGCCTGGCGCGGCAGGTGCAGCGCAACACCGAGACCATCGAGGCGTACGGCGCGGAGGCCGCCTGCCACCACGGCGACTTCGACGAGTACTTCGCGCTGCGGGTGGCGATCGCCGACCGGGAGAAGGCCATCGCCCGGCAGGGGCAGACCCAGCGCAAGGCCGCGGCCGTGGCGTCGCTGGAGCGGCTGCGTATCGGCGACGTGATCCGTGTTCCGTCGGGCCGTCGGGCCGGTCTGGCCGTCGTGCTGGACCCGGCGACCGGCGGGTTCGGCGAACCTCGTCCGCTGGTACTCACCCAGGACCGCTGGGCGGGGCGGGTCAGCCCGGGGGACTTCACCACGCCCGCCGAGGTGTTGGCCCGGATCCGGGTGCCCAAGCACTTCAACCACCGCTCGCCGGGGGCCCGGCGGGACCTCGCCGCCGAGGTCAGCGGCACCGGCCTGGACCGGCACGGTGGCCGCCGAGGTGGCCGCTCCCGGCAGACGCCCGGCGAGGACCACCGGCTCAGCCAGCTCCGCACCGAGCTGCGTAACCACCCCTGTCACGCCTGCCCGGAGCGGGAGGAGCACGCCCGCTGGGCGGAGCGCCGCCGTCGTCTCGAACGGGACACCGACGAGCTGCGTGAGCGGGTGTCCGGGCGTACCGGGTCCCTCGCCCGGACGTTCGACCGGATCGTCGCGCTGCTGACCGAGCGTGGATACCTCGGCCGCGACGGCGCGGTCACCGACGCCGGTCGGATGCTCGGCCGGATCTGGACCGAGGCGGATCTGCTGGTCGCCGAGTGTCTGCGTCGACGCGTGTGGGACGGGCTCTCCCCGGCCGAGCTGGCCGCCGCGGTGTCCGTGGTGGTCTTCGAGGCGCGCCGCGACGTCGACGAGCGGGCCTCCCTGCCGCGCGGCCCGGTCTCCGACGCCGTGGACGAGACGCTGAAGCTGTGGGGCGAGATCGAGGCCGACGAGGCCGCCCGTGGACTGGCCGCTACCCGCGAGCCGGATCTGGGCTTCGCCTGGCCGGTCTACCGGTGGGCCCGGGGCGAGGCCCTGGCGAAGGTGCTCGGCAGCGGGCACGAGATTGACGGCGAGATGCCGGCCGGCGACTTCGTCCGGTGGGCGCGGCAGGTGGTCGACCTTCTTGGTCAACTTTCCGACTCGGGCGGCGCGTCGCCGGAGCTGCGTGCCACGGCCCGGCAGGCCATAGCGGCCATCAACCGGGGAGTGCTCGCGTACCACACCTCCACCTGATGATCACTTTCGGTCAACCGGGTCGGTGAATCGACGCATCGGACGGTCACCGTGACGGCACCCCACGAATAGCCCGGGGGTGCTATTGCGCCTGCTCGGAGCACCCCTGATCATTGCCCGGGCGCTGTGCATACGCGCCGGTAACGAGTGGGGAGAAACATCGCCGTGGCGGACATCAATCACTTTGAGTACGGGTGGATCACGCCCGCGCTGAGCTACGCGCTGTCGGTGCTCGGGTCGGTCCTGGGGCTCGTCTGCGCCGGCCGCATCCGCACGGCCCATACCGCCCGCCAGCGCGCCTGGTGGGGCCTGCTGGCCGCCTGGGCGCTCGGCGGCACCGCCATCTGGGCCATGCACTTCATGGCCATGCTCGGCTTCGCCGTCGACGGCACCCGCATCCGGTACGACGTGCCGCTCACCGCCGCCAGCACCGCCATCGCGGTGGTCGCCGTCGGCATCGGCCTGGCGATCGTCGGCACCGGCCGGCTGAACCCGGTACGCCTCATCGCCGGCGGCGTGTTCACCGGCGCCGGGGTCGCCGCCATGCACTACACCGGCATGGCGGCGATGCGCCTCAACGGCAGCCTCGGCTACGACACCATCCGGGTCGTCCTCTCCGTGGTCATCGCGGTCGTCGCCGCGACCGTGGCCCTGTGGCTCGCGATGACCGTCCGGCGCGGCCTGGCGATCTTCGCCTCCGCTCTGGTCATGGGCGTCGCGGTGAACGGCATGCACTTCACCGGCATGAGCGCCCTCTCGGTGCACCTGCACGAGCGCTCGGGCGGAGTGACCGGCGCCGGGGTGAGCGCCCTGCTGGTGCCGATCGTCGTGGCGGTGATCTTCGGCGTGGTCGGGCTGCTCTACGCCCTGCTCGCCGCCCCCACCGACGACGACCTGGCCGCCGCCGCGTACCTGGACGCGCGCCGGACCCCGGAGCCCACCCCGGCCGCGCCGGCAGCCGCCCCGGACCCGGTCGGGCTGCGCGCCCGCTCCACCCTCGGGCAGCCCGGCACCCCGTTCCCCTCCCGCCGGGACACCCCGTCGCGCTGACGCCGGCCGGTGCCGTCCGGCGCTGAGGCGACCCGGACCGCATGATCCACACGACATCAGCGATGTGGGGGTGACCTGTTCTTGGGTCACCCCCACATCGGCGATCTGGTGTCGATCATCGCGCCACCCGGCCGACGCGGCGCGTGCGGCGCGGTGGCCGCGTCCCAGTCCGCCGACCGAGGTGATCCCGCTGTGCGGGCGGCGAGGCGTGTCGGTGTTGAATGCGGTGGTGTCCGCCACCCCCCGCGATTCAGCCGGACACAGAGGAGGGTGAGATGAACTTCCAGCGCCTCGGCCCGAGCGGCCAGGAGATCCCGGTCGTCCAGCACGACGGTACGGCCTTCGACCTGCGGCCACTCACCGCCGACCTGGACGGGGCGTTCTGGGCGTCGGACGGGATCGCCCGGACGCGCGGCGCGCTCGACCGGGGCGAGCTGACCGAGCTGCCCGGGGCCGCGTCGCTGCGGGTGGGCGCTCCGGTGGCGCGTCCAGCGAAGATCGTCTGCATCGGACTGAACTACCGCGACCACGCCGCGGAGACCGGCGCGGCGCTGCCCGCCGAGCCGGTGGTCTTCATGAAGGACCCGATGACCATCGTCGGGCCGTACGACGACGTGCTCGTTCCCCGTGGCTCGACCAAGACCGACTGGGAGGTCGAACTCGCGGTCGTCGTCGGGAAGACTATCCGGTACGCCGACTCTCCGGAGCAGGCGTTGCGGCACGTCGCCGGGTACGCGGTGTCGCACGACGTCTCCGAGCGCGCCTTCCAGTTGGAGCGCGGCGGCCAGTGGGACAAGGGCAAGAGCTGCGAGACCTTCAACCCGCTGGGGCCGGGTCTCGTGCCGGCCGACGAGGTCGAGGACCCGCAGTCGCTCGCGCTGCGTCTGTGGGTCAACGGCGTGCTCCGCCAGGACGGGTCCACCGCCAACATGATCTTCCCGGTGGCGCACGTGCTCTGGTACCTGAGCCAGTTCATGGTCCTGTACCCGGGCGACGTCATCAACACGGGAACGCCGGCCGGGGTGGCGCTGGGTCTTCCGGATCACCCGTACCTGCGCGCCGGTGACGTCGTGGAGCTGGAGGTCGCCGGCCTGGGCCGGGCACGCCAGACGCTGGTGGCGGCATGACCGCGGAGTTCGCCGGGCTGGCCGCGATCGTCACGGGCGGCTCGTCCGGCATCGGACGCGCCACCGCCGTGGAGTTGCGTGCTCGGGGCGCCCGGGTGGCGGTCCTCGACCTCGACCCGAGCGGGCTTGACGACGGCATCGCGGGCATCACCGCCGACGTGTCGAGCCGGCCATCGGTGGACGCGGCGGTCGCCGAGGCGGCCACCGTGCTCGGCGGCCTCGACGTGGTGGTCAACAACGCCGGCATCGGCGCGACCGGCACCGTCGCCGACCAGGGCGACGACGAGTGGCACCGGGTGCTCGACGTCAACGTGGTCGGCATGGCCCGGGTGGTCAGCGCCGCGCTGCCCTGGCTGCGCCGCTCGGAGCACGCGTCGGTCGTCAACATCTCGTCCATCGCGGCGCTCAACGGGCTGCCGGGCCGCGCGCTCTACTCGGCCAGCAAGGGCGCCGTGCTGTCGCTGACCCTCGCCATGGCCACCGACCATGTCCGCGAGGGCATCCGGTTCAACTGCGTCTGCCCCGGCACGGCCGACACGCCGTGGGTGGGACGACTGCTCGCGCAGGCGGGCGACCCGGCGGCCGAGCGCGCGGCGCTGCGGGCCCGCCAACCCATCGGACGGCTGGTCACCCCGGAGGAGGTCGCCAACGCGATCCTCTACCTCGCGTCACCCCGATCGGCGTCGACCACGGGTACGGTGTTGGACGTCGACGGTGGGGTCACCCACCTGCGGGTCCGACCGTGACGACGGGCGGGGGTGTGCCGTGCGGATCGCGCTCTTCGTGACCTGCCTGGCCGACACCATGTTCCCGCAGGCGGCCACGGCGACCGTACGGCTGCTGGAACGGCTCGGCCACGAGGTCGTCTTCCCGACCGAGCAGACCTGCTGCGGGCAGATGCACGTCAACACCGGCTACCGGCGCGAGGCCGTGCCGCTGGTGCGCCGCCACGTGCGTACCTTCGATCCGTACGACGTGATCGTCGCGCCGTCCGGCTCCTGCGTCGGGTCGGTCCGGCACCAGCACGCGATGGTGGCCCGGCAGGCGGGCGACGAGGGCCTGGCCGACCGGGCCGAGTCGGTGGCCGCGCGGACGTACGAGTTGTCGGAGCTGCTCGTGGACGTGCTCGGCGTGACCGACGTCGGCGCGTACTACCCGCACCGGGTCACCTACCACCCGACCTGCCACTCGCTGCGGATGCTGCGGGTGGGCGACCGGCCGCGACAGCTGCTGCGCGAGGTGCGCGGCCTCGACCTGGTCGAGTTGCCGGCGGCGGAGCAGTGCTGCGGCTTCGGTGGCACGTTCGCCGTGAAGAACCCGGAGACGTCCACGGCCATGCTGGCGGACAAGATGCGCCACGTGCTGGACACTGGCGCCGACGTGTGCGCCGCCGGTGACGTGTCCTGCCTCATGCACATCGGCGGTGGACTGTCCCGGCTGCGCACCGGGGTGCGTACCGTGCACCTCGCCGAGATCCTGGCGTCGACGGAGACCAGCGGCGCAGCGGCGGCCCGGTCGTGACCCGCCGCACGTTCCTCGGCATGCCGGCGACCGCGCCGCCCGGCGTGGGGCACCTGCGCGGCGACGAGTCGTTCCCGACCGCAGCGCGGCGCAGCCTGGCCGACCCGCAACTGCGGCGGAACCTGCGGCACGCGACGACGACGATCCGGACCAAGTCCGGGTCAGTGATCGCCGAGCAGGCCGACTGGGAGCAGTTGCGCGCGGCCGGCGCGGCCATCAAGACCGACACCCTGCACCGCCTTCCCGAGCTGCTGGAACAGCTCGAGACGAAGGTCGCGGCGGCCGGCGGTGTGGTGCACTGGGCGACGGACGCGATCGAGGCCAACCGCATCGTCACCGACCTCGTCCAGGCGGCCGGCGCGGACCGCGTCATCAAGGTCAAGTCGATGGCGACCCAGGAGATCGGCCTCAACGAGGCCCTGGAGGCGGCCGGGATCACCGCCGTCGAGACCGACCTCGCGGAGCTGATCGTGCAGCTCGGCGACGACCGGCCGAGCCACATCCTGGTACCCGCGATCCACCGCAACCGCGCCGAGATCCGTGAGATCTTCCTGCGCGAGATGCCCGGCGTCGACCCCGCGCTCACCGACGACCCGACCGCCCTGGCAGCCGCCGCGCGCCGGTTCCTGCGCCAGACCTTCCTGAGTACGCCGGTGGCGGTGTCCGGCGCGAACTTCGCCGTCGCCGAGACCGGCACCCTCGCCGTGGTGGAGTCCGAGGGCAACGGCCGGATGTGCCTCACCCTGCCGGAAACCCTCATCACCGTCATGGGCGTGGAGAAGGTGGTGCCCACCTGGCGCGATCTGGAGGTTTTCCTCCAACTCCTGCCGCGCGCGTCGACGGGGGAGCGGATGAACCCGTACACCTCGATGTGGACGGGCGTCACCCCCGGCGACGGGCCGCAGGCGTTTCACCTGGTCCTGCTGGACAACGGGCGCAGCGCGGTGCTCGCCGACGAGCTGGGTCGGCAGGCGCTGCGGTGCATCCGCTGCTCGGCGTGCCTCAACGTGTGCCCGGTGTACGAGCGCGCGGGCGGGCACGCGTACGGATCGGTGTATCCCGGGCCCATCGGGGCGGTGCTGTCTCCCCAGCTCACCGGCATCGAGGACAATGCTTCCCTGCCGTACGCGTCGACGCTCTGCGGCGCCTGCTACGACGCCTGCCCGGTGAAGATCAACATCCCGGAGTTGCTGGTGCACCTGCGCGCCGAGGCCGTCGAGGCGCGGCGGCGACCCACGGCCGAGTCGATCGCGATGGCCGCCGCCGCGTACACGATGGACCGACCCCGGTTGTACGCGGCCGGGCAGCGCGCGGCCCGGCTGAGCCGGCTCGCCGGTCGGCGGGGTCGGGGCCTGCCCCCGCCGCTGAACGGCTGGACCGCCAGCCGCGACCTGCCCGACCCGCCGGAGCAGACGTTCCGCGAATGGTGGGCCGATCGGTGACGTCCCGCGACCTCGTCCTCGGCCGGCTGCGTGCCGCGCTCGCCGGCAGTCCCGCCGATCCGGTGCCGGTGCCGCGCGACTACCGGCGGGCCGCCGACGCGGACCTCGACCAGTTGGCGCAGCGGCTGACCGACTACCGGGCCCACGTACACCGGATTCCCGAGGCCGCCGTCGCCGACACGATCGCCGACATTCTGCCGGCGGGCGGCACGGTCGTCGTACCCCCGGGTCTGGCCCCCGCCTGGCTGCCGGCGACGGTGACCGCGCTGCCCGACGACGGCCTCGACCACGCGCGGATCGGCGCGGCGGACGGGGTCGTCACCGCCGCTGCGGTCGCGATCGCCGAGACCGGGACGGTGGTCCTCGACGGCTCGCCCGACCAGGGACGCCGCGTGCTCAGCCTCCTGCCGGACCTGCACATCTGCGTGGTCCGCGCCGACCAGGTGGTGGCCACCGTTCCCGAGGCCCTGGCCCGGCTGACGCCGCAGCGCCCGCTGACCTGGATCAGCGGGCCGTCGGCGACCAGCGACATCGAGCTGATCCGCGTCGAGGGCGTGCACGGCCCGCGTCGCCTGCACGTCCTCCTGTTGCCCTGACCCACGACTGTCACGGTGTGTGACGGCACTCATGTGGGCTCCCTTAATCGAACGGACTAGTCTGTTCGATTAAGGGAGGGGCCATGGCTACGAAGATCAGGAAGACCACCACCGAGGAGCGGATCCTCAACACCGCCGCCGAGCTGTTCTACGCCCACGGACTGCGGGGTGTCGGCATCGAGCAGGTCATCGCCGAGAGCGGGGTGGCCAAGTCGACCCTGTACGTCCACTTCCGTACCAAGAACGACCTTGTGGCCGCCTACCTGCGCCGCACCGACGACTCGTGGATGGCGCAGTTGCAGCGGGCCGCCGAGCGCGCCGGCGCTCGGCCGGCGGACCAGCTCGTCGGTCTCTTCGACGCCCTCCTGGACGCGTTCGACCGACACGGCTTTTTCGGATGCCCCTTCGTCAGCGCTGCCGTGGAGGCATCGTTGGACTCGGAAGCCCGCGCCATCACCATCCGGCACACCGAGCGGCGCCAGACGTGGCTCACCGAGTTGACCAGGCAGGCCGGTGCGAGCGATCCGGCCGGCCTCGCCCGCCAGATCGGGCTCCTGATCGACGGCGCGTTGGCCTCGGGTCGCCTCCTGCAGGACCGGGTGGTCGTGCACGAGGCGAAGAACGCCGCCCGGTCGCTGGTCGCTCACCAGACGACATGACAAAGACCAACAATGTGCTCATCAGCAGTGGAAAGGGTGAGGTAGCGCCATGCGCGCGGTAGTGCTCAACGAGTTCGGCGGCCCGCTCGTCGTCGAGGAGGTCGACACGCCGGTCCCCGGCGCGGGGCAGGTGCTCGTCCGAGTCGCGGCCAGTGGCGTCAACCCCCTGGACGCCAAGATCCGGGAGGGGAAGGCGCCGCACGCCCGGAACCATCCGCCCGTCGTCCTCGGCCTGGACCTGGCCGGGGTCGTGGCGGAGGTCGGGCCGGGTGTCGTCGGCTTCGCCGAGGGTGACGAGGTGTACGGCCTCACCGGCGGAGTCGGTGATGTTCAGGGGTCGCTCGCCGAGTACGCGGCCGTCGACGCCCGGCTGCTGGCCCGCACCGCGAAGGCGTGGAGCCTGCGCGAGGCGGCGGCGTTGCCGCTGGCCGTCATCACCAGTTGGGAGGCGCTGGTGCACCGGGCGCAGGTGCGCGCCGGCCAGCGGGTCCTGGTGCACGGTGGCGCGGGTGGCGTCGGACAGGCCGCCATCCAGATCGCCCGCGCCCGGGGCGCGGAGGTCTTCGCCACCGGTTCACCCCGGAACCTGGAGACCATCGCACGGCTCGGCGCGACGCCGATCGACTACAACGCCACCGAGGTCGCGGACTACGTGGCCGCGCACACCGGCGGCGAGGGCTTCGACGTCGTCTTCGACACCGTCGGCGGCGCCACCCTGGACAAGTCCTTCACCGCCGTGCGCACCTACACCGGCCGCGTGGTGAGCGCGCTCGGTTGGGGTACGCACAGCCTCGCGCCGCTGTCGTTCCGGGGTGCCAGCTACTCCGGCGTCTTCACCCTGCTGCCACTGCTGACCGGTCAGGGGCGCGACGCGCACGGCGAGATCCTGCGCGAGGCCAGCGCCCTCGGCGACGCGGGCGCGCTGCGGCCGATCGTCGACCCCCGACGGTTCACGCTGGACACCGTCGCGGACGCCCACGCTCTCGTGGAAGCCGGCGCCAGCACCGGCAAGATCGTCATCGACGTGCCCTGAGCAGGCGGGGCCTGTTAATCGGATTGCTCCGCTTCAGCCACGTAGAGACCCTTACCGGGATGTCCCTCGACCAACCCGCGATCCTTCAGGATCGTCGTGACCCGGTTGATCGTGGAGATGTGCACGCCGTGCTGTCCGGCCAGTTCCCGCGTGGACGGTAGCTTCTCGCCCGGCGCAAGCTTGCCGGACTTGATCCTTCCTGCTATCTCGTTCGCTATGCGCCGGTAGTCCACTCGCTCGGTCGGCATCAACCGCTCACCGTGGGTCGGAGTTGGCTCAGGACGGTGGGGTCGGTGATGCGGTCGTCGGCGGCCAGCATGATCGCCTTGGACAGGATCGTGGCGAGCATGGGGTCGTCGTCGAACGGCAGGTGCAGGCGACCGGTCTGGGTGCGCGCGGCGACGATGCAGAGGTACCTGTCGTCGGGCTCCATCATGATGTTGCCCGACCCGAGGTGGATGCGGTAAGCGAGCAGGTTGCCCCGCACCCGCAGGTACCGCTCCGTGAGGTCCACCCGGTCCGCGATGGCCATCCGGGGCAGCAGCCGGGCGAGCGCGTCCCGACGTACCTGCGCGGACGGAGTCAGCTCGGCCACCGCTGTCCGGTGCCAGTAGGCGGAGAAGCGGTCCTCACCACGGTCGGCCCACTGCGGGTCGGTGGCGATCGAGGTGACGCCGACGAACAGGTCCACGTCGCGCATGGCCTCGGTGAACACCAGCGGTGGCACGTCGATGATCCGCGCGGGTTGCCACGTCTTGCCGTCGTGCCGGGCGAAGCGCACCTGGTCGGTCGAGCAGTACTCGACGTCGTGGCGGCGCTCGTGCGGGTCGTCGACGAGCGCGTGGTGGAAGGACGCTTGCCACGCGCCGCCGCCGAAGACCTTGGTGGCCTCGCTGTCGTACCCGCCGTCCCAGGTGCCCAGGTAGCCCGCCTGCCAGCCGCGGGCGCGCAGCAGGGCGTTGGCCTGCCGGTAGCGCAGGATGTGCGCGGCGAAGCGGTTGGAGTAGGTCTCCGTCTTCTCCTCCGCCGGCGTGCGCAGGTAGACCTCGCGGAACGCCTGTTTGAACGGCTGCGTCAGGCCGGCGGCGACGAGGTGCGCGCGCCAGGCCAGCACCTCGGCCGTGTCCGCGCGGGCCGGATGCCACAACCGGACCGATCCCTGGGCGAGGGCGTGGCCGTCCCGATCGACGATCGCCCACCCGTCGCCGTTGCGCCGGGGCAGACCGGCCGTCCAGCGCCGGCCGTCGGCGCTGGTCTCCCACAGCAGACGCCGCCCGTAGGTCGCGGTCACCGGGTGGTCGAGCAAGCGCGACGACCAGTCGGGGTACGACCAGACGCGCTCCTCGGACAGCAGCCCCTCGACCCGCTGACGTTCGCTGACCAGCGTCGCGCCGATCCGCTTGACCAGGCCCCGCAGCTCGGCGAGGTCGTCCTCGTGGGACTGCTTCACCTGCGCCGGAACGCCCTTCAGGTCGACCCCGTCGCGGGCGAAGACCAGGCGCGGCCGTTCGCCCACGATCTCGACCGTCGCCTCGTACGGGCCGACCGTCCTGCGCAGCCGCCCGTCCGGTCCGAGTCCGTGGCCGTCGACGGCCAGTTCCATGACCTCGCTGAGCGACCAGCCACGCCGGGCCCCGAGCTGGGTCAGCGCGCTCTGGACCCGGCTCCGTACGGCCTTGTTGCGGACCGTCACCGCGAGGCGGGCCAGCGTGCGCAGCGGCACGTCACCGTCCCGGTCGGCCAGCAGCCGTACCGCCGCGATGGCGGTCCGCGAGGCGTACGGGAATCCGGCGGCCTGGCGTGGCGCGGACGCCGCGCTCGTGGTGGCCCGGGCCAGCAGCTCCGTCGACCGCTCGTCGCGCTCGCGGGACAGCGCCCAGACCAGCCCGCGCAGGAGGCGGTCCGTGTCGTCGTGCACGCTCCGCCCGTGGGCGGCGAACGCCTCGAGGAGCCGGCGGACGACCTGCCGGCCGCCGTGCGCGGCCACGAGCAGTTCGTCGAGGCGACGCAGCCACTTCGCGGTCGCCGCCGGTTTCTCCAACGCGGCGCAGTGCTCCAGCAGCTCCGGCACGCCGGGTGCGGCGAGGTCGGCGTCCAGGTCGGCGCGGACGGCGGGCCCGAAGCTGTCCCCGTGGTGCAGCAGCCACGCCGGCAGGCGGCTGCCGGTGGCGCGGTCGATGGCCTGGCCGAGCAGCGTGACGGTACGCCGTCGGGTCGCCGCCGTGACGAAGTAGTCGTCGAGCAGTTCGCTGTTCAGGGCGGACAGCGCCGGCACCAGGTCGGCCAGCTCGGCGGCCGTCAGGCGCGGCGCGATCAGGGCGGGTAGTTCCAGGTCGGTGCCGTCGTCGACGCCGCCTCGGCGAGCGACCACGTCCAGGCACCACAGCAGGTCCGCCCGCGTGAAGGGGACATCCTCGGTGGCGAGATCGGGCATCACCCCGCTCATCCCGGACGCCGACTCCCGGTGCAGGGCCAGGGCAGCGCGGCGGCGCTCCCCGGCCGACCACGACTCCACCGTGGACCACTCGGGCACGTTCGTCACCGAGGATCCCCAGTAGTAGGTGCTGGCGATGCGCAGCACCGCGCGGATCCGTTCGTCGGCCTCGGCGAGACCGGTCTCCACCTGCCGCCGGTCCGCCTCGCTCAGGTGGGGGAGCAGTGCCGTCCAGTCACCCATGTCAGCCGCCCACCAGCGCGACGAGCCGGACGAACGCCACGTCGAGGTCGGATCGCAGGTCGATCTCCTCGTCGAGGTCGTCGACCTGGTGGTCGCCGACCAGCAGCAGGAAACCGTTGTGCGAGAACGCGGCACAGGCCCGGTCCGCCTGCGCCTCCCAGTCGAGTCGCCGGCCCGGGGCGACCCGGTAGCCGTTCAGCGTGGCCTCCGTGTCGGTCGGCTGCACCAGGCCCCGGAAGTGCCGCGGCCGCGCGGCGTTGAACCGCGCCACCTCCTCGCGGACCCGCAGCCGGACCAACTCCCGCGCGGAGATGCGCTCCGGCAGGCCCGTCAACGGCCAACTGTCGACGGCTCTGCCGGTCGCCGTCTCGTCCCGAACCATCACCGTGACCATGCGTTGCGCTCCTCGCCCTGAAGGTGAGCGGCAGCATGGCACGACCGTCCGACGAAAACGCGCCCCCCAGCGCGTCGGGCCAGCCGCTAGGGTGCAGCCGATCGGATCACGGGAGAGGGCGGTTGTGAGCTACACCTTCCACGTCGACCTGCGCGGCATCGTCGACCTGCTCAGTCACCACCTGTACGCCAGCCCACGCGTCTACGTCCGCGAGCTGATGCAGAACGCCGTCGACGCGATCACCGCCCGTCGGGCGGGCGAGCCCGGCGCGCCGGGCTCGATCCGGATCTACCCACCGGAGTCCACCGGGGACGGCACGCTGCGCGTCGAGGACACCGGCGTCGGTCTGACCGAGGCGCAGGTGCACGAACTGCTCGCCACGATCGGCCGCAGCTCCAAGCGGGACGAGCTGGGATTCGCCCGACACGAGTTCCTCGGCCAGTTCGGCATCGGGCTGCTCTCCTGCTTCCTGGTCGCCGACGAGATCCGGGTGTCCACCCGTGCGGCCGACTCGCCGACCGTCGAGTGGATCGGCTACGGCAACGGGCGCTACGAGCTGCACATCGCCCCGGCCGAGCGGGAACGCCCCGCGCAGGGCACCACGGTGACCCTGGTGCCCCGGCGCGGCGCCGAGCACTGGCTGCGCAGGGACACCGTCGTCGAGATCGCCGCGCTGTACGGGTCACTGCTGCCGATCGACGTCCACGTCGACCACGAGGCCATCACCACCGGCCTCGCCCCCTGGGAGAACGACCCGGCCGAGCCGGCGGCGGCACGGCGGGAGCGTCTCGACGCGTACGCCCAGGAGGTCTTCGGTTTTCCGCCCTTCGACGTGATCGACCTGGCGGTGCCCGCGGCGGGCCTGCGCGGGGTGGCGTTCGTGCTGCCCATGCCGGCCAACCCGACGTCGCGGGTGGCCCACCGGGTCTACCTCAAACAGATGCTCCTCTCCGAGGACATCGAACGGCTGCTGCCGGAGTGGGCCTTCTTCGTCCGGTGCGTGGTCGACACCACCGAGTTGCGCCCGACCGCGAGTCGGGAGGCGCTCTACGAGGACGCGCTGCTCGACGAGGTCCGCGACGCGCTGGGCGACACCCTGCGCGGCTGGATGACCCGGCTCGGACGCACCGACCCGCGTCGCCTCCAGGCCTTCCTGCGGGTGCACCACCTGGGCGTCAAGGCCCTGGCGGTGCACGACGACGAGATGCTGCGCCTGGTCGAGCAGTGGTGGCCGTTCGAGACGAACATGGGCCCACTGACGCTCGCCGAGTTCCGGGATCGGCACGGCGTGGTGCGGTACACGCCGTCGGTGGACGAGTTCCGGCAGCTCGCTGCGGTCGCCGCCGCCCAGGGGATCGCCGTGGTCAACGCGGGCTACGTGTACGACGCCGAGTTGCTGCGTCGGCTGCCCGACGTGGACAGCGGCGTCGTCACCGAGATCCTCACGGCGAGTGACCTGGCGACCCGGCTGGAACCGCTCGACCCGGACGTCGAGCTGGCCGTGCGGCCCTTCCTCGTCCTGGCGCAGCGGACCCTCGACCGGCTCGGCGTGCAGGTGCTGGTGCGTGCCTTCGAACCGGCCAGCATGCCGGCGCTGCACCTGCTCGACGGCGACACCGCCCTGGCGGTGGACCTGCGTCAGGGGCAGGAGCAGGCCGACGAACTGTGGTCGTCGATCCTCGGCACCTTCACGCAGGGCCGCGACGAGCGACCGCAGCTCGTGTTCAACCACCGCAACCCCCTCGTCCGGCAGGCCATCGCCGCCGGCGACGACGAGCTGACGACGCTGGCGATCGAGGGCCTGTACGTGCAGGCGCTGCTGCTGGGCCACCAGCCGCTGCGGCCCGCCGACACGGCCGCGTTGAACCAGTCGTTCCTCGGTCTGCTCGCCCGCGCCATGGAGGGAACCCGATGACCACCTCCGAGCAGGAGCTGCGGGACCGCCTGGCGCAGGCGTACGCGCTGCCACGTGGTCCGGCCCGCTTCGCCGCGCTGGACGCGGTCTTCCGGCACGCGGACGCGGCCGGCGACGTGCCGTTCGCCTTCTCGGCCCGGATGAACGCCATCAGCGACTTCCACCACGGCGGCGACCCGACCCGGGCGTTCCTCGCCTTCTCCTGGTGCCTGGCGACGGCCGACCGGCAGCCCGAGGTGGTCGAGGCCTACCACACCCGCACGTTGCTGTGGGACTTCAAGTGGATCGTGTGGGCGCTGCCCCAGTTCCCGGACATCCCGCTGGAGCGCACCAGGGCGGTGCTCGACGACATGCAGCGCCGCTACCGGCTCGCCGGGCACAGCCTGCACGCGGTCCACCAGCACCGCTGGCTCGTGGCGCACCACGTGGGGGACATGGATGCCGCCCAGGAGGCGTACGACCGGATGGTCACCGCCAAGCGCGACTCGATGTCCGACTGCCAGGCGTGTGTTCCGTCGGGGCAGGTCCGGCACCTCACGTCGCTCGGCAGGTTCGACGAGGCCATCACCATCGGGGAGCCGTACAAGCGCGGCGGCTGCACCGAACAGCCACAGTGGATGCTCAGCGAGCTGCTCACGCCGTACCTGCGGACGGGCCGTTTCGACGAGGCCGTCGAGGCGCACCGGGACGGCTACCGCCGCATCCGCGACGACCGTCACCACCTCGACAACCTCGCCCAGCACGTGCTGTTCTGCGGGCTGACCGGCAACGAGGCGCGGGGCCTGGAGCTGGTGGAGCGGCACCTGAGCTGGCTGGAGCGCCCCTCGTCGCCGTACGCGGCGATGGAGTTCGCCGCGTCCGCCGCGCTGGTGCTCGGCCGGCTGCGCGCGGCGGGCCACGCCGACCTGGTGGTGTCCCGCCGCTCGGACGACGGCACCCGCCGCTGGGAGGCGACGGTCGCCGAGGTCCACGACGAGGTGGCCGCGCAGGCCCGCGCGATCGCCGCCCGGTTCGACGTCCGCAACGGCAACCGGCACCAGAGCGAGCGGGTCGAGGCGCGGATGGCGGCGACGCCGGTGGCGCGGCACGTGCCGCTCACCGTCCTCGCCGGGCGGGTCACCACGTCCGAGCGGGCAGCCGACCCGGCGCTGGCCGCGCTCGTCGAACGGGTCGCCGCGCTCACCGCGGCCGGCGACCAGGCCGGCGCCGCGCGGACCCGGCTCGACGTGGCGCACACCCTGCGCAACGCGGGCCGGCAGGAGGACGCGATCGAGGCCGCCGAGGAGGCGGTCCGCAGCCTCGACCGGGTCGGTCTGCGCGACGACGCGCTGCGCTGCCGCCACCTGCTGTGGGAGCTGTACCGCCGGGGCTACCACCACCGCGATGCCGCGCGGGTGGTGCTGGCCGAGCTGATCCGGGCCGGGGACCTGCCCGACGGGCTGCCGCCGCTGGCGGCTGTCCTGGAGGACGCCGCCGACCTGCTCCACGGTACGGAGGGGTTCACGCACCTGGTCACGGCCGCCGACCGGCACCGGGCCAACGGTGACGCCGACGCCGAGCTGCGGGTGCTGCGCAAGGCGCTGGGCCGGCTCGCCAACCGGCCGCCGGACGACGTCGCCTGGGCGGTGCTGGCGCGCGTCGACGCCCTCGGCGCGGCAGCGCGGCCCACCTCCGCCGAGCTGTCGGGCCGGGACCAGGTGGCCGCCGCGCAGTTGCTGGACCGCGCCGGCCGTACCGGCGAGGCGCTCGACCGGCTCGACAGGGCCGTCACCCTGTTCGACGGCGACGAGCTGGCGGACGGTCGTCGCTCGGCCCGGCTGCACCGGGCGCGGTTGCGGCTGCGCCTCGGCGAGCCGGCCCGCGCCGAGGCGGAGGCCCGGGAGGTGCTGGCCGAGGACCCCGACGAGTACGGCTACGAGGCCACCGCGGTGCTGACCCTCGCGCTGCGGGCGCAGGGTCGCGCCGACGAGGCCGAGAAGACGCTGGCCGCGCAGGACATGGACGAGGAGGACCTCGACTACTACGAGCAGGACCTCGAACCGGACGACGACGAGGACTGACGGGCCGGGCGGGCGCAGCCGACGACGAGGGTGGCCAACAGGGCGGGGTGGTCGGTCGCCCCGTCCAGGTCCACCGACCGGGCGCAGCACATGCTGATGTCGTCGCTGGCCACGATGTGCTGCACCGCCCCGTCACCGACGCGGGGATGACCGGGCGGCACGCAGGACCCGACGTCGCCGGGGCGCAGGTTGAAATCGCCGCTCAGCACCGTTGGGGCGTACCCGGCGCTGCGGGCGATGGCGGGCAGGATCCCGTCGATCAGGTGGCCGCACTGGGTGAGCGCGACGCTGCGGCTGGTGGCCGCCAGGTGGGTGGTGCAGGCGTTGAACCCGCCCTCGACGTGCACGCACAGCCAGGGTCGTTCCTCGGGGTCGGCGAGGTCCTGCGCCGGGTGGATCCCACCGTGCACCGTGTACCGGCTGACCGTCGTCGGCAGTCGGGCCAGCAGACCGATGCCGTACGCCCGACCGTTGCGGCACCGGGTGTCGGCGCCGCTGGGCCGGTCGCCGGCAGCCTGGAAGGCGGACGTGACTCTCGCGCGGCCGTGGACCGTCGCGAACACCGCCTCCAGCGTGGGCACGTCGTCCTGGCAGATCTCGTTGAGGGTGACCAGATCGGGCCGCTCGGTCCTGATCAGTTCGGCGGCCCTGGGCACCGCCCGGCCGGTGTAGCAGGCGGCGCGACCGCTGTCACACAGGTTCATCTGCGCCACCCACAGGGTCGTGGGCCCGGGGGAGGCGGGGACGGGCCGGGCCGGCACAGCGGCGACGACGACGAGACAGCCGACGGCGAGGGCCCGGCGAATCGCGCGGAACGGGCCGTTCGCGCGCCGACCAGGGACGGTCGTGCCCCGGCGGCGGTCGGTGTCGCCGGGCGGATCGTCGGACATGCGGACTCCGGCAGCAGGGCGGCACTCTTCGCCGAGGTGTCCGCGATCCTACTGCCGGCCGCCCGGAGCTCTATGGTGGACCGATGATCACCTGCGTCGTGCACTACACCATCGACCCCGCGCAGATCGAGGCGTTCGAACGGTTCGCCCGCGCGTGGATGCGGCTCGTGGCCCGGCACGGCGGCGTGCACCACGGCTACTTTCTGCCCGCCGAGGGCGCCAGCGACCGGGCCGAGGCGTTGTTCAGCTTCGACAGCCTCGCGGCGTACGAGCGGTACCGCGCACGGTTCGGCCAGGACCCGGAGTTCGTCGCGGCCGAGGCGATCCGTGACGAGTCGGGTTGCGTGGTGCGCTACGAGCGGACGTTCATGCGTCCGCTCCTGCCCGATGACGACATGACGGTGGCCCGCTGACACGGGCCGTGCGGGGAGGGTGGACCCCGCACGACCCGTGCCGGTTCAGCGGTGCGGCCGGGGCGCGACGCGCGGCAGGACGTACGGCGGGCCGGCGAAGATCAGATCCGACTTCAGCTCCTGGTACGCCCGTTTGGGCTGGTAGTTCTCGTCGTAGATGGTGGCCAGGCCCTCGGGCGGGTCGTTGAACCAGTCCGGCACCCACGAGTACTTGTCGCTGAAACCCCAGACGGTGTACGACAGGCAGTCGCGTACGGCGAGGCACGCCTTCATCAGCACGCTGAAGTTGGCGGCCGACGCCTGCAACCGGGGATTGATCTCCTCGGAGTTGCCGGCCCGGACGCCCTCGGTCAGCTGGCTCCGGACGTCGACCTCGGTGAACGCGGTGGCCAGGCCGAGCGCGGAGAAGCGCTTCAGGGCGGCGGTCACCTGCAGGGTGTCGAAGTTGCCGTACTGGGTGCCCAGGTGGCCCTGCGAGCCGACGCCGTCGATCGGGACGCCCTTGGCGCGTAGGCCCTTGGCCATGTCGTAGACGAACTGCGTCTTGTCGTCGGCCGGGTTGCCCGAGCCGAACGCCTCGATGTTGTAGTCGTTGTAGAACAGCAGCGCCTTCGGGTCGGCGGCGCGGGCCCAGCGGAACGCGTCGGCGATGTAGTCCGGGCCCAGGTTCTGCGCCCAGAAACCCTTGTAGTGCAGCGTCGACGGGGTGTCCCAGGGGTCGCTGACCGCCTCGTTGACGACGTCCCACTGCCAGATCTTGCCCTTGAAGTGGTCGACGACGGTGGTGATGTGCTTGCGCAGCAGCTCGCGCAGCTCCTGCTTGCTGATGGTGCCGTCGGCGACGCCGCTGGTGAGCCAGGCGGGCAGTTGGTTGTGCCAGACCAGCACGTGGCCCCGGACGCTCTGGTGGTTGCGCTGGGCGAACTGGATGAGCTGGTCGGCGGCCGTCCAGTCGTAGGTGCCCCGGGTGGGCTCCAGGCTCTCCCACTTCATCGCGTTCTCGGCGGTGACCGAGGAGAACTCTGAGGCGGCGAGCTGGCGGTAGCGCGGGTCGTTGGCGTCGTTGAGGGCCTCTGCGTTGACCGCGGTGCCGATCTTCAGGCCGTGGCGCTGGCCGAGGGCCGCGAGCGTCTGGCTGGTCGGGTCGTACGGCCGGCTCGCGGTGGCCGGAACCGCGTTCAACGCCGCAGCGGTCGCGACGGCGACGACGCCGGCGCTGATCCACCGTCTTGGCTTCATCTGCCTACCTCTCGATAATGATCGACAAGTGTCGATCTTTGAAGGAAGGGTGCGGCCCGGGATGAAAGGGCGCGGGGAGTGGCTTCGAAGGACCGGAAACTCGTTCGAAACATTATGGCCGTCGATGGGCCCCGTCAACTCTGAAAACTTCCGGAAAATAGTCGGGTGAGCTGCGCGACTGTGGATAGTCATCGGATGAAAGTTTCGCCGCTGCGCCGAGCGGCAGGGCGTCAACGACAGCGGGGACGGCACCGACCCGGATGGGTCGGCGCCGTCCCCACTCAGCGGGACCGGCGGCGGATCAAGCGTTCAGCCGCGCCTCGATCGCCTCGATGACGCGCGGACGCAGCTCCGCGGCGCGGATGACGGCGTCCACCGAGCCGACCTCGACGGCCCGTTGGATGTTGTGCACCCGGTCGAACTCGGTAGCCACCTCGCCGAGCTTCTCCGCCCGCACCGAGGACCGCAGCTCGTCGAGCTCGGCCGTCAACGCGGCGCGCTCGGTGCCGGACGCGGCGGCGACACGGGCCTCCAGGGCGCGTACCCGCTCGTCGGCGGCCGTCCGGGCGTTGACGTCGGCGGAGAACACCACCGCGGCGGCGGGAGCGCCACCGAGCACCGAGGCGAACGACCCTTCCAACGCGAGCACCGTCATGCTCGGGTTCAGCGCCTTCGAGAACACCACGAACGCGCCGCCGTGGTACCGCGAGATCACGCAGAACACGATCGGGCCCTGGAAGTTGACGATCGCCCGGCCGATCTCCGCGCCGTACTCCAGTTGCAGCTTGCGCATCGACTCGGGCGAGCCGTCGAAGCCCGACAGGTTGGCCAGCACGACCAGCGGCCGGTTGCCGCTGGCCGCGTTGATGGCCCGCGCGGCCTTCTTCGACGAGCGGGGGAAGAGCGTGCCCGCCGTGTAGGTGTCCGGGCCGTCGGTGGGCGGGAACCCCCGACGCGGCACCGACCGGGACTCGATACCGAGCAGGCACACCGGGATGCCGCCCAGGTGGGCGTCCTGCACGACCGCCGTGTCGGCGTCGGCCATGCCCGCCCACCGCTCCAGCACCGGGCGGTCCTGGTCGGCGATGGCCCGCAGCACCGTCCGGATGTCGAACGGCTTCTTGCGGTCCGGGTTGGCCTCGGCGGAGAAGATCTCGCCGACCGTACGGAACGGGCTGCCCGCCACGTCGTGCGGGAACTCCGAGATGTCCCGGTCCACCGGGTCGGTGGTGGTCGCGCGACGCGGCGCGTCCTCGCCGGGCGCGACGTACGTGTGGTCGTAGTGGGCCATCAGCACGTCCCGCGCGGCGGTCAGGTTCGGCGCCCAGTACTGCGCCTGCCCGTTCGGACCCATCACCCGGTCGTACCCGCCGATGCCGAAGTTGTCCTCGGCGGAGACGCCGCCGGAGAAGTCCAACGACTGCTTGCCGGTGAGCACCATCGCCGAGTCCGGGGTCATCACCAGGACACCCTTGGTGTGCATGAGCATCGTGGCCTCGGCGTTCCAGTACGGCTGCGCGCCCACGTTGATGCCCGCGACCACGATGTTGATCTCACCGCCGGCCTGGGTGAACTCGACGATGCGCTTGAGCGCCGCCGCCACCCAGTCCATGTTCTCGGTACCCGAGGTCATCGAGATCCTGGCCCCGGCCGACAGCGCCCACCACTCCAGCGGCACCCGCATCCGCTCCGCCAGGTCCAGGGCGGCGATCACCCGCCGGCACTCCGGCTCGGACAGCGCGCCCAACGACTTCGTCGGGTCGCCGAGCAGCACGACCCGGGTCACGCCCTGCGGGTGTCGCTCGGTGGGCGCGGTGACGACACCGGCGACGATGGCGGCGCGGTTGCGCCCCTTGGGCCGGTCCACCGGCACCAGCACGTGCGCGTCGTCGAGGTCGTGCTCGACGAACTCACCGAGCCGACCGGTCAGCTCGTACGGGTACACCGTGTTGCGGCTGCTGGCCCGCAGCACCTTCAGCCGGTACTCGTCGAGCGGCTCGACGGGCTCGGCCGGCGGCTCGCCGACGGTCAGCTCCGCGCCGCCCTGGGCGTCGAACGAGATCCGTACGGCGATCTTGGTCAGCTCGCCGGTGCGGCGGTCGCGCTGACGCGCGATGAACAGGATCTCCTCCAGGCCGGCGCCCACCGTCGTCGGGCGCACCCGCCCGGCGATCATCTCCATCTCCTCGCGGGTCAGCTCGCTCGGCGGCCACACGTAGACGACGATCCGGTTGGTGGTGAAGCGCGTCTTCGACGGCCGGCGCGACTGGGCCCGGCGGATCGAGTCGAGGCAGGCCGCCACCGCGTCCTCGGCGGTGGGCAGCGCCACCAGCCGGCCGTCCTGCTCGCGCAGCTCGGTCAGGTCACGCACCTGGGCGAACGCCACCAGGCGCTCGTCGGCCGGGTTCTCCCGCGCCACGCACTGGAAGAGGTAGACCTCCTCGTCCGACGACGGCAGCCGGGTCAGGTCGAACTTGTGCAGCCGCTCCAACTGCATCCGCTGCGCGATGTACGGGTGCAGACCGCGGATCAGCCGGTCCTCGACCATCCCGGCGTCCGACGGGCGGAAGGTGAAGTGGTGGTGCATGACCGCCCCGCCGCGACCCGCGACGGTGGCGGTGAGCCGACGGACCCGCGCCGGCAACGGATGGGCGGCGAGCACGTCGCGCAGCGCGGCGGCCATCGCGTCGAAGTCCTCCGGCTGGTTCTCCCAGCCGAGGTAGATGTCGGCGTCGACGGAATCCTCGGCGCCGGCCAGCTCGGCGAGCCCGCGCAGCGCGTCGCCCAGCCCGTCGAAGCGGACGGCCGCGGAGACCACGGTGGAGTCCGCGCGCTCGGCGACCACGAAGGAGCAGTCGGCGACCTCGCGGGTCCGCACCCGGTTGAGCGCCTTGTTGCCGTAGTAGCGGCGGGTGAGCACCTCCAGCATGACCGTGTTGTCCAGGTGGTGCCGCACGAGGCGCTGGCCCAGCAGTCGGACCAGTGGCTCGGTGCTGCGGACCATCTCGGCGACGCGCTCGGCGCGGTCGGGCGAATCCGGGTGGGCGTCCAGGTGTCGCAGGTGGGCCCGTACCTGCGCGTAGACGCGGGCGCGGTTGCGGCGCAGCAGCGGCTGCGCGAACCAGGCGAACACCACGCCCCGGGCCAGGTCGGCGATCGCGGGGAAGCGGACCTGCGTCGCGGCCACCAGCCGCTCCAACGCCAGACCGGCGGGCTCGCGCAGCGACTCGTCCGGCGGCGTCTCGCGCAGCCACTCCCGCAGCAGCGACGCCACGACGGTGGCGTCGACGGACGCGCGCTGCTGGGCCAGGAAGATCCGGAACACCGCGGCTTCCAGGCCGGGGGAGCGCTCCAGGTCGGTCACGCCGTAGTGGCTGAGCGCCTTGGCGAGCTTGGCCTGGAAGGCGTCCGGCAGACCGGCCCGCTCCACGTCGAGGCTCTGCAGGTAGGTGTGCAGGTACTCCCGGTCGCTGCGCGCGTGCGCGCCGCCGTCCTCGCCGGTCGGCCGGTTGCGGCTCAGCTCGGCCAGGTCGGCGAACGCGTCGACGAGGTCCAGCTCGGCGGCCAGCGGCCGGTGCCCGTCCTCGGCCGCCAACCGGCGTACGACGAGATAGTCGTCGAGCACCCGCCGGTCGTCGTGCGGGTCGACGTCGAAGCCGAGCAGCAGGCCGCGCAGGTCCTCCTGACCGCGCCGGCTGCGCTCGTACGCCGACAGGCCGGCGTCGGCGGCGGGCAGGTCCAGCTCGACGGTGGGGCCGCTCGGGGCGGCCACGGTGTCGGCGGCCTCGTCGGCGACCGGCTCCAGCCGCAGCAGCGGCGCACCGGCCTCCACCTGGCTGCCCACCGAGACGGCGCACTCCTTGAGTCGGGCCCGGAACGGCGCGCGCAGCACCGTCTCCATCTTCATGGCCTCCAGCACCAGCACCGGCGCGCCCGCCTCGACCTCGGCGCCCACCTCCAGCGGGGTGGCGACGACGAGCGCGGGCATGGGGGAGCGCAGGACGCCGCCCTCGTCGCGGCTGACCCGGTGCGTCACGCCGTCCACCTCGACGAGGTGGGTCGGGCCGTGCGTGCCGGTGAGCAGCCGGTACCGGATGCCGTTGACGGCGATCTGGCCGGTGTGCCGGTCGAAGCGGTCCAGCTCGACGTCGGCCGTGCGGACGTCGCCGCCCGCCTCGATGCCGACACGGAACCGGTGCGCGCCGATCCGGGCCACCCGCAGCCGGTAGGTGACGCCGCGCAGCTTGAGGTCCAGCGGTCGGCCGCTGGCGTGCTGCACCTGCGGACGCCCACCGGCGGCGGTCGACAGGAGCCGCTGCCGCTCGGCGTGCTCCTCCTCCTCGTACGACTCGATCGCGGCGGCGGCCAGCGCGACCGCGGAGTGCCGGTGCGTGACGAGCCGGCCCTCGCCCCGGACCCGGTCGATCCAGCCGGTGTCGGCGCTGGCGTCGATGACCTCCGGCTGGTCGAGCAGGTCGAGCACGAAGCTCTTGTTCGTCGCGCCACCGTCGATGATGACGGTGGTGTCGGCCATCGCCCGCCGTAGCTTGCCCAGCGCCTCGTCCCGGTTCCGCCCGTACGCGATGATCTTCGCGATCATCGAGTCGAAGTCGGCCGGGATGGTGTCGCCCTCGCTGACGCCGGTGTCCACCCGGATGCCCGGCCCGGCGGGCAGGTCGAGCCGCGCGATCCGCCCCGGCGACGGCGCGAAGTCACGGTCGGGGTCCTCGGCGTTGAGTCGGGCCTCGATGGCGTGCCCGCGCTCCACCGGCGGGTCACCCACGAGCCGGCCGCCCGACGCGACGTGCAGCTGCGCCTTGACCAGGTCGAATCCGGTGGTCAGCTCGGTGATCGGGTGCTCGACCTGCAGGCGGGTGTTGACCTCCAGGAACGCGAACAGCCGGTCGCCGGGGTGGTAGAGGAACTCGACGGTCGCCGCGCCCCGGTAGCCGACCGCCACGGCGAGCCGCTCCGCCGACGTCTTCAGCTCGGCGGCCTGCGCCTTGTCGAGCACCGGCGAGGCCGACTCCTCGATGACCTTCTGGTTGCGCCGCTGCACCGAGCAGTCCCGCACGCCCAGCGCCCACGCGGTGCCCTGACCGTCGGCGATCACCTGGACCTCGACGTGCCGGGCACCGGTGACCAGGCGCTCCAGGAACACGATGCCGCTGCCGAACGCCCGCGCCGCCTCCTGGCTGGTGCGCTCGTACGCGTCGGCGAGTTCGGCGTCGCTGGTGACCACGCGGATGCCGCGCCCGCCGCCGCCGGCCGTCGCCTTGAGCATCAGCGGGTAGCCGATCTCGGCCGCTGCCGCCGTCGCGGCCTCCAGGCTCTCGACGGCGCCGCGGCTCCACGGCGCGACCGGCACGCCGACCTGCTCGGCGATCAGCTTCGCGCCGATCTTGTCGCCGAGCTGGCGCATGGCCTCCGGGCTCGGTCCGACGAAGGTGATCCCGATCTTCTCGCACAGCTCGGCGAAGGCGGGATCCTCGGCGACGAAGCCCCAGCCGACCCACGCGGCGTCGGCACCGGTCTCGGTCAGGGCGCGCTCGAGCGTCGCGAGGTTCAGGTACGGGCGCGCCGACGCGGGCCCGAGGTCGTAGGCGATGTCGGCCTCGCGCACGAAGGTGGCCGTGCGGTCGACGTCGGTGTGGAGGGCGACCGTCTCGATCCGGCTGCCCGTCTCCGCGGCCAGCTCCCGGACCGCGTGGATGAGCCGCATGGCGGCCTCACCACGGTTGACGATGGCGACGCGGTTGAACACCCGACTGACCCCTTTGGTAGACCATCTGTACGTGCCGAGACACGACGGCTCCCGGCAGTGATCACTTTTCCGGCTCGGAGCGGACGGCGCCATGGTGCAACGGCCGAACCAACCGCCGCTGAGTTGTAGAGACCCCACAAAACTTTTTGGCTGTCAGCGGCCGGGTGCCGGATAGATGTCCCCTCTTCGCGATGAACGCCCCGACATCACCTTTCGGCTCCTTCGCCCCATTGCGCCCGCCCTGGGCACCGCCCTCACCATCACCCGACCGCCGACCGCCGACCGCCGACCGCCGACCGCCGACCGCCGACCGCCGACCGCCGACCGCCGACCGCCGACCGCCCGCCCGACCCTGGGACGGAAAACGGCCCGCGCCCTACGCGGGCGCGGGCCGGGCGAACCGCCTTCGTCCTACTTGGACGGCTCGGGCAGCTTGCAGTCGATCTTGGGATTGGCCCCGATGTAGTTCAACGGTCCGGCCACGATCGTGACCAGGATCGTGCCCGCCTCGGCGCAGTTGGTGTCGTCGCCGCTGTAGTAGCCCCGCTGGCCGGCGGCGACCGCGCCGATCACCAGCCAGATAACGACGATGACTCCGAGTATCGAGGTGCCGCGCATCGCTGCCTCCTGAAGGAATGTGGTGGAGCTGAGGTGCACGCGTTGTACCCAATCGGGTCGCGCCGCTAACGGTGGACGCGTCGTACCCCCGCCGCATCGTCCGTCCGGCCGATGCCGGCATCGGCCGCCCGCACGAGGTCTCCGCGCGCGGCTATCGGATCGCCGACCGACCCGGCCGCCGCGCGGGGCATCGGACGTAGAACTGCCTCACGGCCCGCCGAGGAGGACCCATGGACGTCCCGACACCATCGCTCTACGTCGACCGCCCCCACGACGTCGCGGTCGCTGCCCGCGCGCTCGCCGGAGGCGCGGTCGTCGCGGTGGCGTTCGCCAACGTCTACGCCCTCGTCGCCCGCCCGGACCCGGCCACCGTCCGTCGGGTGAACCTGGCCAAGGGTCGGGCCGTCGACCAGGTCGGCAGCATCACCACCGCGATCGGACGTATCCCGGGGATGTTCGACTGGTCCCGCATCTCACCCCGGTTGCCGGTCGGCCGGGTGCGGGCCCTGATGGACGCCCTCTACGGTGCCGGGCCGTTCGGCTTCCGGGGTCCGGCCGCCGACCGGTTGCCCGACCACCTCACCCAGGTCGACTGCGGACTGCGGACCGCCCAGGTCATCGCTCCCGGCCTCACCTGTCCGTCCAACACGTTCTTCGAGCGGGCGCTCGCCGAGACCGGCACCGACCACCTCTACATCACGTCGGCGAACCGGTCCCGGCACCACACCGGCGCCGCCGACGAGCCGGCCCACTGGAAGGCCGGCGCGCTCGCGGCCGACTTCGCTCACCTGCGCGACCTGGTGGTGCTCGCCCACCCGGACGAGGCGGTGGCCCGCGCTGCCTACCCGGGCTACCTCACCACCTCGGTGACCCTGCTCTCCTTCCACGCGCCGGTCGGCGAGCTGGAGGAGCCGCCGGTGCTGACCGTGGACCGGCACGGCTCGCTGCACGTGGACGACGTCCGCCGGGCCGCCGTGCCGCTGGGCCTCCAGGTGCGCCTCGGCAACACCGCCGGGCAGCGGCTACAGGCCCGGGGGTACGCGGGCGCGCTGGTGTGACCGCCCGCCGGCCGGCGGCTGGTTCAGTGCGGCGGTGCGGGGGGCTCCGGCGGTTTGCCGTGGCTGCGGAGGTGGTCCGCGTAGGCGACCCCGGCCAGCACCAGCAGCGCGCCGAACGAGGCGGCCAGCGGTGGCAGGTACATCACCACGGGCGCGATCGTGAGCAACGCGAGGAGCCCACCGGGGCGGGACGGCGACACCCGACTGAACACCTCGTACTCGAACGAGGACCGGCCGACCAGGAACAGTGCCGGGCCGCCGAGGATCACCGCCACCCAGGCCGGCGGCGTACGTCCCGGGTGGTCGTGCAGCACCAGGTCGAACCCGGCGGCCGTGGTCACCACTCCGGCGATCATCAGCAGGTGGGTGTACGGGGCGGTGAACAGGAACTTGGCCGGCGCGCCGGACATCTTGATGGCCGTCGGCAGCAGCTGGCCGGACTTGTGGACGTAGATCCGCCAGAGCAGCAGCGTGGTCCCGAACGCCACCGCGAACGAGGCGATGTTCTGGGCCTCGGTGTGCGCCAGGTTGAACATGGTGCCGATGGTCAGGATGGCGTCGCCGAGCGCGATGATGAAGAACTGCTGGTACCGCTCGGACAGGTGCTCGGCCGTGACGTTGCGCTGCGGCTCCGGCACCACCCCCAGCCCCGGCACCGGGTACGCGAGCCGGAAGCCGGTGTAGTCGATGGCCAGCGCGATGGCCCAGCACGCCAGCCGGGCGTCACCGGCGACGAACGCGCCGATGATCCAGGGGATCGCCGACACGACGAACCAGGTGAAGATGCGCAACGCCCGGCGCTGGGTCTGTGGTTGGCGACGCACGGCCGGCATCAGGAACAGCCCGCGCCCCAGGTGGATGGCCACGTACGTGCCGGCGAAGACGATCCCGCGCGCGTTGAACGCCTCGGGGATCGCGGTGGTCATCAGCAGCGCGCCGAACATGACCGAGGCGATCAGCAGCTTGATCTCGGTCCGTTCCGGGTCGTACAGGTCGGTGACGAGGGTGGTGATCGCCCACGTCCACCAGACGGCGGCCAGCAGGATCAACGCCTGTCCGGCGCGGTGCCAGTCGAGCTGGTCGACCATGCCGCGTGAGATGAGCGCGAGCGCGACCACGAACACCAGGTCGAAGAAGAGTTCGAGCAGAGTCACCCGGCGGGGGGAATCCGGGTCGCGTACCGGTGGTCGCGTCCTGCCAGGCCCGGGCTCCGGCGCGGAGAACTGCACGCTCGCTCCTGCGGTGCCGGTCGACGTGGCGGACCGTCCGGCCCACCCCGACCGACGCTAGCCAGCGGCCCACCCCGCCACCTCGGGATTCGTCCCACCGTCCCCCGACCGGGCGGTTGGTCGACCCGCGTCCCGGCCTCCGTCGGGCGCGCTCGGAACGAGCGAACCCCCGGACGTCCGCGCGGACGTCCGGGGGTTCACGGTGGTGCGTCAGCCCTGGTCGCCGCCGGGCAGGACGGCGCTCGCCGCGTCGCCGGCGCCGGCCAGCACCCGAGCCTGCTGGGGCCAGGTGGCCAGCGCGGGCGCGGCGCGCAGGCCGGCGGTCCGGATCAGGTCGCGCAGCGCCGGCTCGTCCAGCTCGCCGAGCTGGCGGTAGGTGCGCACGCCGGCCGCCTGCAACGCGGCCGCCATCTTCGGCCCCACACCCTGGATCCGACGGAAGTCGTCCGCCGGGCCCGTCGGGTCGGTGTCCGCCGGGCCCGTCGGGTCGGTGTCCGCCGTGGCCGCCGGGATCGGCGGGGCGTCCGTCGCGCGGACCGGCGGCGTGGCCCGCGCCGGCTCGGCCTCGTCGACGTCCACCGCCGGCAGACCGGCCGCGACCGCCGGGGTCGTGTCGGCCGGCGTCGTCCCGGTGTACGCGCTCTCGGCGGGAACGGCCTCGGCCTGCTCGTCCGGCGCGGCCGGGACGGTCTCGGCCGGGGTGGCGTCGATCGGCTCGGCCGGGGTGGCGTCGGCCGGGGTGGCGTCGACCGGCTCGGCCGGCGTGGTGTCGACCGGCGTGGCGTCGATCGGCTCGTCGGACGGAGTGTCGTTGCGGTCGTCCAGCGGCTGACGTGGGGCGACCACCGTCGCCGGGGCGGGCTGCTCGTCGACCGTGCCCGGCTCGTCGAACGCGGCGGTCCGGTCGTCGGCCGGAACGGCCGGCGGGGCTTCGGTGAGGGCCATGTCGCCGGGGTCGACGGCGTCCGGCGCGGAATCGTCCGACGTGGTCACGGTGGCCGGCGCGCTGACCGTGTCGACCGGGGCCGGCTCGTCGGCGACCGCCGCGGGCGGGGAGTCGATGCTCGCCGCCGGCCGGGCCTCGTCGGTCATGGCCGGTGGCTCCGGGCTGGTGACCACGGCCAGACCGGCGACGGGATCGCCGTCCACGATGGGCCGTGCGGCGGCCCCCGCGCCCTGCCGGCCGCGCAGCAACCATCCGGCGGCCAGGCCCAGCAACACCGCCACGACCACTATCAGCGAGTGTCCGATAGACCACTCCACGGCGAACCTCCCTCTCACCTCGTCGAGAAAGTCACGAGAAAAACTCGCCGCAGCTTCGCACACGCGATCGGACGACGACAGACAGGACCGGTCGTACGGCGCGCGCCGACGCCCACCACCTCGCGGGGTGCCCGACGGGTGACGCAGCGTCGCGCCCACCAGCGCCGACGTCGCGACCGGCGCCCGCCGGGCACGAGGCGACCCGGGTACGACGCTCGCACGTCGTACCCGGGTCGGTGGGTGCCGCGGTCAGTCCTCGTCGCCCTCGTAGGTGTGGAAGTCGTCGACGAAACGGCGTCGCAGTGGGGGCACCCGACTGGTCACTCCGAAGTAGCCGCGCGCGCCGAGCAGGGCGAGACGGCCCACCACCGGGCGGTACATCCGGTCCTCGCCGTTGGTGCCGCTGCGGTTCAGTGATTCGGCGACCCGTGCGAAGCCGTACGGCACCATGGCGGCTTCGTAGTCCGCCACGGCCTGCACGAGCGTCTTGTCCCCGGCGACGGCGCTGGTGAGGTGCTGGCAGAGCAGGCGGGCGTCGCGCAGCGCGGTGTTCGCCCCCACCCCGCGCCCGGGGGTCATCGTGTGGATGGCGTCCCCGAGCAGGGTGACGGTGCTGCTCTTCCAGGGTGGCGTCGGCTCGGACGTGCTCACCCTGATCGGCAGGACACTGCCCGGGTCGCTGACCCGCAACAGTTCCCGCAGGTCTGGGTGCCAGTTCGGGGTCAGGTCCAGCGCGACCCGCTTCAGGTCCTCGCCCCGGCGCTCCAGGACGTCGGACGGGAACCGACGGGCGGTGCTCCAGATGATGAGGTTGATGTAGTCGGCGCTGGTCTGCTCGGACAGGCCGGACCAGGCCCGCAGCAGGGCGGCGTCGTCGTCGCCGACCCCGGGCTTGATCGTCCGGTTCGCGTCCCACTTGAACTCCATCACGTGCAGCACGCCCATCGTGCCGCCGACGCCGAAGATCAGCGAGATGCCCTTGGCGACGCGCTCGGGCACGAGACCGCGGGTCTGCGCGGTCAGCGGGATGCGCGTGGCGATGTTGATCGTCCCGGCGTCCCGGATGACCGCGTGCGGCAGGTACTGGTGGCGGACCGCCGAGTGCGTGCCGTCCGCCGCCACCAGCAGGTCGCCGGTGGCGGTGGTCCCGTCGGCGAAGTGGGCGGTGACCGTGCCGTCGTCGTGCTGCTCGTACCGGACGAAGGTCTTGTCGAAGTGCACCACGTCGGCCAGGCCGGTCAACAGCACCTGGCGCAGCACCATCCGGGCCACCGAGTGTTCCGTCCGCACGGGATCGACGGCCGGCCGCAGCTCGAACGACGCGGTCTCGCGCAGCCGCTGGGTGACGACGTTGAAGTAGCTCGGCGGCCGGGCGCAGGTTGCCAGGAACGTGGCGAACAGTTGAGGTGGCAGGCAGTCGCGCAGTGCCCGGCTGCCGGTCGGACCGATGCCCACGCGGTATCCGAGCAGCCCTTCTCCGCTGTGCCGATGCCGCTCGTAGACGGCGACGCTGATGCCGGCGCGGCGCAGCCCGTGCGCCAGGCACAGGCCGCCGGTGCCGGCGCCGATGACCAGGACGTGCGGTCCCGTGGTGGACATGTCAGCCGGCCGGGTGAGGCGCCGCCGCGTCGGCCGCGTCCCAGCGGTAGAAGCACTCGGCGATGGCGTCCTTCGGGGAGCGCCAGGTCGACAGGTACGGCGAGGTGTGCGCCGCGAGCCTTTCGTTGACCTGCTGGAACAGCGGATGGTTACGGGCGGCGGCGAGGGCGCCCGGATTGACGTCCGAGGTCTCGATGACGTGCACGAACACGTCGTGCAGGCCGTACAGGGACCGGTGCGTGACGCCGGTGAGGCCGGGCAGTTCGGTGGCGTCGGACTCGGCGAAGATCTGGGCGACCCGCCCCTCCGCGCCTGGGATGATCCGGCTGACGATCAGTAGACGACTCATGGGACCCCTTCCGCCGGTGGCCGATCCCGACCCGCAGGCCGGTGGTCACGTGCTTGATGCGGTCACCGTGCCGCAGGCCGTGTCACGTCACCGTCACGTGTGCCGACCGGCCGGTGACGGCCGTACGGCGGTGTCCCGGCCGGCGGCGGGGCGGGTGGCCGCCCGGATCGGGGCGAGCGTGTCGTCGAGCAGGGCGCTCATCGCCGGGCTGGGTTCGAGGCGCAGCTCGCGGCGCAGCAGGTCCCGGTAGACGTAGAAGGCGTGCACGGCCTCGAACGCGTTGCCCTCCGCGAGGTGGATGCGGACCACCAGCCGGTGCGGTGTCTCGCGCAGCGGTTCGGCGGCCATCGCTTCCAACGCTGCCTCCAACGCCTCGCCGTGCCGCCCCGCGGCGAGGTGCTGGGCGGACACCTGCTCCAGCATGTGCAGACGCAGTTGCCGCAGCCGTTCCCGGTCCAGCAACACCCAGTCGTCGTACCAGCCGGGCAGCAGGTCGTGCCGGCCGGCGGCGAGCGCCCCGGCGGTGGTCCGCGGGTCGTCGCCGTTGCGGACGCGCTCGGCCGTCCCGACGAGGTCGTCGACGTCGAGGCGGACGGCCGGGGCCAGCCGGACGGTGTCGCCGGCCACGACCATCGGGCAGCACGGGTCCTGCCGCAGCCGCCACAGCGCGGTCCGTAGCGACGACAGCGCCCGCTCCTCGGACACGTCGGGCCAGAGCAGCCCGGCGAGTTGGCTGCGGGTGGCGCCGGGGCGCAGCCCGATCAGGGCGATCACCCGTTGCAGTCCGCGCGGCACCACGATGTGCGCGGTGGCGTGCAGGAGGCGGAAGCCGCCGAGCAGGTGCAGCGCGAGGTCACCCTCGCCGGGGCCTTCGGCGGTCGGCACGGACGGATCAGCGGCCACGGCGGCACCCCTCTGTGGAACGCTCGTCCCGACTGTCTGCTGTGTCCCGGATCGGCTGCCCGCGTCGCCACCGTCGGCTCCGTCGATGGAATCCGACCACGGCTGTCCACGCGCGGCGTCACCCGCCGGAGCCGCCGGGCTGACCACCGTGAAGATTATCAATTACGGTCACGGTGAGTCAACGCCCATGTTGGCCCAATCTCGCCCATGAAATCGGTTCTGAACTGCAAAAACATCGATCATTCGAGGCGGGCTGCACATGGGACGCATAGCTCATACACAGGTTGCGTCAACGCAGCGTCACCGTTTGGCGTCGCCGGTCGATCCGTCGCGGTGACGCCGCCGTGACGACGACTGCCGCATCGTGGCGGCAGTCGTCCAGCGCGTCCCCGGGGCTCATCCGGCCGACCCGGACGCCGTGGGGGGAGGCCCAGCCATGGACCGATCGCTGATCATCGCGAAGGTCGTACCGACCGCGCAGGAGCAGGTCGCCGAAATCTTCGCCGAGTCGGACGCGACCGAGCTACCGCGCCTGGTCGGCGTCCGGCACCGCGCGCTGTACCGGCTGCACGACCTCTACGTGCACCTGCTCGAGACCGAGCAGCCGGCGCAGCCGGCGGTCGAGGCCGCCCGGGGCCACCCCGAGTTCATCCGGGTCAGCGACCGGCTCCGGCCGTACGTCTCGCCGTACCTGCCGACCTGGCGCTCCCCGCGCGACGCGATGGCGCGCTGCTTCTACCGGTTCGACGCCGGAGGGCGCTCGTGACCGCCGCCGCGGGGCAGGAGGAGCAGCTCTGGTCCCGCTGCGCCGGCTGCGCGAGCCTGCTCTACCGCAAGCGGCTACGCCGCAACCTGGACGTGTGCCCGGAGTGCGGGGAGCACTCCCGCCTCGGCGCGCCGGAGCGGCTGCGGCAGCTCGTCGACCCGGGCTCGCTGCGCCTGCTGCCCGACCGGATACCCGAGGCGGACCCGCTGAACTTCGTCGACGTGCTCCCGTACCCGCACCGGCTCACCGCCGCGCGGGCCGCCACCGGCCTGCCCGAGGCTGTTCTCTGTGGCACCGCCACCATCGGCGGGCACCCGGCCGCCCTGGCGGTGATGGACTTCCGCTTCCTCGGCGGCAGCCTCGGCGCCGCGGTGGGCGAGCTGATCACCCGCACCGCCGAGCGGGCGCTCGACGACCGGGTGCCGCTCATCCTGGTCACCGCGTCCGGCGGCGCCCGGATGCAGGAGGGCGCCCTGTCGCTGATGCAGATGGCCACGGTCAGCCAGGCGATCGCCGCCCTGCGCGAGGCGGGCCTGCTCACCGTCAGCGTGCTCACCGACCCGACCTACGGCGGCGTGGCGGCATCCTTCGCCACCAACACCGACCTGGTGCTCGCCGAGAGCGGCGCCCGGATGGGCTTCGCCGGTCCACGGGTGATCCGTCAGATCACCGGTCGCGCCCTGCCGGAGGGGTTCCAGACCGCTGACTTCCTGCTGCGTCACGGGCAGGTCGACATGGTGGTGCAGCGCCGGTCGTTGCGCGGTCGGCTGGCGGCGCTGCTGGCCGCGGCCCGCACCGGCCGTCCGGCGCGGGCGTCCGTACCCCGTCAGGAGCCGGCGCGACACCACGAGCGTCTGGTGGACGCGGTCCCGCCGGCGGTGGCCGACGGGCAGCGACCGCCCACGGCGGCGGCCGACGACGGCACGCAGCCGGCGGTACGCGACGCGTGGGACACCGTGCGCACGGCCCGCCACCCCGGCCGACCCACCACCCTGGACTACCTGGACTCGGTCTTCGACGGGTTCGTCGAGTTGCACGGCGACCGGCTCGGCGGGGACTGCCCGGCCATCGTGGGCGGGATCGCCCGCCTGGCCGGGCGGCACGTGATGGTGATCGGCCACCAGAAGGGGCACACCACCGCCGACCTGGTCGCCCGCAACTTCGGCATGGCCAGCCCGGCCGGGCATCGCAAGGCGTTGCGGCTGATGCGTCTCGCCGCGCGACTCGGCCTGCCGGTGGTCACCCTCATCGACACGCCCGGCGCGGACCCGGGGATCAGCGCCGAGGAGCAGGGGCAGGCGGCGGCGATCGCGGAGAACATCCTCACCCTCACCGTGCTGCCGACCCCCGTCGTCACGGTGATCACCGGCGAGGGCGGCAGCGGCGGCGCGCTGGCCCTCGGCGTCGCCGACCGGGTGCTGATGCTCCAACACGCCGTCTACTCGGTGATCAGCCCGGAGGGCTGCGCCGCCATCCTCTGGCCGGACCGCTCCGCCGCCCCACAGGCGGCCCGCGCGCTGCGGCTGACCGCGCCCGACCTGTGTCGCCTCGGCGTCGTCGACGAGATCGTCTCCGAGCCCGCGACGGCCGCCCACGACGACCCGGCGGAGACCGCCCGGCGGCTGCGCGCCGCCCTGCTGGCCAATCTGTTGCCGCTGCTGGACGTTCCGCCCGCGATGCTGGTCCGCCTGCGACGGCAGCGCTTCCGTCGGTTCGGCGCCACCCGCGCCGGCAACCAGGCGGGTGCCCGATGACGGCCGGCGCGACGGTGTCCACCGCCGACGGCCCGAACGGCCGGGCGGACGTCGACGGGCGCGTCCGGGCGGACGGATCCCAGGGATCCGACACGGACGGCGAGGAGGTGCTGGCCGGGCTACGCCGACAGGCCCGGCACCTGCTCGCCGAGCTGGCCGGGCCGGTACGCCGGATCCGGCTGCGCAGCGGGGCGACCGTGCTCGAGATCGAGTGGCATCCGGACGAGCCGGTCGGCGGCTCGGGCGTACCTGCGGCCCTGCCGGTGGCCGCCGCCACGCCGCCGCCGACCGCGGCCGCGCCCGGTCCGCCGGCCGCGCTGATCCGCCCCCCGGTTCCGGGCCGCGCCGCGATCCGGGCGCCGATCGTCGGCACGTTCTATCGCGCGCCGGAGCCGGGCGCTGGGCCGTTCGTCGCGGTCGGCGACCTGGTCCGTCCCGGTCAGCCGGTGGCGATCGTCGAGGCCATGAAGTTGATGAACGAGGTGAGCGCCGACCGGGCCGGCCGGGTGGTCGCGATCCTCGTCGAGGACGGTCAGCCGGTGGAGTACGACCAGCCACTGGTCGAGCTGGATCCGGCCTGACGGCGGGGGTGGCGATGTTCGAGACCGTTCTTATCGCCAACCGGGGCGAGATCGCCCTGCGGGTGCTGCGGGCCTGCCGGGAACTCGGCGTCCGCACGGCGGTGGTCTACTCCGCCGCCGACGCGGACTCCGCGGCCGTCCGCCTCGCCGACCAGGCCGTCCGGATCGGACCGGCGTCCAGCCGGCGCAGCTACCTCAACGCCGCCGCGATCGTGGAGGCCGCCCGCCAGGTGGGCGCGCAGGCCATCCACCCCGGATACGGGTTCCTCTCCGAGGACGCCGACTTCGCCGAGATCTGCGCGGACAACGGGCTGACGTTCATCGGGCCGCCGCCGGCGGTGATGGCGGCGCTGGCCGACAAGTCCTCGGCCCGGGCCCTGATGAGCCGGGCCGGACTGCCGCTGCCGGCGGGCAGCGTCGCGCCGGTGGCCACCGCCGCGGCGGCGGCCGAGGTCGCCGACGCCGTCGGCTACCCGGTGATCGTCAAGGCCGCCGCCGGGGGCGGCGGCCGGGGGATGACCGTGGTGCGCCGTCCGGCCGAGCTGGCCCGGGCGTACGCGCGGACGCGGGCCGCCGCCCAGGCCGCCTTCGGCGACGACCGGGTGTACGTCGAGCGCTACCTCACCGAGGCCCGGCACGTCGAGGTGCAGGTGCTCTGCGACGCCCACGGCAACGGCGTGCACCTGGGCACCCGGGACTGCTCGGTGCAGCGCCGACACCAGAAACTCGTCGAGGAGGCCCCCGCCCCCGCGCTGTCCGCCGCGACGCTCGACTCCATCGCCGAGACCGCGCTGCGGGGCGCGCTGGAGGTGGGCTTCGTCGGCGCCGGCACGCTGGAGTTCCTGGTCGACGCCGAGGAACGCTTCCACTTCCTGGAGATCAACTGTCGGATCCAGGTGGAGCACCCCGTCACCGAAATGGTCACCGGGATCGACCTGGTGCACGAGCAACTGCACATCGCGGCCGGCGTGCCGCTGCGGTGGCGGCAGGAGGAGATACACCTGCGCGGCGTCTCCGTGGAGTGCCGCGTGAACACCGAGGACCCGTCACGCGGCTTCGCCCCCACCCCCGGACGGCTCGAGCGGTTCACCCCGCCGGGCGGCCCGTTCACCCGGGTGGACACCCACGCCCGCGCCGGTTACCTGGTCGGCCCCTGGTACGACTCCCTGCTGGCCAAGGTCGTGGTCTGGGCGCCCGACCGGGAGTCGGCGCTCAACCGGCTGGAACGCGCGCTGTACGAGTTCGACATCGCCGGTCCGGGTGTGCACACCACCATCCCGTTCGTCCGGCGGGTGCTCGACGACGCCGGGTTCCGCAAGGGCCGTTACACCACCGGCCTCGTCGACCGCCTGCTCGCCGCGCCCGCGTCGCGGCCGGCGGCCACCCCAACACCCCGCGCCGCGCCCGCCGCGGAGCCCGACGTAACCCACAGGAGGACCCGATGACCGTCACCCATGGTCGCCCGATGACCGCCGAGATCACCGACATCCTGGTGGCGCACTGCGGCCTGAACGCCGAGGCCGCGGCCCGCACGCCCGCCGCGTCGCTGGAGGAACTCGGCATGGACTCGCTCGCCCTGCTGGAACTCTCGGCGGTCGTCGCCGACCGGTGGCAGGTGAGCATCCCCGAGCAGGCCGGGCAACTGAGCATCGCGGCGGTGGCCGACCTGGTCGCCCGCCGTACCGACCCGCCCGGGCACACCGAGAACACCGTGCTCATCGACGCGCCGCTCGCGCTGGTCTGGGACGTCACCAACGACGTGGCGAACTGGACCGAGCTGTTCACCGAGTACGCCGTGGTGGAGATCCTGCACCGCGACGGGCACACCGTACGGTTCCGGCTCACCATGTACCCCGACGAGAACGGGGTGGCGTGGAGCTGGGTCAGCGAACGCACCGCCGACCCGGTGAGCCGTCAGGTGCGGGCGCACCGGGTGGAGACCGGGCCGTTCGAGTACATGAGGATCCACTGGCGCTACACCGAGGAGGCCGGCGGCACCCGGATGACCTGGACGCAGGACTTCGCCATGAAGCCGACCGCGCCCGTCGACAACGCCGCCATGACCGAGCGGATCAACACCAACAGCGTCATCCAACTCGCCGTGATCAAGGACCGGGTGGAGCGGATCGCCCGGGAACGCGCCGGCCGGAGCGGCCCGGCCGGCGGCTCGGTTCCGGCGCAGGCCGGCTCCGTCGACGGCGACGCCTCGGCGCAGGCCGGCTCCGCCCCGGCGCAGGCCGGCTCTGCCGCGGGGGAGGCCGGCGATGAGTGACCTGGGCACCCGGCTGATAGCGGCCTCGGACGTACCGGCGGACCGGCGACGCGGCGGTGAGTTGCGGGTGCTGTTGGGCCCCCGCACCGTCGGCAGCACCTCCGGCTTCCTCGGGGTGGCGACCCTCGCGCCGGGGGAGCGGATCGCCGAGCACTACCACCCCTACAGCGAGGAGTTCCTGTACGTGGCTCGCGGCGCGATCACCGTGGACCTCGACGACCAGCCCACGCAGGTGGCCACCGGCGAGGCGCTGTTCGTACCGGTCAACGTGCGGCACCGGCTGCGCAACACCGGCACGGAGCCGGCCGAGGTGGTCTTCCACCTGGGCCCCCTGGCCCCGCGCCCCGAGCTGGGGCACGTCGACACCGAACTCGTCGAACAGGGGGTGGGTCGTGAGCGCGAGGAGTGAGCCGGGTTTGCGAGCCCCGCAGTCGCGAACAGAGGTGGCGCGGTGACCGGCCGTCGCACCGTGGTGACCGGCGTGGGCGTCGTGGCCCCCGGCGGCGCCAGCCGGGACCGGTTCTGGAAGACCATCACCGAGGGGCGTACGGCCACCCGGCGGATCAGCTTCTTCAACCCGTCGCCGTTCCGCTCGCAGATCGCCGCCGAGTGTGACTTCAACCCGGTCGCCGCCGGGCTCACCGACGCCGAGCGGCGTCGCGCCGACCGCTACGTTCAGTTCGCGCTGGCCTGCTCCACCGAGGCCATCGCCGACGCCGGCCTGGTGCTTACCGACGCCGAGCGGGACCGCGCCGGGGTGGTGCTCGGCACCGCCGTGGGCGGCACGATGGCCCTGGAAGAGGAGTACGTGCGGGTCAGCGAGCACGGCCGGCGGTGGCTGGTCGACGCGGCACTCGGCGGCCCATACCTGTACCAGGCGCTGGTGCCCAGCAGCCTGGCCGCCGACGTGGCCTGCCGGCACGGCCTGCACGGCCCGGCGCAGGTCGTCTCCACCGGCTGCACGTCCGGCATCGACGCCATCGGCTACGCCCACCAGATGATCGTGGACGGCGAGGCGGACATCGTGCTGGCCGGCGCGGCCGACTCGCCGATCTCACCGGTCACCGTCGCCTCGTTCGACGCGATCAAGGCGACCAGTCCCGACAACGACGACCCAGCGCACGCCTCCCGCCCGTTCGACGCCGACCGGCACGGATTCGTGCTGGCCGAGGGCGCGGCCGTGCTGGTGCTCGAGGAGGCCGAGCACGCCCGACGGCGGGGCGCCCACGTCTACTGCGAGGTCGCCGGCTACGCCAGCCGCAGCAACGGCTTCCACATGACCGGGCTGCGCCCCGACGGGCTGGAGATGGGCCTCGCCGTCAGCGACGCGCTGCGGCAGGGCCGGATCATCCCGGAGCAGGTCTCCTACATCAGCGCGCACGGTTCGGGCACCCGGCAGAACGACCGGCACGAGACGGCCGCGTTCAAGCGGGCGCTGGGCCAGGCCGCGTACCGGGTGCCGATCAGCTCCATCAAGTCGATGGTCGGGCACTCGCTCGGCGCGATCGGGTCGATCGAGATGGCCGCCTGCGCCCTCGCGATCGAGTTCGGGGTGGTGCCGCCGACGGCCAACTGGAGCACCCGTGACCCCGAGTGCGACCTGGACTACGTACCCAACGAGGCACGGGAGGTGCCGGTGAACGTGGCCCTGTCGGTGGGCAGCGGGTTCGGTGGCTTCCAGTCGGCGATGGTGTTCCGCCGACTTCCGGCGGCGGCGTGAGCACCGCCCGGGCGGTCGTCACCGGAATCGGTGTGGTCGCGCCCAGCGGCGTCGGCGCGGACGCGCACTGGCGTACCGTCCTGGCCGGCACCCGGCGCACCGGGCCGATCACGCTCTTCGACCCGGCCGGCTACCCCACCCGCCTCGGCGGCGAGGTGCCCGACTTCGCGGCCGAGTCCTACGCCGAGAGCCGGCAACTCGTGCAGACCGACCGATGGACACACCTCGGCTTCGCCGCCACCCGCCTCGCGCTGGCCGACGCCGGGCTGCCCGAGCGGGCACCCGACCCGTACGGCTACGCGGTCGCCCTGGCCAGCTCGTCCGGGGGCAACCTGTTCGGGCAGCGGGAACTGCAACGGCTCTGGGGTGGGCCGTCGCGCACCGTCGGCGCGTACCAGTCGATCGCCTGGTTCTACGCGGCGAGCGTCGGACAGCTCTCCATCCACCACCAGTTCAAGGGTCCGAGCGGCGTGCTGGTCGCGGAGGCGGCCGGCGGGCTGGACAGCCTCGCGCACGCCGCCCGCGCGGTGCGCCGGGGGACTCCGGTGGTCATCGCCGGGGCGACCGAGTGTCCACTGAGCCCGTACGCCCTGGCCTGCCAGTTGCGCTCCGGGCTGCTCAGCGACGTCGCCGACCCGGAGCGGGCGTACCGGCCGTTCGACGCGACGGCCAGCGGCTACCTGCCGGCCGAGGGCGGCGCGGTCTTCGTGGTGGAGGAGTTGGGCCACGCGTTGGCCCGGGGCGCCCGGATCTACGGCGAGGTCAGCGGCTGGGGGGCCACCCACGACGCCGCGCACACCACCGCCGACAGCGCCGGCGACCCGATCCAGTACGCGCGGGCGATGCGGCTGGCCCTGGACCGCGCCGGCGTCGCGGCGACCGCGATCGACGTGGTGCTGCCCGACGCCCTCGGCGTACTCCGCTACGACCGCAGCGAGGCGGCGGCGCTGCGCGCCGTCTTCGCCGACCGGCCGCCCCCGGTCACCACCCAGAAACCGCTGACCGGCCGGGCCCACCAGGGCGGCTCGGCACTGGACGTGGCCACCGCCCTGCTCGCGTTCGCGCACGACACGCTGCCCGCCTCGGCCGGCCCCGACGAGGTCGCCGACGGGTGCGAGCTGGACTTCCTGCGTGAGCACCGCCGGCCGCGCAGCCGGCTGGCGCTGGTCTGCGCGCGGGGCTTCGACGGATTCAACAGCGCGCTGGTCCTGCGGGGCGCCGCGCCGACGGAAGGAGAGACGCCGTGAGCGGACAGCGGGCCCGAGTGGTCTTCCTGGTCCGGGTGCCGGCGCCGCGTACGGAGGCGTTTCTGGCCGCGTACGAGCAGATCCGGCACCTGGTCGCCGACGGTGTGCCGGGGCACCTGGTGGACCAGGTGTGCCGCTCGTCGACCGACCCGGAGCAGTGGCTGATCACCAGCGAGTGGGCGAGCCTGGCCGACTTCGAGGCGTGGGAGCGCACCGAGGAGCACCGCGACCTGGTGCGACCGATGCGGGAGTGCTTCACCGACGCCCGGTCGCTGCGCTTCCACATCCACGCCCAGACCCCGGACGAGGCCCGTCTCGCCGCCGCCGCAGGGCTCTGATCCACTCCAGATCGCCGAGGTGGGGGTATCCGGAGCGGGTGGATGCCCCCACCTCGGCGACCTGCTGTCGATCAACCCGACCACTCTTGGCCCAGTGACCAACTCGTCAGTTTCAGCGGATTGAGCATCAGCCAGACATTCGTGACACGTTCAGCACTGACGTCAAAGGTGGCCATCCCATAACGACGCTCCCCGTCCGTCAGCATGTATCCGAGACCGTCGGCCGTGTCGCGTCGCTCAAAACGGAGGGCGGGTTGCTTGCGCATCACTCCCATGAGCCACCGCGCTACATGGTCCTCACCACGGATGACCCGAGGTGCGGCATTGACGAATCCGCCGCCGTCTACTCGCAGTTCTACATCTGGGGCCAATACGCGCAACAGCTCTTTGATGTTCCCGCCAACCGTTGCGTCGCGGAACGCCCGAACAGCTTCACCATGCTGTCGCGGGGAAACCTGCGCCCGCCTTTTCTCTCGAACGTGCCGACGTGCGGACGTCGCCAACTGCCGGACGGCGCCGGGTGAACGGCCTACCACGCCAGCAATCTCGCCAAACGGCACACCGAATACATCATGCAGTACGAACGTCACTCGCTCGGCTGGGGTCATGGACTCAAGGACCGTCAGCAGAGCCATGCTGACCGTTTCGTCGAGGGAAACGCGATCGAGCGGATCGGCGGCGATATGACTGGAGCTCGTTGGCCCCGTCGCCGCATCCGCAAAGAGGTCGAATGGGACCGGCTCCGGTAGCCATTGTCCGACATACGTCTCCCGTCGTGCCCGCGCGGAGCTCAGCATGTCGAGTGAGATCCGGCTCGCCACTCGCATCAACCACGCAGCGGGTGTGGCGATCGCTTCGCGTTCCTCGGCATCCAGGCGGTACCACCTGACATACGTCTCCTGCACGACATCTTCAGCGTCGGCCAGGGTGCCCATCATGCGAAACGCCAGCGACATCAAATGGCGTCGTTCGGCGGCGACGGAATCGAAGGCCCGCGATTCATCGCGCTCGGCTTTTTCAGACCCTGCGGATTCGATGGGAAAATCCTCCGACATTGGGTGCCTTTTCAGACGGTGGGGATCCCTGAAATGGGATACCGCACAGTGCCTACCCGGTAGGCGCCACGTGGAACCATGGCATCGGGTGCCCCTTCCGCGTCCACGGTCACCACCTCGCGGTTGTCTCCGCGATCAACCAGGGTGGCACGGAAGAGGTCATCGTGGTAGAAGCGGTCGGGCCCAGCGATCTCGACCTCACTTCCCGGCTCCCATCTCGTGGCGGCCTCGGCGAGCAGCTCGATGACCTCGTCCAGCTCGACGGGTTGGATCAACGATCTGGGAGCGACAACCTTGGCGTCCGTAGTGTGCTGGTCAATGAGGATGGGAATGTAGCTCTGGAATTGAGTGGCGCGGATGATGGTTGCGGGAATCGAACCGGATCGCGCGGCCTTCTCCTGCGCTACCTTGCCGAGGTAGTACCCAATCTCGGACGCGTCTCCCTGTCCGACGCCGACAATGGAGAGCAGGACGTGATGACGCACCCCGGCCCGCTTGCCCTCCGTATCCAGATTGTTGGTCGACCCCTCGAAGAACGAAATTGCCCCCTCCGCATCAAAGCGGGGGGTGTTCAGGACATTCACGACGGTGTCAACCCCGACGAGGGCCTCGGCGAGCCCTTCGCCAGAGATCACGTCGATCCCGTCATCGAGTCCTCCCGAGACCACCTCGACGCCCATGGCCTCCAGCTTGTCAGCAAGGGGGGTGCCGACACGGCCGCGCCCACCAGCGATGAAAACCTTCATTTCGCACTCCGTCCCGGGCCGCCGGTCGCCGCCCTCACCAATATGACGACGCAGGTCAGGGATATGTCAGGCTTTGCGGCGGATCTTCTCCCGGAGCCCCTCAGCCGAGTCGCGGTGACCGGCGAGACAACCGGGGCGGACCGCACCGACTGGCCCCTGCTGCCCGCCGAACACCGGGCGGCGCACCTCGTCGACGCCGCCCCGTGCCCAACTCGACAGCGGCGACGTCACCGGAGCGTGGCACGTGCTGGCTGACGCGCACACCGCCGTGACCCATCGGGAGCGCGTAGGCTCCCAGAGCCATGAAGGTACTGATCTCCGTCGACATGGAGGGCATCTCCGGGATCGTGCATCCCACCGAGACGAACCCCGATCGGTACGACTACGAGCGCGGTCGGACTGTGATGACCGCCGAGGCGAACGCGGTCATCGCTGGCGTTCTCGATGCCGCACCTGACGCCGTGGTGTGGGTTGCCGACGCGCACGGGTCGTTCCGCAACATCCTGCCGGAGGACCTCGACCGCCGTGCTCACCTCCTGCGCGGCAAGCCGCGCCCGCTGAGCATGCTGGCCGGGCTGGACGAGCACACGGATGCCGTCATGTTCATCGGTTATCACGCTCGGGCCGGTGCCGGCCCTGCCGTGCTGGCCCACACGATGAGTGACGCGATCCTCGACGTACGCGTGGCGGGTCGGTCACTAGGCGAGATCGGCCTCAACACCGCCATGGCAGGGCACCTGGACGTGCCGGTCGTCCTGCTCAGTGGAGATGACGCCGCCTGCGCCGAGTTCGGTGAGCTGGTGCCCTCGGCGGTCACCGTCGCTGTCAAGCAGACCCTGGGCCAGGCCGCCGCGGTGGCTCTGCATCCGCAGGAGGTGCGCGAGCGGCTGCGTCACGCTGCCGCCGATGCCATCACCCGCCGCGCCTCGATTCCCCCGTGGACGATGTCCGGGCCGTTGGACGTGGAGGTCGATCTATACGGTCCGTACATGGTCGACCTCGCCGTTCTGGTGCCGGGTGTGACCCGGGTCGGCGGCGGCCGGACGGTCGCCTTCCGCGCCGTCGACGCCGCCGAGGCATATCGGCTGATTCAACTTCTCGTCCAGCTCGCCAGCATCAAACCGGGCTAGCGCGACGCCCCGAGACGGGGCTACGGAGAGGGATTCATGTTGGGTAGTGTCTGCGTCGCTACTGCCCGTGCAGAACGCCGGTGCCCCTCGCCGTGCGATCGACCGGAAGGACGGCATGGCCAGCATCGAGCAAGTCAAAGCCGCGCTCGCCCAGGCAGCCGAGCAGAGCGTCACGACGACGAGCCAGATCCGCGCCGCCATCGACGGCACCGACCAGGTGCTCGCTCGGCTGCGCGCGGTATCCGCAGGCACTGGCCATCCGGCCATCGCTGAGGCGATCGCCCGAGCCGAGCAGAGCAAGCAACGTCTGACCGAGGCAGCCACGACCCTCCAGGGCAGCACCGCGGCGGCCCGGCAGTACATCAACATCCTTGGCTGACTATGAGCATCGGCGAGGTCAAGGCAGCCCTCGGAGAGGCGAGCCAACTGCTCGACCAGGGCAGAACGATTGTCGAGGAAGTCGGCGAGTCTCTGGATGAAGCCGCTGGCCTCATGCTCGTCACCTTGTATGACAGTCGGCGGGAAGAAGCCGAGAAGGCCCGCAAGGCCGTCGTCGATGCGGTACGTGAGGTGACGTTGACGATGCGAGTCATCACCTCTGCTCAGAAGAGCGCTGACGAGTTCGGCAGGGCGCTGGGATGAGCGACCTGCTCGGTCAGGTCGTGGCCCAACTCCGGTCCACGATCGACCGCCTGGACGCGATTGCGGTCCAGGCAGTCCGCGCCGCAACGGACGTCGCCGAGGGGCACGCCCGGTATTCCGCTGTGGGAAGGGGTACCGACCATCCCAAGCTACGTGCGGCGGTCAGCCAGAGCCGCACTGGCGCCGACAAGGCCCAGCGGATCGCTCGGTTGAGCAGCGACGCCGCCCGGAACGTGGCCGACTTTCTGAACGTCATCGCTCCCGGCTCGGCGCCGCGATCGGCGGAGGCCGCGTCCGGGCCACCAGGCGGGGAGGACCTGCTGACGGACAGCGACCGGCGAGCTCTTGCTCGCGCCAGGGCGCGGGGCTGGGTCAACCGCTCACTGCGGAAAGCGGACGATCTGCAGGAGCACGCAGCTAACGCCACCGACAAGACACAGAAGTTGATCAAGGTCTTCATCAACCCTAAAGGCCCTTCAGGGACACAATCGACAGGCACCGGCACCCCCGCCGCCCCGCCCCCGACGCCACGAGCGAAGATCGATGGTTCGGAGGCCGCAGGAAACCTCGTTGTAGTCGGCTTGTTGGCAGGTGTGGCGGCAAACCGGCTCGCAGCGGCGACCGGCAGACTGATTGCGAGGTTCTGGAGACGTGGACGTTAGTGCGCTCAGCGATCTGATCCGGGCGTTGGCCCGAGCTGACTGGGATGCCGCCGATACCTTGGTGGGAGAGATCGGCGCGAGTGGCTGGGTCGGCGGGCTCCAGGTCGTTGGGGCGGCGTTCGCCCTCGCCGTCCACCGGCGCTTCGCGCCCGACGCCACCCCGACCGAGGTGGCTGGCTGGGTCGCCGCGACCCGTGCTCAGTACGAGGACGGCGGCACTTTGCCGGCCCTCGAAATGGAGGGCCTCATCCGCGCCGCCCTGGGCGAGGAGGAGTTGGCCGACAACATCCCCGCGGAAACCGTGATCGCAGCTGAGGTCTTCGTTCTTGGACAGCTACTTCTAGAGGCGAAGTTGTCGCCGTCCGAACTCGACGAGTTCGTGAACGAAGCGGAAGAGATCGCAGCCGAGTACCTGTAGGCAGTGGGCGTCGTACCGCGCCGCGCGTCCGCGTCGCCGTCGGACGCGGGTACGCCGAACGCCGCCAACGTTGACGTTCATCGGGTCGTCTGCCTGCTGGTCAATCTCCCAGTATCAGATCGGGCTGGCGCGGGAAGTGTCCGGAATGAGGGACAAGGCTGCGGCCCGTTGGTCGAGTTGCCGAGCGAACGTGCGCAGTCGGGGGCCGAATCGGCCTCACCCATCCCTGATCGACTCGGCATCCCGGAGACTGCGGTGTCCGGTCCCGGGGGACAGCCCGACTTCCAGGAAGTCGAGTCGATCATGGTCGGCAGGTGGGAACGAGTGGTGGGCGGCGGTATGCGGCAATCGGTCCGGGCGCTCAAATTGATCTAGCCATTTGCATCTAGCGATGCTCAACGTGGCTGTCGTAGGGTTCCGGCAGCACCTCGAAAGATGCCAGAAATTGGCTCCTATGCCCTACTTTGCGCTGCGGGTCGAATGGTGGGGGCAATGAATCATGTCGCCGAAAACCTTACGGTAGATGACCCCGGCTGGGTGGATGAAGTCCTGTTCGCCGGCCGTCCAACCGATGTTTGTCTCCGCCTGCCGGAACCGATCGACCGGGCCACCCTGCACCGGTTGGTGACCGCCGCGCAGGACCGGCTGACCGCTGCCGGACTGCGTCCCGGTGGCGCCGCCGCGCTGCGGTTGCCGCCGTCGCTGGCGTACGTCGTCAACCTGCTCGCCGCCTGGCGGGCGGGAGCGCAGGCCATCCTGCTCGACCACCGGCTCACCGACCACGAGGTGGACCGGGCGCTTGCCCGGCTCACCCCGCAGGTGGTCGTCGCCCCGCTGCGGACCGGCGGGGGCGCGTTGAAGGTGTTCGTCGACGTCACCGAGAGCGTCACCCGGTACGCGGACGGCCCAGCGGTCAGCGGCCACGCCGTGATCCAGCTCAGCTCCGGCTCGACCGGCCCGTCCAAGGTGATCGGCCGTACGGCCGCCGACCTGGTCGCCGAGGTGCGCCGCTACACCCGTATCGACGGGGTGGCGCTGCCCGGCGAGCGGATCATCCTGCTGCCCTCCATGGTGCACGTGCTCGGCCTGGTCGGCGGCCTGCTCTACGGTCTGCACGCCGGTGTGGAGCTGGTGCCGCCGCAGCGGCTCAGCGGCGACGCGGTGCTGGCCGCCATCGCCGCCCAGGCCACGCCGGCCACGGTGCTGGGCGTGCCGTTCCACATCGGTCTGCTCGCCTCCAGCCGGCCGACCGGTCCGCTGCCGCAGTTCCGGCGGATGACCACCGGCGGCGAACTGGTCCCGGCCGCGGTGGCGCGGGCGTTCACCGACCGGTACGGGGTGCCGCTGGGCAACATGTACGGGATGACCGAGGTCGGGGTCATCGGCACCGACCTGCACGGCGCGCACCGCCCGTCGATCGCCCCCGCGCCCGGCATCGAGGTCCGCGAGTCCGGCGGTGAGCTGTGGGTGTCCTGCCCGGCATCGCCGTACGTCGGGCTGAGCGACCCCACCCGCTGGGCCGACGGCTGGCTGCACACCCGCGACGCCGGCACCGTCGACGCCGACACCGGCCTGGTCACCGTGCGCGGCCGCCTCGACTCGCAGGTCTCGGTGGGCGGGATGAAGGTCGACCTCACCGAGGTGGAGGCGACCGTCGCCCAGCTGCCCGGCGTGGCCGCCGCCGTGGTGGTGTGGGACGACGGCATCACCGCCTACGTCCAGCCCGACGGCCCGCTGTCCGAGGAGGTCCTGGACAAGCTCCTCGCCGAACGGCTGGCCGGCTACAAGCGACCCCGGGTGTTGCGCCTGCTCGACGCGTTGCCCCGTACCACCACCGGCAAGCTGGTCCGCTCGACGGACGCGCTGCGCTCGGCGGTGACGTCGTGACCGGCCCGCTGCGCCACCTCGACGCCGACACCCGCGCCGCCAAGCGCGCCGACACCCGCGCGCGGCGACCGTACGGCGGGATCCGGCCGACCGCCGGTGTCCCCACCGACCCAGACCAACGCGGTGTCCCGATCGGACACCGTCACCTGGCTTACGCAGAGAGGGTATCCATGAGAGCCGAGGTCCGCGCCTTCGTCGTCGAGCAGCTCGTCGACATGAACTACGACGTCGAGGGGCTCGACGACGACACCACGCTCGGCCCGTCCGGCGTCGACCTGGAATCGCTGGCCCTGTCCGATCTGGCCGTCCGCGTCGAGGACCAGTTCGGCCTGACGTTCGCCGACGACGAATCGGAGAAGCTCGCGCTGATGACGGTCGGCGAGTTCACCACGATGGTCGCCGACCGCGTCGCCGAGGCGAAGCGCGACGCCGCCTGATGACCGGTCAGCCCGACCTGGGGCGAGCTGACCTGCTGACCATGCTCGCCGAACTCACCGCGAAACCGGCCGACGAGGTCCCGGACCGGGTCGGCTCGATGGAGCTGGCCTGGCTCGTGCACCTCGTCGAGCAGCGCTACCAGCGTCAGCTCGACCTCACCGACGACGACCTGGCCGGCATCCGTACCGTCGACGACGCCCTGGCGGTCCTGCGGGCGTCGTTGGCCGCTCCCGCAGATGGCTGAGCCGCCCGTCGTCCAGCTCACCGGTGTGCACGCGGTCAGCGCCCTCGGGCGGGGCGCCGAGGCGCAGCTCGCCGCCACGCCGGCCTTCGGACCGATCCGTCGCTTCGACACGAGCGCACGCCGGGTCACCGTGGCGGCCACCCTGCCCGAGGTCGGAACCCTCGCCGACGAGCTGGCCGACGCGATCGACGCGGCCTGCCGGACGGCCGGCCTGGACCGCGCCCGGCGTGCCGGGTGTGCGCTGCTGCTCGCCGTGCACGGCGGCCCGGCCCCCGGCGTGGAGCCGGTCCCGTCCGCGCTCGCCGGCCAGCTCGCCGCCCGGTGTGGGCTGTCCGCTCACACCCGGGTCTACACCAGCGCGTGCGTGTCGGCGAGTACGGCGGTCGCCGACGCCGCCACCCTGATCAGCCGGGGTGATCTGGACCGGGTGGTGGTGGCCGCCGGTTATCTCGTCGAGCCGGACCAGTTCGCGCTCTTCGACGCCGGCCGCGCCCTCGCCGACGACGGCGCGGTCCGCCCGTTCAGCGCTGGCCGCCGTGGGCTGCTGCTCGGTGACGGCGTGGCCGCCGTGGTGGTCGAGTCCCGCGCCGAGGCGCGGCGGGGCGCGGAGCCGGTGGCGACCGTCGCGGGCTGGGGACGCGCCGGGGACGCGTACCACCCGTGCCAGCCGGACCCGACCGGCGCCGGGCTGGCCCGCGCGGCCAGCGCCGCGCTGCGCCGGGCCGGGCTGCCGCCGCGGGCGATCGGGTACGTCAACGCCAACGCCACCGGCACCGCCCAGAGCGACGCCGCCGAGGCCGCGGCGCTGCGGCGGGCCCTCGACGGGTACGCCAACGAGGTGCCGGTCAGCTCGACGAAGGGGTTGCACGGGCACGCGTTGGAGGCGTCCGGGCTGCTCGAACTGGTGGTCACGGCGATGGCGCTGCGGGCCGGCGAGTTGCCGGTCAACGCCGGCTGGCGGGGCCCCGACGAGGCGTGTCCGGTCAACGTCATCACGGCGGCGTCGCGCCGTGCGCCGGTGACCCACGCCCTGACCCTCAACTCCGCGTTCGGCGGCGCCAACACCGCGCTCCTGGTCGGCGCGCCATGACCACCCCCACCTCCCCGCGATCGTGCACTTTCTGCGCCGACGAATCCGGCGAAGAACGCGAATCCACAACAGAAACCGCAAGATCGCGGGAGGTGGGAGTGCGGGAGCTCGCGCGGGCGCGCTGGCCCGAGCCGGGGGACGGGGTCGTGCCGGGGGTGCCGGGGTTCGTGCACTCGGCGTTCGCGCCCACGGTCGTGGCGGTCGGCGAGCGGTGCCTGCGGCGGCGGTACGGGGACCAGCCGGTGCCGGAGGGGGTACGCACCGCGATCGTGCTGGTCAGCGCCAGCGGTGACCGGGCCAGCGCCGATCACGTCCGCGTGACGGTCGAGGCCGGCGGACGGATCGGGCCGCTGTTCTTCTACCAGTCCGTGCCCAACAGCGTCGCCGGGCACCTCGCGGCCCGCTGGGGACTGCGCGGCCCGGTGGTCTGCCTCAGCCCCACCGGCGACCCGTACGCCGAGGGCACCGCGCAGGCGGCACTACTGCACGACGACGGCGACGCCGACGAGGTGTTGCTGATCCTGATCGAACAGACGCCCGACCTGTCCACCGAGGCGGTCGCGGTGCTGCTGGGGGGAGGAGCACGACCATGAGGACACCGGGACTGCGCGGCCGGTTGGCCGCCGACACCGAGCTGGGCGCGGGCAACATGCTGGCCCGCGTGCTGGCGCACGGCGCCGACCCGGACGGGCCGGCGCTGACCTTCGACACCGCCGTCGACGGGCATCCGGCCGAGACGCCGCTCACGTTGGGTCAGCTCGACGAGCGGGTCGCCGCCCGCGCCGCGTGGCTGCACGAGCAGGGGGTACGCCCCCGCGACCCGGTTGCCGTCTGGGCCACCGCCGCCGCCGATATGGTGCTCAGCTTCCTGGCGCTGGCCCGGCTCGGCGCGATCCCGGCGCTGATGAACGGCAAGCTCCGCCCGGAGATCGCCGCCGAGTACATCCGTCGGCTGCGTGGTGTCGGGGTGCTCGCCGACGACGCGCACACCGCGTTGCTGGCCGGGCACGAGCTGGGCGTACCGGTGCTGGGCACGCCCGCGCGGGCCGGCACCGGCGACCCGGCGAAGGCCCCGCCGCACTACCGGCACCACCCGGACGACCCGATCGTGATCACCCACACCTCCGGGACGACCGGGGTGCCCAAGGCGGTGCTGCACTCCCACGCCAGCCTCTTCGCGGCCACCCGGCACCTGCTGAGCATGCCGCAGGCGCAGGGCACCAGCCGGATCCTCAACGCCCTTCCCGCACCGCACACCGCGACCGTGCTGATGGTCAACCAGGCGTTGGGTAACCGCGCCCAGATGTTCCTGCTCTCCGAGCAGGGCGGCGAGCGGGTCCTCGACGCGATCCAACGCTGGCGTCCCGACGGGGTGTTCGGTTTCTCGGTCACCTGGGCCGAGCTGGCCCGGTTCGACCTGTCCGGGTACGACCTGGACTCGGTGCGGCTGTGGTTCAACACCGGCGACTGCTCGCACGAGCCGCACATCCGCCGCCTCGTCGCAGTCGGTTGGCACGACACCGTCACCCGCGACGGGGTGGCGCGGGTGCCCGGCTCGCTGTTCATCGACGGGCTGGGCTCCAGCGAGATGGGGCACTCGATGTTCCACATCACCCACCGCGCCGACACCGACCGGTACGGCCGCTGCATCGGCCGGCCGTACCAGTTCACCAGGGTCGCGGTGCTGGACGCCGACGGCGAGCCGGTGCCGGTCGGCGAGGTGGGTTTCCTGGGTGTCGACTCGCCGTCGCTGTTCCGGGGCTACTGGAACGACTCGGCCACCACCTACCGGTTCCGCCAGCGTGGCTGGTACCTCACGGGCGACCTGGTCCGCGCCGACGCCGAGGGCCGGTACTACCACCTGGACCGCGCGGTCGACTCGGTCGACGCCGGGGACGGGCGGCGGTTCTTCACCGCGCTGTCGGAGGAGCGGATCCTCGCCACCTGCCCGGACGTCACCGACTGCACGGTGGTGATCGTCGCCGAGGGCGGGCGGGTGGTGACCGACGTGCTGCTGGAGTTGGCCGCCGGCGCCGACGAGGCCGAGGACCGCACCGAACGGGTGCGCGCCGCCCTCGGCGCGGACGTCGGCGCCACGCTGCGCCGGGTCGTGCCGGTACGCTCCGACGACATTCCGGTGACCGTGACCGGCAAGGTCCGCAAGGTGGCCCTGCGGGAGCGTTACCTCACCGAGGCCGCGTCGTGAGCGGGCGGGTCGGAGCGCCGGCGTGAGCGAGCGGAGCGAGCGAACCAAGCAGCTCAGCCGCTCGGAGTCTCGCGCCGGCGCGGAGCGAAGCGGAGCGCCGGCGTGAGCGCGCTGATCACCGGGATGGGCCTGTTCTCTCCGGTCGGGCGGGGCGTCGAGGAGACCTTCGAGGCGTTGACGACCGGGCGGTCCGGGCTGGCCCGCCCACCCGAGGGCCATCCGGCGTCGGGTTCGCTGGACGTCGCCGGTCTGCTGCCCGACATCGACCCGCGCAGCGTCCTGCCCGGCCCGGAGAGCCGGGTGTTGGACCGGACCGTGGTCCTGGCGCTGCTCACCGCCGCCGACGCGCTCGCGGACGCCGGCATCGAGGTGGGCCGCGACGTCGACCCCTCCCGGATCGGCGTGATCGTCGGCGGTGTCGGCGGGCTGGCCACCCTGGAGTCGCAGGTGCTGGCCCGTGCGGCGCGGGGACGGTCGGCGGTCAGCCCGTACCTGCTCACCGGCATCCTGCCGAACATGCCGGCGGCGCGGATCGCCATCGCGTACGGCATCCGGGGTTACAGCTCGTCGGTCGGCACGGCCTGCGCCTCGGGGGCCCAGGCGGTCGCCGACGCGGTCCGGCTGATCCGGTGCGGGGAGGCCGACGTGGTGGTCTGCGGGGCCAGTGAGGCGCCGCTCTTCCCGACCTTCACCGACACGTTCGGCAACGCGCGGGCACTGGCCCGCGCCGGCGGCGACCCGACCCGGGCGAGCCGGCCGTTCGACACCTCCCGCAGCGGGTTCGTGCTGGCCGAGGGGGCGGCGCTGCTGGTCCTCGAACGTGCCGAGCACGCCGCCGCGCGCGGCGCCCGGGGGTACGCCGAGGTGGCCGGTTACGGCGCGACCACCGACGCGTACCACCCGACCGCCCCGCGTCCGGACGGCGCGGGCGCGGCGGCGTGCATCCGGGGCGCGCTGCGCAGCTCGGGAGTGCCGGCGGCGGCGGTCGGCTACGTCAACGCGCACGGCACCGGCACGAAGCTCGGCGACATCGCGGAGACCACGGCCCTCGCGGACGTGTTCGGCGACGGTGGCGTGCCGGTCAGCTCCACCAAGGCGCTCACCGGTCACCTGCTCGGCGCGTCCGGGGTGTTGGAGACGGCGGCGACCGCGCTGGCGCTCGGTCGGGGGTTGCTGCCGCCGACGTACCACCTCGACGACCTGGACCCGGCCTGCCCGGGTGACCACATCCGGGGGACGCCCCGCCGGTCCGACGCGGAGTACGCGCTGACCAACTCGTTCGGGTTCGGCGGCCAGAACGTGAGCCTGGTGCTCGCGCGGGTCGCCGAGCCGAGGAGGTGAGCGACGCGCATCCCGGGCTGGGGGCGTCCGGACGGCAACACGGGCGAAGCATGGGGAAGGGCACGTGACGACATGGACATCCGTGGTATCGACCACATCGAACTCTACGTAGGCGACGCCCGACAGGCGGCGTTCTGGTTCAGCACCGCCGTCGGTTTCCAGCTCTGCGGGCAGGGCGGCCCGGAGACCGGGCTGACCGGGCAGCGCTCGCTGCTGCTCTGCCACGGCGACATCCGACTGCTGCTCACCTCGGGGCTGAGCGTCGACCATCCGGCGGCCCGGTACGTGCACCGGCACGGCGACGGCATCGCGGTCGTCGCCGTCGAGGTCGACGACGTCGTGGGCGCGTACGCCGAGCTGCTGGCCCGGGGTGCGACGGGCGTGACGCCACCGACCACCCGCACCGGCGCGGACGCCGAGGTGGTGACCGCCGAGGTGCAGGGCTTCGCCGACGTGCGGCACCGCCTGGTGCAGCGTCGGGGGAGTCGAAGCGAGTTCCTGCCCGGGGTGATCACGCCGACGCCGCCGGGGCCGGACGACGCCGAGGCGGTCCTCGCCGAGGTCGACCACCTGGCGGTGTGCGTGCCGCCCGGGGAACTCGACGGGACGGTCCGGCACTTCGAGGAGCTGTTCGGCTTCGCGCAGATCTTCGAGGAGCACGTCGAGGTCGCCGGCCAGGGGATGAACTCGAAGGTGGTGCAGAGCCCATCGGGCCGCGTCACCGTGGTCCTGCTGGAGCCGGACCGTACCCGCCGGCCTGGGCAGATCGACGCCTTCCTCGACCAGCATGCCGGTGGGGGCGTGCAGCACCTGGGGCTGCGCACCGACGACATCGTGGCGGCCGTGGAGTCCCTCGGACGGCGGGGGGTTCGCTTCGCCGGCACCCCCGGCGCCTACTACGACACCCTCCAGGCACGAGTGGGTCGGGTTGACGCTCCGCTGGACCGCCTGCGTGAGCTGGGGGTCCTGGTCGACTCCGACCACGGTGGACAGTTGTTGCAGATCTTCGCCGAGTCGATGCACGTGCGCCGCACGCTGTTCCTGGAGCTGATCGAGCGGCGGGGCGCGAGCGGCTTCGGCAGCGGCAACATCAAGGCGCTCTACGAGGCCAAGGAGCGGGAACTGGCCGCGCAGGGGGTGGGGGCGTGAGCGCGCTGACCGCCGCGGAGCAGGCGCTGCTGCCCTCCGACGAGGACGTGCGGCACTACGCCGAGCACGGCTGGTACCTGTCCAAGAAGATCTTCACCGATGACGAGGTGGAGGCGCTCGCCGCCGCCGCGCGGCGCTACTACGACGGCGAGCGGGATCGCCGGCTGCCGGTACGCCCACCGAAGCTCGCCTACTGGGAGCCGTCGAACGGGCCGGTACAGCGGCACAACGACTACGTCCACCACGAACACGACGGGCTCGGCGCGATCCTGCGCAAGCCGCTGCTCGGCGCGGTGGCCGCCCGCCTGGCCCAGGCCGACGAGATCCGTGTCTTCCAGTCCACCCTGATCCTCAAACCACCGATCGAGGGCGAGCCCAGCAACATCGTGCCCTGGCACTTCGACAAGCACTACTGGGCGTCCTCGTCGTCGGAGAAGATGCTCACCGCGTTCATCCCCCTGCACGACTGCGGGGAGGAGATGGGCACCATCACGATGGTCGACGGCTCGCACCTGTGGAAGGAGATCGGCGTCGACGACACCGTGGTGCGGCACTTCGCCGACCGGGAACGGAGCCAGCTCGAGGAGATGCTGGCCGAGAACGCCGCGCACAACGGCGCGGAGATCCGCAAGATCCCCATGGTGATCCCGAGGGGACACGTGAGCTTCCACCACTGCCGCACCTACCACGGCAGCGGCCCCAACGTCAGCGGTCGTCCCCGACAGGCGGTCTCGCTGCACCTGCAGGACGGCGACAACGCCTGGCGGGAGTATCCCCTCTCGGACGGCACGCTCGCCGCGTACAACCACGACGTGCTGGTCCGCCGCACCCACGAGGGGCGGCCGGACTACGCGGACCCCGACTACTGCCCGGTCATCTGGCGCGACCGCGCCCAGCAGGGAGGTTGACAATGTCACGGTACGACTGGGGTAGGACGCACCCGGGCATCGAGCGGCTGGAGGCGGCGGTGACCGAGCGCCGCGACGCCGTGGTCAAGCACCCGCTCTACGCCAACCTGGACACCCACCAGGCGCTGGTCACCTTCATGGAGCACCACGTCTTCGCGGTCTGGGACTTCATGTCCCTGTTGAAGTCGTTGCAGCGGCAGCTGACCTGTGTGAGCGTGCCGTGGATCCCCACCGGCCCGACCGGCAGTCGCCGGCTCATCAACGACATCGTCATGGTCGAGGAGAGCGACGAACTGGGCGAGGGCTACCTCAGCCACTTCGAGCTGTACGTGCGGGGCATGGCCGAGGCCGGCGCGGACACCACCGCCGTGAACGCCCTCGTCGACCTGCTGCGCGCGGGCCGGCCGGTGACCGACGCGCTCGCCGAGGCGGGGGCGCCGGCGGCGTCCGCCCGGTTCGCCGCGACCACCTGGCAGATCATCGAGTCGACCCCGGTGCACTGCCAGGCGGCGGCGTTCGCGTTCGGCCGCGAGGACCTGATCCCCGACATGTTCACCCAGGTCGTCACCGTCAACGAACGCAGCAACCGGCTGCACACGTTCGTCGACTACCTGGAACGGCACATCGAGGTCGACGGCGAGCAGCACACGCCGATGGCCATGCAGATGCTCGCCGACCTGTGCGGCGACGACGACGCCAGGTGGCAGGAGTGCGCCGACACGGTCAACACCGCCCTCGCCGCCCGCGCCCGGCTCTGGGACGACATCCTCGCCGCCATCAAGGGCCTGGCGTGAGCGACGCCGATCCGGTCCGGCTCTACCGCACGGTCCGGCTGATCCGCCGGTTCGAGGAGCGGGCGGTGGAGCTGGTCCACGGCGGGCAGATCGCCGGCGGCATCCACCCGTACCTCGGTCAGGAGGGGATCGCCGCCGGCGTCTGCGCCGCGCTGGGCGTCGACGACGTGCTCGCCGGCACCCACCGCGGGCACGGGCACGTGCTGGCCCGGGGCGCGGACCCGGCGCGGATGCTCGCCGAGCTGTGCGGCCGGGTCACCGGCCTCAACGCCGGCCGGGGCGGCTCGATGCACGCCGCCGACCTGCGCATCGGCGTGCTCGGCGCGAACGCGATCGTCGGCGCGTCCGGGGCGATCATCACCGGCGCGGTCTGGGCCCGCCGACGGCAGGGCCGGGACACCGTCGGCGTGAGCTTCTTCGGCGACGGCGCGGTCAACGAGGGGATGCTGCTGGAGGCGTTCAACCTGGCCGCGCTCTGGCGGGTGCCCGTGCTGTTCGTCTGCGAGAACAACGGCTACGCCACCACCATGCCGGTCGGCGGCGCGGTCGCCGGCAGCATCGCCGGCCGCGCCGCCGCCTTCGGCATCCCGGCCGTCCAGGTCGACGGCCAGGACCCCGAGACGGTACGCACCGCCGCGTCCGCCGCCGTCGCGCGGATGCGCGCCGGCGGCGGCCCGGAGCTGATCGAGGCCCGTACCTACCGCTTCGACGTCCACCACACCTTCGAACACGCGGTACGCCTCGACTACCGGCCGCCCGACGAGGTGACCCGGGGTCGGTCCCGGGACCCGGTGGACATCCAGGGCGCCCGGCTCACCGACGGCGACCGGGCAGCCGTGGACGCCGAGGTCGAGGCGACCCTCGACGAGGCGGTGCGGTTCGCCCTGGCCAGCGCGCACCCCGAGCCGGCCGACGCGCTCGCGTACCTGTACGCCAGCGGCCTGACCGTCCGCACCGGAGGTGGTTGAGGTGCCCCGACTGTCGTACCGGCGGGCGTTGACCCGGGCCCTCGCCGACGAGCTGGCCCGCGACGAGACGGTGTTCCTGCTCGGCGAGGACGTCCAGGTCGGCGCGTCGCTGGTGACGACCGGGCTCGCCAAGCGGTTCGGGACCGACCGGGTCCGCGACACACCGCTGTCCGAGCAGGCGTTCACCAGCTTCGCCACCGGGGCGGCGCTGGCCGGGCTCCGGCCGGTGATCGAGTTCCAGATCCCGTCGCTGCTGTTCCTCGTCTTCGAGCAGATCGTCAACCACGCGCACAAGTTCCCGCTGATGACCGGCGGGCAGTGCGCGGTGCCGGTCACCTACCTGGTGCCCGGTTCCGGGTCGCGCACCGGCTGGGCCGGGCAGCACTCCGACCACCCGTACAGCCTCTTCGCCCACGTCGGCGTGGTCACCGTCGTACCGTCCACCCCGGCCGACGCGTACGGCCTGTTGGTCACCGCGATCCGGCACGACGACCCGGTGGTCGTGTTCGCGCCGGCCGGCGCGATGGACGTCCGGGACGATGTCGCCGAGCTGGAACCGGTGCCGCTGGGGCGGGGCCGGGTGCACCGACCCGGCGACGACGTCACCGTGGTCGCGGTCGGGCACCTCGTGCACGACGCGCTCGCCGTCGCCGACGAGCTGGCCGACGAGGTGTCGGTGGAGGTCTTCGACCCGCGCACCCTCTATCCGTTCGACATCGACGGCGTCTGTGAGTCGGTGACGCGTACCGGCCGCCTCGTCGTCATCGACGACGCCAACCGCTCCTGCGGCTTCGCCGCCGAGGTCATCGCCTCGGTCGTCGAGCGGGTACGGCTGCTCGCCCCACCGCGCCGGGTGACCCGACCCGACGGCGCGGTGCTGCCGTTCGCCCCCGCCCTGGACCGGGCCGTGCAGCCCGGTCGGGAGCAGCTCGCCACCGCCATCCACCTGACCATGAAGGACGGCTCATGATCGACCCGAACTATCCCTGGCCGTCGGCTGACGGAGCGTGGACGGACCTGCCCGAGCCGGCCCGCCGGGCCATGGTGGCCACCGGCGCAGCCGCCTGGGAGCGCGTCTTTCACGGCCGGGCCACCTACAACAAGCAGTGGCGGCTGGCCCGCCCCCCGGTGCTGGCCGCCGACACCTGGCGGGAGCTGAACGACGTCTGCGACCGGCTGGCCCAACTGATCCTGGAAGCCTGCCGCCGCCGGGTGGACACCGCCGGCGAGCTGCGCCGGTTGCTCGGCGTTCCGGCGGGGGAGACCCGCCTGCTGGACGAGTCGGAGCCGCTGACCGAGGCGCTGCTGGCCGCGTACCGGCCGGATGTGATCTTCACCGACGGCGTGCCGAAGTTCGTGGAGTACAACATCGACAGCAGCCTCGGGGGAGGGTTCGACGCAGACACCGTCATCCAACGGTTCGCGCAGCTCTACACCGAGCACGGGCTCCTCGACGGCCTGCCGCTCCGGGCCGCGCCGTCCCTGCTGGACCAGCGGTTCGTGGCGATCCGCGACGAACTCGACCTGCCCGAGGGCGCCCGGCTGGCCCTGTTGATGGACTTCGACGCCGACTACCCGGGCCTGGACGATCCGGAGACGTTCATCCGGATCCTCAGCCCGCTCGCCGTCCGGGCCCGGGACTTCGGCCTCGACCTGGTCATCGCGCCCCTGTCCAGCGCCACCCTGGACGCCGACGACCGCCTGGTCGTGGACGGCGCGCCGGTCGACGCGCTGTTCCGGCTGTTCGTGCCCAACCGGGTCACCCCGACCGCCGGTCTGGACGCGGTGGCCGGCGCCCTCGCCGCCGGCACCCTGCCGATGTACGTGTCGTCGGCGGCCTGGCTGCTCGGCAACAAGACCACCTTCGCCTGGCTGTGGGAGGACGTCGACACCCTGCCCGCCGACGACCGGACGCTGATCCGCCGGCACGTGCCGTACACGGTGCCGTTGACCGTCGCGGTGCTCGACCGGGCGATCGCCGAGCAGGCCTCGCTGGTGGCGAAGCCGGCGGACGGCTCGGCTGGGCACGGCGTGCTGATCGGCCCCGAGCTGAGCCCGTCGGACTGGGTCGAGGGTCTGCGGGCGGCCGTCGACCGGGGCGGGGCGATCCTGCAGCAGTACCTGCCGGCCGACCGGGTGCCGATGGACTTCGTGCAGATCGAGACCGGCGAGACGGTCACGGCCGACGTCCCGTACAGCCTGGCCCCGTACCTGTTCGGCCGAACGGCCTCCGGCGGCCTGGCGCGGGTCGGCTACCCCGGTGGCGACGGCATCCTCAACCTGGCCCACGGAGTCCTCCTAACCGGAATCCTCCTGTACAACTAACCCGGTCCTTTCTGCGTCGATCATGAAGTTGTTGCCTCGACACGCCGATGACGGCGGCGATAACTTCATGATCAACGAGGTCGGGGTGAGCCTCGGAGGTGGCGGGACAGGGCACGGAGGGTTTCGGCCGTCGCTATCGCGTCGCTGCGGCCGCTGCCGTGGCGGCCATCGGTGCTGTAGAGGGTCGCGTCGGCCGTGAGCGGATGGTCGGTGAGGTGTACGTGGATTGTTCCGAGGTGTTCGGCCAACCGTCCCGTGTGGGCGGAGAGGCGGCGCATCCGCTCGCCTAGGCCGGCCCACATGTGCTCGGGGACGGCCGGGCTGTGCGACACGTCGAACATGCCAATCGTGATCACGTCCGCGCCCACGTCCCGCAACGCCTCGATCATCGCGGTCAGCTCGACGTCGACCGCGTCCGCGTCGTACGCCGGATGGAAGGCGTCGTTGCCGCCGCAGACCACCAGCGCCAGGTCCGGTTCGGCGACGAGCGCGGGAGCGAGCTGGGTGGCCCGTACCTGGTGTGCGCGCAGACCGCGCCGGCCCAGATTCACGTACGCCAGCTCGGGGCGTACGGCCCTCAGCTCGGCGGCGAGGCGGTCGACCCACTGCACGTCCGGGTAGCCCGGTGTCGGCTCGCACATGCCCTCCACGACGCTGTCGCCGAGTGCCACGAACCGTCGCCACGGGTGGTCGTGCAGCAGTTCGGCGGCCTCGCCGGGACGCAGGCAGTACGGGTCCGTCGATTCGCTCGGCGTCGATGGCATGCCGGCACGCTAGCCGACCACCGCCTCCTCGGCCAGGCTCACCTCGGCCAGGTACACGCAGGTTCGCTCCTCGTGCGAGGAGTAGTAGCTGACCCACAGCCGGTCGTCGTGCCACACCAGACCGGGGTAGCTGGTGTCGCCGCCGGAGGGCAACGCGACCAGCTCGGTCAGCTCACCGCGCTCCTCGTCGACGGCGCAGATCGCGGTGCGGACGTCGCCGTCGAGCAGGCGTACGCCGGCGATCAGCCGCCCGTCGGGCAGCCGCCGCAACGAAGGGCCGCCGACCCGGACGCCAAGGTCGGTCCAGGTCCACTCGCGGTACGGCGGGTGCGCCCGACCGAGCCGCGCGGTGGCGTCGTCGCCGTCGCGGCGTAGCAGACAGTGCGCGGTGCCGTCCGGGGCGAAGGCCAACCCGGACTCGTTGGGGTAGCCGCCCTCGAACAGCGTCGGCACCCACGGCCGCAGGTCGAGCCCGTCGACGCTGCGGTAGAGCCGGGCGAACCTCGGCCCCCGGGTGGCGTAACCCACGCCGTACATGGCGTCGTCGTGCCAGGCGGCCTGCCACACCCACACGTCCGGCTCACCGACCGGCGTGGGCTCACCCCAGGTGTGGCCGTCGTCGGACATCCAGGACAGTGTCGTGAACGTCCCGGTCCGGGTCGCGGCCAGCAGTTGCAGCCGCCCGTCGGGGCGTGCCACGAACCGTGGGTCGCGCAGGTCGCCGGCCGCCCGGATGACGGCAGCGGACCTCCACGCCCGTGCGTCCGTAGAGGTCAACACCCGGATCACGCCGTCGTCGGAGAGGTGGCCGTCGGCCTCGCGGAACGCGCAGAACCACGTACCGGCATGCCGGACGAGGTCGGTGAACGCGCTGTGCGGCGCGCTGTCGCCGATCCGGTGTACGGCGACGACCTCGGCGCTGGTGCGACGGGTGGATGACGACGTCATGCGCGACGGGCCTCCTGGCGCTGGTGGGCGGAACGTCCCGGTGACGACGGACGACGCTAGCCGCCGCCGTCGACGCCCGGACGGCCGTGCGGCGAACGCAGGACGAACGATGGCGTGTCGGAAAGGCGTCGTTGGCGGTGGCGTCGGCGCGCTGGGCCGGGGCCGGTGGCGGCGGCCGGTCACGATGACGGTGGGACGCGGCGGTCGGGAGGTGGCAGCGTGCTCACATCGTTGCTGCAGCAACTGGCCAGCAAAATCGTCGAGGAGATCCTCAAGAGGGTCGTCGAGTGGCTCGCGCCGAAGGCGCTGGGGTCGGTGCCGCACGCCGCCTCGCCGAACTGCCCGCGCTGCGGCGGGTACGGGGTGGCCCGCTGGACGCCCGGCGGGGTGTGGCCGCTCTTCGTGCCGTCCCTGCTCACCTTCACCTGGGGCTTCGCCGGTCTGCTGCTCGGCGTGCCGGTGCTGCTGTTGACGGTGGTCGGCGCGGTGGTGTCCGGCGCGGTGACGCCGGCCCTGGTGGTCCTGCTGGGACTGCCGGTCGTCGCCACCGTCATGCTCCTGGGCGCGTTCGGGCTGGCCCACTACCACAGCTACCCGCCGAAGCGTTGCCACCGCTGCCACGGGAGCTGGCCCCGGCGGACGCGCGAGGAGTACCTGCGGTCGGCCCAGCCGGTGTTCGCCTGCGCCTGCGGTCAACGGCTGCGGGTGCCCCGGACCGTCGCGTCGCGGCTGCGCTGCCCGCGCTGCCACGCCGAACACGCCACCCCGGCGGCGGCCGGCCGCTGACGCTCAGGGGCGCTCGGCGAGCAGTTCGTCGATCACGCGGCGGGAACCGGCGGGGTCGGGACCGTCCAGGGTGATCAGCGCCTTCCACAGGGCCCAGCCGCGCCCGCGCGCCCAGGTGCCCGCGTCGACGTCGAGCGCGTCGCGGAAGGCGGCCCGGCTGTCGCCGTGCAGCAGGGTCCAGGCGATCACCGTGTCGCAGGCGGGATCGCCGACGCCGCAGCAGCCGAAGTCGATGACGGCGGCGAGCCGGCCGTCGCGGACCAGCAGATTGGCGTACGCGACGTCGCCGTGGAACCACACCGTCGGGCCCGACCAGGTGGCATCGAGCGCGTCCTGCCAGATGGCGGTGACCGGGTCGACGTCGAGCCGGTCGCGGTGTGTCTCGATCGCCGCCCGGGTCTCGGCGTCGTAGGTGGACAGCGGTCCTCCCCGCCAGAAGCTGTGCGGGCCGGCCGCGGGGCCGTCGGCGGCGTCGACGGCGCGCAGGGCCCGCAGGAAGGCGGCGAGGTCCGTCGCGAACCGGGTCAGGTCGTCGATCCGCTCGGGGCGCGCGGTGTGCCCGTCGATCCAGCGGTACACCGACCAGGGGTACGGGTAGCCCGCTCCCGGCCGGCCCTGGGCCAGCGGCACGGGGATCTCCAACGGGAGGGCTGCGCGGAGCACCGGCAGCCACCGCTGCTCCTTGGCTACCTGAGCTACATACCCCTCGTCGCTGGGCAGCCGCACGGTCATCTCGTCGCCCAGGCGGAAGGTGCGGTTGTCCCAGCCGCCGACCTCGACGGGGCGTACGGGCAGGTCGGCCCAGCACGGGAACTGCTCGGCGACCAGGTGCCGTGCCAACGCGACGTCGATCAGTGGGGCGGCCGGCTCGTCGGTGTGCGGTGCGGGTGCGCTCATCCGCCCGAGCCTGCGGGCGCCGTTCCCCGTGCGCAACCCAGTTTCGCGGTCAGGACGTGGTGACCGGGGTGGGCCGCGACGGTGTGGTCATCCGGGCCAGTAGGGGCAGCGCGGTGACCGACAGGCAGGCCGCCGCCATCAGCAGCAGCGCCGGGGTGAGGCCGAACGCGTCCACCGACCAGCCACCGAGGAGCGCGCCGACCGGCAGGCCGACGAAGGCCAGCGAACCGGCGATGCCGAGCACCCGGGTCTGCAGGTCCGGTGGCACCCGCTCGTACAGCGCCACCCCGAGCAGCGGGTTGACCGCCGCGATGCCGATCCCGGACAGGAAGGTCACCACGAGGACGACCGGCAGTTCGTCGCTGATCGCCAGGGCGACCAGTCGGGGTGTGCCGGCGACCGTCGCCCCGATCAGGAACGTCAGCCGGCCGGGCAGCCGGGGCCCGAGCGCGGTGAACGCCACGTTGCCCAGCAGCGCGCCCGCCGAGAAGGCCGCGAGCACGAGCCCGAGCCCGCTCGGACCGTGTAGTTCGCGGGCGACCCAGAACGGGATGTAGACGGCCACGCTCGCGTTGGCCACCATGTTCAGCGCCGAGACGACCACCAGCATGCCCAGCAGCGGCCGGTCCCGACCGAGGTAGCCGAAGCCGTCCCGCAGCGCGCGGAGGTAGCCCACCGGCGCGGCGGGCGTCGCCGGGGCGGCCGGCGGGCGAACCAGGAGACCGATGAGCAGCGCGCAGATCGCGAAGCTGGCCGCGTCGATGAGGATCGCCTGGGTCACCCCGAACGCGGCGATCAGCACACCGCCCACGGCCGCGCCGAACAGCGTCACCACCCGGCTCAACCCGTCGTACGCCGAGGTGAGGCGGATCAGGGGCACCCCGGCGGCCTCGGCGACCGGCCGGAACATGACGTGCTTGACCCGGTCGCCGATGCCGCGCAGCGCCCCGGCAACCGCGACCAGCGCCACCAGGGGAGCGAAGCCCAGCCACGGGGTGAGCGCGACGACGACCATCGCCAGGGCGCTGCCGGCGTCGCAGAGGATCGACGTCCGGCGCAGGCCGATCCGGTCTGCCCAGGGCGTGCCGAGGGCACTGGACAACAGGTACGGAAGTGTCTCGGCGAACGCGACCAGACCCATCTTCGTCGGGCTGCCGGTGGTGACCAGCACCAGCCAGGGGATGGTCACCACCGAGATGCGGGTGCCCAGGTTGGAGATCAGGTCCGCGCCGACCAGGACGACCAACTGCCGGCGGGGGGTCACGCCCCGACCGCCGCCGCCCGCCGCGCGGCGTACTCGGCGCGCAACGCCCGCTTGTCCACCTTGACCGACCGGTTCACCGGTAACCGGTCGACGAACTGCACCCCGACCGGCGCCCACATCTCGTTCAGGTCGGCGGCCACCAGGTCGATCAACTCCGTCGCCGTGACCGTCGCGCCCGGCGCGGGCACCACGTACGCGTACGGCGCCTCGCCGACCTCGTCGTCCGGCACGCCGATCACGGCGGCCGCCCGCACCTGCGGGTGCCCCGCCAGCACGTCCTCGATGGGGCGGCAGAAGATGGCCCAGTTCCGCCGGTGCGTCACGATCATGTCGTGCGCCCGGTCGACCAGGTAGAGGTAGCCGTCCTCGTCGAGGTGGCCGATGTCGCGGGTGCGGACCCAGCCGTCGACGAGCGTCTGCGCGGTCAGCTCGGGCTGCCCGTGGTACCCGGCGAAGCTCAGCCGGCTCCGCACCCACACCTCGCCGTCCTGGCCCGGCGGCAACACCACGCCGTCGTCGTCGCGGATCTCGATCCGCACGTCGCCGTAGGGACGCCCGCAGGAGCGCAGCCGCTCCGGGTGCTCCGGGTCGTCGGTCAGGCCGGGCAGCGCGGTGATCACGACGGCCTCGCTGAGGCCGTACACGATGCGCAGCACCGGGCCGAACCGCGCGATGGCCTGGCGCAGCCGGGCGGGCGCGGCGGGCCCGGCGCCCACGTTGAACATGAACATGGCCGAGAAGTCGGCGTCCACCAGCGTCGGATGGTCCAGCAGCTCGTAGAGCATCGGCGGGGTCACGAAGGTGGAGTTGATCCGCTCCCGTTGCACGGTCGCCACGAACGCCGTCGGGTCCCAGTCGTCGCGCAGGAACAGCACGCCGCCGGTGAACAGGTTGAACAGGGTGGTGATCTGGCCGCTGGCCAACCACATGGGCGAGTGCGACAGATGCCGCAGCAGCGGGAAGCCGGCGGCGCGGAAGTCGGCCGCGAGGGTGAGGATCTGGGCGTAGAAGCTCTCGGTGTGGTGCACCAGCTTCGGGGCGCCGGTGGTGCCGCTGGTCTGGAGGAACGACTCCGGCGCGCGGACCTCCGTCGTCGGCGGCACGGAACCGCCCGGGTCGGCGGTGAGGTCCGGGCCCGCACCGCCGGGGCCCAGGCAGCACACCGGTACGCCGGGCAGCGCGGCGGCCAGCTCCGGCCCCAGGCTGGCCGGGTCGCGGGCGTCGTAGACCAGGGCGTCGGGGCGGGCCAGCCGGACGAACTCGTCGACCTCCCGGCGGGCGGTGACCGGGGCGACCCACATCGTCCGGCACCCGAGCAGGTGCAGCGCGAGCTGGAGCAGCGGCCCCTCCACGGCGTTGCCCATGGTCACCAGCACCGCCGCGCCCGGCCGTACGCCGTGCCCGGTCAGCGTCGCGGCCATCGCGCGTACCCGCGCGGCGGCCTCGGTGTAGGTCAGGCGGCGGCCACCGCCGACCAGCGCCTCCCGATCGCCGAAGTCGGCGAACAGGTCCAGCGCCCGGTCCACATAGGTCGCGTGTCCGGGTCCGTCAGTCATCCGGCAAACCCCCATCGCAGGAGAGCGGCGGTCTCCGGGTCGGTTTCCCGGTGACGTCGCGGGCGGTGGGCGCGCGTTCGGCGACCGCACCGCCGCCGCCTGCGAGCCTAGGCCGACGGAGACGTGCCGGGACCGGGCCGACGGGCGAAACCGCAGGCCCGGCGGACATTTGATCGCGTCGATCAGTTGATTGACGCCCGTCATCGGCGGCGGCTAGGTTTCTGGACCATCGTCCAGGCGGGAGCCGTCAGCGGACGGCCCTGGGCTGCCACACGATGGAGGTTCCATGTCGACCCCGAAGAGATGGCATGTCGTCACCGCCCTCGCGGCGCTACTGGTCACCGGAACACCCGCCGTCGTCGCCATCGCCGGCGGATCCTCCACCGTCGCCGATCGTCCGGACCGGGGCGAGTGGGCGGGCAGTTGGGCCGCGGCGGTCACCCGGGGCAACTCGGTCGGCCTGACCAACACCGGTCTGAACGACCAGAGCGTCCGGATGGTCGTGCACGTCTCGGTGGGCGGCCCGGCGCTGCGCGTACGACTGAGCAACCTCTACGGCGAACAGTCCGTTCGGGTGGGTCGCGCCACCGTCGCCCGACCGAACACCGCCACCGTCGACGACGTCTCCGACATCGACCCGGCCTCGCTGCGCCCGCTGACCTTCACCGGCGCCGCCTCGGCGACCATGAACCGGGGCGCCGAGCTGCTCAGCGACCCGCTGACCTTCGCCGTCGCCGACGACAGCGACCTGGTGATCACCCTGCACTTCCCGACGCCGACCGGGCCGACCACCTTCCACGGGCAGTCCCAGCAGACCAACTTCATCGGCGCCGGTGACCTGACCGGGGCGGCCGACGGAGCCGGTTTCACCATCCGGCCCACCTGTTGCTGGTTCTTCCTGTCCGGCGTCGACGTGCAGCGCAAGGGCACCCCCGGGGCGCTGGTCGTGCTCGGCGACTCCATCGGGGACAGCAACGGCAGCACCGTCAACGCCAACCGCCGCTGGCCCGACCTGCTCGCCGACCGGCTGCTCGCCGACCGGCCCGACCGTCGCACCCCGGGCGTGCTCAACCTGAGCCTGGCCGGCAACCGCCTCAACCACGAGGGCACCGAGCCGGGCGCGGGCGACTACCCCGGCTACTTCCAGCTCGGCCCGAACGCGGCGGCCCGCCTCAACGAGGACGTCTTCGCCCAGACCGGGGTGCGGACCGTCGTCACCCACCTCGGCATCAACGACATCTGGATGTCCAACGACTCGTCCGAGGCGATCATCGCCACCCTGCGGCAGATCAACCAGCAGCTCCAGCAGCGCGGCCTGACCAGCCTGGTGGCCACGCTGACGCCGTACGAGGGGCACGGCGCGCCAGGTGTGTGGACGCCGGAGAAGGAGGCCACCCGGCAGGCCGTGAACGCGTACCTGCGCGGCAGCCGGGAGTTCGACGGACTGCTCGACTTCGACCGGGTGCTGCGTGACCCGGCCAAGCCCAGCCAACTGCTGCCCGCGTACGACTCGGGTGACCACATCCACCCGAACGACGCCGGCAACAAGGCGATGGCCGACGCCGTGCCGATACGGCTGCTCGGTCTGTGACACCGCCGGGGGCGGCGGGCCACCCCGCCGCCCCCGGAGCACCGACATCCTGGGGAGGAGTACGTCGTGACGGTGCAGGACCTGCTCACCGGCCTCTACAGCGAAGAGGGCCGCCAAAATCCGTACCCGTGGTACGCCCGCCTGCACCGGCTCGGGCCGGTCAGCGCGGTGCCGCCGCGCGCCGAGCACCGCACCGTGGCGGCGGTGGCGGTCGGCTACGACCTGATCGACGCGATGCTGCGCGATCCACGGTGGACCAAACAGCCACCGCCGGGCTGGGAGGAGCACGAGATCCTGCGCACCTTCCAGACGTCGATGATGTTTATCAATCCGCCCGACCACACCCGGATGCGGCACGTCTTCTCGCGTACGTTCACGCCCCGTCGTCTCGGCGCGTTGGAGCCGGTGATCCTGCGCGTCGTCGACGAGCTGCTGGACCGGATGGCCGACGCCGGCGACAGTGTCGTCGACTTCGTGGCCGACTTCGCGTACCCCATTCCGGCGCTGGTCATGGCCGAGTTCATCGGCATCCCGGCGGGGGAGTTGACCTGGTACCGGGATCGGGTGGAGCGTATCGACGAGTTCCTGGACGTGGCCGGCAAGACCCCGCAGCGGCTGGCCGCCGCGAACACCGCAGCGCAGGAGCTGCGGGCGTTCTACCGGGAGCTGCTGGCGCACCGCCGCCGTACGCCCGGCGAGGACCTGATCAGCGCCCTGGTCGAGGCGGTCGGTTCGGGCGAGGTGGAGCTGACCGAGGAGGAGCTGATCAGTAACCTGATCGTGCTGTTCAACGCCAGCTTCGTCACCACCGTCTACATGTTCAGCAACGGCCTGCCGCTGCTGCTGGCCCACCCGGGGGCGGTCACCGCGCTGCCCACCGACGAGGCCCTCGCCGCCGGGTGCGTCGACGAGGTGCTGCGCCTGCAGAGCCCGGTGCACTTCCTCGCCCGGGCCGCGCCCGAGGACACCGTGCTGGCCGGCGTGCCGGTCGCCGAGGGGGACAACGTGCTCATCATCATCGGCGCGGCCAACCGGGACCCGGCGCGGTTCCCCGACCCGGACGTCTTCGACCCGACCCGCGCCGGACCGCCGTCACTGGCCTTCGGGGTGGGCCTGCACTTCTGCCTCGGCGCGGCGGTGTCCCGGCTGGAGGGACGCCTCGCGCTGCCCCGCCTGTTCGCCCGGTTCCCCCGGCTCGCGGTCACCGAGACCCCGACGTACAGCGGCAGCCTCTTCCTGCGCGGCATCGACAAGCTGCTGGTCAGCACCGGCGGATAGGAGATCAGCATGGCCCTGCACCCGGAGGTGGCGGCCTACCGCGCCGCCCGCGCCGCGGCGGGCACGCCGCCGCTGTACACGCAGACCCTCGCCGAGGCGCGCGCCGCGGACCTGGCCGCGATCCGCGCCGGCGGCGGCGCGGTCGAGCAGGTCGCCGAGGTACGCGACGAGCACATTCCCGGTCCGGGTGGTGACCTGCCCATCCGGGTGTACCGGCCGGCCGGGTCGGGTCCGCTGCCCACCCTGCTGTACTTCTTCGGCGGCGGCTGGACCCTCGGCAGCATTGACACCGCCGACGGGATCTGCCGTCGGCTGGCCAACGCGGTGCCCTGTCAGGTGGTGACCGTCGGCTACCGGCTCGCCCCGGAGCACCCCTTCCCGGCCGCCGTGCACGACTGCCACGCCGCGACCGTCTGGATCGCCGAGAACGCCGACCGGTTCGGTGTGGACCCGACGCGGCTGGCGGTGGGCGGGGACAGCGCCGGTGGCAACCTCGCCGCCGCCGTGACCCTGCTCTGCCGCACGGACGGGCCCGCGCTGGCCGCGCAACTGCTCGTCTACCCGAACACCGACATCGGCGGCGAGGCGTCCGGCCCGGTCGGCGACGACCCGACCCTGTTCAACCGTCACTCGGTGGCCTGGTACCGCACGCACTACCTCACCGACGCCGAGCAGTCGCGGGACCCGCTGGCGTCACCGCTGCGCGCCGACGACCTGTCCGGCCTGCCGGCGGCCCTGGTGATCACCGCCGAGCTGGACCCGCTGTGCGCCGAGGGGCAGCGCTACGCCGAGCGGTTGGACGCCGCCGGCGTGCCCGTCCGCGTCGACCACTACCCGGGCATGATCCACGGGTTCTTCGCCATGCCCGGCGTGTTCACCGACGGCCGGCACGCGCAGGACAGCGCCGCGGCGTTCCTGCGGGACCGGTTCGGTGTGTCGCCGAATCGGGAGGCGGCGCCGGCCCAGCCGGAGGGCACGGGGGTACGCGGTGGTTGAGCGGGTGCTGGCCGACCGGCCGGTGACGTTCGCCGACTACCAGGAACAGGCTCGGGCGGTGCTGGCCCCGGACGTGTGGGACTACGTCGCCGGCGGCGGCGCGGCCGAGGTGACCCTGGCCGCCAACCGCACCGCGCTGGACCGGGTCGCCGTGCTGCCCCGGGTGCTGCGCGGCAGGGATGCGGTGGACACCGGCGTACGGCTGCTCGGTGAGCCGTACGCGCTGCCGGTCGGGGTGGCGCCGATGGCCTACCAGCGGCTCGTACACCCGGACGGCGAGGCAGGCCTCGCGACGGCGGCCGGCGCGGCCGGCGTGCCGTTCGTGGCGAGCACGCTGAGCAGCACGCCGATCGAACAGATCACCGCGACCGGCGCCCACGTCTGGTTCCAGCTCTACTGGCTGCGGGACCGGGCCCTGGTCCGCGACCTGCTGGACCGGATCGTGGCAGCGGGCTGCCGTGCCCTGGTCGTCACCGTGGACGTCCCGGTGCTCGGCCGACGCCCCCGCGACCTGCGCAACGCGTTCCGGCTGCCGCCGGACGTGGTCGCCGCGAACCTGCCGTACGGCAGGGACACGCTCGCCCACGCGGGCGTCCCCGGCGTCTCGGCGATCGCCGCGCACACCGACGCGTCGTTCGAGGCGGCCCTGCGCTGGGCGGATCTGGCCTGGCTGCGCGAGCACGTCGACCTGCCGCTGGTCGTCAAGGGGGTGCTGGACCCCCGTGACGCGGTCGAGGCGGTACGGATCGGGGCGGACGCGGTGGTGGTGTCGAACCATGGAGGCCGGCAGTTGGACGGCGCCCCGGCCAGCGTCACCATGCTGCCGGAGGTCGTCGACGCGGTCGGCGACGGTGGTCAGGTGCTGCTGGACAGCGGCATCCGGGGCGGCACCGACGTGCTGCGGGCGCTGGCGCTGGGCGCGGCGGGCGTCCTGGTCGGCCGGCCGCTGCTCTGGGCGCTGGCCGTCGGGGGGCGGCGCGGCGCGCAGGACGCGTTGGCGCTGCTCGCCGCCGAGGTGCGGGACGCGCTCACCCTCGCCGGCTGCGCCGACCCGGCGGCGGCGGCCGGGCTACGGACCCTCCGGACGGGCTGAGCCGGTGGACGCCACCGAACCGGCCGACCTCACCGTCGCCGATCTGCACCCCGCGCTCGGCGACCCGGCGCTGACCTCGATGAACTTCCTCAACGAGGTGTCCGAACGGTATCCGGCGGCGGTGTCGCTCGCGGCCGGCCGCCCGTACGAGGAGTTCCTCGACGTCGCCGCGGTGCACCGGCACCTGGACACGTTCCACCGGCACCTCGTCGACGAGCGGGGGCACTCGCCCGAGCAGGCACGCCGGTTGCTGATGCAGTACGGCCGGACCAAGGGCATCGTGCACCACCTGGTCGCCCGGAACCTCGCCCTCGACGAGGGGATCACGGTCGACCCGGAGACCGTCGTGGTGACCGTCGGGTGTCAGGAGGCCATGTTCCTGGTGCTGCGGGCGTTGCGGACCGGCCCGACGGACGTGCTGCTGGCGGTCGCGCCGACCTATGTCGGGCTGACCGGGGCGGCCCGGCTGGTGGACCTGCCGGTGTGGCCGGTCGCCGGTGGACCGTCCGGGGTGGACCTGGGCGACCTGCGGGCCCAGGCCCGCCGCGCCCGCCAGGCGGGCCTACGGCCCCGCGCCTGCTACGTGATGCCGGACTTCGCCAACCCGTCCGGGACCAGCATCGACGTCGCCGACCGGCAGCGGCTGCTGGCGCTGGCCGCCGAGGAGGACCTGCTGCTGCTGGAGGACAACCCGTATGGGCTGTTCGCCGTCGCCGACGGGCCGCGCCCGCCCACGCTGAAGGCGCTGGACACCGACCGCCGGGTGGTCTACCTCGGCTCCTTCGCCAAGACGGTGCTGCCCGGGGCCCGGGTCGGTTACGTGGTCGCCGACCAGCGGGTGGCCGGACCGGACGGCCGCGTCGGGCCGCTCGCCGACCAACTCGCCATGATCAAGAGCATGGTCACCGTGAACACCTCACCGCTCGCGCAGGCGGTGATCGGTGGGCGGCTGTTGGAGCACGGGTGCAGCCTGGTGCCCGCGAACACCCGGGAGCGGGCCGCGTACGCCCGCAACCTGCGCCACCTGGTGGCCGGCCTGGCCCGGCGTTTCGCGGACCGGCCGGAGGTGCGCTGGACGGTGCCGGCCGGCGGGTTCTTCGTGGTGGTGACCGTGCCGTTCGTCGTCGACGACGCGTTGCTGGACATCTCGGGGCGGGACTACGGCGTGCTGTGGACGCCGATGGCGCACTTCTACGACGACACCGCGCCGGTGCGCGCGCTGCGGCTGTCGGTCAGCGCGGTGACGCCGGAGCAGATCGACGTCGGGTTGGACCGACTCGCCGCCCTCGTCACCGACGAGCTCCTGCGTGGACGGTCATAATGGGCCGCATGGTTGCCTGGGAGTACGCCCTGCTCGTTCGTCGCTATCAGGGACAGGGTCGCAATTTCACCGTCTCGTTCGTCTGGTACGGCCCGGACGGGTCCCGTAAGGACATCACCGCCTACGGCGACACGGCCATCGCGCACCTCAACCGCGCCGGCCGCGAGGGCTGGGAGCTGGTCTCAGCGGCCGAGGACGTCAACAACGTCCAGGGCAGCACCGAAGTCCACCGCTACCACCTAAAACGCCCCCTGAACTAACCCCCACCCTCGCCCCGCGCCCCCCCGCCCCGCCCCGCGCCCCGCCCCGCCCGCGCCCCCACGCCCCGCCCCACCCCCGTCCGCGTCGATCATGAAGTTGTGGTGGTGGACGAAGGTCGCCACTCGCCCTGATTCGGGCACCACGACTCCATGATCGACGCGGACGTCCGCGGCGGGGGTGGGGGTGGGGGGTGGGGAGGCCGTCAGGTTAGGTCTACGGCGGGGTAGAGGGGGTGGGGGGCCAGCAGGTCGGCGGCCTGGCGGGAGATCTTGTCGGCCAGGTCGGCGTCGAGCGTGTACTTCGCCTTGGACGGGGTGCCGTCGGCGTTCGCGCCGGCCGTGGTCTGGGTCAGCACGGTGTGGATCAGCTCCGCCGTCTGGTCCATCTCGGCGGTGCCCAGCCCGCGAGTGGTCAGCGCCGGGGTGCCGATCCGGATGCCGGAGGTGTACCAGGCGCCGTTCGGGTCCTGCGGGACCGAGTTGCGGTTGGTGACGATGCCCGAGTCGAGCAGGGCCTGCTCGGCCTGCCGGCCGGTGAGCCCGTAGCCGGACACGTCGATCAGCACCAGGTGGTTGTCGGTGCCACCGGTGACGAGCTTCGCGCCCCGACGCAGCAGCCCGTCGGCGAGGGCCTGCGAGTTGTCCACGATCCGCTGGGCGTAGTCGGCGAAGTCGGGGCGGCGGGCCTCGGCCAGGGCGACGGCCTTGGCGGCCATCACGTGCGGCAGCGGGCCGCCGAGCACCATCGGGCAGCCCCGGTCCACCTGGTCGGCCAGCTCCGGCTGGCAGAGCACCATGCCGCCGCGCGGGCCGCGCAGCGACTTGTGGGTGGTGGTGGTGACGATGTGCGCGTGCGGCACCGGGTCGAAGTCGCCGGTGAACACCTTGCCGGCCACCAGGCCCGCGAAGTGCGCCATGTCGACCATGAAGGTCGCGCCGACCGAGTCGGCGATCTCCCGCAGGATCCGGAAGTTCACCTTCCGGGGGTACGCCGAGTAGCCGCCGACCAGGATCAGCGGCTTGAACTCGCGGGCGGCCTCGGCCACCCGGTCGTAGTCGATCAGCCCGGTGGCCGGGTCGGTGCCGTAGCTGCGCTGGTCGAACATCTTGCCGGAGATGTTCGGCCGGAAACCGTGGGTGAGGTGGCCACCGGCGTCCAGGGACATGCCGAGCATCCGCTGGTTGCCCAGCTCGCGGCGCAGCTCGAACCAGTCCGCCTCGGTGAGGTCGTTGACCTGGCGTACCTGGGCCTTCTTCAGGGCGGGGGACTCCACCCGGTCGGCGAGCACCGCCCAGAAGGCGACCAGGTTGGCATCGATGCCCGAGTGCGGCTGCACGTACGCGTGCGCGGCCCCGAACAGCTCCCGGGCGTGCTCGGCGGCGAGCGCCTCGACGGTGTCGACGTTCTGGCAGCCGGCGTAGAAGCGGCGGCCGACGGTGCCCTCGGCGTACTTGTCGCTGAACCAGTTGCCCATCGCCAGCAGCGTCGCCGGGGAGGCGTAGTTCTCGCTGGCGATGAGCTTGAGCGACTCCCGCTGGTCGGTCAGCTCGGCGCCGATGGCGTCGGCCACCCGCGGCTCGACAGCCCGGATCACCTCGAGGGCGCTCCGGAATGCGGTGGACTCGGCGTTGCGCGACATGCGACCTCCTACGAATGTGCGGAAGGCCCAGGCGCACGGCAAACGTCCTCGTGACGGGGCCGCTCCCCGATGGTTCTCCATCCCAACGCGCCAGTAACGGCCCGCGCCGATCCTACCGGGCCGGCGCCGGCCGACCCGGCCGACCTCCCGACGCGAGTACGCCGAGGTGATGAGGGGTGACCAGGCCGTCACGGCGGGTTCACTGATCAGCAAGGTGCAGTCGGCCGCCGGGAAGATCATCCCGGACCAGCGCAGGTCCGAGCGGCACCGCCGGATGGCCGAGCCGGGCTCGGGCGACTGAGCAAACGAACCGACGAGGGGCCCGGCGATGTGCCGGGCCCCTCGGTGCGAACGCCTCGCCTCAGGCGGTCACCGCGTCGCGCGCCTTCTTGATCGCCTTCGGCTGGGTGGGGGTACGCGGCGCGTCCGCGCGCAGCGCGATCATCTTCTCGCCGATCTCCTGGAGCTGCTTACGGCCCACCGCCTCGCGGACCTTGGGGAACCACTCCTCCTCTTCCTCCTCGACGTGGTGCGTGACGTTCTCGATCAGCACCGTCGTCTTGGCGGTGAAGCGCTCGTCCTTGGCGTCCATGCTGGCCAGTTCCAGGCAGAGCAGGTCGGCCACGTGGTGCTCCTCGTACGACTCGAGGATGTCGTCCTCCAGGTCGGGCAGGAGCCGGCGGACCTCCGGGTACATCACCTCGTTCTCCAGGTAGGTGTGCACCGTCAGGGCCTCCAGGATCTGGTCCACCAGCTTCTGCCGCTGGCTCGCCGGTCCCTCCTCGGCGTCCTGGAAGGCCTTGAACAGACGGCGCATCTCCTTGTGGTCCTCTTTGAGCAGGACGATGGCATCGGTCGACACCGGTGTGCCCCCTTGTTCGGTAGCTCGGCTGGTGTCGATCCGGTACCCCGAGCCGGAGTGACGAAACAGGCGAACCCGGCTCACCTCGCCTGGTCAGACGGTGGCCAGGGTGCGCGGGATCTCGTCGAGCAGTTCCCGGGCCAGAAAACCGATCCGGCCGTACCGGGGAATCAGCCGCTGGCCGCTCACGGCGTGCGCGAACGCACCCCAGCAGGCGGCCTGCGCCGGGTCGGCGCCCCGGGACAGGAGCCCGGCGAGCAGGCCGGCGAGCACGTCCCCGCTGCCGGACGTGCCGAGGCCGGCGTCGCCGCTCTCCTCCCGCCATCCGCGGCCGTCCGGGGCGGCCACGTGACCGTAGAGCGAGACCACCGCGTCGTACCGTTGCGCCAACTCGGCGGCCTCGGCGCTCAGGTCGTCACCCGGGTCCCGGCCCAGCAGGTGGCCGGCCTCGGTGACGTTGGGGGTGAGCACCACCGGGCGGCCGGAGCCGACCAGCAGCTTCGGCTCGTGGCTGAGCGCGCCCAATGCGTACGCGTCCAGGACCAGCGGGGTGTCCGGACCGGCCGCCTCCAGGACGAGGTCCAGCAGTCGGGAGGTCTCGTCGATGCCGGTCAACCCCGGACCCAGGGCCACCACGTCGGCCGCGCCGGCCAACTCACCGAGCTGGCCGGCCCGGTCGGCGGCCACCGTGCCGTCGGGCGTCTCCGGCAGCCCCACCACCAGCGCCTCGGGCACCTGGATGCTCAGCGTCGCGGCGGTCGACTCGGCGAGGGCGAGCTGGAGCACCCCGGCGCCGGCGCGCAGCGCGGCCACTCCGGCGAGCAGGACCGCCCCGGGGGTGAAGCGGGAGCCGCCGATCACCAGCACGGTGCCCCGGCTCTCCTTGCCCCCGGCCGGCACCGGCAGCGCCCAGTCCCGCAGCAGCGCCGGCGTGATCACCTTTACCTCAGACCGGTTCGGCATGGATCTCGTCCTCCCTGGTCGCCTCGGCGCCCTGCCGGTGCAGGTGGCCGACCTCGTTGAAACCGCCCAGCCGCAGGCGGCCCTGCTCGTCGGCCGACCAGTCGGTGACCGAGCAGTTCGCGATCACGTGTTCGCGGGTCAACGCCATCAGCTCCGGCTCGGTCAATCCCTCGATGAGGTAGCGCAGCAGGAAGACCAGCGCGTCGTGGCCGAACAGCAGCACCCGCTGGCCCTCGTGGTCGCGGCGCAGGTCACCGAGGAGCGTCCGCAGACGCAGCGCCACATCGGTCCAGGCCTCACCGCCGGGCGGTCGGTAGTAGAACTTGCCCAGCCGTTCACGGCGCTTCGCCTCGTCGGGAAACCGCCGGCGCACCCCGTGCCCGGTCAGGCCGTCCAGGATGCCCAGCTCCCGGTCGCGCAGCCGCTCGTCGCGGCTCACCGGAATCCCGGTGCCGTGCAGCGCCAGCTTGGCCGTGGAGACCGCCCGCAGGTACGGCGACACCACCGCGACGTCGGGTCGCCGGTCCTCGGGCAGCCCCGCGAGCCAGCGGCCGGTCGCCCGCGCCTGCTCCTCGCCGGTGTCCGAGAGCGGTACGTCGGCGTCGCGGTGGCTCAGGGCGATCACGTCCGCGCCGGTCTCCTCGGCCCGGGTGGCCGCCACGTTCGCGGTGCTCTCCCCGTGCCGGATGATCCAGAGCGTCGACAGTTCCGCCATGCCGACCCCGGTACCCGGGCGCGGCACGGGGTAACCGTGCCGCGCCGGGCCGGGCGTCGACTCAGCCGCGCTGTTGCAGCAGGGCCACGGTCATCCCGGTCACGTGGTCGACCCGGACCACCTCGTAGCGCTCGGTGAGCACGGCGGACTGCTTCTTTGGCAGGCTGGCCAGCGGCGTGTCGGTGACCGCCGGCAGCAGCACCCACAGTCGCGGCTCGTCGTGCAGACAACGGGCGGGGTTGGTGCAGGCCGCGTTGAAGAGTTCATTGCGTTGGGCTGCGGAACGCTGCTCGAAGACGTTGCGCAGCTTCACGTCCTTGGGAAGGTAGTACCGAACCCCGTCCTCGGCCGCCCACCACCAGGCGCCACCGGCCACCAGCCCGTCGCCGGGTTGGTAACCGGACTCGACCACCCGCGCCGCCTCGGAGTACCCGAACGGCGCGAACGCCCGCTTCTGCGGATAGGTGTACCAGCTGTGCGAGTACTCGGCGCGCAGTGCGAGCTGGCCGGGCACGCTCAGGCCGGCGAGCACCACCAGACCCACCACGACCAGCGGGACGCGGCGCAACGCGGCGACGCCCGCGCCGGCGAGCACCGCCCAGGCCGGCAGGACGAAGAGCAGGTACTTGGAGAAGAAGTAGTTGATGTCGCCGGTGGAGGCCAGCAGGACAACCGGCAGCGGCACGGCGGCGATGAGCGCGAACATGACGGTCCGAGCGGCGGTGCCGCGGCGCAGGTGGGTCAGCACACCGACCACGGCCAGCGCGGTGACGGCGAAGGCCAGCAACACCGAGCCGAGGACCTGTTCCCAGACCGTCCAGGGCGCGCTGTCCGGGATCCAGCTGATCTGCCGGCCCGCCTGCTTCATGCCGCGCAGGATCACCGGGGCGGCGATGCCCACGCCGGCCAACGCGGCGAGCCCGAACCAGACCACCGACCACCAACGACGCTCCCGCCAGCAGTGGATCAGCACGGCCAGGCCGTGCCCGATCAGCAGGGTGAGCCCCACCACATTCACCAGGCCGATACCGGCCACGGCGAGCGTGTAGGGCGCCCACCGCAGCCACCCCGGCCGCTCCAAGGCCCGGAGCAGGAACAGCGTGGCCGCGGCGGCGGCGAGGACGACGAAGGCGTACGACCGGGTCTCCTGCCCGAAACGGGTGACCGTGGGCACGAGGGCGAAGGTGAACCCGCCGGCGATCCCGGCTGTCTGGCCGAAGATCCGTCGCCCGGCCAGCGCCACGCACGCGGTGGCCAGGATCATGGCCAGCGCCGACGGCACCCGCACGCTGGTCGGCCCGCTGCCGAAGACGGTTGCCCAGCCGTGCATGAACAGGTAGTACGCGCCGTGCACGGCGTCGACGTTCTTCAGCATGCTCAGGATCTGGCTGGTGGAGCGGTTCGCCAGGTCGATGCTGACCAGCTCGTCCTGCCACATCTCCGGGCTGCCGAGTCGCCAGCCGACCGCGAGGGCCGCGAATGCCGTCGGCCAGAACCAGACACTGAGCGCCAGCCGGCGGGCGAACGGAAGTCGCCGGCGGGCCGGCTCGGCGGCCGGCGGGGGCGAGCCCACGTCGTTCTGCGCCTGAGGCGCATCCGTGATGACGGCACGGTCTGGCATCTGCGTCCAATCCGGGGGCGTGCGGTTCGGGCGCGACGATGATAGCCCTCGGCGTAGACGTCGTCGGACCCGTCGGCCCGGCGTCCCGGGGCAATGTCGCGACGGCCCGGCAGGCCGGCTCGCCGGTACGGGATTCGCGTGGGATGACTGATAATGTGGCCCGCGCTCGTCGCGCACGTCCACCACGCACAGTAAGGTCCGGGGAGCAGATGATTGTCGACATCATGTTGCCGTACTACGGGAGCGTGCCCCTCATGCAGGCGGCGGTGCGCAGCGTGCTGGCACAGACCGACCCGGGCTGGCGGCTGACCGTGGTCGACGACGGCACCGAGCCGGGCGTGCCGGAGTGGTTCGCGCAGATCACCGACGAGCGGGTGCGCTACCAGCGCAACGAGCGCAACCTCGGCATCACCGGCAACTTCCGCAAGTGCGTCGGCCTCGCCGAACACGAGTACCTGGTGATGATGGGCACGGACGACATCATGCACCCCAACTACGTGGCGACCGTGCGGTCGGTGATCGAGCAGTACCCGGGCGTCGGCATGGTGCAGCCGGGAGTCGAGATCATCGACGCCGACGGCACGGTGGTCAACACCATCGTCGACGAGGCCAAGCGGCGGCTCTACGCACCGCGCGTCGAGTCCCGGACGCTGATGGGTGGCGAGGATCTGGCGGCCAGCCTGCTGCGCGGCTGCTGGTTATACTTCCCGTCGATCTGCTGGCGGACGGACGCGCTCAAGGCCGTCAACTTCCGCGAGGAGCTCCAGGTCATCCAGGACCTCGCGCTGGTGATCGATCTGATCCAGCGGGGCGAGCAGATGGCGATCGACACCACCCTGTGCTTCCAGTACCGGCGGCACGCGGTGAGCAAGTCTGCCGCCGACGCGATCGCCGGCACCCGGTTCACCGAGGCACGGGCGTTCTTCGTCGACGTCGCCCGGCGGATGGACGAGCAGGGCTGGCCGCGGGCGGCCCGGGCGGCCCGCCGCTACATGTCGTCCCGGCTGCACGCCATCACGCTGCTGCCGACGGCGATCCTCGCCGGCCGAATGACCGGTGTGAAGAGCCTGTCGCGGCACGCGTTCGGGCCAGGCCGATGAGCGACCACGACCGGGGGCGGTCATGATCGTCGCGCAGCGGCAGCCGGCGGCCGGCGGGTCGCGGCGGGTGGTGGTGCTGGGCGGCACCGGTTTCCTCGGCCGCCCCATCTGCCGGGCGCTGGCCAATGCCGGGCACACCGTCATCGCGGGGCGCCCGTACCCCGCGTGACATCGGGGCGGGCGTCACGGTCCGCGCCCTGGATCTGGCCGCCGCCGCCGACGTCGACGAGATCACCGCGCTGCTGCGTGACCTCGAACCGGACGTGGTGATCAACTCCGCCGGGCGGCAGGTGAAGGCTCAACGACGCGCAGTTGCTCGCCGGGCCCGCGGCGGGACTTCGTGGGCCTGAGCGACGTGGCCGCCGCCGTGCTGCTGGCCACGACCCGGCCCGCGGCGGCCGGCTACGTGATCAACATCGGTCGCGGGGTCGCCGCCAGCGTCCGTGACATGGCCCAGCTCCTCATCGACGTCAGTGGGGTGCCGACCGACCTGGTCGAGGCCGAGCAGACCGGCCCGGTCGAGTCGACCTGGCAGCGGCTGGACGTCGGGCTCGCCGCCGAGGTGCTCGGCTGCTCGCCGAGCAACGATCTGCACACCGAGACGAGCAGTTGTGGGAACACTCCGGCGCCGAGCTGTCCGCGACGCAGTCGGTCGGCGGCCCGTTGCCGCAGCAGCACGCCACGCTGGTCACCGGCCGGTAGCCCACCGGGTCCGCCCCCACGTCGTACCCTCGGGGGCGTGGCCACGGCGGCGGAGGAGATCCGGGTGGGGGAGCGGCTGGTCCGCGTCTCCAGCCCCGACAAGCCGTACTTTCCGGAACGTGGGCTGACCAAGCTGGACGTGGTCCGCTACTTCCTGGCGGTCGGCGACGGGATCCTACGGGCGCTGCGCGACCGGCCGACCATGCTGGAACGCTGGCCGCGCGGCGTCTTCGAGGGCGCGACGATCGCCACCCGGCAGACCAACCGCGGCGACGCGTTCTACCAGAAGCGGCTGCCGGCGGGCGCGCCCGAGTGGGTGCGCACCGCGCACATCACGTTCCCCAGCGGCCGGACTGCCGACGAGGTCGCGCCGAGCGAACTGGCCGTGGTGATCTGGGCGGCCAACCTGGGCACCCTGCGGTTTCATCCGTGGCCGGTGTCCGCCCGCGACGTGGAGCGCCCCGACCAGTTGCGCATCGACCTCGACCCGCTGCCGGGCGTCGGCTTCGAGCAGGTGGTGCCGGTGGCCCGGGAGGTGCGCGCGTTCCTCGCCGAGCTGGGCATGACCGGCTACCCGAAGACGACCGGCGGCCGGGGCCTGCACGTGTACCTGTCAATCGAGCCGCGGTGGAGTTTCGGCGAGTGCCGCCGGGCGGTGCTCGCGCTGGGGCGGGAGATGCAGCGTCGGCTGCCGGACCTGGTCACCACCACCTGGTGGCGGGACCAGCGGGACCGGCCGGTCTTCGTCGACTACAACCAGATGTCCCGCGACCACACCATGGCGTCGGCGTACTCGATCCGGCCGACGCCGCAAGCGTTGGTGTCGGCGCCGTTGGACTGGGCGGAGCTGGACGACGCCCGTCCGGAGGACTTCGACGTGCTCACCGTGCCGGCCCGGTTCGCCGAGCGCGGCGACCCGCACGCCGGCCTGGACGGCGACCGGCACTCGCTGGAGCCGCTGCTGGCCCTAGCCGACCGCGAGCGCCTGGAGGCTCCGCCCGAGGTGTAAGGAAGGGCCCCTTATTAGACACCAGGCGGTAATAGGGGGCCCTTCCTTACACCTCAGGCCCAGGGGCTCTGTGTGCCCTCGAACTCTTCGAAGACCAGCCACGACCTTGTCGACAGCACCCCGGAGATGCGCTGCACCCGGTCGAGTACGACGTCCCGCAGGGCGGCGTTGTCCGGCGCCCGGACCAGGGCCAGCACGTCGTGCTCGCCGCTGAGCAGCGCGACGTGCTCGACGTAGCGCACCTGGGCCAGCTCGGCCGACACCTCCCGCCAGGTGTTCTGCTCGATCGTCAACGCCATGTACGCCGAGGTGCCCAGCCCGGCCGCCTCGGGCGCGACCTGTGCCCGGAACCCCGTGATCACGCCGTCGCGCATCAGGCGCTCGACCCGCGCGTACGCGTTGGTGCGCGAGATGTGGATCCGTTCGGCCAACGTGCGCACCGACGTACGCCCGTCGCGGACCAGCTCGTCCACGATCCGCCGGTCGACCTCGTCCAAGGCTCGGACCGATCGTCCCGCTCCGGTCGCCTGGCCCACCCCGTCTCCGGTCTCCTGGCTCACCGATCTGCCTTCCGCATGCCAGACGTCCCGCCTTCGTCGTGGATCTTGAGTCAATCATCCGTCAGGCGGAAGCATAGGCTCACCACACGTCCCAGGAGGTCCCGCCGTGACGACCACACCCCAGGCGGTCCGCAGGGCATCCCCGCGCGCCCGTCGGACGGTCACCCCGCCCGACCCGGCGCGTCCGCTGCTGCCGGACGCCGAACCGGTCCGCCTGCTCGATGAGACCGGCACGCCGCTGCCGGCCCGCACCGACTACCCGGAGCCGCCCGTCGAGGCGCTGCGGGAGCTGTACCGCCGGATGGTGCTCGGCCGCCGGTTCGACACCCAGGCGACCGCGCTGACCAAGCAGGGTCGCCTCGCCGTCTACCCGTCGTCCCGGGGCCAGGAGGCGTGCCAGGTGGCCGCCACGCTCGCCGTCCGCGACACCGACTGGGTGTTCCCCACCTACCGCGAATCGATGGCGCTGGTTGCCCGAGGCATCGATCCGGTCGAGGTTCTCACCCTGCTGCGCGGCGACTGGCACTGCGGCTACGACCCGACCCGGGTGCACACCGCGCCGCAGTGCACCCCGCTCGCCACCCAGTGCGTGCACGCCGCCGGCCTCGCCCACGGTGAGGCGTACCAGGGGCGCGACACCGTGGCGCTGGCCTTCATCGGTGACGGGGCGACCAGCGAGGGCGACTTCCACGAGGGCATCAACTTCGCCGCCGTGTTCAAAGCCCCGGTCGTCTACTTCGTGCAGAACAACAGGTACGCCATCAGCGTGCCGCTGTCCCGGCAGACCGCCGCGCCGTCGCTGGCGTACAAGGGCATCGGCTACGGGGTGCCCAGTGAGCAGGTCGACGGCAACGACCCGGTCGCCGTGCTCGCCGTGCTGACCCGCGCGGTCGCGCACGCCCGCGCCGGCAACGGGCCGTTCCTGGTGGAGGCGCACACCTACCGGATGGAGCCGCACACCAACGCCGACGACGCCAGCCGCTACCGCGACGGCGCCGAGGTCGACGCCTGGCGGGACCGGGACCCCATCGCCCGCCTCCAGGCCTATCTGCGCGCCCGTGGGGTGCTCGACGACGCAGCGGTCACCGAGATCGCCGAGCAGGCCGAGGCGTACGCCGCGGACCTGCGTACCCGGATGAACAGCCAGCCCACGGTCGACCCGCTGAGCCTGTTCGACCACGTCTACGCCGAGCCCACCCCACAGCTCGTCGAGCAGCGCGAACTCGTCCGCGCCGAGCTGGCCGCCGCACGCGACGAGGAGGGTGACGCCTGATGGCCACCACCATGGCGAAGGCCCTCAACACCGCCCTCGCCGACGCGCTCGCCGCCGACGAGAAGGTCGTCGTCTTCGGCGAGGACGTCGGCGCGCTCGGCGGCGTCTTCCGGATCACCGACGGCCTGCAGGCACGCTTCGGCGAGAACCGCTGCTTCGACACGCCCCTGGCCGAGGCCGGCATCGTCGGCTTCGCCGTCGGCCTCGCCATGTCCGGGCTGCGGCCGGTCGTCGAGATGCAGTTCGACGCGTTCGCGTACCCGGCGTTCGAGCAGATCGCCTCGCACGTGGCGAAGCTGCGCAACCGCACCCGCGGGGCGCTCAGCGTGCCCATCGTCATCCGGGTGCCGTACGCGGGCGGGATCGGCGGGGTCGAGCACCACTGCGACTCGTCCGAGGCGTACTACGCGCACACGCCCGGCCTCAAGGTCGTCACCCCGGCGACCGTCGACGACGCGTACTCCCTGCTGCGGGAGGCGATCGACGACCCCGACCCGGTGGTCTTCATGGAGCCCAAGAAGCTCTACTTCGCCAGCGCCGACGCGGCCCTGCCGACGCGGACCGAGCCGTTCGGCCGGGCCGTCGTGCGCCGGCCCGGCCGCGACGCCACCCTGGTGGCGTACGGACCGGCGGTGCCGGTCGCCCTGGAGGCCGCCGAGGCCGCGCGCGAGGAGGGCTGGGACCTGGAGGTCGTCGACGTGCGCACCATCGTGCCGTTCGACGACGCCACCATCGCCGCCTCGGTCCGGCGCACCGGTCGCTGCGTGGTCATCCAGGAGGCGCCCGGCTTCGCGGGCGTCGGCGCGGAGATCGCCGCCCGGGTGCAGGAGCGCTGCTTCCACGCGCTGCACGCGCCGGTGCTGCGGGTGGCCGGGCTGGACATCCCGTACCCGGCGCCGATGCTGGAGCACACCCACCTGCCCGGCGTGGACCGCGTCCTCGACGCGGTCGCCCGCCTGCAGTGGGACGACCAGCCCGACGCGCGTTGGGCGGCGGCATGACCACCGTCGAGCGGACCCAGGTCTTCCTCCTGCCCGACCTGGGCGAGGGGCTGAGCGAGGCCGAGATCGTCGAGTGGCGGGTCGCCGTCGGTGACGTCGTCGAGGTGGACCAGAGCGTGGTCGAGGTGGAGACCGCCAAGGCGGTCGTCGACGTGCCCTGCCCGTACGCCGGACGGGTCGTGACCCTGCACGGCGCGGCCGGCGAGGTACGCCCGGTCGGCCAGCCGTTGATCACCATCGCGCCGCTGGACGGCGGCGGCGACGAGCCCGCCGGGCACGCCACCTACCGTGAGGAGGAGCGGGCCGGCTCCGGCAACGTTCTGATCGGGTACGGCACCGGGCACGGCGGCGCGACGCGCCGTCGCCGCCGGCCGCGCCTGACCCTCGCCCCCGACCCGACCGACGCCGCGCCGACCGCCACCGGCCCGACCGGCGTTGGCGCGAGCGAGGTTGGCGCGATCGGCGCTGGCTCGGCCGCCGCCGGTCCGGTCGGTGTCGGTCCGGCCGTCACTGGCTCGGCCGTCACTGGCTCGGCCGTCACTGGCTCGGCCGTCACTGGCCCGGCCGGTACCGGCACGGTCGGGGTTGACCGGCCCGGCGCGAGTCCGGCCTCCCACTCCGCTGCCGCCGACGGTGGCGCGACGGTTGGTGCCCAGTCGTCGAGTGCCCTGGTCATCTCGCCGATCGTGCGCCGGCTGGCCCGCGAGCGCGGCGTCGACCTCGCCACCGTGCGGGGCACCGGACCCGGCGGCGTGATCCGCCGCGCCGACGTGGAGGCGGCCTCGACCGCGCCCCGGCTCGCCGCCGTGCCGGAGCCCCACGTCGCCCTGGCCCCGACCGGGGACGGCGACGTGGTCATCCCGCTCACCGGCATCCGCAAGGTCATCGCCGACAAGCTCTCCCGCAGCCGGCGGGAGATCCCCGAGGTGACCATCTGGGTCGACGTGGACGCCACCGGGCTGCTGGAGACCCGTGCGGCGATCAACGCGGCGACGCCCGACGCCCCGGTGAGCATCCTGGCCCTGCTGGCCCGGATCTGCCTCAGCGGCCTGCGCCGGTACCCGCAGCTCAACGCCCGCGTCGACACCGAGGGCCAGCGGATCGTCCAGTCCGCCGGCGTGCACCTGGGTATCGCCGCGCAGACGGACCGGGGCCTGCTGGTGCCGGTGCTGCGGGACGCCCAGCGGCTCACCACCGCCGAACTGGCCGCCGCGCTGGCGGAGACCACCGCCGCGGCGCGGGCCGGGACGCTCGCGCCGGCCCGGCTCACCGGCGGCACCTTCACCCTCAACAACTACGGGGTGTTCGGCGTGGACGGCTCCACGCCGATCATCAACCACCCCGAAGCGGCGCTGCTCGGAGTGGGGCGGATCGTGGACAAGCCGTGGGTGGTCGACGGGCAGTTGGCCGTCCGCAAGGTCACCCAGTTGAGCCTCACGTTCGACCACCGGGTGTGCGACGGCGGGGTGGCCGGTGGCTTCCTGCGGCACGTCGCAGACTGCGTGGAGCGCCCGGCGCTGCTGATCGCCGCCGTCTGACGCGTACCCCCTGGGCCCCGACGTCGCCCGCGCGGCGTCGGGGCCGGCGCGTGCCCCGGGGTTTCCCGGCCGTGTCGCCGGGAAGTCGGCCCCGCCGGTACGCGCCGGACGCGTCGAAGGGAGCCGACCCGTGGCCGTGGCGAACGAGCTGCTACTCAACTCGATCCGCGTCCGCCGGCCCGCCGCGGCCGGCGCGCCGCTCTACTGCGACGCCCGGGAGTACGGCCTGACCGGTGACGGCGCGACCAACGACCAGCCGGCGTTGGCCGCCCTCGTGGACCGCCTCGGTGCGGGGTACGCCTCGGACGGTCGGGCCCGCGTCATCTACTGCCCGCCCGGCATCTACTCGATCCGCGACGCCGGAACGGTGTGGCGCAGCGGCGTCTCGCTGGTCGGGGCCGGCCCGGCGGCGACCCGATTCATGCTCAGCAACGAGGGCAACCGCGCCGACCCGACCCCACTGGCGTTCTGGACCACCGTGCAGCACGGCGCCGACCGGGACCGCCACATCGCCGACTGCACCTTCGCGGACTTCCAGATCGACGGCTCGGGCGTGGCGATGGCCGAGTACAACTACCTCGCCAAGGGGCTGGGCCTGCAGTACGTGGTGCGCGGCGTGTTCCGCAACCTCTACATCCACCACACCGCCGCCACCGGGCTGGGCTGCGACTTCCTGCAGGACTCGCTGATCGACGGCGTGGTCGTGGTCGGCTGCGGCCGACTGGACAACGGCGAGCAGATCGGCGGCGCCGGGATCGGCGTGGGCATCGGCGGGTGGGGCTCGGTGGAGCGCCTCACCATCGCGAACTGCACCACCCTCGCCAACGGCACCAACGGCATCTTCCTCGAACTGCAGAAGGACTACTGGACGCCGCCGCGTGGCTACCGCATCATCGGCTGCCACAGCCAGGGCAACCGGTTCGGCATCTCCGACTGGGGCGCCGACGGTCTCATCGTCTCCGCCTGCACCATGGCCGGCAACCTGGAGGCCGGCTTCGACATCTCCGCCCAGGGCACCGCCGGGGTGGCCGGGCGGGGTGGGTTGGTCGCCGACTGCGTCATCGACGGCAACATCCGCGACGGGGTCAGCGTCGGCAACACCCCGGGCCCGTACACCATCCGGGGCAACCGGATCAGCGGCAACGGCCAGCACGGCTACCACGCGTACGACCTCGGGCGGGGCTACCAGGGCCCGGTGCGGGACGTGGTGATCGAGAGCAACGACTTCTGGGGCAACGGGCTGGACGCCATCCGGATCGGCCACCAGATGACCGACGCGGTGCTGCTCAACAACCGGATCCGCAACAACGGCCGACAGTACGCGCAGGCCGCCAGCGGTAGCGGCGAGACCGTCCGCTACGCCGAACGGTCCGTGGTGGACCGGTCCGCGAACTGGCCGCACGACGGTCACCGCGGCAAGGTCCTGCGGGTGGGGCGGGCCGTGGCCATGGTCGCCGCGAACACCGGCGACGAACTCACCCTCGCCCCGGTGCGTCCCGACGGCATCAGCGCGTGGAGCGGGGACATCCCGCCTCCGGGGTGCGGGTACGAGCTGTCCGCCGCACCCGAGCGACGGGCCGGCATCACCATCGACGCGGCGTTCGACTCGGCCACCATCCGCGGTAACCGGATCTGGGACAACCACGAGGACCGGACCCAGACCCACGGCCTGTGGATCACCGGTCGGGGGAGCTGCGTGGACTGCCGGGTCGAGGACAACGACCTGGCCGGCAACGCCGACGACGGGATGTGCCTGGACACCCCGCCGGTGGGCGGACGCTGGCGCGACAACCACGTCGACAACGACTGGAGCTGACCGGCGCTCGCGTCGACCGGAGCGAGGTGCCCTCCGGCCGGCAGGCCCCGGGCCGCGACGCGAGGCGGCGGCGACCGGAAGTATCTCCGAACGCCGCCGCCGTCACTGTCGACAGGTCAGCCGGCCAGGCCGGCCACCGGCGTGGGATCGAGCACCACGGTCGCCGTGGCGCTCTGCGGCGGCACGCCCGGCTCCGTCGGCGCGTCGGTGTACTCCGCGACGAACACCGCGGTCAGGTTGTCCGCGCCGCTGTGCCCACCGTCGAGGAAGGTGGGGATGGTGCCCGAGCAGCCGGTCGCCGTGGAGAGCGGATGCCCGTGCTCATCGTGGCCGAGCACGTAGGTGACCTTCACCCGCGAGCAGTCCACCGGAAGGTCGTCGGTGACCTTGATCTCGTACGCGACCGTCTGCCCGAACTGGAAGGGCTGCCCGGCCACCGGGGCGACGAACTCGATGACCGGCGCGGTCGGCCCGACCACCAGCGGCAGGGTCGCCGAGGCCGAGCGTCCGGTGCGGTCGGTCACCTTCAGCGTCGGCGTGTACGAGCCGTTCTCCTGGAACGTCCACGACGGATTGGGGTCGGTGCTGTCCACCGAACCGTCCGCGTCGAAGTCCCACGCGTAGCTCAGCTTGTCGCCGTCCGGGTCGGTGGTGCCGGCGCTGGAGAACGCGACGGTCAGCGGGGCCTGCCCGACGGTCGGGGTACCGCTGATCTTCGGGATCGGCGTCCGGTTGCCCCGGACGAAGTCGATCCGCGACAACTGCGCGTCCGGGTTCTCGGCGAAGTAGCCGTCGCCGTACTCCAGGACGTAGAGCGCGCCGTCCGGACCGAACTCCATGTCCATCGGGTTGTCCACCACGATCGACGGCGCCACCGGCCGGATGTCCGTGACGTCGCCGTCGGCGTCGAGGCGGAACTCCTTGATGTAGTCCCGGGTCCACTCGTAGAACAGCGGCACCCCGTCGTAGTAGGCCGGCCACCGGGTACGCGACGTGCTGGTCCCGTCGTAGTCGTACGCCGGGCCACCCATCGGGGCGATGCCGCCGGTGCCCAGCTGCGGGAACTCGGCCGAGGCGGCCGCCGAGTACCAGACCTGCGGGGCCTCGACCGGCGGCAGCACGCGCTTGCCCGTGTTGTGCGGTGAGTCGTTCACCGGGCGCGTGCAGTTGAACTTCGGACCGGACACGCCGGTGGCGAAGTCGTAGTCGCGGTAGGCGATGGTCGGCGTCACGCAGTACGGCCAGCCGTAGTTCGCCGGCTTGTCGACCACCATCCACCGGCCGTGCCCGGCCGGCCCGCGCTGCGGGTTCGCCGTGGAGGCGTCGGGGGAGTAGTCGCCCACGTACACGTCGTCGGTGCGCCGGTCGACCGCGAAGCGGAACGCGTTGCGCAGCCCCATCGCGTAGATCTCCGGTCGGGTCTGCGCGGTGCCCGGCTTGAACAGGTTGCCCGCCGGCACCGTGTACCCGCCACCGGACTTCACCTTGATGCGCAGCAGCTTGCCGCGCAGGTCGTTGGTGTTGGCCGCGGTGCGCTGGGCGTCGTACGCCGGGTTCCGGTCGGCCCGCTCGTCGATCGGGACGTAGCCGTCGGAGGCGAACGGGTTGGTGTCGTCACCCGTCGACAGGTACAGGTTGCCCTTGCTGTCGAAGTCGATCTGGCCGCCGACGTGGCAGCAGATCCCCCGGTCGGTCGGCACGTCGATGATCTGCTGCTCGCTGGCGAGGTTGAGCTTCATCCCCTCCAGCTTGAACCGGGACAGCCGCAGCGCGCCCTTGAACCGCTGCCAGTCCGCCGCGGTGCCGACCTCCGGCGCGTCCCCCTCGTTGACGTCCGGCGTGGCCGGGTCGTCCACCGGGGTGTCCATGGGTGGTGAGTAGTACAGGTACACCCACTTGTTCTGGGCGAAGTTCGGGTCGATCGCGATGCCCTGCAACCCCTCCTCGTCGTGCTGGTACACGTCGATGTCGGCGGCGAGGGTGTTGAGCCCGGTGCGCGGGTCGTGGATGCGTACCTCGCCGGTCCGGGAGGTGTGCAGCACCCGCAGGTCGGGCAGGACGGCGAGGCTCATCGGCTCGCCCGGGAAGTCGTTGAGCGTCACCTTCTGGAAGCTGCTGTCCGGTGGCGGAGCCGGCGCGGCGGTCGCCGCCGTCGTCGGCGCGACCAGGCCGGCGGTCACCAGGAGCAGGGCGGACGCGAATGCGGTTCTGTTCATCAAATAGCCCTTCACGGTGCTCAGTACCGGAGCGAGGCGAGATAGTCGAAGCCGACCCGGGCGGTCTCGAGGGCGTCGGCCGGCACCCGCGGCGAGGTGCCCGCGTCGTCGCGCTCCACGATGTACTCCTCGATGCCCGCCTCGCGCTCGTGGGCGAAGATGCGACCGAAGTCGATGACGCCGTTGCCGAGATCGGCGAAGCCACCCTCGACGTCCAGGTCCTTGACGTGCACCTGACGGATCCGCCCGCGGTTCTCCCGGATGACGTCGACCGGGTCGTGCGCTCCCCGCCAGGTCCAGTAGAGGTCCAGCTCGAAGTGGACCAGCCGGGGATCGGTCTGCCCGGTGAGGATCTCGAAGCCGGTCGAGCCGTCGGTCAGCGGCACGAACTCCAGCTGGTGGTTGTGGTAGCCGAAGTCGAGGCCCGCGCGCTCGGCGAGCCGGCCGGCCTGGTTGAGGTCCCGGGCCAGGGCGCGGTAGATGGCCGGGTCCCGGTACGGGCGGCCCTCGGCGTCCCGACCGAAGTACGGGTGCACGATCTTCTTGGAGCCCAGCGTGTTGGCGTCGGCCAGGGCGCGTTCCCAGGTGGCGGCGTCGAACGGCTGCGGGATACCGGTGTGCCCGGAGGTGGCCCGCAACCCGGCGGCGTCGAGCGCGGCGCGGAACTCCGCGGCCGTACGCCCGACGAAGCCGGCGTGCTCCACCCGTCGGTAGCCGATGCGACGCAGGGCGGCGAGGGTGCCCGGCAGGTCGGCGGCGAGCTGGTCGCGCAGGGTGTAGAGCTGGATGCTGATGCGGTCCACCGGCACCCGACGCCGGCCGTGGGACTGACCTGCGGCGGCGGTGTCACCGGCGGGCGCCGCGTTGGCCGGGCCGGCGAAAAGCCCGGCAGCGCCGACAGCGGCGGCGGAGACGGTCGCGGCGCGGAGCAACCCTCGCCGACTGACCGACTCGGACGCCCCGGTCGACTCCGAGCGGTTGGCCTGGTGATCCATGGTGGTGGTTCCTTCCTGACGGATGGCGTGCCGTCGGCAGCGGTCAACCGGCTGCCCGTACCGGGACGCGCCGAACCGGCCGGAGACGTGCTCCGGCGTGGACGGTGTGGACGACGCGTTATTCCGCGGTCGGCGACCCTCTGGGCGGACCGCGGCCGACCCCGGCAGGGGCGGCAGGCAGGCTGATCGACGAATGGGCAACCCTCTATCTGGAAAGCGACCCTACCCTTGACCATGGACAAAGGCAAAGCTCCCTCACGATCAGCAGAAGTTTCGCTCCACCTGACAAAAGTCCGCCCACCAGGTGCGCGACCCCAGACTCCACGCACCGCACCCGCCGCGCCGATCTTGCACTTTCTGCGCCGACATACCGGACTTGCCTGCCGATAACGGCAACCGAAAGTGCAAGATCGGCGCGACGGGTGGGGTGGGACCCGGGACTTGCTCTCTCGGGCGGGCTCAGCTGCTGCTCATGAGTTGTGGGGCTGCCAAGATCCGCGCAACATCGGGGATCTTGCTGCCTCCCGCCGGCCGGAGGCAGCAACATCGGGGAAGTTGTGCGGATCTTGACCAGCCCAGCCCAGCCCAGCCCAGCCCAGCCCGGCCCAGCCCGGTCCGGCCGGTCGTGTGCCTGCTGCGTCAGTCGTGCACCTAGGGCGATAGGGGCGGGAGTGGCGGCGGCGTGGTCGGACCGGACGTTGCGGGTCGGCGGGCATGCGGGCGGCCGGAGAGCACCCACAACCGGCAGTGGTGCGCTTTCTCGGCAAGCGGCTCAGTGGCGGAAAATGCGTCGATAAATGCGCTCGCGATTATCTCCGAATGCCCTGAATGCTCCCGTCGAGGCGGCCAGAATATGAGTGAGGGAAGCCGAAAACGGGGGGACTGAACATGACGTCTAGGCGGCGATTGACGCTGTTGGCGGTAACTGTCGCGGCCGCACCGCTCGTGTTGGGCGGGTGCACCATCGGTCGGGACCCGGTGGCCGGTCCGGCCAAGCGGCACGCCGCGCCGCCGGAACTCACCGTCACGCCGGGCGACAAGACCCGCGAGATCCCGGTCAGCGCCGAGGTCGGCACGGTGGTCAAGGGCGGACGGGTCACCGCTGTCCGACTCACCGACGACAAGGGCGCGCAGGTTAAGGCGGAGCCGCGTGAGGATGGCTCGGGTTGGGTGCCGAGCGCGCCGCTGCAGCCCCGGCGCACGTACACCGCGGAGGTGACGGCGACCGGCGACTCGGGTGCGACGACGACGCGGACCACCACGTTCACCACGATGGCCACGTCGACGAAGCCGCAGGTGACCAGCACGCTCTATTTCGTCGGCAACCGGACGTACGGTACTGCCATGCCGGTAACGGTGGCGTTCGACCCGGCAATTCCGAAAGAGGCCAGGGCGGATGTGCAGCGCCGGTTGTTCGTGAAGACGAATCCGCCGCAGCCGGGCACCTGGTCGTGGCTGGACGACGGGAGTCAGGTCTATTACCGGGCACCCGATTTCTGGCGACCCGGGACGACGATCAGCGTCCGGGCCGGTCTGCAGGGACTGCCGATCGGTAAGAAACTGATGGGGGACGCCGAGCGGACCGCCACCTCGAAGATCGGCAAGCAGGTCTCCTTGGAGATCGACAACGCCACGAAGCAGATGTCGGTGCTGCGCGACGGCAAGCTGGTCCGCCGGATCCCGGTCAGCCTGGGCAAGCCGAGTACGCCGAGTTCCAGCGGCAAGATGGTGATCATGGAGAAGCACGAGCGGACCACCTTCGACACCCGGGGTGAGCCGAACGGCGGCTACGTGGTCGACGTCGACGACGCCCAGCGGCTCACCTGGGGCGGCGAGTTCATCCACTCGGCGCCCTGGTCGGAGGGCGAGCAGGGCTACACCAACACCTCGCACGGCTGCGCGAACGTCTCCGCCACCGCCGCCGACTGGTTGATGGGCGTGACCCAGGTCGGCGACCTGGTCACCGTCAAGGGCACCGAGGTCGAGTTGCAGCCCGGCAACGGCTGGACGGCGTGGAACGTGAGCTGGGACGAGTTCGTCCGGGGCAGCGCGTTGCCGGTGCCTCCGGGGCTCAAGCCCGCGCCGGCCGCCCCGGCGCATCCGGGGGCGGTCGCCGGCGGGTCGCCCGCCCCGGCGCCCTCGGTGAGCGGCCGCTGACAGACACCCTTCGGGCCGGTCCACCCACGCGGTGGGCCGGCCCGCTCGCCTTCGCGGGGGCGGGGACCGCCGCCGTCGGGGCCGGCCGCCGCCCGGGGGCGTCGGGCGCGGGCCAGGCTCGTCACCCCAGGGGTACGCGGGCCACGCCGGACCCGGTGAGGCTGCCCAACCAGAGGTGGTCGCCGTGCTGTCGTACCCCGGTGATCATCGAGTAGTGCCCGGCCGGGCCGTGCAGCGTACGACGGACCGTGCCCTCGCCGTCGACGAGCGCGACCAGCCCGTAGCGGCGTGGCTGCGGCTGCATGGCGTCGGGCAGCAGCGCGGCGAGCTGGCGCAGCCGTGGGTGCGGCAGCAGCCGTTCGGCGAGGGGCACGCGGGGGCTGGGCAGGGCGATCCAGTACGTGCCGTCGCCCACGGCGCAGAGATTGTCCGGGTACGCGGGCAGGTCGGCGAGCACCCGCACCCCGCCGCTCAGCTCGACGCGCAGCAGCCGGTGGGTGGTGGTCTCCACCAGCATCAGCGCCGACTCGTCGGGCGTCAGGGCGATGCCGTTGGGAAAGTACAGCCCCTCGGCCACGACCTCGGTGCGCCCACTGCCCGGGTGGTGGGCCAGCACCCGGCCGTTGGGGCGGTGCTCCAGCAGGTCCCGTTTCCAGTGCGAGACCGGAAACCGGTCCGACGAGTCGGTGAAGTAGACGGTGCCGTCGCGGGCCACCGTCGCGTTGTTGGCCAGGTGCACGGGCGGCGCCGTCCCGGTCAGCTCGCGGACCGTTCCGTCCGGCGTGACCCTTAGCAACCCGCGGTACGCGTCGCAGACGACCAGGGCCTCCCCGGACGGGTCCAGCTCGATGCCGAGCGGCCGGCCGCCGGTCTCGGCCAGCAGCCGTCCCCGGGTGCCGGCCGGCGCGTCGACCGGCCACCACCAGAGGTTGCCGTCCTCGTCGCCGCTGACGACCCGACCGGACGGGTCCACGAGCACGTCCTCGGGCCCGACGGCGCCGTCGGGAAGGGGCAGGAGGTCGACCTGGTCGAGGCGGCGATCGGTGGCCGCCCACACGCCGCGAAGCGGAGGCGGAACGGTGGCCGGTTCGCGGACGGGCCGGATCAACCGTGGCGGCCGGGGGCGGGGGATCACCATCGCCCCATTCTCCGACGCTGATGCGGGGCGTGCCCGGTACGGCGCGCCACCTGGTCGTCCGGCCGACCCCGACGCCCCTGGCCTCCACCCTCGGGCGGATGAGGGGAAGTCTGGGGGATGACCCTGGACGTACCCGGAATCACTCCCCGGACGGGCGAAACTGTCGGTGGTGGGGGCTAGATTTCAGGGCATGGAAGAGCGCAGCGACCGGATCGACGTGCAGGTCAGCGTGGGTGACCAGGCGGTCCAGGTGCGGGTGGCCGGCGAGGTCGACATCGCCACCGTGGCCGTGTTCCGGTCCGCGCTGTGGTCCGCGCCGGCGCGTCCGGTCGTCCAGCTCGAGCTGTCCGGGCTCCGGTTGCTCTCCGCCGCCGGGGTGCGGGCCCTGCTGGCCGCGCATCTGCGCGTCCGGGCCCGGGGCGGCGAGCTGGTCGTGGTCGATCCGACGCCGGTGGTGGCCCGCGTGTTGCGCGCCACCGGCCTGCACCGGGTGATGCCGATCCTCGAGCCCGCCCGGGTGGTCGAGGCCGCCCGTCGTGCGGCGCCGGCCGATCTGGCCGTGCCCGTCCGCCGTCCGCCGGCCGCGCCCGGTGACCTGGTGCTGGCGGCCTGACCCTGACAGGGCCGAGGGCCGGGGACGCTGAGTCCTGTGGAGCGACGCTGACCTTCTGTGGCCGGGTCTGACGTGCGAAGGGGCCGCCCGGCGTCGAGCCGGACGACCCCCGCGAGGTGTCGGTCAGCGCACGCCGAGCAGGTCGACGATGAAGATCAGCGTCTCGCCCGGCTTGATGACGCCGGCGGCGCCACGGTCGCCGTACCCCAGGTGCGGCGGGATGGTGAGACGCCGCCGGCCGCCGACGCGCATGCCGGCCACGCCCTGGTCCCAGCCGGCGATGACCTGACCGCCGCCGAGCGGGAACTCGAACGCCTCGCCCCGGTTCCACGACGAGTCGAACTCGCCGCCCGTGGAGTGCGACACGCCGACGTAGTGGACGCTCACCAACTGGCCGGGCTCGGCCTGCGGGCCGTCGCCGACGGTGATGTCCTCGATCACGAGGTCGGCCGGCGGCGCACCCTCGATCGGACCCACCTCGGGCTTGCCCGATCGGGCGCCTGCTGCCTGGTTCATGCGGGATCTCCTGCCGTGTTGCGGTGATGTGTCCGGTCACCGTCGATCCTGCCGGATCGCCGACGGCCGATGTACGCCACACCCGTGAACCGACTGCGGATGATCGACACGGTTCCCCACGGGCCCACGGGCGCACGCGCACGTTCGCGGGCGTCACCCCGGAGGGTGACGCCCGCGTCGGAGGGGCTCACCGGAGCCAGGGCGCCTGCCGGACGATCGGCAGCTTCGCCCACACCTTCCCGAGGCCCCAGGTGTCGCCGGCGTTGACCAGCGCCAGGGCGGCCAGCACCGCGGCGTAGATCAGGTGGTCGTCCATGAAGAGGTTGTTCTCCGGGGGCAGGACGGCGGTCCACATGAGGACCAGCAGCAGTCCGCCGGCTACGGCCGCGACCCGCATGCCGACACCGAGCAGGAGCGCGACGCCGATCCCGGCGAGGCCGACCATGAACAGCCAGTCCGCCCAGGCGGCGCCGGCGATGTTCGTGTACATGTCCTTGAACGGACCGGCGACCCCGAAGGTGAGGAAGCCCTTGGTGGGGCTGCCCCCGTTGATCCAGGCGTTCTTCGACTCGGTCTCGTGGCCGAGGCCGAACAGCTTGTCGAGGAATGCCCAGAGGAAGATCCAGCCGAGCGCCATCCGGGTGCCCGCCAGGACGTACCGGGCGGCCTTTGCTCGGGTGGTGTCGGTCGCCGCAGCGGGGGTCCCGGCGGTGGTCCGGTCGATCGTCGTGGTCATGGTGTCCACGTCCCTTCTCAGCCTCGCACCGCGCTTCCCGGTGGCACCTCCAGTGGACGCCCTCGGCCCCTCGGGGCGGCAGGGCCGACCGGACCGCACCGGCCCGGGACCTTGGACCCCTGACGGCTGGGCCGGGTGGCACCGCGGCGGGGTGGTCGGCCGTCGGGCCGCGCGCTGACCCGTACGGACGCTCGGCTCACGGCCGGTCCGGCTCGATCCGGGCCGTCACGTCGAGGTGCGCGGGTGCGCAGCCGGCCGTCGTGGCGAACCGGCGGACGGCGGCGTGGACGTGCTCGCGGACCCGCGCGGCGGGGGCGTCGCTGCTCAGGTCCACCTGGACCCACACGTCGGGTCGCGGTGGCGGGCCGGTGAGCACGACCCGGGCGCGGCGTACCCCGGCCGCCCGGACCAGGTCCCGTTCCAGGGCGCGTACGAGCACCTCGGTGGCGAGCCGGGTGCGACCGGGACGGTTCCCGGCGTGGCTCAGCATGCCCCGCAGGGGCCGGTCGGGTCGGCGTACCGTCCGGTGCAGCAGGCGCTGGCCGGCGACGGCGGTCAGCAGCCCGGCCACCGCGGCGGCCAGGGTGCTCCAGGGCGTCGCCAGCCGCCACGCGTCGACCAGGCCGCCGCCGAGCAGGACCGGGTCGCCGCCCGACAGCGCGCCGGCGCCGATCGTCAGCGCGGTCGCCCCACCGGCCACCAGCAGCAGCGCGACGATCGTCCACAGCAGGCGATGTGCGGCGTCGGTCATGCCGGTCCCCGGGAGGGCAGCAGTCGGATCTCGACTCGGTCGACGCGCGGGCGGGCGAGCCGGCGCAGCTCCTGGCGCACGGCGAACTCGACCTCGGCGCGGGCCGCGGGGTCGCCGGTGGCGTGCAGCCGGGGGCGCCACCGGTCGCCGTGCCGTCGGACGCGCACTCTCGTCCGGCGTACGCCCGGCACGGTGTCCACCGCCTCGGTCAGTCGACGTTCCACACACCGTCGGCGCAGGTGCCAGCCGTCGCGTTCGTCGACCCGCAGCCGGACCGGCGTCCACCGACGCAGTTGAGCGGCCAGGACGACGAGGCCCAGCAGGACGGCCGCACCGGCCGCCACCCGCACGCCCGGATCGGCCCAGCGGGTGCTGGTCAGCGCCTCGTGCCAGCCGGGGCGGACGAGCAGCGGCGTCGGTACACCGAGCGTCACCAGCAGCGCCTGCGCGGCCAGCAGGGCGCCGCCGGCGAGCAGGACCACACCGAGCAGGAATGAGGCCGCCCGGTTGACGGTCGCCATGGTCAGCTCTCCCCGCGTGGTCGAGGGGCGGAGAGTGGCCTCGTCCGAGCCGGGCACCACGAGATCCCGCACCGTGATCGTCACCGCGACGACGGTGTGGCCGGTGTCGGCGTACACCCGGTCGGCGACCGCGCGCCGGACCGCGTCGGCGACGGCGGGCAGGTGGTGTCCGTACTCGGTGATGAGCTCGAGGTCGAGGCCCACGGTCCGGTCGTCCACGCGGACGGTGACCGGGCGGACGTCGCGGATGCCCGGCACCCGGCCGGCGGCGGCGACGGCGCTCCGACCGACCTGCGCTGCCGCGTCCGTGTCGCGGCGCGGTGGTTCGGCGCCAGGCAGCGCGTCGCCGGCCGGCGTGGCCCGGGTGGAGGTGGGCCGCCCGGGAAGCCGGTGGTGTCGTTCCGCCCGATCGGTGGTCGGTCGACGGCGGATGGTCGGCTCGCCGGCCGGTCGCGGGTGCCGGGGCCGGCGCGGATGCTCCCCCTCGCGTCGGCGGGGACGCGGCCCGCTCGCGGCGAGGGCGCCGAACCGCAGCTGTCGCGACATGCTCCGACCTCCCAGCCGATCCGCTTCGGGCGACCTCGCTGGATACACCCCGGCAGGTCGACTGGAACGCGACAGCAGTGTGATACAGGTCACAGTCGGCTGCCGACGTGGCGTGGTCCGTGTCCCCTTCACGCGCTTCTACCCGGTTGTAATACGCGTCTGAGGAGGCCGCCATGCGTGTACCCGGGCGCGGCCAGCGGCGGGGAAGGGCGTCGACGCCCTTCCCCGGGGTGGCGACGCAGCCCTGCGCGCCTTGACGTCCGACACCGGCCGGGGCGACGATTCCAGTGACGAATATCGATGACGGGGGTCGTTGATGAGAAATCGGGTTGTCTCGCTGGCTGTCGTGGCGCTCGTCGCCGTCACGGGTGCTCTCGCCGTGGTTCTCCCGGCCTCCGCCGCCAGCGGGTGCGCGGCGGAGCTCCTGGTCTACGCCCGGTACTCGTCGATGCTGCGTGGCGAACTCAGGGTGCACAGTTTCGGTCGGCCGCTCGCGGAGTGGACGCTGCGGTTCCCGCTGCGCTACCCGACCGAGCAGATCAAGAACGTCGAGGGCGTGCTCTGGGAACAGCACGGCGCGCAGGTCACGATCCGTAACCTGCCCGGTGTCACGCTGCCGGCCGACAAGACGGTGTCCTTTCCGTATGCCATGACGCACGGGGTGGTCTGGACCAGCCAGCCGCAGGAATTCACGCTCAACGGCGTCACCTGCACGACCTCCGTGCCCGCGCCTCCGCCCCCGTCGAGCCCACCGCCGACTTCGCCGAGTCCGCGGCCGAGCGGGTCGCCCAGCCCCACCCCCGACCCGAACCGTCCGTCCGTGCGGATCATCAAGCCCGAGGAGGGCGACCACTTCTTCGCCCCGGCCACCATCACCGTGGAAGCCGCCGCCACGGCCGCGCCCGGCCGACGGATCACCCGCGTCGAGTTCTTCGGCTGGGGCAGCTGGTCGGACAGGATCTCGCTCGGCACCGACACCACCGCGCCGTACACCGCACGGTGGCGTGATCTGCCGGCCGGCCTCTACACCGTGAATGCCCAGGTGTACGACGACCAGGGCGCGACGCTGAGCAGCGAGAGGAGCGTTTCCGTACGGGTGTTGACACCGGGCGAGGAGCGGCAGGCGCCGTACGTCAGCGTGGTGCGCGACCAGCTCTGGGGCATCTCCCCGGTCATCGACACGGCGGCGCCCCGACGCCTGACGCCGCTCGCGCGCACCGGAGCGGAGGCCCGTTGCGTGCAGGGGCGCGGCATCTGGGACGGCCCGGTCGACGCCACCGCCGTGGCCGGGCTCGCCGCACGCGGCGTGCAGGCGGTGTACATCCCCCTCAACGAGGCCTGTTGGCTGGGCCTGTCGTACGTCGACCCCCGCTACGGCGGGGAGCCGTACCGGCAGGAGATCGTGGCGTACACACAACGGTTGACGACCGCCGGCATCACGCCCATCGTCGCGCTCGCCTGGAGCCACGGCCGCTACACCGGGCCGGGGGCGACCTGCCGGGACGAACGCGCCGTCTGCGCCAAGCCGATGCCGGACGCCGCGTACGCGATCGAGTTCTGGCAGAGCGTCGGTCAGGCCATCTTCGATGAGACGGTGGTGTTCGACCTGTTCACGGCCCCGTACCCGGATCGGGCCATCGCCGACCCGGCACTGGCCTGGACGTGCTGGCGCTCGGGCGACCAGGCGTGCGCCGCGCTCGGCTATCCGACGGTCGGCATGCAGCAGTTGCTGGCCGCGCTCCGAAGCGGTTCCCGGAGCGTGGCGCTGGCCAGTGGCCTGAACGGCGGCAACGACCTGTCCCAATGGGCCGCGTACGTGCCGGACGACTGGTTCTACAACGTCGCGGCGGCGTGGCGGCCGACAACGCCCGGGGGCTGCCACCCGCCGACCCTGCCGCAGGCGCCCGTCGTCGTCACGGCCGTCTGCCGCTAGCGCGGCGGCCGGCGGGCCGCGCCACCGGAACGGGTGATCGACCGCCTAGACTCGGCGCGGTTCGACCGACCGGCGGATGGATCAGGCAGATGACGAGCACCGACGAGCGCGGCTGGCTGCGGGCGTTGCCCGCCGATGGTGGACGCGACGCGCTGTTCAGCCGCGCCGGCCACCGGGTGTACGGGACGCGTCGGCTCAGCGAACTGGTGCAGGGGCGTCCGCCGGGTGTGACCGGCAGCCAGTGGGGCTCGGCCAGCCGAACGGCGTTCGACCTCGTGGTCTGCGCGCCCGACACCCAGCGGCCGGTCGTCGCCGTGACGATCGGACCGGTCCCGCTGCCCGGGTCGGCCGAGCAGCGCGCCGAGCGGCTCGCCGACGCCGTGGGCGCGGCCGTCGGCCTGCCCGTGCTGCGCATCGGTTCGCCGACGTTGCGGGCCGCCGAGCATGGCCGGCGTCTGATCGAGTACGTGCTCGACGCGCGCGCCTACGCGGCGGGCGGCACCGGGGACGAGCCCGCCCCGGTGGGTTTCCGCGACATCCTCGGTCGGCTGCCCGACGGGCGGACCGGCCCGGTGAACGACCTCGGCGCGTTGACCCGGGCGGCGGCCGTCGAGGCGTACGTGGCCGGGCAGCTCGCCGACCCGATCGTGCGCGGGCTGCACGTGCGCTGGATCGAGGGTCCGGCGCAGGGATGGAGCTGGGTCCAGCCGCGCCTGGACGGCTGCCTCGTCGAGCGAGTGTCGATCACCGCGCAGCGATTCTCGTGCGGTGTCGACGAGGCCCGCCTGGCCGAGGACCTGGCGGCCGTCGCGATCGGTGAGCGGCTGCGCGTCGCCCGGTCGGCGGACCCGGGCCTGCTCGCGCGTGCGGACCTCACCGCCGAGATCGCCGCGCTGAGCCGCCGCCGCGACGAGCTGGTGGGCGGTTTCGCCTTCGATCACCTCTGCGTGGACTGACCGCGACTCTCCGCTGCCCAAGACCGCTCGGCTCCCGATCCGTTCGGGTGCCGAGCATTTTTCTGTGGGGTGGTTGAACCTTCCCCGTCGCCGTCCCGTACTCCTGCGCGAATGAAGAGGATCTCCCCAACCGCGTCGATCGGGCGCGGGCGACGGTGCGGAAAGGGCATCGTCGGCCGTCGACACGTTACCGGGTAGGTCGCGGTGGCCGCCACCGTGGCGTGCCATCTCACATCCGTCGGTCCGCCGAGGGCAGGAATCCACTACCGGATCGAGAAGGAGAGCAATTCGATGCGCAGGTCCACTCGGGCGCGCCGGTCACCCGGCATCGCGCGGAGCAAGCGTCTGCTGGCCGTTGTCGGCACGCTGGTGGTCTTCGGTGGAGTAGTCGCCGTCACCCAGATTTCGTCGGCCCAGGACCGGCGGACGAACAAGCCCCGGCCCGTCGCCGGGCAATGCGTGGAACCGAGCCCCGGCTCGACCGCGCCGAGCGGCACCTCGACCAGCCGTACGTGGCAGAACGGTCGGTGGGTGCGCAACCACTGGGGTGACGGTCAGGAGTCGGTCGCGGAGTGCGAGGACGGTAAGGACGGCACGGTCGGCACCGGCTCGGCCATCGCCTGTCCGGATGTTCTGTCCAAGCTGCCGCAGGTGCCGGAGCGGGCGCGTGCCGAGGTCGACCGTAACCTCGCGCAGTTGCAGACCCAGATCGCCGAGGCCGACCGCCGGCTCGCCGCCGAGGGCAACAAGGGTAAGGCGTTCATCGACAACGCGATTCTGCGGCCGTTGGCCGACAAGCGTAAGGCGGTGCTGGACCGCATCACGACCGCCATCGACCGGGTCGGGCCCCGCCCGCAGGGCCTGGCGCAACTCGCCCAGTGTCAGGTGCAGCCGACCGGTAACAACAACGGTGGCGGCAACAATGGTGGGAACACCGGCGGCGGTACCAACAACGGTGGGAACACCGGCGGTGGCAACAACGGCGGTGGGAACAACGGCGGTGGGAACACCGGCGGTGGCAACAACGGCGGCAACGCTCCCGGCGCTGGCCTCGGTGTGCTGGCCAACAACTGCGACGAGAGCAAGTTGGAGCCGCACAACGGTTTCCAGCTCGGCAACCGTTGCGTGAGCACCGAGTTCGGTGAGGTCGGCGCCGCCGCCAACAACCCGTCGCTGCTGATCACCCAGTTCCCGCAGCAGGTCGGCCGCAACCAGCCCTTCACCCTGCGGGTCAGCACCAAGAACCTGGTCCGGGACCGGTTCCTGGCGGCCGGCCAGGGTGGCTACTACGTGGAGAGCTCGCTGCTCAACGCCCAGGGCCTGGTCCGGGGTCACTTCCACACCGCCTGCCGGATGCTGGACAGCCTGACCGCGCCGCCCGAGCCGCAGGAGGTGCCGGCGTTCTTCGTCGCCACCGAGGACGGCCGCGGTGGCGCCCAGCCGGACGAGGTGACCATCCAGATCCCGGGTCTGCCGGAGTCGGGCACCGCGCAGTGCTCGGTCTGGGCCGGTGACGGCTCGCACCGTCTGCCCATGATGGAGCGGGCCAACCAGACCCCGGCGTTCGACTCGATCCGCGTCACCGTCAACTGACCGGTCGATGAGCGGCCGGCCACCCGGGTGGACAGCACCCCGGGTGGCCGGCCGCGCACACAGCGACGGGGTCCCGCCGTTTTGGCGGGACCCCGTCGCTGTGCCGTGCGTCAGCGGTTCTTGTACGCCTCGACGACCTCGACCGGGATCCGGCCCCGCTCGGAAATCTTGTAGCCGTTCTTGACGGCCCATTCCCGGATCGCCCGGTTTTGTTCGCGGTCCATTCCCGCGCCGGTGGGTCGCCCCGGCCGCCGAACTGCCCGCGCGTTCTCCGCCGGGCCTCGGCCGATCCGCCGGCCCGCATTGATGTATGGGTCCAGCGCCTTACGCAGGACACCCGCATTCTCGTCCGAGACGTCGATGGTGTACGCGACGCCGTCGAGACTGAACTCGACCGTCCGATCGGCCTTCCCGCCGTCGAGGTCGTCGGTCAGCACCGTGATTACTTTTCTCGCCATTGCCGATTACTCCCTGTGTGTGGCGGGATGTTTCCAAAGTCTGACCTATCACCCGGGGAATCCGCAACAATGTGCGTGCCATTCATTTCGGCGCGTCGCGATTGAGTGGGCCACAAAACAGCGAACTGGCCGTAATCGCAGGTCCCGGTGCGGTGTCAATCGGTGAGCAGACCGGCGTGGCCGGCGACCGCCGCCGCCTCCGCCCGGTTGGCGACCCGCAGCTTGCGCAGCAGAGCGGCGGTCATTCGTTTCACCGTCCGTTCCGACACGTGCAGTTCCTCGGCGATGTCGACGGTGCTGCGCCCGATCGCGATCGCCCGCAGCAGACGGCGCTCCTCGGCGTCGAGGTCGACGGACGCCGTCCGGGCGGGTCCGAGGAGGGCGCGCAGCAGTTCCGCCGGCAGGACTGCCCAGCCGTCGAGGATGGCCAGCAGCGGGGGTAGCAGCTCCTCCGGTTCGCTGGTCTTCGGCAGAAATCCCTCCGCGCCGGCCCGCAGCGCCTCCAGTGCGGGCGCTGGGTCGGTCGAGCCGGACATGGCGACCACCCGTACGCGGGGGGTGGTCCGCCGGATGGCGGCCACCGCCCGGACGCCGCCGGGTGGTGGCATGTGCAGGTCGACCAGCGCGAGGTCGGGATGGCAACGACTGATCATGCCCGCCGCCGCGGCGGCGTCGCCGGTCGAGCCGACCACCTCGGCGCGTCCGTCGGTGGTCACCGGAAGCAGCAGCTCCAAGCCACGGACGAACAGGGGGTGATCGTCCACGACAGCGAGTCTGAGGTTGGGGGCGTCCGGCATGTCTGGGCCGTTCCCCAGCGGGTACCGATCATGCGGGTATGCACCGATCGGGGGGAGTCGGATGGATGCGCGCACGCCAGGTGTGGCAGGGCCGGTTGCGAGGATTGCGACGCGCCGGGTCCGGACCGGGCATCCCACCGGAGGTCGACGCGGACCTGCTGCTGCGGGTGTTGTGTCACGAGTTCCGTACCCCGGTCAGCGCGCTGACGTCGTTGACCCGGGCGCTGGCCGATGACCACCGGCCGCTGACCGGCGCGGACCGGCGGGCGGTCATCGCGCTGGCCCGCGACCAGGCCGTCCATCTGCAGGGCCTGCTCCGCGACGCGACGGCCGGCGCCGGCGCGCTGACGCCGGTGGCCCAACCGGAAGCGACCGTGCCCCTGGCCGGCCTCCTGCGTGAGGCGGCCGCGTTCGTGCCGGCGGGCCGGCGTCGGGTCCGCGCCACCCGACGGGCGGCCTGCTGGCCGGTACCGGCCGGCCGCACCCGGCAGGTGCTGGGAAACCTGGTGGAGAACGCGCTGCGGCACGGGCCGGCGAACGGGCGGGTCGGGCTCTACGCCGCGCTGCGCGGCCCCGGCCTGAGCATCGTGGTCACCAATGAGGGGCGGGTGGACGACGGGCTGCTGGTGGCGCTGCGCCGTCCGGCCCCCGTGGTCGGCATGTCCGGGCTGGGGTTGTGGATCGTGCGGCACCTGGTGGCCGCCGACGGGGGAGCGCTGCGGGCGCACCGGTTGCGCCCGCGGGGCGTGGCGCTGGAGGTGCTGCTGCCGGCGGTCGGACCGCTGCGCTGACCCGTGCGGGACACGCATTGGCCCGGCCGGGTCAGCGGGATGGGAATCGTCCTTGGCGCCAGCAACCCGGTGCCGAGGAGGTCGGATGTTCAGCCACGTCAAGGACCTGCAGTTCGAGGCCAAGCCGGACGCTCCGGACGCCGCGTTCGCCCGCCGTCTGCAGGAGGTGCTGGGTGGCAAGTGGGGCGAGATGACCGTCGCCAACCAGTACCTCTTCCAGGGCTGGAACTGCCGACTCCCCGGTAAGTACAAGGACCTGCTGCTCGACGTCGGCACCGAGGAGGTCGGCCACGTCGAGATGATCGTGACAATGATCAGCCGGTTGCTGGACAGCGCCCCGCTGGCGCTGTCGGAGGCCGTCGCGGACAACCCCGGGGGCGGGGCGGTCTACGCCGGGTCAAACCCGGCGCACTTCATCCACGGCGGGGGCGGGGCGCTGCCCGTCGACGCCAGCGGGGTGCCCTGGAACGGCTCGTACGTCACCGCGAGCGGCAACCTCCTGGCCGACTTCCAGCTCAACGTCACCGCCGAGGCGCAGGGCCGGTTGCAGGTCGCCCGGCTGCTCAACATGACCGACGATCCCGGGGTCAAGCAGATGCTGCGCTTCCTGCTGGCCCGCGACACCATGCACCAGAACATCTGGCTGGCGGCCATCGAGCAGCTCAAGGAGGACGGCCTGGAGGAGATGCCGGTGCCGGAGGCCTTTCCGGACTCGGCGGAGTTCACCGACGAGTTCGGCTACACCTACCTGGGCTTCTCCTCGGGCGTCGACGCCGCCCAGCGGCGGTGGGCGTCCGGGCCCGCGCCGGACGGCAGGGGCGAGTTCCGGTACGACGACAACCCGCGCGCGAACGCCCCCGAGCCGGTGCTGCCGCCCGGTGACCCGCGGCTCTACGGCACCAACCCGGACCCGGCCGGCGGCGTCGTGAACACCGTCAAGAGCAGGCTCACCTGAGCTTGTCCCGTCGGGTCGTCCGGGTCCCGCACGGGCGGCCCGACGAGACCGCCCGCTCACCGGAGAAGACGAGGAGAAGCGCATGTCTGTCGTCGCGCCCGCCCGCGAGTCCGCAGCGGTCCCGCTGTCGCGTACCCGGGTGGAGTTGGCCGTCTGCACAGTGCTGACCGCGCTCGCCGTCGGAGTCGGACTGCCTGCCCGGGTGGTCCTCGCGCTGGCGCTGACCAGCCTGGCCATCCCCGTGGCCGTAGCGCTGGCCGGGGGCGGCCGGGCGGTTCGCGAGCTGCTGCTGCCGGCTCGCCGCCGGGCTCCGGACAGTGGCCTGGGTCACACGCCGGAACAAGGGGAACGCTTTGTTACTTGAGTGAGACACGCTCAACTCAATGGATAGCAGGTGTTCGATGGCAACTCTTCCGGTACTGCCCCTGACCGACGCCGTGCTGCTGCCCGGCATGGTCATCCCGGTGACCCTCGACCCGACCACCCAGGCCGCCATCGACGCGGCGCGGACAACCGGCGACCGCAAGCTGCTGGCCGTCCCGCGGATCGACGGCGAGTACGGCCCGATCGGCGTGGTCGCCACCATCGAGAAGGTCGGCCGGCTCCCCGACGGTGAGCCCGCCGCCGTCGTCCGTGGCCTGTCCCGCGCGCGCATCGGCTCCGGCGTGCCCGGTCCCGGCGCGGCGCTCTGGGTCGAGGCGACCGAACTCGACGAACCCGCTCCCGCCGGCCGCGCACGTGAGCTCGCCCGCGAGTACCGCGCCCTGGTCACCTCCGTGCTCCAGCAGCGGGGCGCCTGGCAGGTCATCGACGCCGTGGAGCGGATGACCGACCTCTCCGAGCTGGCCGACTCGGCGGGCTACGCGCCGTGGTTGACCCTGGAGCAGAAGACCGAACTGCTCGCCGCGCCGGACGTCACCGCCCGGCTGGAGCTGCTGGTCGGCTGGGTGAAGGACTACCTGGCCGAGCAGGAGGTCACCGAGCAGATCAACAGCGACGTCCGCGAGGGCCTGGAGAAGTCGCAGCGGGAGTTCCTGCTGCGCCAGCAGCTCGCCGCGATCCGCAAGGAACTGGGCGAGGACGAGCCGGACGGCTCCGCCGACTACCGCTCCCGGGTGGAGAGCGCCGAGCTGCCCGACAAGGTCCGCGAGGCGGCCCTGCGCGAGGTCGGCAAGCTCGAGCGGGCCAGTGACGCCTCCCCGGAGGCGGGCTGGATCCGTACCTGGCTGGACACCGTGCTCGAGATGCCGTGGAGCACGCGTACCCAGGACAACACCGACCTGGCCGCGGCCCGGGAGGTGCTCGACGCCGACCACGCCGGTCTGTCCGACGTGAAGGACCGCATCCTGGAGTACCTGGCCGTGCGGAACCGGCGTGCCGAGCGCAACCTCGGCGTGGTCGGCGGTCGAGGCTCCGGCGCGGTGCTCGCCCTCGCCGGCCCTCCCGGGGTCGGCAAGACCAGCCTCGGCGAGTCCGTGGCGCGGGCCCTCGGGCGTAACTTCGTCCGGGTGTCGCTCGGCGGCGTCCGCGACGAGGCGGAGATCCGCGGTCACCGGCGCACCTACGTGGGCGCGCTGCCCGGTCGGATCGTCCGGGCCCTGCGCGAAGCCGGCTCGATGAACCCGGTCGTGCTCCTCGACGAGGTGGACAAGCTGGCCGCCGGCTACGCCGGTGATCCGGCCGCCGCCCTGCTGGAGGTGCTCGACCCGGCCCAGAACCACACCTTCCGGGACCACTACCTGGAAGTCGACCTGGACCTGTCCGACGTGCTCTTCCTCGCCACCGCCAACGTGGTGGAGTCCATCCCCGGCCCGCTGCTGGACCGGATGGAGTTGGTCATGCTGGACGGGTACACCGAGGACGAGAAGGTCTCCATCGCCCGCGACCACCTGCTGCCCCGGCAGCGGGAGCGGGCCGGGCTGACCGACGACGAGGTGACCGTCGCCGACGCGGCGCTCGCGCTGATCGCGGGGGAGTACACCCGCGAGGCCGGTGTCCGGCAGCTCGAACGGGCCCTGGCCAAGATCCTGCGCAAGGTGACGGTGACGCTGGCGACCGACCCGTCGCCGGTACGCGTCGACACCGACAACCTCAGCGGCTATCTGGGGCGGCCGAAGTTCACCCCGGAGTCGGCCGAGCGTACGGCGGTTCCCGGTGTCGCCACCGGGCTCGCGGTGACCGGCGCCGGCGGCGACGTCCTCTTCATCGAGGCGACGAGCATGGAGGGCGAGCCGGGACTGACCCTGACCGGTCAACTCGGTGACGTGATGAAGGAGTCGGCGCAGATCGCGCTGTCGTACCTGCGCTCCAACGGGCGACGGCTCGGCATCGACCCGAACGCCCTGGCCGGGCGGCGGATCCACGTCCACTTCCCGGCGGGCGCGGTGCCCAAGGACGGCCCGAGCGCCGGCATCACCATGGTGACGGCCCTGGCGTCGCTGGTCACCGGCCGCCCGGTCCGTCCCGAGTTCGGGATGACCGGTGAGGTGACCCTCTCCGGTCGGGTGCTGCCGATCGGCGGGGTGAAGCAGAAGCTGCTCGCCGCGCACCGGGCCGGCCTCACCGAGGTGATCATCCCGGCGCGCAACGAGCCGGACCTGGACGACCTGCCGGCCGAGGTGCGCGAGGCGCTGACCGTGCACACCCTGGCCGACGTGGCCGACGTGCTCGCGCTGGCGCTGCGCCCGGCCGACGTCCAGGCGCTGGACGGACCGGCGCTCTTCACGGTCTGACAGTCCACCACGGTGACCCCCGCCGTCCGTCGACGGCGGGGGTCATCGGCGTCCACGCATCGAAGGCTAGTGTTCCGCTCGAAGCGTCGACCACCTCTCCGCCGCGAGGCGGTGCCCCCGGAGGTAACCCCGTGAATCTCGTGCTCGGGATCATCCAGATCCTGCTCGCTGTCGTCTTCGCCGGCGCCGGCCTGGCCAAGCTGACCCAACCGAAGGACAAGCTGCGCGAGATGATGCGGTGGGTGGACCCGGTCCCGCCGTCGCAGGTCAAGGCCCTCGGCGCGGTCGAGGTGGCCGCCGCCCTCGGGCTCGTGCTGCCCGCGTTCACCGGCATCGCCACCGTCCTCACGCCGCTGGCCGCCGTCGGGCTGGTCATCGTCATGATCGGCGGCATCCTCGTGCACCTGCGCGACCGGAAGAAGCGCGACACGGCGGCCGAGCGTCGGCTGGAGATCCAGGGCGCGATCACCTGCGCGGTGCTGCTCGTCCTCGCCGCCGTGGTGGCGTGGGGACGCTTCGGCCCGTACTCCTTGTGAGGGCCCGTCGGCGACCGCCGTACCCAGGCGGTCGCCGACGGCTCAGCTCAGCGCTCGTCGCGTCCGCGGTCGCGGCGCACGGTCGCCTTGCGGCCCTTGATCGTGCTCTGGCGCAACCCGGAGATCACCTCATCGGCGACGCCCTGCGGCACCTCGACCAGGGAGAACCGGTCCGCGATCTCGATCGAGCCGATGTCCCGGCCCCGGATGCCGGTCTCGCCGGTGATGGCGCCGACCAGGTCCTGGGGGCGTACGCCGGCCCGCCGGCCCAGGCCGACGAAGACCTGGACGGTGTTGCCGCCGACGCGCGGCCGGCCGCCACCGCGCCGATCGCCGCCCCGCCCACCGAACTCCGGGCGACCCTCGCGCGGGGCGCGGACCGGAACCTGCGGAATCTCCTCCTCGTCGTCGGAGCCCGGCGACGTCACCTCGTGGGCCAGCTTCACGGCGGCGAGGGCGACCTCCATCAGGTCGAACTCGTCGGTCAGCGTCTCCACGATCACCCGGTACGGGTCGAGGTCGTCCTCCAGCAGGCTCTCGCGCAGCGCCGCCTGCGTCAGCTCCAGCCGGCGGGTCCGCATGTCCGCCACGGTCGGGATCTTGTCGATGGTGATCCGCTGGCCGGTCACCCGCTCGATGGTCTTGAGCATCCGGTGCTCGCGCGGCTCGGCGAGGGTGATCGCCACGCCCTCGCGTCCGGCCCGACCCACCCGACCGATGCGGTGCACGTACGACTCGGGCGCCGACGGCACGTCGTAGTTGACCACGTGGGTGAGCTGTTCGACGTCCAGCCCACGGGCCGCCACGTCGGTCGCCACCAGCAGATCCGCCGTGCCGGCCCGCAGCCGGCCCATCACCCGGTCCCGCTGTTCCTGGCTCATCCCACCGTGCAGCGCCTCGGAGCGGTAACCCCGGCCGTTCATCGTCTCGGTGAGCCGGTCCACCTCCTCGCGGCTGCGGCAGAACACGATCGCCGCCGTGGGCGACTCCACGTCGAGGACCCGGCCCAGCGCGGCCGGCTTGTGCGCGCGGGTCACGATGTACGCGCTCTGCCGGACCCGGGGCGCCTCGCCCGCCACCGGCTGCTCCCGGCCGATCTCGATGCGTACCGGCTCGGTCAGGTGCTGGCGCGCCATCCCGTCGATCCGCGACGGCATGGTGGCCGAGAAGAGCACCGTCTGCCGCTCGGCGGGTGCGTGCTCCAGGATCGCCTCGATGTCCTCGGCGAAGCCCATGTCGAGCATCTCGTCGGCTTCGTCCAGCACGACGGTGGCCAGGCCGCTCAGGCGCAGGGTGCCCCGGGCGATGTGGTCCAGCGCGCGCCCGGGGGTGGCCACGACCACGTCGACGCCGCTGTCGAGCGCCCGCAACTGCCGGCCGATCGGCTGCCCGCCGTAGATCGGCAGCACCCGTGCGCCCAGGTCCTTGCCGTACCGGTGGAACGCCTCGGACACCTGCACCGCCAGTTCCCGGGTCGGCACCAGCACCAGCGCCACCGGGTCCCCGCCGTCGCGGTGGGCCGGCATCCGGTGCAGCAGCGGCAGCGCGAACGCCGCCGTCTTGCCGGTGCCGGTGGCGGCCTGACCCAGCAGGTCCCGACCCTCGATCAGCGGTGGGATGGCCTCCCGCTGGATGGGCGTCGGCTCCTCGTAGCCGAGGGCGGACAACGCGCCCAGCAGTTCGTCGCGTAGCCCCAGGTCCGTGAACGCGGTCACGTCGGGCTCGCTGGCGGTCGGTGCGTCGTGCTGTGCAGGTGCGGAACTCATGTGCCAAGCCTTTCATCACCCCGTCGGTGCCGCTGCGCCGACCGGCACAACACGCCCGGCGCCCCGTGCGCGTCAGGCACCCGTGGTGAGGATGGCCAGGATCATGACGCCGGCCAGCACCACGTCGAGCACCCCGCAGAACTCGGCGTACCCCCGTGGCACCACCCGCCCGGTGCGGTGGTGGATGACGTCCCAGCCGGCGTGTGCCAGCCACCCCAGCGCCACGAGCCACGCCGCGGTCCGCCCCCCGACGGCGACCGCCGCCAGCGTCAGCGCGACCCAGACGGCCAGGCCGGCCAGTTGGGTGGCGAGCACACCCGGCCCGCGCAGCGTCCGCCGGGCCAGGCCGATCAGCAGGTACCCGCCGGGCAGCACCAGCATCGTCCACGGGCTGAGCACGCCCGGGTCGACCCACATGTCGACGGTCACCAGCAGCGCGAGGCCGGCCGGCCAGCGTCGGGCGAGCGCCACCACGGCCGGGTGGTGGCGTACCGCCGTCGGTGTGTGGTGCTGGTGGCGCAGCGCCACCAGCACCATGGCCGGCACCATCAGCAGGTGTCCGCCGCGCATCAGTGCGTCACCGTCCAGCAGACCGGTCCAGAAGGGGACGAACAGCAGCAGGAACGGGACGTACATCGCGGCGGCCATCTCGACGCATGCGGGCCAGTGGTGTCCTCGGTAGCGCATCCACACGGTCATGCCGATGGTCATGTTGGTGGCCATCACCAGCGCGGCGACCTCCGGGCGGCCCAGCGTCGCGCCGATCCCGAGCACGGTGCCGGCCGCGTCCCAGAGCGGGCCGAGCAGCAGCATCCCGACGAACATGGCGACCGCCATCTCGCCGAGGTGCCACAGCCATCCCCGGCCGCCCCCGGTCGCCGTCGGGACCGGGGGCGCCGGCGGGGTGGCCGGCAGCGGCTCGGGCAGCGGTACGACGGGTGCGGTGTTCGCGTACATCTGTGTCTCTTCCATGCCTCGACCCTGCCGTCGGCGCGGCGCAGGGGGCAGGTGTGTCCGTCACCGGAAGTTCGTGCGGGCCGCACGGTCCGACCGTGACATCTCGCAGGGGTGGACCGTGCGCGGGGCGGTCCTAGGATCGACGCGTGGTGAGCGAGGCAGACACAGTCCGGGCGGACCGCCGGCTGCGCCGTGCCCGCCGGGCGACGCTGCTGTCGCTCGTCACCGGCGTCTGGGCGAGTGTCCTGCTGCCCGCGGTCGGCCTCGCCCGTGAGCCCGATCCGGGTCGGGCGGCGCTCGGCGCGGCCGGCGTCCTCGCCTTCGTGTTCGCCCAGACCGCGGTGCTGTACGCGGCCGTGACACCGTGGCTCGACCCGCGCCGGCGTCGCCGCTTCCACCTGGCTCTGGCCGGGGCGGCCGTGCTGACCGTTCCGCTGGTGGGGCCGGTGGCGGCCGGCGCCTGGCCGACGTGGGCCTGGCTCGGGGCGGCGCTGATCGGTATGGCGCCGCTGCTCGTCCGGCCGCGGGCCGCGTTCGCGGTGGCCGCCGCCGTCCTGCTGGTGTCGGTGGCCGTCGCCGAATGGACCGGCGGTTCAGTCGCGCGCCACCTCGCGGTGACCGGTGGGGTCGGGGTGGGCATCGCCGCTCTCAACGGCTTCCAGGTCTGGTTCTGGGATCTCCTGGTGGACGCGCGGCAGGGCCAGGCCGCCCAGGCCCGGCTGGCCGCCGCCGAGGAACGGCTGCGCTTCGCCCGCGACGTGCACGACGTCCTGGGACACCGCCTCACGGTGATCGCCCTGAAGGCCGAACTCGCCGCCCGCCTCGCCCCGATCGACCCGGAGCGGGCCGGTCGGGAGGCCGCCGAGGCCCAGCGACTCGCCGCGTCCGCGCTGACCGAGGTACGCGAGACCGTGCACGGCTACCGCGTCGTCGACCTCGACGAACAGCTCACCGCGATCGTGGGGGTGCTGCGGTCCTGCGGCGTACGGTGCACCGTCCTGCCGCCGCCGGCGGACCTGCCGCAGTCCGTCGCCACCGAACTGGCGGCGGTGCTGCGCGAGGCCGGCACGAACGTGCTGCGGCACAGCCGGGCCGACTGGTGCCGGATCCGTATCGGCCGAGAGGGCGACGTGGCCAGGATGACGGTGGTCAACGACGGTGCCGACGACCGGGGCCCGGACGCGCACAGCCATGGCCTGCGCGGCCTGGCCGACCGGCTCGCCGCTGCCGGAGGCGAACTGCGGGTACGCCGCGAGGACACCGTTTTCACCCTCGAGGCCACCGTGCCGGTGCCGACGTGATCCGCGTCCTGCTCGCCGACGACGAGGATCTCATCCGCGTCGCGGTCGGCGCGCTGCTCGACCTGGAGCCGGACATCGAGGTGGTGGCACACGCCCCCGATGGGCCGACAGCGGTCACCGCGACGCTCGCCCACCGCCCGGACGTGGCCGTGGTCGACCTGGAGATGCCCGGCCTGGACGGCATCGCGGTGGCCGCCGAGCTGTCCCGCGTCCGGCCCGAGTGCGCCGTGGTGCTTCTCACCGGACACGGCCGGCCCGGTCACCTGCGGCAGGCGCTGACCGCCGGTGCCCGGGGCTTCCTGCCCAAGGGCTCGCCCGGTGGCGCGCTCGCCGACGTGATCCGCCGGGTACATGCCGGCGGCCGGTACGTCGACCCGTCCCTGGCCGCCGACGCGTTGACGCTGCCGGCGTGCCCGCTGACGCCCCGCGAACTGGAGACACTGCGGCTGGCCGAGTTCGGCGCGCCGGTCGCCGTGATCGCCCGCCGGGTGCACCTGTCCACCGGCACCGTGCGCAACCACCTCTCCGCCGCCGTGCAGAAGCTCGGCGCGACCGACCGCGCGGAGGCGGTACGGACCGCCCGGGACAACGGCTGGCTCTGACCTGTCGTCAGCCCTTGCTCTGCTTCACCCCACGCAACACTGGGCCGTCACCGTGCCGTCGAAGGGCTCGGCTGCCGGCAACGCGCCCCGGCGACGAACCACATCGACGGGCAGGCCCAGGCGCACATAACCGAACAGCAGTCAGAAATTGTTTCTCCTGACCGGCGATGGGAGCGCATCCGCGGGGAAGCTCTCTCCCGTGGACAGTCCTTAGACCTGCTCAGGGAAGCGGGATCCTCATGGACCTAACCGACGCGCTGTGGCGCAAGAGCACCAAGGGTGGCAACAACGGAGGGGCGTGTGTGGAGGTCGCTGAGAACCTTCGGGGCGTCGTCCTCGTTTGGGACACGAAGGACCGTGACGGTGGGACGCTGACGTTCGCGCCGGAGGCGTGGCGAGACTTCGTCGGCTTCGCGCGGGGCCAGCGCAGAGTCTCGTCTCGCGACTCGGCTTGGCCATGCCGTCTTCGCGAAATCGTCGATCATGGAGCATGAGCCTGCCACGTGCCCACGACAGCTCCAAGACGCTGTGCACCGGGCAGCCATCGGCGATCTGCTCTCGAAGTGTTTGAAGGGGATCGGCGGCGGGGCACAACGGTCTGCACCCCCCGGACATGGAGGTTCTGATGCGCTGGCTGCTCATCCTTGTGATCGTCCTGCTGGTGATCGGCGGGATCTGGCTGCCCCGCCGAGCGCGGGGAGCGGGCAGGTCTTTGCGAAACCGGTTCGACGAGCGACGCTGATCCGCGCGTCCTGCCTACTCCCCGGCCGATGAGGCCAGTCGCGCCCTCATGTCCGGAATGGCTTCAATGATGGCGTGGTGCCCAGGAAGACGATGGCGGGTCCGGTAAACCGGTACGCTCCAGCGCCGTCGGACTGTTCTTCGACCTGGCCGTCCGGCCCGGCTCGGAGGCGGAATCAGCCCCGCTGTCCGTGGCGGGGCCGGCCATCCGCCCCGCTCGGTCATTGACGGGCGTGGCGCCCGCTAGCGTGGGCCTCGTGCGTACCGTGGAACTGGTCTGCTCGGCCGGGTTGGACGCCGAGGTCCGGGCCGCCTGGGATCGCCTGGCGGCGGCCGGGTTGCCGAGCCTGGCCCGCAACACCCACCAGACCAACCGGCCGCACCTGACCCTCGCCGCCGTGGACGAGTTCGGGCCGGGTGTCGAGCACCGGCTGGCCGACCTGTTCGACGCCGCGCTGCCGGTGCCGGTCACGCTCGACCGCGTGGTGGTGCTCGACGGCAGCGCCCCGCTGGTCTGGCTCGTGCGGCCCACGCCGGCGTTGACCACGCTGCACGCCGCCGTCTGGGATGTCCTCGAGAAGGCCGACGGACACCGCCCCTGGCACGCGCCGGGAGCGTGGGTGCCGCACCTCAGCCTGGCGTTGCGGTTCCGCGACGCGGACCTGCGGATGGCCCGCGCGTTGACCGGCGGGCAGCGCCCGACGGGCGCGTTCGACGCGGCCCGCAGCTACGACGGTACGGACCGGACGGTGACCCCGCTGACGGAACCGTCCCGACCCTGACTCGGGCCGGGACGGATCAGCGGGGGGTCAGAAGGTGGCGACGTTGAGCAGCTTCTCCTGGATGCCGTCCGGGTCGCCGGCCGGCCAGCTGTAATTCGTGGTGCCGGCCGCCTGGAGGGCCGACTTGACCGCGCTCGGGGTGGCGGTGGGGTGGGTGGCCTTGTAGAGCGCGGCCCCGCCCGCGACGTGCGGGCTGGCCATCGAGGTGCCGGAGATGGTGTTGTAGGCGGCGCCCTTCCAGGTCGAGTAGATGCAGACGCCCGGCGCCGTCCGACTCGCGCAGTACCGCGCTCTCACCCGGCTCCGCGCCCTCGTGGGCGACACCCTCGCCGGGGTGATCCTGTGACCGCGTCCGAGCCGGTGCCGACGCCGCCGGACCCCATCGTGCAGGCTGACCAACTGCTCGACGCGATCAGCCGTGGCGAGCGTCCGCCGCCGGGTCACCCGGACGACGACGCCGTCATCGCCCTCCTGGCCGACTGGCACGCGGACGTGGTGCGGCGGTCGGAGGAGTTCGAGGCGACCGCGGAACCGGCAGCGCCGGCAGCAGCCCCACGCGCGGCTCAGCCGGACGTGGTGACAGTGGCGCACCGGCCCGCTTCGAGCCGACCACCGTGGACGGGCCGCCGCCGGCGTTCCCGCACCGGTGCCCCGACCGGCGTCGCGCGCCGCCGTGGCAGGCGACCCACGTACGCTGCCGCCGCGCTGGCCCTGGTCACCGTCGTCGGCGGTCTCTGGTTCGGCGCCGGCCGCGCGGAGCCGGGCGGCCTGTTGTGGCCGGTCACCGAGTTGGTCTACGCCGAACGGGCGCAGTCCATGGTCGCCGAACGTGAGGTCGGACGGATGCTGGAGCAGGCCCGGCAGGATCTTGCCGACGGGCGCCACGACGACGCGCGCCGACAGTTGGAGCGCGCCGAGGGCCTGTTGAGCACCATGGGCGCGGACACGACCGCGGTTCGCCTGCGCAGGGAGGTCGAGGAGTTGCGGCTGCTGCTCCCGCCCGCCCCTGCGGCCGAACCGTCGTCCCCCGCCGGGGACATCGCCACCAGCGCCACGCCGGTGCCCTCCAGGACCGGGCCGGCCACCTCCACGAGCCAGGGATCCCCGGCGGCTGTCGCCAAGCCGAGCCGTAACCCGGCCGGGTCGAGATCGACTACGCCGGCCACGACGAGGCATCCCACCGGGCCGCCCGCTGGCGTGCCGGCCGCCCGGCCGAGCGCACCGACCGCGCGTGCGAAACAGCGTCCGCCGACCCCCGGTGGCCGTCCGGGCGGCGTACCCGCCGATCAGGGCGGCGCACCGTCCCGCCAGGATGGCGCGCAGTCGCACCGGGACAGGTCGGTGACGACGCCCGGACACCCCGCAAGCCTGCGGCCGAGCCAGTAACACCAGTCGTCGTGGCGCGGCCCGCGGGCGCCTCACCTGCGCCCGCGGCTTCTTTGGGTGAGATCGGAGGATTGTTCGGTCTACGTCGGTCTCGATGATTACGGTGTTTTTCAGGGTGATTGACCCAGCGACGTGGCCGGAGAAGGGAACCCGTCATGCGAGTGCCCAGCCGTAGTCCGGGACAGCAACCCGCGTCGCCCACCGCTCCACCTCGCCGCCGACCCCCCGGCGCCGCCACCCGACGCCCGACCAGCGCCGCCCCCGACCTCGCCGCCTACCGGGCGGCCGTGGCCGACCTGCTCGTCGAGGTGGGGGCCCTGGCCGACGCCACCAGCACCCGGGCACGTCAGGTGCTCATCGACGAGCGGCTGCGCGAACCGGCCCTGGCGGCCGTGCTCGACGCCACCCCGCAGGGCCTGCTCGGGGCGCGCGAGACGCTGCTGCTGGAGATGGCCCGCTACCAGCCGAACGAGCGCACCTCGGCACGCGACCTCACCGCGCTGGTCCGGATCTACCTGCTCTCCCGCATCGACGTGCTGTGGTGGCAGGACGCCCCCGTGTTCCACACCGACGACCAGGTCAACGGCAGCGCGGAACTGGTCGACCTGGAGTGGCTGCGCCGCCGGGACCTGCTGCGCTTTCGCTACCAGGAGCAACCCGCGACCGTGCTGGGCCGGGCCGCGCGCGGACTACGCCGGCGGCTGCGCCCCGACGTGACCCCGCGCACCGCCGGTCTGCTGTTCCGTCGCGCCCGCCGGGAGGTGGTGGCGCTACTCAACGAACTGGGCCGGGAGTTCGCCGCCGCCGCGCCCGCGGGCACCCCGCCGCTGTGGGTGACGAGCCTGGTCCGGAGCACCGAGCACCAGTACCGGCTACGCCGCCTGGGTTACGCGGCGATGCTGCCCAGCGGCCACTGCCTCGGCTACTCGGCCGACGTCGAGCTGGCCTGGTTCACCCGGTTCGGCGCGCGCGACGCCCTCGCGGAGCTGCTGCTGGCCCGCCAGGAGGCCGGCGACCTGAACGTGATCGACGAGGGGCAGGCCTGGCACCTGTGCCTCGCGCCCACCGCCCGGCATCGCCTGCGCCGGGCGTACGAGGCCGAGATGGGGGTCTGAGCCCGTGTGCGGCATAGCGCTCAGCCTCGGCCCCGAGGCCGACCCGGCGACATTCCGACGGATGCTCGCCGTCCTCGCCCCGCGCGGCGAGGTCACCGAGACCCGCTGTGAGACCGGACTACTCGCCGGCACCCGCCGGCTTCGGGTCGTCGACCGCGACCGGGCCGTGCAGCCCTGGACCTCGACCGACGAGCGGTGGCTGCTCTGTTTCAACGGCGAGATCTTCAACCACCGGGAGCTGCGCGCGCAGCTCACCCGCCTCGGGCAGGTGTTCCGCACCGAGAGCGACACCGAGGTGCTGTTGGCGGCCTTCCAACAGTGGGGCGAGTCGGCGGTGACCCGGCTGCGCGGCGAGTACGCCTTCGCGGTCGTCGAACGCGCCACCGGCCGGGCGTACCTGGCCCGCGACCCGCTCGGGGTGAAACCGCTGTACTGGTCCCGGCGGCCCGGCTGCCTGTACCTCGCCTCCGAGGTCAAGGCGCTCGTCGGGCATCATGCCCCGGTCACCGAGGTGCCTCCCGGTCACCACGGCTGGGCCGAGCCGGACGGACCGGTGCGGCTGCGCCCGTACGTCGACCTGCTCGCCATCGGCGAGGGCCTGCCGGTCATCGACGACCCGGACGAGGCCACCCTGCTCGTCCGGGCCGCCCTGACCGACGCCATCCGGATGCGGGTGGAGACCGACCTGACCGTCGGCGTCGTCCTCTCCGGCGGGCTGGACAGCTCGTTGACGCTGCGGCAGGTACGCGACCTCCACCCGGACTGCGTGGCGGTGACGGTCGGCGTGCCGGACAGTCCCGACGTCGCGTACGCCCGTCGGCTCGCCGCCGACCTCGACGTGCCGCACGTCGTGGTCGAGCTGCGCCCGCGCGACATCCGGCTGGCCGACGTCCGGGAGGCCATCCGGATCTCCGAGCTGACCGAGTACGGCGACATCATCAACGCCGTCGTGTCGGTGCCGATCTTCCGTCGGCTGCGCGACCTGGGCGTCAAGGTGGTGCTCACCGGCGACGGCTCCGACGAGCTGTTCGGCGGGTACCCGATGTACCGCCAGGTCGACCCGATCGCGTCCCGCCGGCTGTTTCTGCACCGGATCCGCAACCTCTGCCGTACCGAGTTGCAGCGCGTCGACCGGGCCGCCATGGCTCACGGGGTGGAGGCGCGGGTGCCGTTCCTCGACCTCAGCGTGGTGGAGCTGGCGATGCGTCTGCCCCTGAACCTGAAGGTGCGCGACGGCCAGGAGAAGTGGATCGTGCGGCGGGCGTTCGCCGACGTGCTGCCCGACTACGTCGTGCGGCGGCCGAAGCACCCCATGTCGTACTCCTCCGGTCTGCACGAGCGGGTGCGGCTCTACAAGCCGCTGTTCGCCCGGATGCACCGGTCGTTCGGCTACGACCTGCTGGAGCCGGTCCGCCGCGACTTCGACACCGTGCTCAGCGGGTGCGGCAACGACCTGGACCGGGCCATCGCCGACGGGATGAACCGACCCGACTACACCGTCCTGGAGCACGCTCGTGACCTGGTCGGGGCGGCGAAGTGGAACGCCGCGCCGATGGTCCGCCGGCTGGTCGGCCCGCGCCCGCCCCGGCGCTCACCGGTGGGCTGACCCCGGCCCGACGCTTGACTCTGACACCGTGTCAGGGACCAGCGTGAGGGGATCATGTTCACCATCGGAGACTTCGCCCGACTGGGCCGCGTGTCGGTGCGGATGCTGCGCCACTACGACAGCATCGGTCTGCTGCGGCCGGCCAGCGTCGATCCGCACACCGGCTACCGCTTCTACCAGGCCGAGCAGTTGCGTCGGCTCAACCGGGTGATCGCCCTCAAGGACCTGGGGCTCACCCTGGAGCAGGTGCGCGCGATCCTGGACGAGACCGTCGGCACCGCCGAGCTGCGCGGCATGTTGCGGCTGCGTCGCAGCGAGCTGGCCACCCGGCTGGCCGCCGACACGGCCCGGCTCGCGGCGGTCGAGGCGAGGCTCCGAATGATCGAATCGGAGGGTCGGATGACCAACCAGGACGTCGTACTCAAGCAGATCGCGCCGGTGCGCGTGGCGGAGCTGACCGCCGTCGCGCCCAGCTACGAGAGTCAGGACATCGGTCCGGTGATCCAGCCGCTCTACCCGGAGCTGTTCCGCCGGCTCGACGCCGCCGGGATCACCCCGTCCGGGCCGGCCATCGCCTGGTACGAACCGGCCGAGGACGAGGGCGAGGCGGTGGTGGTGCACGCCGGGGTGAGCGTCGGCGGTGGGGTCACGGCGATTCCCGACGTGACGGTGCGGGACCTGCCGGCGGTCGGGACGGCCGCGACGATCGTGCACCACGGCTCGATGGACGACGCCGACCGCAGCGTCCAGGCGCTCGCCCGGTGGATCGAGGAGAACGGGTACCGCCCGGACGGGTTCGCCCGCGAGGTGTACCTGGACTATCGCCAGGACTCCCCGGAAGGCGGCGTGACCGAGCTTCAGCTCGCCGTCGACCGCGCCTGACAGCGCTCGCCCTCGCGCCGGCGGCTGGTCCCGAGCGCCAGGTCCGATCACCGCCAGCACCCGCACCGGCACCGGGGCAGGCTGGACGCATGACGACCACCGCCACCTTCCTCATCCACGCCGTGCCGGCCGCGGTGCTGGAGCTCGTCCGTCGGACCGGCCGAGACGCCGCCGGCCATCGCGTCGAAGGGCGCCTGGCCGGCGGCGGGGAGCCGCTGCGGTGCTGCCTACGCGACGCGGAGGTGGGGGAGGCGGTGCTGCTCTTCGGGTACGCCCCGCCGATCGCCGCCGCCGCGTACCGGGAGATCGGGCCGGTCTTCGCGCACGCCGCCGCCTGCCCCGGCCCGGACCACGGCGGCGGCCACCCGCCGGGCTGGCGGGGACGGGCCCAGGTCCTGCGGGCGTACGACCGGCAGGGACGGATCTGCGGCGGCCGGCTGCACGACGGCACGGACCCGGAGGCGGTGATCGCGGAGCTGTTCGCCGATCCGCCGGTACACCGACTGCACAGCCGCAACGTGATCTACGGCTGCTTCATGTTCGTGGTGGAGCGGGCCGCCGGGTGACGGCCCTCAGCCGACCAGGAGCAGCGCGCCGACCGCCGCCAGCGTGCCCACGACGGCGAGCAGGGCGCTGGTCAGCACGAACCGTCGCACCGGCACCGCCACCCCGGCCGCCCGGCACCGCTCGAACCACAGCAGGGTGGCCAGCGACGCCCAGGGCGCGGCCAGCGGGCCGACGTTCGTGCCGATCAGCAGGGCCAGCAGGCGGGTGTGGTCGACGGTCGGCAGCACCGACTCGCCGGCCAGGTACGCCGGTAGGTTGTTGACCGCGTTCGCCAGCAGCGCACCCGTGCCGCCGGCACGCAACGCGCCGACCGCTCCGCCGTCGGCGCCGACCAGACCGGCGACCAGGTCGTCGAGCCCGTGCCGGCCGAGGGTCTGCACTACCAGGAACAGGCCGACGACGAAGAGCAGCAGTCGTACCGGCACCAGTTGGGCGCGCAGCGTCGCGGGGGAGCGGATCACGAAGCCGACCAGCACCAGCGCGAGGGCGACGGTGGAGGCGAGCCCGATCTCCACCCCGGCGAGGATGCCGGCGACGAAGAGCAGGCAGCCGGCGAGGGCGGTGCGGTGCAGCACCGGGTCGGCCGGCACGTGCGGGGCCGGCGGGATGAAGCGTCCGCCGTCCGGTCGTTCCCGCCGCCACCAGGCGTACCAGAGCAGCGCCATGGTGGCCGTCACGGCGGCGAGCTGCGGCAGCGCCATGCGCTCGGCGTACGCCAGTGGGGTGAGGCCGACCCGGTCGGCGGCCAGCAGATTCGTCAGGTTCGACACCGGCAGCAGCAGGCTGGCGGTGTTCGCCAGCCAGACCGTGGTGACCGCGAGCGGCCCGGCGGGGACGCGCAGGCTGCGGGCCAGGGCGAGCAGCACCGGGGTGAGCAGCACGGCGGTGGTGTCGAGGTTGAGCACGAGGGTGGTCACCGTGGCCAGGCCGCCGCAGAGCAGGAACAGCGCCGCCCAGCGGCCCCGGGACGCGATGGCCAGCCGACTGGCGAGCACGTCGAAAACGCCCGCGACGGCGGTCAGCTCGGCCAGCACGATCACGGTGCCGAGGAAGAGCAGCAGCGGCAGGATGCGGTGCAGGGTGCCCGTGGTCTCGGCGCGGGGCAGCAGCCCGGTCAGCGCGCAGACCGCGCCGGCCACCGCGAGCACGACGGCCACCAGGTCGAGCGGGTGGGGACGCCAGCGCGCGGTCGGCTCGGGCGGGGCCGGCGGCGCGCCGGCGGCAGACTTCACAGGTGAACACGTTGACACAGCGCCCGGTCAGGCGCTCGTCAACCCGGGCCCGGGTGACCAGGCCCACCTGACGTGGCCGGGCCCGGCCTCTCGAGGAGCGGCCGGGCCCGGGTCGGACGTCGGTTCTACCAGCTCAGGTAACCGGGCTGGGTCTGCACGTTCAACTCCTTGAACCGGGTCAGGTTCGCCGACCAGGTCCGCCAGTCGTTCAGCTCCAGGACGTCCAGACCCTTCTGGATGTCGTTGGAGTAGATGTTGCCGTTGTAGTAGTACGTCGACCAGGCGCCGCCGGTGACGGCCTGGGTGGCGGACAGCGGGCCCCGCTCCCAGTAGGCGATCTCCTTGGGGTGGCGCGAGTCGGTGAAGTCCCAGACCGAGATGCCGCCCTGGTACCACGCCTGCACCATGATGTCCCGCCCGAGCACCGGGACCAGCGAGCCGTTGTGCGCCACGCAGTTCTCGGTGTCGCCGTTGGTCCGGGGGATCTTGTAGTAGCTGCGGAACTCCAGCTTCCGCGCGTTGCCGCGGCCGGTGATGTCGTAGACGGCGTCCGCGCCCCGGTCGGGGCCGACCGTCTCGTTGCAGGTGGCCGCGCCGCCGCCGCCCAGTTCGTCGGTGAAGACGACCTTGGTGCCGGCGTTGTTGAAGGTGGCCGAGTGCCAGAACGCGAAGTTGACGGTGTCCCGGACCTGGGTGATCAGCCGGGGCGCTTCGCGGTTCTTGATGTCGAGCAGGATGCCGTCACCCATGCAGGCGCCGGCGGCGATGTCCTTCGCCGGGTACGCGGTGATGTCGTGGCAGCCGGTGGTCGCCGAGCCGGTCTCGCTGCCCGGGAAACCGCCGTCCGGGAAGAGGTTCGGCGTCGAGATGACGGCCGCCTCGGTCGGCTTCTTCACCGGCACCTTGACGATGGAGATGGAGTCGTGCGGCGGCTGGCAGTCGGGGAACTCGGCCCGCGGGCTGTACGACGAGACGTACAGGTAGACGTTCTTGCGGTCCTTGCCCGGCACCAGCGTGTGGGTGTGCGACCCGCAGGCGGTCTCGACGGACTTGATGTAGCGCGGGTTGGCCTTGTCGCTGATGTCGAAGACCTTGATGCCCTCCCACGACTCCTTGACCGACGCCGGCTGCGCGACGCTCGCACACGAGTCGTCGCTGCGCGACGAGTCGGTGGAGACGAACAGCAGGTTGCCGTAGACGGAGATGTCGTTCTGCGAGCCCGGGCAGTTGACCTGCGCGGTGATCGTGGGCGCGCTGGGCCGGGAGATGTCGTAGATGACGAACCCGTTGTAGTTGCCGGCGAAGGCGTACTTGCCCTGGAACGCCATGTCGCTGTTGAGCGCGGCCGTCGTGTCGAACGGCGCCTGCTTGGGGAGGTTGGCGATCTGCCGCAGGTTGGGGCTGCTGCGGATCTCGTCGACGCCCGGGATGTCGCTGGCGGCCGCCGGTGCGGCCGGTGCGGCCTCCTGTGCGCTGCTCGGTGTCGCCAGGGCGACGCTGGTCAGCAGCAGGCCGGTCGCGGCCAGGCTGACGATGCGGAGTTGTCGGAGCCGTGCGGTGGCCAACTTGATCATTGGCGGCGCCCTTCGAAAGGGGGGATGACGTTGTCGGTACCTTACCGAGCCTCGGAGATCATCGATGTGATCCGGGTCACATCTACGTCGACTCGTCAATGGATAGGATCGCTGCGACCTCGACCTGAGGGGAGTGCGGCATGACTGTCCGACGTGGTCGGTTACTCGCCGTCGTCATAGCGGCGACCATCGTCGCGGCGCTGGTGGCGCTGGCCATCCGCGCCGCCGGTGAACCCGGCCCGCCGGCCGCCGCGCCCGCCTCGGCGACGCCCACGCCGACGACCGGCCCGACCGGTCCACCGCCGCCGCCGGTCCTCGTGCCCGGCCGCCCCGGCGAGCCCGCCGTCGCCCGGTCCGCGCACGAGCTGCGCGACGACAGCCCACCCCGCTACAACGGCCTGGACACCGTCTACGTCCAGATGATGATCCCGCACCACGAGCAGGCGCTGGAGATGAGCACACTGGCGACGGACCACGCTGCGGATCCGCGGATCCGCGCGTACGCCGACCGGATCCGCGCCGGCCAGGGCCCCGAGATCAAGGTCCTGCGCGGCTGGCTCTCCACCCGCGGGCTGCCCGAGACGGCGCCCGGCCACGACCACGCCGGCATGCGCGGCATGCAGTCCCCCGAGGCGATGCGGCGACTGGCCGCCGCCCGGGGCGTCGAGTTCGACAGGCTCTTCATCACGATGATGACCGATCACCATCAGGGCGCCGTGACCATGGCGACCGACCTGCTGTCGGTCGGGGTCGACGCGACCCTCAACGAGCTGGCCACCTCACTCGCCACCGAGCAGGCCATCGAGATCAACCGCCTGCGCGAGCTGACGCCGCCCTGACCGTCGACGACCCGTACGCTGGGTGACCGTGAGACGCACGCTGTTCGGCCGCCCCCTGCGCGGCGTCGCCTTCGACGTGGCCGTCTCCGTCGTGGTCGCGTTCGTCGGTCTCACCTCGGCGGTGTCGCAACCCGGCGGTTGGGCCGCCGTCGGCGTCGGCGTGGGCATGGCGGTGGCGCTGCTGTTCCGCCGCACCCACCCGAGCGCGGTGACCGTCGTCGTGGCGGCGCTCGCCCTGGTCCAGGTGATCACCCGGTGGGGTCCGCAGGCGTTCGACGTCGCCGTCCTGATCGCGCTCTACAGCGTCGTGAAATACGGCCGGCGGCTGCGCGACGGTGTGCTGGCCGGCGCGGTCGCCGCCGTGGGCGTGCTGCTCGCCGCCGCGCAGACCCCCGGCGTCATCGTGTGGTGGGTGACCGCGCTGTGGTACGCGCTGGTCACCGGCGCGGTCTGGCTCGTCGCGCTGAACGTGCGGACCCGCCGCCTCTACGTGCTGAGCCTCGAAGAGCGCGCCGCCACCCTCGAACGTGAGCGGGAGGCCGAGTCGCGGGCGGCGGTCGCCGAGGAGCGCACCCGCATCGCCCGCGAACTGCACGACGTGGTGGCGCACAGCATGGCGGTGATGATCGTCCAGGCGGACGGTGCCCGCTTCATGCTCGACCGCGACCCCGAGCAGGCGCGCGCCGCCGTGAAGGTGGTCGCCGACACCGGCCGCTCCGCGCTGGAGGAGATGCGGCGGCTCGTCGGGGTCCTGCGCGACTCGGGCCCCGCCGGGGCGGACGTCGTGGCCGCCGACCCGGAGCACCGCCGGTTGGCCCTGGCCGAGCTGCCCGACCTGCTGGCCCGCTTCCGCGACGCCGGGCTGTTTGTCCGGGACGCCGTCAGCGGCGAGCCCCCGGCCCTGCCGCCGGGCCTGGAGCTGACCGTCTACCGCGTGGTGCAGGAGGCGCTGACCAACGCGCTCAAGCACGCCGGCGTCGGCGCCACTGTCGACCTGCGGATGACGTACTCCGCCGACGCCGTCGAGGTCCGGGTCGTCGACGACGGTCGGGGCCGCCCGGTCGTCAGTCCAGCGCCGCCCGGCGGTCACGGTCTGCTCGGCATGCGCGAGCGCGTGGCGGTGTACGACGGCAGCCTCACCGCCGGCCCCCGGCCGACCGGGGGCTGGCAGGTGCGGGTACGGCTCCCGCTACCGTCGGAGCCCTCAGCGGAGGTGATCGCGGCATGACGGTCCGGGTGGTGATCGTGGACGACCAGGCGCTGGTGCGCGCCGGATTCAGGATGGTGCTGGACTCGCAGCCCGACCTGACGGTGGTCGGGGAGGCCATCGACGGCGCCGACGCCCTGCGCGTGCTGGCCCGCACCGAGGCGGACGTCGTGGTGATGGACATCCGGATGCCGACCATGGACGGGGTGGAGGCCACCCGCCGGATCTGCGCCGACCGGCCGTCGGGTCCGCCTCGGGTGCTGGTGTTGACCACCTTCGACACCGAGGCCGACGCGTTCGCCGCGCTGCGGGCCGGCGCGAGCGGTTTTCTGCTCAAGAACGTTCCGCCGGAGGAGCTGCTGGACGCCATCCGCGTGGTCGCGCGGGGCGACTCGGTGGTCGCCCCGTCGATCACGCGGCGGCTGCTGGACCGCTTCGCCGGCCAACTCGGCGTCACCCCGACCGCCGACCCCCGGCTGGCCCAGCTCACCGAGCGGGAGCGGGAGGTGCTGTTGCTGGTCGCGCAGGGGCTGTCCAACGCCGAGATCGCCGCCAAGGCGCACGTGGCCGAGGCGACGGTGAAGACCCACGTCGGGCGGATCCTGGCGAAGCTGCACCTGCGCGACCGGGTGCAGGCGGTCGTGCTGGCGTACGAGAGCGGCCTGGTCACACCCGGGCGCTGACCCGCCGTACGACCGCGGTCGTACGGCCGGCGCGTCCGTGCGCCACCTGCGGGGTACGCGGGTCGAGAGCGCAGGTGGAGATCGATCCGACCGGACCGGCCATAGCGTCGGAGGGGTCCGATCCGCGCCGGCACCGGGAGCCCGCACATGATCCGCCTGACCCTGCGTACGCTGCGCGCCGAGGCGCTGCGCATGCTGCTGTCCGCGCTCGCCGTCGTACTCGGTGTCGCCTTCGTCGCCGGCACGCTGATCGTCGTGGACGGGATGCGCGCGGGCGCGTACCAGCGGGCCGGCGCCTTCGACCGGCACACCGACCTCGGCGTCTACCCCGACGGCCCCCGGCCGCTGCCGGCGAGGCTGGTCGACGACGTCCGTACGGTCGACGGGGTGGCCGCCGCGGCCGGTGAGCTGCTCGGCTCCGGTGGACTCCTCGGCGCTGACGGGCGACCGGTGCTCGGCTACGCAGTGCTCGCCGCCATCCCCACCGAGACGGCCCTGCGCTCGTACGACGTGGTCGCCGGTCGCCTCCCCGACCGCGCGGGCGAGGTGGTGCTCGACGCGCCGACGGTGGCGAAGGAGGGCTTCACCCTCGGCGCTCCGGTTCTCGTCGGCGGGACCGGCGGGGCGGCCCGTCCGTACACCCTGGTCGGCACGGTCGACGTGGCGGGCAGCGTCCGCGACGTCGGCGGCCCGTTCATCGGCCTGGTCGGCGCGGACGCGCTCGCGGTCAGCGGCGGGCGTGGCTACGACCGGATCATGGTGGCGGCCCGGCCGGGAACAGCCCAGGCGGCGTTGGCCGACCGGCTACGCGCCGCCGTCGGGAGCGCCGACGTCGACGTGAAGGGCCGCCAGCAGATCCTCGATGAGGCCGTCGAGGACGCCGTCCGCAATCTGAACCAGTTCCTGCTGCTGCTGCTCATCTTCGTCGGGGTCGCGGTGGTGGTGGCCGGCTTCGTGATCGCCAACACCTTCGCGATCGTGCTGGCGCAGCGCACCCGCCGGACCGCGCTGCTGCGCCTGGTGGGTGCGACCCGGGGGCAGGTGTTCCGGGCGGCGCTGCTGGAGTCGGCGCTGCTCGGCCTCGTCGCCTCCGCCCTCGGCGTCGTGCTCGGGGTGGCTCTCGCCGGCGGACTCCGGCTGCTGATGTCTCGACTGGACGTGCCGCTCTCCGGCGGGTTGACCGTCGCCGGCTCGACCGTGCTGACCAGCCTGCTGCTCGGTACCGGGCTCACCGTCGCCGCGGCCCTGCTGCCGGCCTGGCGGGGCACCCGGGTCGCCCCGGTGGCCGTGCTGACCGACGCCGCCGTGCAGCCCGCTCGGGGAGCGGGCCGGGTGCGGCTGGCCCTCGGCGCGGTGGTGCTGGGCGCGGGAGTCGCGGCGCTGGCCGGCGCGGCCGACGCCGGTCAGGTGCTCCTCGTGGCCGTGGGCGGTGTGCTGGCCTTCTTCGGCATCGTGCTGTTTGGCCCGGTGCTCGTCCCGGCGCTGGTCCGGCTGATCGGCTGGCCGGCCCGCCGGGTGTTCGGGATGACCGTCGGTCTGGCGGTGGCGAACGCGGTTCGCAACCCGCGTCGGATCGCCGCGACGGCGACCGCCCTGGTCATCGGGATCGGCTTGGTGTCGGCGTTCGTGGTGGGCGCGCGCAGCACCAAGGACGGCATCGAACGCAGCGTCGACGCCGAGATCGGGACGGACTTCGTGGTCAGCGGCATCGGCCAGAATCTGCCCGCCGCGCTCGCCGGTGAGCTGGCCGCGCGCCCCGAACTGGGCGTGGTGCACGAGCAGCGCAGCGTCGTGACCGGCGACATCGAGGTCCGGGCCGCCCACCCGGCGCTGGTCGGCCGGACGTTGTCCGGCGTGGTGGCCGGCGACGTCGACCGACTCGGGCCGGGGCAGGTGCTGGTGCACCAGGAGCTGGCGCGGGCGCACGGCTGGCAGGTCGGTTCCGCCGTCACCATCGAGGGGCGGGCGTTCCGGGTGGCCGCGGTGGTGGCCGACGACGCGCCGGCCATGGTCTCCAGCGCCGCGCCCGAGGGACACGTCATCGAGCTGGACGACCGGGACTTCGCGGTGCTCTTTCCCCGCGAACGCGGTTTCCTCGCCGAGATCGACCCGGCTGACGGCGTGAGCGCCGAACGGGCCCGCGCCGCGATCGAGGCCGTGCTCGCCCGCTACCCGACGGCGAACCTGATGGACCAGGGCGCGTACAAGAAGATGCTCACCGGCACGGTGGACATGCTGCTGGCCTCCGTCACCGCGCTGCTCGGCCTGGCCGTCGTGATCGCCCTCGTCGGCGTGGCCAACACGCTGAGCCTGTCGGTGGTCGAGCGCACCCGGGAGAACGGCGTCCTGCGGGCGGTCGGGCTGTCCCGCGGCCGGATGCGGGCCATGCTCGCGGTCGAGGCGATCCTCATGACGCTGGTCGGCGCGATCCTCGGTATCGGGCTGGGCACCGGCGTCAGCGCCGCCGGGATGGCGCTGCTGGCCCGCCTCGGCGGGGACTTCCACGTGGTGCTGCCACTCGGCCAGCTCTCCTCGATCCTTGGCGTGGCGGTGCTGGCCGCTCTGCTCGCCTCGGTGCTTCCGGCCCGCCGGGCACTGTCGCGGCCCGTCGTCGAGGCGCTCGCCGACCAGTGAGCGTGTCGTCCACGGGTGCCCGAAGCGACATCCGCCGGCCGGCCCCGCCGCCTTCCCCGGCGGCGGGACCGGCCAGCGGTGCCGGGTCCGGGGCACGCCCTACAGGCGCTCGACCACCTCGCCGGAGCACCGGTTGCGGGTGTCGAAGACGTAGCGGGCGTGCCGGACCACCAGGTCGTAGTCGAAGCAGTCGTGGTCGGTGACCACCACGACCGCGTCCGCGGCCCGCACCTCCCGCTCGGTGAGCCCGACGACCGCGACCCCGGCGGGGATCTGGTGGGCCTCCGCGTACGGCTCGACCGCGTGCACCTCGGCGCCGAGTGCCTGCAGACGGCGGGCCACGTCGACGGCGGGGGAGTCCCGCATGTCACCGGTGTTCCGCTTGTACGCGAGCCCGAGCAGCAGCAGTCGCGCGCCGCTGACCGCCCGGCCGGTGCGGTTGAGCCCTGCCATGATCCGCTGGGTGACGTGCTCGGGCATCTCGTGGTTGATGTCGTTGGCCAGCTCGATGAACCGGAACTGCCGGCCGAGGCGTCGCTTGACCTGCCAGGACAGGTAGCACGGATCGATCGGCAGGCAGTGCCCGCCGACACCCGGGCCGGGCCGGAACGGCAGGAACCCGAAAGGCTTGGTCGCGGCGGCGTCGATCGCCTGCCAGACGTCGATGTCGAGGTGGTGCGAGAGCATCGTGAGCTCGTTGATCAGCGCGATGTTGACCTGGCGGAACGTGTTCTCGATCAGCTTGGTCAACTCGGCCACCCGGGTGGAGTCGACGGCGACGGTGCGCTCCACGAGCCGCTGGTAGAAGCCCTGCACCCGGTCCAGCGACGCCGCGTCGATGCCGGAGACCACCTTCGGGGTGTTCTCCAGTCGCCACGTCGGGTTGCCCGGGTCGATCCGCTCCGGGCTGTAGCCGAGGTGGAAGTCGCCGGGGCTGGTCAGCCCGCTGGCCGACTCCAACAGCGGCCGAAGCAGCTCCTCGGTGGTGCCGGGGTAGGTGGTCGACTCCAGGATGACCGTGCAGCCCGGCCGCACGTACGGGCCGACGCGGATACCGGCCTGCTCGACGAAGCTCAGGTCCGGGGTGCCGTCGCGCAGCGGGGTGGGCACGGTGATGACGCAGACGTCGAAACCCTCGGCGTCGGTGTAGTCGGTGCTGGGGCGGTACCGGCCGCTGCCCAGCGCCCGGCCCAGCCGGTCGGTGGGGATGTCCTCGACGAACGACTCACCCGACGCGAGCCGCTTCACCCGGTCGGCGTCGACGTCCAGGCCGACGACGTCCAGGCCCGCCTCAACGGCACGCATGGCCAGCGGCAGTCCGACGTACCCCTGGCCGATCACGACCAGCTTCTCAGCGCTCACCCGGGCTCCCGCAGACGGTGGAAATGACCTGCGGAGAGCCTAGAGCGGTTTTCAGCGACGTAAGTCCGTTTTGGGGATATCGGTGCTGGTGGGGCGGCTGGTCAGCCGCCTACGTCACCGGAGCCGGTCGACGGTTCGGTGGAGGGGCTCGGGTCGGTCGCCGGCGAGTTGCTCGGCGACGACGGGGTCTTCGGCGGGTCGCTCGGCGGCGGCGCGGTGGTCGCGCTCGGCGTCGGCGATGGAGAGTTGGCCGACTGGCTGGGCTGGACGCTCGGCGTGGCGCTGACCGACGCGGACGTCGTGGTGTCCGGGACGGTCGGCCGGTTCGGCCGGCCCGGGTCGTTGGTCATCTGCTCGTTCGCCGCCGGCAACTCCACCTGCTCGGTCGGCCCCGGCGTCGGCGCGACCGTCGGCAGCTTGACGGCCGGATCGTTGCCGGTGTTGCGCGCCGCGCCCAGGGCCGCGCCGAGGCCGACCAGGGCGACCAGCATGGCCACCGCGGCACCGACCAGCGGCCCGCGGCGTCGCGGGCGTGCCGGGTCGGTCGTGCCCGCCACCGCCGCGCCGACCGGCACGTCGGTGCGGGTGCCCGGACCCGCCTCGCGCAGCGGCACCGATGACGCCAGCGCCGTCGGTGGTTCGCCGCCGGTCACCGCGGTACGGGCCGCCTCCGCCATCGCCGAGCCGCTCGTGAAGCGGTCCAGCGGGTCCTTCGCGAGGGCCCGCGACACCAGGGCGCGGACCGCCTCCGGGATGTCGTGCGGCAGCTCCGGGGGCTCGTCGTCGAGGTGCCGGACGGCGACCTGGAGGGGGTTGTCACCGGTGAACGGCGGGCCGCCGGTGAGGCAGCAGTAGGCGACCGCGCCGAGGGCGTAGATGTCGGTGGCGCCGCTGACCGGCCGGCCGGCGGCCTGCTCGGGCGCCATGTAGAGGGCGGTGCCGGGCACCGCGTTGGTGCTGGTGATGCTGGTCACGTTGGTGGAGCGGGCGACGCCGAAGTCGACCAGGACGACCGTGCCGTCCTCCTGCACCAGAAGGTTGCTGGGCTTGACGTCGCGGTGCACGATGCCGCCGCGGTGCGCCGCGCCCAGCGCGTGCCCCGCCTGGGCGACGATCGACATCGTCTCGGCCACGTCGAGGCGACCGGCGGCCTCGATCCGCTTGGACAGCGGTTCGCCCTCGACGAACTCCATGACCAGATAGTCGGCTCGACCGCCGTCGGGCAGGTCGTCCTCCCCGCAGTCGTACACCTGCACGATGCCGGGGTGCCGCAAGGCCGCCATGATCCGCGCCTCGGCACGGAAGCGGGCGATGAAGTCCGGGTCGGAGACCAGCGCCGGCAGCAGGACCTTGACCGCGACCTGCCGGCCGAGGACGAGGTCGGAGGCACGCCAGACGTCGCCCATGCCGCCCGTGGCGACACGTTCGTCCAGGCGGTACCGACCGCTGAGCACGACCTCCGATGACAACACAGCATTACCGTACCCAGAGTGGCGGCCAACGGCTCGCTGCGGTGGACCCGGTGCGGGGTCGCCCCCGTCGGTCCGCCCGGGGCGACCTCCGGCGGCCGGGCCGGTGTGTGACGCTTCGATGACGCCAGGTCACAAAAGCCGACACATGTCGGCGTACGCCAGCCCGGTCGCCGCCGCAGACGCTCACCTGAGCCGGGGAGCGCCCGAGGGGCGTCGTCCGTTACGCCGGCACGCCGGTCGGACGGTTTGATAATTGTCACTCTTCTGTAATGCGATCCCAACTTGTCGCAGGAAACGTCCCCTTCTACCGTTAGCCCGGCTCGGGGCGCAGACGGGCAGCCCGTTCCGGGCCATCGCCGGGTGTGGACACCCCGGCCGGTGCCCGGACGGGGCCCGAATCGAAATCGGCGGGGGCGGTGCGGGTGCGGGAGCGGGTGAGGCCGGCGGTTCGCCGTGCGCGCACGACGCCGACGCGTGTCGCGCCGATCCGCTCCGGGCGGCCCGTGGGCCGCCGATGACGGGCGAACTGTCCGAGGCGGTCACCGCCGCGCAGTCCGGGGACGAGGACGCCTTCCGCTTCCTGTACCGCAGCCTCCAGCCGGGACTGCTGCGGTACCTGACCGCCCTGGTCGGCGCGGACGCCGAGGACGTCGCGTCGGAGACCTGGTTACAGATCTCCCGCGACCTGCCCACCTTCACCGGCGGCGAGTTCCGCGCCTGGACCGTCACCATCGCCCGCAACCGCGCGATGGACCACCTGCGGCGGCTGCGGCGACGACCGTCGCTGCCGGTACCGGTGCAGGCGCTCACCGAGCTGGCCGGCGACGGCGACACCGCCGAGCGGGCCGACGAGACGATCAGCACCGAGGCTGCGCTGGCGTTGATCGCCACGCTGCCACCCCGCGAGGCCGAGGCGGTGCTGCTGCGGGCCGTGATCGGGCTCGACGCGGAGTCCGCCGGCCGGGTGCTCGGTCGCCGGGCCGGCACCGTCCGGACCGCCGCGCACCGCGGTCTGCGGCGACTCGCCACCCTGCTGGACCGGCAGGCCGTACCGACGCCGTCGGTCGACGGCGACGCCACCGCCCCGCTGCGCGCGCCCGACACGTCGAGCGCGCCGGCCGACGGCGGCCCACCGGCGGTCGGCGCCGAGGTGGTTCCGCCCCCTCGTCGCCGGATCGGGCGTTCCCGGCAGACCTCACACGCCGAGCAGGCGGAGGGCTGACGTGAAGGGATTCCGGATGAACCCGCACCGGCGTGCCGGCCGCGCCGAGACCGAACGGCTGCTCGACGCCGCCCGCATCGACACCGCCCCCCCGCCTGACATCGCCGACCCGGGCGCGGCGGGCGTCCGGCAGTCCGGGGCTTCGCCGGACTCCGGGGCCGAGCCGCTGGCCCGGCTGCTCGCCGCCGCCGCTGGCCCGGCCCGACCTGCGGAGCTGGCGGGCGAGGAGGCCGCGTTGGCCGCGTTCCGAGCCGCCCGCGCCGTCCCGGCGCCCGCCGTGGCCCGACGGCCACGCCGTCTGCGGCTCAGGACCGGCGCGGTGGCCTGGATCGGGGCGTTGGCGGCCACCGCCACCGCTGGCGTCGCGTTCGCCGCGGCCGGGTTGGAGAAGGCACCCGAACCGCCGCCGGCACCGAGTAGCGCGCCACCCACTGCCAGCGCGCAGGTGAGCACCGGGCCCGTCGCGCCGAGCGGATCGACGCCGCCCGGCCGTCCCTCCCTGTCCGTCTCGCCGTCGGTCGGCACGACCCCCGGCGGTCAGCTGCACGGGCTGTGCCAGGCCTGGCGGTCCAAGAAGCCCGAGCAGCGGGAGAAGGCGCTGCGAACGCCGGCCTTCGAGCGGTTGGTGACGGCCGCCGGTGGGGTCGGCGCGGTCGAGGAGTACTGCCAGCGGCTGGTGCCCGAGGCGAAGCCCAGCCCGTCGCCGCTGTCCCCGTCTCCGTCCGCTCCGCCGCCGCCGTCGCCGCCTGCGGAGCAGTCCGCGCGGGCGACGCCACCCGGTCAGGCGAAGGTCAAGCCCTCGCACCCGGCCGGCCCGGCCGGCGACTGAGCGTACGGGCGCGCGGTTCGTTCTGCCCTGCACCGGGAAACGCGTCTGTTAGACAGGGATTGGTGGTCCGTCGACGCTCGGAAAGGGGAGTGTCGGTGGCCGGGTCTACGGTGGCACCCGTGCTCCGGAGCTGACGCACGGCGCACGCGGTCGTCGCACGACGAGGGAGGCTGCACCGATGGTGACGTCGCCGGAGCTGGACCAGAGCGAGATCCTGCGCGAGTCCGCCGCCGCGGGCCGACACCTCGCGCGCATCTGCTTCAAGACCGGTCCTCCCACGTACACCGGCGTCGAACTGGAATGGACCGTGCACGACGCCGCCGACCCCACCCGAGGAGTCGACCTGGCGCGGCTGCGGACGGCGCTGGGGCGGCACAGCCCCGTCACGCTGGATCCGGCGAGCCCCGCCGAGCCGCTGCGACACGGCGGCACGGTGACCCTCGAACCGGGCGGCCAGCTGGAGATCTCCACCCCGCCGCGTACCTCGGCCGGCGCGTTGATCCAGGCCACCGAGGCCGACATCGCCCAGGTCGCCGGTCTGCTGGCCGCCGCCGGGCTGACCCTGGGGCGCAGCGGCATCGACCCGCACCGGCGGCCCCGCCCGGTGTTGGACACTCCCCGCTACCGCGCCATGCGCCGCGTGTTCGACCGGCGCGGCCCGGCCGGCCGGACGATGATGTACAGCACCGCCGGCCTGCAGGTGTGCCTCGACATCGGCGAACCGGACCAGGTCGCCCCGCGCTGGGCGGCGGCCCACGCCGTCGGCCCACCGTTGCTCGCGGCGTTCGCCTCGTCGAGTCGGCACGCCGGCCGGCGTACCGGTTGGGCATCCGCGCGGATGGCCGCCTGGCTGGCGATCGATCCGGCGCGTACCCGCCCGGTGTGGGCGCCCGAGCGCGCGGACGACGACCCGCCGGCCGCCTGGGCGCGCTACGTGCTCGCCGCCCCGCTGCTGTGTCTGCGCCGGCCCGGCCCGGACTGGGCCCCGCCGCCGGGTGTCACCTTCGCCGACTGGCTGGACGGCGCGCTGCCCCGCCCGCCCACCACCGACGACCTCGACTACCACGTCAGCACCCTTTTCCCGCCGGTGCGCCCGCGCGGTTACCTGGAGCTGCGGTATCTGGACGCCCAGCCCGACCGGGACTGGCGGCTACCGCTGGCGGTGCTGAGCGCGCTGTTCACCGACGCGGGCACCGTCCGCGCGGCGTACACGATCGGCGCGCCGGTGGCGCACCGCTGGTCGGCCGCCGCCCGGCGCGGCCTCGCCGACCCGGCGCTGGCCGTCGCGGCGGCCGCGCTGCTCGACCTGGCCCTGGCCGCCCTACCGCGGCTGGGCCTGCCGGCCGGCACCGAGGACGACATCCACGACGGTATACGGCGGCGGCTCGCCGCCATCGCAAGGGTCGACCGGTGAGCGCGCGAGAGCGAGCCTCGAACGAAAGGTGCGACGGGTGAGCGCGAGGAGTGAGCCGGGTCTGCGAGCCCCGCAGTCGCGAACGAAAGGTGCGACGGGTGAGCGCGAGGAGTGAGCCGGGTCTGCGAGCCCCGCAGTCGCGAACGAAAGGTGCGACGGTGAGCGCGAGTACGACGGAGCATGCCGACGGTGAGCTGTTGCGGGGGCGGATCGCACAGGAGTTGGCGCGCGCCCGCTCCCGCACGGCCCTGCTGACCGAGGCGGTCGACGACGGCGACCTGATGCGCCAGCACTCTCCGCTGATGTCGCCGTTGGTCTGGGATCTGGCGCACGTCGGCAACCAGGAGGAGTTGTGGCTGGTGCGCGACGTGGGCGGCCGTGAGCCGGTCCGCTGCGACATCGACGACCTGTACGACGCGTTCAAGCAGCCCCGCCGGGACCGACCGCGGCTGCCCCTGTTGCCACCGGCGGAGGCGCGCGCCTACGTGGGCGCGGTCCGCGACAAGGTGTACGACCTGCTCGACGCGGTGCGCTTCACCGACCGGCCGTTGGTCGCCGACGGGTTCGCCTTCGGCATGATCGTGCAGCACGAGCAGCAGCACGACGAGACGATGCTCGCGACCCACCAGCTGCGCGCGGGCGCGGCGGTCCTGCACGCCCCGCCGCCGCCCGAGCCGGCCGTCCGGGCCGGCGGGGAGGTGCTGGTGCCGGCCGGAGAGTTCACGATGGGCACCGACACCGATCCCTGGGCCCTGGACAACGAACGGCCCGCGCACCAGGTCCACCTGCCCGCGTACGTCATCGACGCCGCACCGGTGACCAACGGCGCGTACGAGGCGTTCATCGCCGACGGCGGCTACTCCGACCGGCGGTGGTGGAGTGCGGCCGGCTGGGAACACCGGGTGCGCGAGCGACTGGTCGCGCCGCTGCACTGGCGTCGCGACGGTGACGGTTGGGCGTACCGGCGGTTCGGCCGCTGGGACCCGGTACGCCCCGACGAGCCGGTGGTGCACGTGTGTTTCCACGAGGCGCAGGCGTACGCGACGTGGGCCGGTAAGCGTCTGCCGACCGAGGCGGAGTGGGAGAAGGCGGCGCGGTGGGACCCGGCGACCGGGCGGTCCCGCCGCTACCCGTGGGGCGACGACGACCCGACCGAGGCGCACGCCAACCTCGACCAACGTCACCTGCGGCCGGCGCCGGTGGGCGCGTACCCGGCCGGCGTCTCGCCGCTCGGTGTGCACCAGCTCATCGGGGACGTCTGGGAGTGGACGTCGACCACGTTCACCGGTCATCCCGGCTTCGTCGCGTTCCCGTACCGCGAGTACTCCGAGGTGTTCTTCGGCGACGACCACCGGGTGCTGCGCGGTGGCTCGTTCGGCACGGACCGGTCGGCGTGCCGGGGGACGTTCCGCAACTGGGACTATCCGATCCGCCGGCAGATCTTCAGTGGCTTCCGGTGCGCCCGCGACGCCGGTCCGGACGAGTCGCCGCGGTGAGGCGCCCGACGCCACGCGGGGTGCGCTGATGTGCCGTCATCTGGTCTACCTCGGCCCGCCGGTCACGTTGGCCGCGTTGCTGTTCGAGCCGGCGTACGCGCTGGTCCGTCAGTCCTGGGCGCCGCGTGACATGCGCGGCGGCGGCACGATCAACGCCGACGGGTTCGGTGTCGGCTGGTATCCGGACGACGGTCCTCCGGTGCGGTACCGGCGTGCCCAGCCGATCTGGAGCGACCCGACGATCGCCGAGCTGGCGGCGGTGACACGTGCCGGCGCGGTGCTCGCCGCGGTCCGGTCGGCCACCGTGGGGATGGCGGTGGTCGACGGCGCGGCGGCGCCGTTCGCGGAGGGCCGGTGGCTGTTCAGCCACAACGGTGTGATCCGGGGCTGGCCCGATTCGATGGTGCCGCTCGCCGCCGGCCTGCCGGTGCGGGACCTGCTGACCCTGGACGCGGCCACCGACTCGGCGTTGCTGTGGGCGCTGGTGCGGCATCGGCTGCGCGCGGGCGATGACCCGGCGGAGGCGGTCGGCCGGACGGTGGTCGAGGTCGCCGCCGCCGCTCCGGGGTCGCGGCTGAATCTGCTGCTCACCGACGGACGGCGGGCGGTGGCTACGGCGGTCGGTCACGCGCTGTCGGTGCGCGCGGGCGCGGGCTCGGTGGTGGTGGCGTCCGAGCCGCACGACGACGACGCCGGGTGGCGGCCGGTGCCGCAGCAGCGCCTGGTCACCGCCACGACGGACGAGGTGCGGGTGTGCGGGCTGCCGGCCGGATGAGCGTTGCCGGCCGGGCTACGCGAGGTGTCTGACGACCACGATAGGGGCGGGGGCCATGAGCGCGGAACCGTTGGAGATCTACCTTGAGCCGCAGGACCTGGAGCGTGGCCTGCGGGCGGACGTCCGGGCGGGGCTGACGGCCGAGGCGAAGTGGCTGCCGCCGAAGTGGTTCTACGACTCGCGGGGCAGCGAGCTGTTCGAGGAGATCACCCGGCTGCCCGAGTACTACCCGACCCGGGCCGAGCGCGCGGTGCTCGCCGCGCACGCCGCCGACGTGGCGGCGCTGACCGGCGCGAAGACCCTGATCGAGCTGGGCTCCGGTTCGTCGGAGAAGACCCGGCTGCTGCTGGACGCGTTCACCCGCCGGGGAGGGCTGGGCACGTTCGTCCCGCTCGACGTCTCGGTCAGCGCCCTGCTCGGGTCGACGGCGCAGATCGCCGCCGACTATCCGGGGCTGCGGGTGCGGGGGATCGTGGGCGACTTCACCCGCCAGCTCGACCGGCTGCCGACCGGCGGGCGGCGGCTGGTGGTGTTCCTGGGCGGCACGATCGGCAACCTGTTGCCGGCCGAGCGGGCCGGGTTCCTGACCGCGATGCGCGCCGCGCTGGAGGTCGGCGACTGGTTGCTGCTCGGCACCGACCTGGTGAAGGACCCGTCGGTGATCGTGCCCGCCTACGACGACGCGGCCGGGGTCACGGCCGAGTTCAACCGCAACGTGCTGTATGTGATCAACCGGGAGTTGGGGGCCGACTTCGACCCGGAGGCGTTCGCGCATGTCGCCCGGTGGGACCCGGAGCGGGAGTGGATCGAGATGCGTCTGCGAGCGACGCGATCGATGCGGGTCCGGGTGCTGGACCTCTCGGTGGCGTTCGACGAGGGGGAGGAGCTGCGGACGGAGGTGTCGGCGAAGTTCCGCCCGGAGGGGGTGGCCGCCGAACTGGGCGCGGCGGGCTTCGCGGCGTCGCACTTCTGGACGGACCCGCGCGGGCTGTTCGGGGTGACGCTGGCGCGGGCGTGGTGAGCCTGTTCACCCGCGCCGTCCGGCCCGCTCGCTGATCGGTTAAGCTGGTCGCGCGAAGGGGAGTAGCCCCCAATGTCGTGGTCGACATACTGGTGCGTTCCGCATCCGGCCACGCGGCCCCGGTTCTCCGGGGCGGGCGAGACCTTCGACTCAGGCTGTCGCAGCCGGGTCGAGGGCGCCCCCGCACCTCCTCCCGGTCTGAACGGGAAGGATGTCATGGAGGGATTCCTCGCCGCGCTGGTCGTCAGCTTCGGCGTCATCTTCGTCGCCGAGCTGGGAGACAAGTCCCAGTTGATGGCGCTGACGTTCGCCACGCGGTTCAAGCCGCTTCCGGTGCTGATCGGCATCACCGTCGCCACGGCGGTGGTGCACCTGGCGTCGGTCGCCATCGGTTCGGGTCTCGGCGCCGTGCTGCCCACCGAATGGATCTCGCTGGTGGCCGGCGTGGCCTTCCTCGGCTTCGGCGCGTGGACCCTGCGCGGTGACAAACTCACCGAGGAGGAGAAGCGTAAGGCCGAGAAGACCAGCAAGACCGCGATCGTGGCGGTGTCGGTGGCGTTCTTCCTGGCCGAGCTGGGCGACAAGACGATGCTCGCGACGATCACCCTGGCCACCAAGTACGGCTGGTTCGGCACCTGGCTCGGCTCCACGGTGGGCATGGTGGCCGCGGACGCGCTGGCCATCCTGGTCGGCCGGATGCTCGGCCGCCGGCTGCCGGAGAGGACCATCAGGTGCGGCGCCGCGGTGCTGTTCGCCATCAGTGGCCTCTGGCTGATCCTGGAGGCCGTGAACGAGCTGACCTGAGCGCCGACTAGCCGCCCCGGTGGCGGGTAACGCCTCCGGGTGGAGCCGGCGGAGCTGCTGCGCCACGGCGACCAGGTGCTGGTCGCCGTGGTGGAGGTGGCCGGCGCCCTGGTGATCGTCGTGGGCGCGCTCTGGGCGGCGGTGCGGTTCGTGGCCGAGGGGCTACGGCACCGCACCGCCGCCGTCTTCACCCCGATCCGCCTGTCGCTGGGCCGGTTCCTGACGCTCGGTCTGGAGTTCCAACTCGCGGCCGACGTGTTGCGGACCGCGGTGTCGCCGTCGTTCACGCAGATCGGCCAGTTGGCGGCGATCGCCACGATCCGGACGGCGCTGAACTACTTCCTGGGCCGGGAGATCCGGCAGGAGCAACGGCAGGTCACCGACGGGCGGCAGGGGACGTGATCGGCGGGCTGGTCGAGGCGGTGACCGCGCTGGCCCTGGTCACCGGGGTCGTCGCGGCGGTGTGCACCGGCGACGTGCGGGTCGCCGTACGCGTGCTGTTGGACCTTTTGACGGCGGCCGGCCTGCTGCGGCTCGCCGGGGATCCGGCGTGGGGTGGCCTGGCCTCCACCGCCGCGATCGTCGCGCTGCGGCAACTGCTCGCGGCGGCGTTGAGTCTCCCGCCGCCGTGGTCGCGGCGACAATCCCCGCCGCGCTGCGGGGGCGACGATCACCGCCTACCGTGGGCGGTACCAGAGAAACCGGGAAAAGCGGGAGGATAACCACATGAGCCGGCACGACGAACCGAACGAGTACGGATACGCCGGCGGCGCCACCGCTCCCGAGCCGCAGCCCGGCGGCAAGCCCGACGAGCAGGACCTCGCGGAGGAGGTGGCGGTGCCCGCCGACGACCTCACCGCCCCCACGACCGACGCCCTCGCGGACGAGACCGAGGAGCGGGCGCCGCACGACCGCCAGCGCTGAGCATGGCGGGTCGCGGGCCGGGCCGGTCACTCCCGTCCGGGCCGCTGGTAGACGTCGGGCACCCCGTCGCCGTCGGCGTCGAGGCGGTCCTTCTCGGCCACCCGCCGGTACGCGGCGTTGCGGCGGGCGAGCACGGCGGCGGCGAGCGCCGCGGAGATCACCGACCCGACGAGGACCGCCGCCTTGACCCGCTCGTCGGCCGTACTGCCCGCGCCGAACGCCAGGTCGCCGATGAGCAGCGAGACGGTGAACCCGACCCCGGCCAACAGGGCGATGCCGAACAGGTCGGACCAGGTGATGTCCTCGTCCAACTCGGCGCGCGTGAACCGGGCCAGCAGGTAGGTCGAGCCGAAGATCCCGATGCTCTTGCCGAACACCAGGCCGGCCACCACGGCGATCACCAGCGGGTCGGTCAGCAGGGTCCCGAGATCGGTGCCCCGGAGTGTCACGCCGGCCGCGAAGAGGGCGAAGACCGGCACGGCGAAGCCGGCGGACACGGGTCGCCACCGGTGTTCCAGGTGCGCGGCGAGACCGCCCGCGTCCGCCCCACCCGACTCCGCCCGGTCGGCCGTCGCGGCGGTGCCGCCCGGGGCGCGGCTCAGCACCGGCACGGTGAAGCCGAGCAGTACGCCGGCGACCGTGGCGTGCACGCCCGAGGCGTGCACCAGCGCCCAGGTGGCGGCCGCGAGCGGGACGAGGGCCCACCACCAGGTCCGGCCTCGCCGTACCAGCCACGCGAAGAGCCCGATCGGGGCGAGCGCGGCGAACAGCGGCAGCGGGTGGAAGTCGGCGGTGTAGAAGACCGCGATGATGGTGATCGCGAACAGGTCGTCGACCACGGCCAGGGTGAGCAGGAAGGCGCGCAGACCCTGGGGAAGGTGTGAGCTGACCACCGCGAGGACGGCCAGCGCGAAGGCGATGTCGGTGGCGGTCGGGATGGCCCAGCCCCGCAGTCCCTCGCCGCCCGTGCCGAGGAGCACGGCCACGTAGACCAATGCGGGCAGCGCCATTCCACCCAGGGCGGCCACCACCGGCAGTGCCGCGCGGCGTGGGTCGCGCAGATCGCCGGCGACGAACTCACGCTTGAGTTCCAGGCCCACCACGAAGAAGAAGATGGCGAGCAGGCCGTCGGCGGCCCAGGTGGCGAGGCTCAGGTCGAGGTGCCAGCGCTCGCCGCCCGGCCAGGGCACCCAGGCCCCGAGCCGGACGTACGCCTCGCTCCATGGCGAGTTCGCCCAGACCAGCGCGAGGACGGCGCCGAGCAGCAGCAGGGCGCCACCCACCGTTTCGGTGCGCAGCACGTCGGCCAGGTGCCGGGCCTCCGGCCAGGACGACCGCGCGAAGAGTCGGTCGCGGTGGGGGGTGCGGTCGGTCAAAGGGCTCACCTCTGGTGTCGGGACGGCAAAGATCCAATCGCCGACCAGACTTCCCGGCACACCGTTGTCGAGCCTATCCGCTCGGCGGTACGTCGTGATCGTGCGCGGCGCGGCGCGGCGATCGAGATCGGCCCGTGGAATCGGTCGCCGACTTTTCCGGACGTCGCCGCTGCCGAATGGCCCTTTGTCGGGTTGGTCATGCGGGACGGCGCGGTTACCGACGCCGAAAATGCATAACTCCGGACATAAGTCCTATGAGGGGCTTTAATGGTTTCACGAGTTGACAGACGACCTTGGGGGTTTTCGTGAAGTTCTTTGGCGTAACCGGACCGGTCCGGAGGCAAGCCTGATGGACCTGCTTCGCCAATTGCGCCACGTGCGTCGGCACTGGTGGGTCGTGCTGCTCACGATCATGGTGTCCCTGGGCGTCTCGGCGTTTCTGACCGTACGGGCCCAGCCCCGGTACGTCGCCTCGGTGACCTTCTTCGTCACCACCCCCAACCAGGGCGTCTCCGATGCCTACCAGGGCGGGCTGTTCCTCCAGCAGCGCGTCAAGTCGTACGCCGACCTGCTCAGCAGCGACCGCCTGGCACAGAGTGTCGCGGCCGAGACGCCGGTCGGGCTCACCGCGGACGAGGTGCAGCGCCGGGTGACCACCTCCACCGAGACGGGCACCGTCCTGCTGCGCGCCTCGATCACCGACACCGACCAGGCCCGCGCCCTGCGGGTGAGCGAGACCCTCGCCGCGAAGTTCGTCGAACTCGTCCAGAAGGTCGAGACGCCACCCGAGGGCAAGTCACCCATCAAGATCGAGGTGGTCAGCGGCCCACGGGTCAGCGCGAGCCCCGTCTCGCCGAAGCCGCTGCGTAACCTCGTACTCGGCGGTCTGCTCGGCCTCGTCCTCGGCGTCGGCCTGGCGATCCTGCGCGGCGTCGCCGACGTCCGCCTGCGCGACGCCGCCGGCCTGCAACGCGCCACCGGAAGCCCGCTGCTCGGTGAGATCCCGTTCGAGAGCGCCGCCCGCACGTCCCCGCTGATCGTCGGCGACGCCGCGACGTCGGCCCGTGCCGAGGCGGTCCGCAAGCTGCGGACCAACCTGCGCTTCGTGGACGTGCACGAGCCGGCCCGGGTCATCGCCGTGACCAGCGCGTTGCAGGGCGAGGGCAAGACGACGATGTCGTGCAACCTGGCCATCGCGCTGGCCGAGGCGGGCTGGCGGGTGCTGCTGGTCGACGCCGACCTGCGACGCCCGAAGGTCGACGACTACCTGGGCCTGGACGCCGGTGTCGGCCTCACCGACGTGTTGGTCGGCGACGTCCAGGTCGGTGACGTGGTGCAGCGGTGGGGCGACAAGTCCCTGCTGGTGCTGCCCAGTGGCTCCGCGCCGCCCAACCCGAGCGAGTTGCTCGGCTCCAAGGCGATGGCGGACCTGCTGCTCGCGTTGCGCGAGTCCGCGGACATCGTGATCATCGATACCGCGCCGCTGCTCGCGGTGACCGACGGCGTCGTGGTGGCTGTCCAGGCCGACGGCGCGCTGCTGGTGAGCCAGCAGGGTCGGACGTCGCGTACCCAGGTGGCCGCGGCGGCCCGCGCGCTGCACTCGGTCTCGGTGCGGCTGCTCGGCTGCGTGCTCAACATGGCGAAGGTGGCCAAGGCCGAGGCGTACCAGTACGAGGCCTACCGGGTGGTCGCCTCGACGGCCACGCCGTCGGTACCGACCGACCGGGCCCCCGCCGCCCGGCACAGTGAGGACGCCGGGGTCAACGGTGTCAGCGACCGTACCCAGGAACTCACCCGGCTGCCCCGATGAGCGCGGCGAGGGGTCGTAGCGAGCGTTCGATCTCCTCGGCGCAGCGACGGAAGTCGGCGACGGTACCGCCGATCGGGTCCCGAAGGTCGTCCGCGTCCGCAGCGGCGGGTTGCAGCCGCCCGCGGGCGCTGGCGGCGGCGGCGATGGCGGCCCCCAGCGGATCGTCGGTCGATCCGACGGGCGGTTCGGCCGCCGCCGCCAGCCGGCCGAACTGGCGCAGGGTGAACGTCCGGTGCAGCGCGCCGGGCGCGAGCGAGGTGCACACCGACCGCTGCCGCCGCGTCGCGGTCAGCACCAGCGTCGCCTCGGTCAGCTGTTCGGCACGCAGCGTACGGCTGCTGAACGCCGTCGGGTCGCCGCCCTCCTCGGCCACGACCTCCGCCGCGTACGGGTGCATGGCCATCCCGTCCATCGCGTCGGTGCCGGCGCTGGACACCAGCACGGGACGGTCGGCCAACAGCCGTCGGGCCAGGTGCTCGGCCATCGGCGAGCGACACAGGTTGGCGTGGCAGACGAACAGCACGCGGTCGGCCATCGGGAGCCCTCTCGTGGATGCGGACACGGGTCGCCGCACCGCGAGGGTGATGCGTCGACGCCGCTGGGCGCGCGGGGAGGGGTTGCCAGCATCCTACGCGGGCCGCCCCGTCGGACGCGGTGCCGCGCCGGCCGAGCCCGGTCCGCGCCCACCGGCGGTGCCGCGGTGAAGATCGGCATCCTGTCGTACCACTTCCCGCCCGAGCCGGCGTTCATCCCCGGCAGCCTCGCCGAGGAGTTGGCCGCGCGCGGGCACGAGGTCCGCGTCCTCACCGGATTCCCCGACTACCCGGGCGGCCACGTCTATCCAGGGTGGCGGCAGCGGTGGCACCACGAGACGCACAGCGACCGGCTGTCGGTCCGCCGGGTGCCGCGGGTCTCCGGCGGGGCCACCACCACCCGGGCGCGGATGGCCAGCTACCTGTCGTTCGCCGGGAGCGCGTCGCTGGCGGCCCGCCGGTTCCTGGGTGACGTGGACGCGCTCTACGTCTTTCAACTGCCGGCCACCACGTTCGCCACCGCCGCCGTCCTGCGGCTCCTCGCGAGGGTGCCGACGGTGCTGCACGTACAGGATGTCTGGGCTCGCGACGGCGTCGACGCGTCCGGCGGCGGCCGCTGGTTGGCGCGGATGGACGCCGCGATGACCCGCGTCTACCGGTCGGCCGCGCGGGTCGCCGTGGCCGCGCCGTCGATGCGCGACCTGGTGGTCGCGGCCGGCGCCGACCCCGGCCGGGTTCGTCTGGTCCTCAACTGGACGGACGAGCGCATCTTCTACCCGGCGACACCCGGCGCGGCGGCCCGGCAGATGGTCCGCCGGGATCGCCGGTGTGTGGTCATGCACGCCGGGACCATCGGACCCCGCCAGGGGCTGGAGACGGCGGTACGGGCCGCGGCCGCGCTGGACCGGACGATGGACCTGGTCCTGGTCGGCTCGGGCGCGGACGAGCGGCGGGTGCGGGGGCTCGCCGCCGACCTCAAGGCGGAGAACGTCCGCTTCCTCGAACGGCGGTCACCTGTCGACATGCCCGAGCTGTACGCCGCCGCCGACTACCAGTTGATCATGCTGCGCGACCTGCCCGAGCTTCGCGGCATGGTGCCGGGCAAGCTGCAGGCCGCGCTCTCGTGCGCCGCGCCGGTCGTCGCGTCGGCCGGCGGGGACACCGTCGAGCTGGTCGAACGCGCCCGAGCCGGGCTGTCCTGCCCACCCGAGGACTGGGCCGCGTTGGCCGACCGGTTCTGGCTGGCCGCCACCATCCCGCCGCCCGCGCGCACCGAGATGGGCCGGCGGGGGCGGCAGACGTACCTGCGGGAGATGTCGCTGCCGGCCGGTGTCGACCGGATCGAACGGCTGCTGCACGAGGCCGCCGGCCGCGTCCCGCAGGGAGCCACGGCGTCGCGAGGAAAACTCGCGTAAAGGACCAGAAATGCCATAACGGTACGAGAGTCCTCGTAACGTGCTAAGAACGTCAGGGAATTCGACAGACTGTCCGATTCCTGGATCGGAGTGTGGTGTGACGGAGAGCGAACGACCGGGTCGACGACGAAGCCGGTCCCGGCGTCGCCGGCGCGCGCGACTGCGCCGGGCCCTGCTCGGCGCGCTCGTGGTCGGATCGCTGGTGCTGGCCGCGGGTGGGTGGATCGGTTTTCGTGGTTGGCAGGCGCGCGCGCACCTGCTCAATGCCGCCGGCCTGGCCCGGGAGTTGAGCGCTCAGGTCGTCGGCGGGGACACCGACCGGGCCCTGCGCACCCTCTCCGCCCTGCAGGAGCAGTCCGGCGCGGCCCGGACCGCCACGTCCGACCCGAGCTGGAGGCTCGGTCGGCACACCCCGGCGGCCGGTGACGATCTCGACGCGGTCCGGCTGATCGCCATCGCCATCGACGACCTGGCCCGGCAGGCGTTCCCCAGCCTGCTGCGCACGGACCTGACCAGCCTAGTGCCGGCCGGCGGCCGGTTGGACCTGGCCCGGCTCACGTCGGTCTCCGGCGAGCTGACCCGGGTCAACGACTCGGTGCAGGGCACCCGTCGGGACCTGGCCGCCGTGCCGGCCGACAAGCTGGTCAGCCAGGTCCGCCAGGCGCTGACCGATCTCCGCGGCGAGATCGACCGGTTGGCCAGCCTCACCGCTGCGGCCGACCAGGGCGCTCGGCTGCTGCCGCCGCTGCTCGGCGCCAGCGGCTCTCGGCGCTACCTGCTCGTCTCGCAGAACCTGGCCGAGCTGCGCGCGACCGGCGGCATGTTCGGCGCGTACGCGATGATCGAGGCCGAGGGCGGGCGGGTCCAGATGGGCCGGCAGGGCAGCAGCGCGTCCCTGGGTCGGTTCACCCCGGCGTTGAAGCTGCCCGCCGAGACCCGGGCGATCTGGACCGACCTGCCCGGCATCTACCCCGCCGACGTGAACCTGACCCCGCACTTCCCGACCGCCGCCGCCCTGTACCGGGAGATGTACCGGCGCAAGACCGGTACCACTGTCGACGGTGTGCTCGCCGTGGATCCGGTGGTGCTGTCCTACCTGCTCAAGGCGACCGGCCCGGTGCTGGTGCCCGGCGGGGCGCCGCTGGCCAGCGAGAAGGCCGTGCAGACCCTGCTCAACGAGACCTACCAGCGACTGGACACCACGCAGCAGGACGCCTACTTCGCATCCTCGGCGGCTGCGGTGTTTGACGCCTTCTTCACGAAGAATGTCAACCCCAGGGTGTTGTTGTCCGCATTTGACCGTGCTATCACGGAACGCCGGATATTGTTCTGGAGTGCTCACCCGGAAGAACAACGGACGTTCGGCAACAGCCGGATGGCCGGGACGCTCCCGGAACAGGACACCGTGCCGACGGTCGGCGTGTTTCTCAACGACGGCAGCGGCGCGAAGCTCGGCTACTACCTGCGGCCGACGGCGAGCCTCACGGTCGGCGAATGCCGGCCCGACGGCCGCCGCGAGCTCCGACTGCGGGTGACTCTGCGCTCGACGGCGCCGAAGTCAGGGCTCAGCAAGTCGATCCTTGGCCTCGGTCTGGCTGGCGACCCGTACACCGTGCGCACGCTGGTGTCGATCTTCAGCCCGGCGGGCGGCTCCGTGCTCGACGCCCGGCTCGACGGGGCCGAGACGGCACTGGGCAGCGGCACCGAACGCCGCCGCCAGGTGGCGACGGCCAACGTCGACATCGGCCCCGGCGTCGAGAGGGCGCTGGAGGTCACCGTCCTGACGGCCAAGACCGGCGTCGGGCAGGCCGAGCTGTGGCTGACCCCCACCGCCAGCCCTTGGACCACCCAAGTTCATTCCGCACGAAGCTGTGACCAGTAGGAGGGAACCAATCATGCGGCTATCCCGCATCATCATGGCGCTCACGGTCGGCCTGGCCGTGGTGGCCGTGCCGACGGCAGCGGGGGCGGCACAGCCGCAGCCGACGCCCAGCGGCACGCCTCAACCGCCGCCGTACCCGCCGGCCGCCGCGTCCCTGACCGTCAACCGGCCGACGATCTTCCTGGGCGAGACGGTCATCCTGACCGGCACCAATTTCGGCCCCAACGAGACCGTCGACATCTCGGTGACGGTAACCCCCCTCGCTGCCCCGGCCGCCGGCAACGCGCCGGCCCGCCGCAGCGACGGCACCACCGTGGCCATGGCGCCGGTGGCGTACCAGGCGAGCGCGCCGCTCAACTTCACGGCGTACACCGACGCCCAGGGGCACTTCACCAAGAGCTACAAGCCGTCGGTGACCGGTCTGCTGACCTTCACCGCAACGGGCCGCGAGTCCGGCCGGACCGCGAGCACCGAGCTGCGGGTGCTGCACCGCAAGCAGCCGCTGCCCGTCACCGGTGACAGCATCGGTACGCCCATGAAGCTCGGTGGCGGTCTCGTCGGCGCCGGCGCGATCATGCTGCTGCTGACCCTGGCCTGGCGTCGCCGCCAGCGCTTCGGCGGAGCCGCGCACTAACCGGCACCACAGCCGGGGCAGTGCCCCGGACGTACCTCGAACTGGCGCCCGTCGGATTGTCCCGGCGGGCGCCAGGTCACGTCGTGGGGCGGTGTGGCGTTCGCCCGGTCCACACCGCCTCGGCGTGATCGACTCCCGACCGCCAGTCGCGGGGGTGTCGACGACCCGGGACGCCCGCTTGGCGTCCGTCGGCGGCGGGCTCCTGCCACGCCGCCCCGATCGCCCCGATCGCCCCGATCGCCGTGATCGCCGTGATCGCCGTGATCGCCGTGATCGCCGTGATCGCCGTGATCGACACGAGGTCGCCGATATGGGGGCATCGACCGGTCCGGGATGCCCCGAGTTCGGCGATCCGGAGTCGATCACCCAGGCCGACCACCGTGCGTGGGTGGTGTGTCCGGTTGTGGGGCCGGTGTGGTGACCGGTTGCACCCGTGGGCCGGAATCGTGGCGGGCCGGGGGTCGTTACACCTCCGGACGATCGCAGGACCACGGCCGAGCCCCCCGCCCCGGGGGAGCCAAGCCCCCGGGAATGGCCCCGCCCCCCGGGTCGTTACACCCGGACCGGCCGCCACGAGCCCCCGCTCGCAGGCCGCCCCCCAGACTTTGAGCGCCCGGACGAGGTGCTGACACCCCCGTCACCTGATCCCCCGAACGGTGACAGGTGGGTGTT
>NZ_JBITMW010000012.1:0-246441 GCF_044466585.1 Micromonospora sp. NPDC049359 | reverse complement strand
CCGGGGGGGCCCCCGCGGGGGCCCCCCCGGGGGGGGCCCGCCCCCCCCCCCCCCCCCCCCCCCCCCCCCGGGGGGGGGCGCGCGGGGGCCCCCCCCCCCCCGCGCCCCCCCCGCCCTCGGTCGTTGTGCGTTGACAGCATCTGCGGTGCAGTCAGCGGTCCCGCCCTCCGCAAGCAGGAGAGGGTCGTCAGCGCGCCAAGGAATCGACGCTATCCGAGATAGGGAGTGTCACGGCCTTCGAGGTGATGCTTGAGGCGGAGTCGAACGGTGTCATGGATGGGGATGTGAGGGAATTCGGCAGGGTCGATGAAGCGGACGTCCGTCGACTCGTCGCTGATGCTGATCGTGCCGCCGATGACGTGGGCGCGGTAGGTGACCGTGAATTCCTGGCGGACTTCGCCGTCGGGGTAGGCGATGACGTGCGCAGGGTCGCTGTAGATGCCCAGCAGACCGGTGACCTCGACGTCCAGGCCGGTCTCCTCCCGTACCTCGCGGACGACGCACTGTTGCAGGGTTTCGCCGATGTTCATTGCGCCGCCGGGTAGGGACCAGTTGCCGGAGTCGCTACGCCGCTGGAGCAGCACGCGGCCGTACTGGTCGGTGACGACGGCGGCGGCGGCGGGGACGAGACTGTTGGCGACCGGTGCTTGCGGGTCGTGGTAATAGTCGCGCCGGCCGGTCACCGGGCTTCCCTCGGGTAGGCGGTGGTGGTCTGCCATACCTGCTCGAACTGGTCGGCGTGGGCGGCGAAGATGCCGTGCGGCGAGAGTTCGCGCAGGTGCAGGGCGGGGTGTTGGTAACCGCGTGCGCGGTACAGGTGCGGGGTAACGATCATCTGGTGGTCGAACCGGAACACCGAGTTGTACAGATGCACGGCGTGCAGGCCGATCTCCACACCGGGCACGTCGTGGAGGGGTGCGCAGAAGTTGAGGGCGTTGCGGATCCGGCCAGGTAGTGTGCCCCCGATCTGTTCGAGGGCGTCGCGTTCGGCGACGTGCGGGCAGTCGGGATCGGCGAACGCGAGCCGGACCTGAGCGCCGTCCGCAGCCTTGTCGGAGATGAGCTGCATCGTGTTGGGCAGCAACTCAAGCAGAAACGGGTAGGCGTAGCCGAGCAGGTCGATCCGAGTGGTCGCGCCGGTGAGCAGCGCGGCCCAGACATGGTGCGGGATGTCGGCGCGGTGGGCGTAGGCGGCGACGACCTCGGCGGTGGCCTCCGCGCCGGGCGCCTGGTCGGGACGGGTCTGGGGCCAGAGGTCTGCTTCGGTCTCGCCGAGGGCGTCGGCGACGGCGAGCCGGGTGCGCTGGTGCGGGACGCGGCCGGCGAGCCACCGGGTGACGGTCTTGACATCGACACCGACAGCCGTGGCAAGAGCGGCCGAGTCGAGGTGGGCGCGGAGCATGGCCGCGCGGAGGCGGTGACTCATACCGCCCCACGGTAGTGGACACGTCGGGACGCATCAGGGGCGTGGAAGTGTCCGGCATGGTGTCTATCGGGACGTTGGGGTGCCGTGGGCCGGCTCTTAGGTTCAGCGGCAGTGCCTCGCCGGTCCGCTTGCGGCAGATTCGCCGGGCTGGCGAGCGCCAGGGGGAAGGGGTCCTCGACTCCCCCGGAGGGCCTCTTCCCCCTCTCCAAACTATCCAGGAGGGTGGTGGGACTGTTGTCTGCGCATCAGCCGGTACGGCCGCAGTGGACCTGCACGGTGTGCGGAGCACCGTGGCCGTGCAGAACCAGGAAACGGCAGCTCATCGAGGAGTTCGCCGGCGCGCGGATATCGCTGCTGCTGTATCTGTCCGCCTACCTGGTACAGGCGTGCGCCGACCTGCCGCTTACACCGTCCGGGCTGTTGCACTCGCGGTTTCTCGCCTGGCCGCGCTCACCGGCCCTGCGCGACGAGCCGCCGCAGTGACGTCAGCCCTTCTCCAGGTACTCCGCGCGGTCCTCGTCCACCAGCGCGGCCACCGACGCGGCCAGGGCCGGATTGCCTGTCAGCTCCGGGTCGTCCCCGATCAGGCTGATGGCCTCGGCGCGGGCGTCGCGGATCAGGTCGGCGTCGCGTCGCAGGGACAGCAGCCGCAGGTGCGAGCGGTGCCCGGACTGGGTGGCCCCGAGCACGTCGCCTTCGCGACGCTGTTCGAGGTCCAGTTCGGCGAGCTTGAAACCGTCGCTGGTGGAGGCCACCGCGTCCAGCCGCTCCCGCGCCGACGAGCCCTCGGCCGCCTCGCTGACCAGCAGGCAGAGCCCGGCGGCCGCGCCCCGGCCGACGCGGCCCCGGAGCTGGTGCAGTTGCGAGACGCCGAAGCGGTCGGCGTCCAGCACGATCATCACCGTGGCGTTCGGCACGTCCACGCCGACCTCGATCACCGTGGTCGCCACCAGCACGTCCAGGTCGCCGGCCGCGAAGGAGCGCATCACCGCGTCCTTCTCGTCGGCGGGCAGCCGACCGTGCAGCACCCCGATCCGCAGCCCGTGCAGCGGTCCCTCGGCCAGCAGCGGCGCCACCTCGGTCACCGCCAGCGGAGGCCGCCGGCCGTTGTCGTCCTCGGGCGGCGGCTCCTCGTCGGACACCGGGCCGTCCCCGATGCGCGGGCACACCACGTACGCCTGGTGGCCGGCGGCCACCTCCTCGCGCAGCCGACGCCAGGCCCGGTCGAGGAAGGCCGGCTTCTCGGCGGCCGGGACCACGTGCGAGGCGATCGGCGACCGTCCCCGGGGCAGCTGGGAGAGGGTGGACACCTCCAGGTCGCCGTAGACGGTCATCGCCACCGTTCGCGGGATCGGCGTCGCCGTCATCACCAGCGTGTGCGGCGGCTGGTCGGCCTTGGCGCGCAGCGCGTCGCGCTGCTCCACCCCGAAGCGGTGCTGTTCGTCGACCACCACGAGACCCAGGTCGGCGAAGTCGACGCCCTCGTAGAGCAGCGCGTGGGTGCCCAGCACGATGCCGGCGGCACCGCTGGCCACCTCACCGAGCGCCCGGCGACGGGCCGCCGCGCCCAGCGAGCCGGTGACCAGCTCGACCCGGGTGGCGTGGTCGGCGGAGTCCAGCTCACCGGCCCGGCCCAGCGGCCCGAGCAGGTCGAGCATGCCGCGGTAGTGCTGCGCGGCCAGGACCTCGGTGGGGGCCAGCAGCGCGGCCTGCCCGCCCGCGTCGACCACCTGGAGCATGGCCCGCAGGGCCACCACCGTCTTGCCCGAGCCCACCTCGCCCTGCAGGAGGCGGTGCATCGGGTGCGCGGCGGCCAGGTCCTCGGCGATCTCCGCGCCCACCTCGCGCTGGCCGGCGGTCAGCTCGTACGGCAGCCGGGCGTCGAACGCGTCCAGCAGCCCATCGACGCGCGGCGGCCGGGGCCGGGCCGGCCAGTCGGCGGCCCGGTGCTTGCGCTGCACCAGCGTCAACTGGACGGCGAACGCCTCGTCCCACTTGAGCCGCCGTCGCGCCCGGTGCAGGGCCTCCTTCGTGGACGGTCGGTGGATCTCGCGCAGCGCCGCGCCCAGGTCGACGAGGTTGCGGCTGGCCCGGACGGCGGCCGGCAGCGGGTCGTCCGGCGGGGTGAACGTGTCCAGGACGACCCGTACACAGCGGGCGATGACCCAGGTCGGTACGGCAGCGGCGGCCGGGTACACGGGGATCAGCGCGCCCGCGAACTCCTCGATCTCGTCGTTGACCGCCGCCTCACCCTCGCCGCCCTCGCCGAGCAGGACGTACTCCGGGCCGTTGAGCTGCCGTTTGCCCCGGAACTCGGTGACCTTGCCGGCGAACAGCCCCCACCGGCCGGGCCGCAGCTCCCGTTCGCGCCACGCCTGGTTGCCGAAGAACGTCAGCGTCAGAACACCGCCGGAGCCGTCGCCGACGGTCACCTCGAGCAGGTTGCCCCGACGTTGCCGCATCGGCCGTACGGCGGTGCGTTGCACCTGGGCCAGTACGGTGACCTGCTCGCCGACGTCCAGCGACCGGATGTCGGTGTGCTCGCCCCGCTCGTCGTAGCGGCGCGGGAAGTGGTAGATGAGGTCGCCCGCCGTGTGCAGGTCGAGCTGGGAGGCCAGCGCCTTCGCCGTCTTGTCGCCGACGAGCTTCTTCAGCGGCGTGTCCACCGTGGCCGGCTCACTCATTCGACCCCCACCAGGAGCGGATAGAACGGCTGACCGCCCGGGTACGCCTGCACCTCGACGAACGGCCAGCGTCGCGCGACGTGCGCGCGGACGGCATCGGTGAGCCCGGCGGGGGCGTCCACCCCGGCGAGCAGGGTGACCAGCTCCCCGCCACCGCCGAGCATCCGGTCGACGACGGCGGCGCAGGTGTCGGTGAGGTCGGTGCCGATCAGGTGCACCTCGCCCTCGACCAGCGCCAGCACGTCACCGGGGCGGCAGGGGCCGGCGACCGTGAGCGCCTCGCGGCTGGCGTGGCAGACCTCGGCGTAGCGGCACGCGCCGGCCGCCTCGGCCATCGCGATCACGTCGTCCTCGAACCGGCGGGTGCCGTCGCGGACCGCGAGGGCCGCGAGCGCCTGCACCGGTGAACGGGTCGGCACCACGCTCACCTTGACGCCGTGCCGGTGCGCCTCGCGGGCCGCCGCGCTGGCGACCGCCCCCGTGTTCGGATCGTTCGGCAGGACGACCACCCGGGCCGCCCCGGTGCCGCGCACCGCGGCCAGCAGGTCACCGATGGACGGGTTGCCGCGCACCACCGTCGCGCCCTCGGCGGCGAACAGCTCGGCGATCCCGGCGCCGGTGGCCACCACCACGGCGGCCCGGCCGTCCTCGGTCGGACCGCCGGACGGCTCCGGCTGATCGGCGAAGCGGGTCACCGAGATCCGGTACGGGCGGCCGGCGGCGATCCCCGCCTCGACCGCCGCGCCGACGTCGTTGACGTGGACGTGGACGGTCCAGGTGCCGTCCGGCTCGCGGCCGTCACCAACGACGACCAGCGAGTCGCCCAGCGCGTCCAGGGTGCGGCGCAGCGCGGCCACCGCGTCGGCGGGTGCGTCGAGCAGGTACTGCACCTCGTAGGCGTACTCCTCGGAACCGGTCTCGCGCGCGACGGTGGCCGCCGGACGGGCGGTGCGCGGCGGCGGCGCGGGTGGGGTGGCGCTCTCCCCGGTGAGGACCTCGACCAGGGCGTCGAGCAGGACACACAGCCCGCGCCCGCCGGCGTCGACGACGCCCGCGCGGGCCAGGGCCGGCAGTTGCTCGGGGGTACGGGCCAGGGCCTCGGCCGCCCACCGCGCCGCGTCCCGGGCCACCACCGCCAGGTCGTCGCTGCCCGCCTGCTCGGCCCCGGTGGCCGCGGCGGCGACGACGGTGAGCAGGGTGCCTTCGACGGGACGGCCGACCGCGGTGTACGCGGCGGTGGTCGCCGCCCGCAGCGCGGCGGCCAGGGCCCGCCCACGCACCGCCGGCACGCCGACGACCGCGTCGGCGAACCCGCGCAGGATCTGCGAGAGGATGACGCCCGAGTTGCCCCGCGCGCCCAGCAGCGCGCCCTGCGCCATCAGCCGCAGCGCGTGCCCGTGGGCGGTCGGGCCGCTGTCGGGCAGGGTGTCCAGGTCCATCGACAGGGCCTGCTGCGCCGAGGTGAGGGTGAGCACCAGGTTGGTGCCGGTGTCGCCGTCGGGCACCGGGTAGACGTTGAGCTGGTCGATCTCGCCCTGGTGACGCTTGAGCGCGACCAGCCCGCTCGCGCACCAGCGGCGGACCGTGGCGGCGTCGAGGGTGTCCAGCACGGGCAGAAGCCTACTGGCGCGCGCCGACACACGTCGGACTCGTCCGGCGTGTCCGGTTGCGCCGACGCCCGACGGGCCCCCACCCTCCCGGCCCGCACGAGCGGGATCAGCCCGCCAGGTACAGTTGCCGCCGGAACCACCCCCGTCACCCGGCGGGCCGGCCACCAGCCACTGAGCGGTGGGGCGGCTGCTCCGCGGGTCAGGGCGGTTGGTCACCTCGGCGGGGCATCGGGTAGGCTGACGCGGTTGCCCGGGCAGCACCTGCCGGCGACCTCATGAACGTTTCAATCCCAGGAGTATCCCGTGGCTAGCGTGTGCGACGTCTGTGGCAAGGGACCGGGCTTCGGCCACAACGTGCCCTGGTCCAAGAAGAAGACCAACCGCCGCTGGAACCCGAACATCCAGTCGGTGCGCACCCCGGCCGGTGGTGGCAACACCAAGAAGCTGCAGGTCTGCACCTCGTGCATCAAGGCCGGCAAGGTCACCCGCGCCTGACGCGGCAGCACCAACTCTTCTCGTTCGGCTCAGCCGGCGGGCCCTGCGGCCCGCCGGCTCTGTCGTGTCCGCACCCGGCTTGACGCCGGCCGCTCAGAGCGTGCGGCCGAAGGAGACGCAGCCCTCCGCGTCCTGGTAGAACCCGAAGTTGGGAATCCGGTCATAACCGGCGGACGCGTACATGGCGATCGCCTCGGGCTGCTTGTCCCCGCACTCCAGGACCATCCGCTTGCGGCCGTGCTCCCGGGCCGAGCGCTCGACGGCCGCGAGGACCGTCCGCGCCACGCCGCGTCCACGCGCGGTCGGGGCGGTGTACATCCGCTTCAGCTCGGCGGTGTCCGTGCCGTGGCTGCGCCAGCCGCCGCAGCCGACCGGCTCACCGGCCAGGTAGGCGACGAGGAACGCGCCGTCCGGCGGCTCGAACTCGCTCGCCGCCACCGGGGTGTCGTCGCCGGTGCCCCCGTACCGGGTGGCCAGGTCAGCCAACGCGGCCTTGATCAATTGTTGCGCCACCGGCGCGTCGAACCGCACCAGCCGAATCTCGATCTCACTCACGGTATCCAGGGTACGGCCGCCACATCGCCTCAGCGGAAGTGGTCCCAGCCCCGGGGCCCGTCGTAGGCACCGCCGTCGACCGTCACCCCGACACCGTCCGTCACCGTGCCGATGGGCCGCCACTGCGGCGGCAACGCCACCGTCGCAGGGAAGGTCGCGGCCAGCGCGTGGTCCTCGCCGCCCGCCAGGATCCAGGTGTACGCGTCGACGCCGAGCGCCTGCGCGGCATCCGCCATCTGCCGGGGCACCTCGAAGGCGTCGCGGCGCACGTCGATCGCCACACCGCTGGCGCGCGCCACGTGCCCCAGGTCGGCGAGGAGCCCGTCCGAGACGTCGATCATCGAGGTCGCGCCGAGCTGGGCGGCCTGCGGCCCGGCCGGGTAGGGGACGTTCGGTCGCCGGTACGCCTCGACCAGCAGCCGGGGAGTGCGGAAGCCGCGGCTGAGCACGGTCAGCCCGGCCGCCGCGTACCCGATGCGGCCCGCCAGGGCCAGCACGTCGCCGGGACGGGCGCCGGAGCGCACCACGGGCGCCCGGCCACCGAGGTCGCCCAGCGCGGTGACCGCGATGGTCAGGGTGGGGCTCGACGACATGTCCCCGCCCACCACGCTCGCGCCGACCGTGGCGGCCTCCGCGGCCAACCCGTCGGCCAGGTCCTCCGCCCAGCTCGCCTGGAGGTCGGCGGGCATGCAGAGGGCGACCAGCAGTGCGGTCGGGACGGCGCCCATCGCCGCGACGTCGGCCAGGTTGGCGGCGGCGGCCCGGTGACCGACGTCGCGCGCCGACCCCCAGTCCCGCCGGAAGTGCCGCCCGTCGACGAGCACGTCCGTGCAGGCGACCACCCGGCCGTCCGGCGCGGCCACCACCGCCGCGTCGTCACCCGGACCGAGCACCGTCGTCGGGCCCATCGCCAGGCGGGCGGTGACCCGCCCGATCAGCCCGAACTCGCCGATCCCGGCCACGCTGGCGGCACTGCCGGCGTTCGACCCGTTCTGCCCGGCACCGCCGCGCTCGCTCACCGCTGCTCCTTGACGACCGATAGGGATCAGACCTGGTCCGTAAGGTAGTTTCACCCTTCGGGCCGCCTTCGGGCGGCGACGGACGGAGGTCGAGTCGTGGTACAGGCGTACATCCTCATCCAGACCGAGGTCGGCCGCGCACGGGACGTGGCGGGTCTCATCGCGGACATCGCCGGCGTGGTACGCGTCGACGCCGTCACCGGGCCGTACGACGTGGTCGTCCTCACCGAGGCGAACACCGTCGACGAGCTCGGCAAACTCATCGTCAGCAAGGTGCAGATGGTGCCCGGCATCACCCGCACCCTCACGTGTTCGGTGGTGCGGCTGTAAGTGGACGAGATGACGACCCCCTCGGCGGTTCGGGACGACGGCGATCGGGAGCCGGCGGACACCTCGCCCGAGCCGGCTGAAGGTACCCACGCGGACGCCGATCCGGCCGCCGACGCGCCGGCCGGCCGGGACCGGACCGTCCGGGGAGCAGCCCTGCTCGCCACGGTGATCGCACTACCGGTCACGCTGCTGGTGGCCGTGCTGGCCTTTGCCAAACTCGCCCCGGAGACGCCGGCCGCCGCGCCGAGCCCGTCGGCGAGCACGACCCGGGCACAGTCCAGCGCGCCGGTCGAGATGGCCGCGCCGGCGCTGGCCGAGCGCCCGGCCACGGTCTGCCGGGCGCTGCTCTCCCAGCTCCCGCAGACCATCCGCGACCTGACCCAGCGTCCGGTCACGGCGGGCCCCGAGCAGAACGCCGCGTACGGCGACCCCGCGCTCACCGTGGCCTGCGGCGGCGCCGAGCCGACCATTCCGGCCACCGACGAGGTCTGGGTGGTCAACCGGGTCTGCTGGCACCCCGTCGAGGGGACCGACATGACGGTGCTCACCACCGTCGACCGGGAGACGCCGGTGACGGTCCGGATCCCGCGCTCCTACCCGCAGCCGTTGCAGTGGGCCGCCCCGATCTCCAGCGCCATCGTGGCGTCGGTGCCCTCGGGCGGCGCCGTCCCCGCCGGCTGCCAGGGCTGACGCACCGACGCGTGGCCCGTACGACGGGCCACGCGTCGAGGACGTCCTCGACTCAGTGCAGGCCGACGCCGCGCCGCTGGGCGGTACGGATCAGCCGGCTGACCAGCTTGGGGTACTCCAGGCCGGAGGCCGCCCACATCCGGGGGAACATCGACGTCGGGGTGAACCCGGGCATCGTGTTGATCTCGTTGAGGTAGACGTCCAGGTCCGGGGTGACGAAGAAGTCGGCCCGAGCCAGGCCGGCGCAGTCCAGCGCGGTGAACGCGCGGATCGCGTACTCCTGCACCTGGCGGGTCACCTTGTCGGGCAGGCCGGCCGGGATGTCGTACTCGCAGGAGTCGTCGAGGTACTTGGCCTCGAAGTCGTAGAAGTCGTGGTCGGCGACGACCCGCACCTCGGCCAACACGGACGCCTCGGGGGTGCCACCGGCCTCGCCCTCCAGCACACCGCACTCGATCTCGCGGCCGACGATCGCCGCCTCGATGATGACCTTGGGGTCGAACTGCCGGGCGGTGGCGACCGCCTCGTCGAGCTGCGCCCAGTCGGTCACCCGGGTGATGCCGAACGAGGAGCCCGCGCGGGACGGCTTCACGAAGACCGGCAGGCCGAGCCGCTTCTTGTCCTGCTCGCTTAGCGTCATCCCGTTGCGCAGCACCGCGTACGCGCCGACCGGGATGCCCTCGATGGCGCAGAGCTTCTTGGTGAACTCCTTGTCCATCGCGGCGGCGGAGGCGAAGACGTTCGCCCCCACGTAGGGGATGCCGGCCATCTCGAGCATGCCCTGGATGGTGCCGTCCTCGCCGTACGTGCCGTGCAGCACGGGGAAGACCACGTCCACGTCGGCCAGCGCCCGGGGCCCTTCAGTCGGGTCGAGCACCATCAGCCCGTTGCCGGTGGGATCGGCCCGTAGCACGATGTCCGCGCCGGACTCGGCGGTGATCTCCGGGAGCTGGCGGGCGTCGATGGCGAGCTGGGCAGGATCGCCACTGGTCAGCACCCACTGGCCGGCGCGGGTGATGCCGACCGGCACCACCTCGTACTCGTCGGGGTCGAGGGCGCCGAACACGCTGCCGGCGCTGACGCAGGAGATGCCGTGCTCCGGGCTGCGGCCGCCGAAGACGATCGCCACGCGGGTCTTGCCTGGGGTGGTCACTCCGGTCACCTCTTCGTACGCGGCTGCGGCTGGTCGTGCTCGCCGGTGGCGCTCACCCGGTTGACCTTACTGTGCGTGGCGATCAGGCGCGGCGATACCCGGCGAGCCACGACGCGACACGGCATTCGGTCAACAGAGCATATACGGTGTGTGACGGAATGGTGGGGTCGATCAGTCCCGGGAGTGCCGGCGACCGACCGCGATCACCTTGACCCGCTGCCGGCCGGCCCGGACCATGCCCAGCGCCATGAAGGCGCCGGCGATCCGGTCGGCTGCCTCCCTGCTGCTCGCGCCCACGACCTGGCGGCGACGCTCGGGGGCGACCCGCTCGTTGCGGTCGATGCCCTCGACGGGACGCACGTCGGTGAGCACGACCAGGAAGCGGGTCATCCCCGAACCCCGGGGCGCGGGGGCGGAGACTTCGGACCGGTACGCACGTCGTCCCCTTCCGGCGGTCGGGCACGGGCGGCACGCGGCGATCGGGTACGGGGGAGAAACCCGATCGCCGCGCGCCCTATCCCCTCCGGTCGCTCACCACCACCGTCGCCACGACAACCGGCGGTGAGGACGCGATAACAGATTGACACGTCTACAGCCATGAATGCAACTCTCATCGGCCATCTCTCATGTACCCGTTCCCATAAATGTGTGCGACCATCGATGCATGGCCCCCAAGACCGCCCGTGCCCGCCGACTCGGCATCGCCCTACGCCAGTTCCGGGAAGCCGCCGGGCTGACGCTGGAGTCCGCCGCAGACGAGATCAACAGCACCCGCAGCACCCTCTCGCGCTACGAGAACGCCCAGACGCTGATCAGCCCGGCCACCGTGCGCGCCCTGCTCACCTCGTACGGGGTGACGTCCGAGGAGGTGGCCGCCGCGGTGCAACTCGCCAAGGACGCGCGCAAACCGGGCTGGTGGGTGTCGTACTCGTACCTGCTCGACCCGCGCACCATCGACTTCATCGCCCTGGAGGCGGAGGCCACCGCGATCTCCAACTTCGAGCCGTCGGTGGTGCCCGGCCTGCTGCAGACCGCCGACTACATCCGCGGAGTGATGCGCGGCGGCCCGCACACCCTGGGCGACGAGCTGGTGGAGCAACGGGTCAAGATCCGGCTCGACCGCCAGCAGCGGCTCACCGCCGACACCCCACCCATCCTCGACGCGATCATCGACGAGGGCGCGCTGCTGCGCCCCGTCGGCGACGAGTCGGTGATGGAGGGCCAGCTGCGGCACCTCGTCAAGATGGCCGAGCTGCCGAACATCACCGTCCAGGTGATTCCCCTCTCCGCCGGCTACCACCGGGGCACCCGTGGCTCGCTGCACATCCTGGAGTTCGCCGATCCGGAGGACCCGATCATCGCGTCGGTGGAGACCGTCGCCGGTCAGATGATCCTCGACCGGGCGGGCGAGACGCGTACCTGCACCAAGATCATGGAGCATCTGCGCAGCGTGGCGCTCAGTCCGGCGGACAGCCGGGCGATGCTCCTGTCAGTCCTGAAGGGACGGTAGGAGACCGATGACACCGACGATCTCAGCGGCGTTGGCCACGGCGGCGTGGCGCAAGAGCAGCCGTAGCGGCGACGAGGGAGCCTGCGTGGAGGTGGCCGCGATCCCCCGACTGGTGGCCGTCCGCGACTCCAAGGACCCGGCCGGCCCGGCCCTGCTGTTCCCCCCGGCGGCCTGGGCCACCTTCGCCCAGGCCCCACCGCGCCGCTGACCACTCAGTAGGACCCGCGCCCCGCCGACCGGGCTGGACACAGCCCGGAACGCGGGGCGCGGCCAGGTGGGGGTCAGGCGACCAGCGGGCGGGGCTCCGGCGCGGCACGTACGGCCTCCAGGGCGGCGATCGCCACGCCACGGGCGCCGGCCATGTCGCGGTCCGGCACGAGCGCGAAGGTGGCGACGGCGGCCTGCTCCGCGCGGAGCACGGTGTGCTCGCGGACCGTCGCCAGGAACCAGTCCCGGAATGCCGGCGCGGCCTCCACCACACCGCCACCAACGAAGTACGCGTGCGGGTCGGTGAAGTTGGCCGCCAGGGTGAACAGGCGGCCCAGCGCCATCGCCTGCTGGGTGAAGAGGTCCCGGGCCAGCGCGTCACCCCGCTCGCCGTAGCCCCGCACGAGCTTCGCCGCCCGTGCCACCGGCTCGGCCGCGAGGGGGTGGTCGGGATACCGGGCCAGCCAGTACGGCAGCAGGTTGCGCTCGATGCCGGTCAGCGACGCGATGCTCTCGACATCGCCGGTGAAGCCGCAGGCGCAGGTCGGCTCCGACTGCTCCGCGCCGAGCAGGCCGCCCAGCGGGATGTGCACGTGACCCAACTCGCCGGCCATGCCGGCTGCGCCGGCGATCACCCGGCCGCTCTCGACCACCCCGCCGCCGAGGCCCGTGCCGACGATCGCCGAGACCGACGACCGGGTCATCGCCTCGTCACCGAAGTACACGTGGTGGGCGTAGAGCGCGGCCGCGTTGCCGTCGTTGTGGTAGATCACCGGCAGGCCCAGCCGACGCTCCAACGCGCCTCGGACGTCGAAGCCACGCCAGGCCGGCTGCGAGAAGTTGGTCGAGCCGCGCGACGAGATGACGCCGGTCGCGCTCGCGGGTCCGGGGGTGTCGAGCCCGACCGCCCGGACCAGCTCGCGCGGAACAGCGGTCTGCGCCAGCGCCCCGTCCAGCGCCCGCGCCAGCGCCTCGATCGCCGCCTCCGGGCCGGCCTGCACCTCGCTGGGGATCTCCAGCAGGCCGTCGACCAGGAAGCGGCCGTCCACCGTCAGCACGGTGGCGTTGTTGCTGGTGCCGCCGTTGTCCAGGCCGACGACCACCGGCACCCCTGCGCTGCCCACCGCAACCGCCTCCCGCCCTCATGAGTGTGAGCCGAGGCTAGTGCCAACCCCGCTCCCCCGCCACGTCACTCCCCCTCCCGACCCCGGATCCCCGCGATCTTGCACTTTCTGTGGCGACAAAGGGCACGTATAGCCACATCTCGACCACCGGAAGTGCAAGATCGCGGGGAGCAGGCGAGCGGGCACGCGGGGGAGTGGGCGAGCGGGGGAGTGGGCGAGGGGGGTCAGCGGGGGCGGCGGGCTGTTATCGCTGTCGCGTCGCGGTCTTCGTCGTGGTGGACGGCGGGGGTCAGGCCGGCTGCCTGGAGGGCCGCGCACAGCGCGTCCACCTGCGTCTCGCCGGCCTCGACCACCAGGTGACCGCCCGGGGCCAGCCAGGTCGCCGCCTCGACGCCCACCCGGCGCAGCACGGCCAGCCCGTCCGGCCCGCCGTCGAGCGCCACCGGGGCCTCGTGCAGCCGCGCCTCCGGCGGCATCAGGGCCACCGCGTCGGTCGGCACGTACGGCGCGTTGGCGACCACCAGATCGAGTCGCCCCCGCCAGCGCTGGGGCAGCGGGGCGAGCAGGTCACCCTCGTACACCTCGGCGGCCAGCCCGGCGAGGTTGCGCCGGGCGCACGCCACCGCCACCGGGTCGATGTCGGCGGCGGCCAGCCAGCGCGGCGCGAGCCGGTGCGCCAGCGCGACGGCGGCAGCCCCGGAGCCGCAGCAGAGGTCGACCACGGCCGGGGCGGGACCGGTCAGCTCGACCGCCACCTCGACCAGCAGGGCCGTCCGGCCGCGCGGCACGAAGACGCCCGGGTCGACGCCGATCCGGAGGCCGCAGAACTCCGCCCAGCCGAGCACGTACTCCAGCGGCTCACCGGCCACCCGGCGGTCGGTCAGCTCGGCCAGTGCCACCGGATCGTCGGTGGCGGCGAGCAGCAGCTCGGCCTCGTCCTCGGCGTACACACAGCCGGCGGCGCGCAGCCGACCCACCAGGGCCGACCGGTCGATCGGCGGTGACTTCACTCAGGCCCCCGCGCTGGCGTCCAGCGCGGCGGCGATGTCGGCCACCAGATCGGCCGTGTCCTCGGCTCCGCAGGAGAGCCGGACGAAACCGGGCGCGGTGTCGTCGCCCCACTGGGCCCGTCGGTCCGCCGTGGTGTGCAATCCGCCGAAGGAGGTGGCAGCCGCCACCAGCCGGGCGGCCTCGATGAAGCGGGCGACCCGATCGGCGTCGCCCAGGTCGAACGACAGCACCCCGGGCATCCGGCGCATCTGCGTCGAGGCCACCGCATAGGCGGGGTCGTCCGGCAGCCCCGGCCAGCGCAGCCCGGTCACGTCCGGACGGGCCGCCAGCAGGTCGGCGACGGCGGCGGCGTTCGCGCTCTGCCGGGCCAGCCGCAGGTCGAGGGTCGCCAGCGACCGGTGGGCCAGCCAGGCGTCGAACGCGCCCGGCACCGAACCGGTGCTGGTACGCCAGAGCGTCACCGCCTCCACCACCTCGGCGGACCGGCTGGCCAGGTAGCCGAGCAGCAGGTCGGAGTGGCCGGTGAGCGCCTTCGTGCCGGAGGCCACCACCAGGTCGGCGCCGAGGTCCAGTGGACGCTGCCCGAGCGGGGTGGCCGTGGTGTTGTCGACCGCGAGCAGGGCGCCGGCGGCGTGCGCCCGCTCCGCCAGGGCGGCCACGTCGACCACGTCCAGGCCCGGGTTGGCGGGGGTCTCCACCAACACCAGCCGGACGCCCTCGAACGACGGGTACGGGCCGACGGTCGGCACGAAGAGCACCCGTACGCCGATCGTCTCCAGCACGGCGGTGGCGAACGCCCGCACCGGGAAGTACCCGTCGGAGGGCAGCACCACCGTGTCCCCCGGGCGCAGCAGGGTGAACAGCGCGCCGGTGATGGCGGCCTGCCCGCTGGCGAAGACGCGGCAGTCCCCGCCCTCCAACTCACCCACCGCGGCTTCCAGCAGCCGCCGGGTCGGGTTGTCCGGGCGGCCGTAGCCGTTCGGCGACGCGTCCGGCCCCTGCCGCGGGTCGAGGTGGTACGGCGCGGCGAACACCGGCCCCGGCAGGAACGGGTCACCCGGTGCCGGCTCCGGCAGGCCGGCGCGGACACAGCGGGTACCGTCTCCCCACTCGCTCATCAGGTCCTCACTCGTACGACTCGGGCTTGGCGGTGCGGCTCATCAGCGCCTGGACGGCGAGGCGCGGGTCCATCCCCTCGTGGCAGATCCGTTCGACGTGCTCGGTGATCGGCATCTCGACGCCGTGCGCCCGCGCCAGGTCGCGGATCGCGAGGCAGCTCTTGACTCCCTCGGCGGTCTGTCGCGTGGCGGCCTGGGCCTGTTCCAGGGTCTCGCCCCGGCCCAGGTGCTCGCCGAAGGTGCGGTTGCGGGCCAGCGGGGACGAGCAGGAGGCGACGAGGTCGCCCATGCCCGCCAGGCCGGCGAAGGTGATCGGGTCCGCGCCGAGCGCCACGCCCAGGCGGGCCGTCTCGGCCAGCCCTCGGGTCATCAGCATGGCCCGGGTGTTGTCGCCGAAGCCCATCGCCGTGGCGATGCCGTAGGACAGCGCGATCACGTTCTTGACCGCGCCGCCCAGCTCGCAGCCGATCACGTCGTCGTTGGTGTACGGGCGCAGGTACGGCGTCCGGATCGACGACTGCACGAGCGTGGCCCGGTCGGCGTTCGTGCCGGCCACCACCGTGGCGGCCGGCTGCTCGGCGGCGATCTCCGGGGCCAGATTCGGGCCGGAGACGACCACCACCCGGTCCGCGGCCACCCCGGCGGTCTCCACGATGACCTCACTCATCCGCCTGGTGGTGCCGAGTTCGATGCCCTTCATCAGCGACACGAGCGTCGAGTCCGGGTGCAGGTGCCGGGCCCACTCGGCGAGGTTGCCGCGCAGGGTCTGCGACGGCACGGAGAGCACCACCACCTCGGCGCCGGTGATCGCCTCGGCGGCGTCGGTGGTGGCGGTGACCCGGGCCGGCAGCAGCAGGTCCGGCAGGTACTCGGGGTTGCGACGCTCGGTACGGATGCTCTCGGCAACGGGGGCCCGGCGGGCCCACACCGTCACGTCCCGGCCCGCGTCGGCCAGGATCTTGGCGAAGGCGGTGCCCCAGGAGCCGGCACCGAGCACCGCGACGTGGCCGCTCATGCCGCTTCGCCCTCAGGCCGCTCAACCGACCGGCGGGCCGGCCGTTCCCACAGGGGTGGCGGGGTCCCGCCCCGGATCTCGGCGAGCATGTCCCGCAGCCGCAGCATGATGGCGTCCGTCATCTCTTCGAGGGTTTCCCGGGTCGGCGGCGCGTCCGCCCAGCGGCTGAGGTCGACCGGGGCGCCGGCGACCACGGTCACCGGGATCCGGGGGCGCGGGTTGAGCCGGCTGGTACGCGGGTCGAAGATCCGCTCCGGCCCCCACATCACCACCGGCACCACGGGCGCGCCGGTGGCCAGCGCCAGCCGGGCGGCACCGGTCTTGGCCTTCATCGGCCACAGCTCCGGCTGCCGGGTGGTGGTGCCCTCCGGGTAGATCACGACCGCACCGCCCTCGTCGAGCGCGGCGACCAGCGCGTCCAGCGAGCGGACCGCCTCGACGCTGCCCCGCTCGACCGGGATCTGCCGGCAGCGGTGCAGGATCCAGCCGACCACCGGCACCCGGAACACGCTGGCCTTGCCCAGGAACTGTGGCCACCGGCCGGAGTCGTAGACGAAGTGCGCGGAGACCAACGGGTCGGCGTGCGAGATGTGGTTCGGCACGATGATCACACCGCCGTCACCGGCGAGGTGTTCCTGGCCGCGCCAGGTCCGCCGGGTCCAGACGGTCATCACCGGCTTGACCAGCCCCACGGCGAACCGTTGCCAGAACCCCAGCCTCCGCCGTGCCACTGTGCCTCCTCGTCGCGCCCCGACCACACGCGCGCGCCCCACCCGCGACACCCGCAGCGGAAATCATGCCTGCTCGCCCCCGGTACGGCCAGCGAGGGTCCCGTCGTCCGGCTGGCAGGATTGCGGACGTGAGTCAGCCGAGGTGGGCCGTCGTGGTGCCGGTGAAGCGTCTGACCGAAGCCAAGAGCCGGCTGCGGGGCGCGCTGCCCGGCGTACCCCATGAGGAGCTGGCGCTGGCGCTGGCGGCCGACACCCTGCGCGCGGTGCTGGCCTGCCCGGCGGTCGCCGAGGCCCTGGTGGTGACCGACGACCACCGGGTGGCGCGGGCGGCGCGGGCCCTCGGCGCGCGCACCCTCGCCGACCTGCCGGACGCCGGCCTGAACGCGGCGTTCGGGCACGGCGCGGCACAGACCGAGGCGCGGTGGGTGACCGGACTCACCGCCGACCTGCCGGCGCTGCGCCCGCAGGACCTGGCCGCCGCGTTGCTCGCGGCGCTGCGCGGGGCCGAGGGGGTACGCCGGTTCGTCGCGGACGCGCCCGGTACGGGGACCGTGCTGCTCACCGCCCCGCCGGGCGTCGACCTCGATCCGCGGTTCGGGATCGACTCGGCGGCGGCGCACGAGGCGAGCGGAGCGCTGCCGCTGACCGGCGACTGGCCGAGTCTGCGACGTGACGTGGACACCGCGGACGACCTGGCCGAGGCCGCCCGCCTGGGTCTGGGACCGCGCACGGCCGCGCTGCTCGCCACGGTCCGCCCGGCGCGCGCCACGAGCTGAGGGTGCCGGCCGCGCCGCACCGGGGTGACCCCGCCGGTGTACGGTGCCAGCATGCAGGGCACGGTGGCCAGCTACGACGCGGCGACGCGCAGCGGCGTCCTGCTGCTCGACGACGGCACCGAGCTGCGCTTTCCCGCCCGGGCGTTCGACGCCTCCGGCCTGCGGCTGCTCCGGCTCGGCCAGCGGGTCCGCATCGACACCGATCCCGACGGCGAGGTCGTCCGGGTGACATTGCCGACGATGAACTGAGCTGGCAGGGCCAAGTTCATTTTGCGTTAACTCGAATCGGGTGATTATGAGCGGGTGAGCACCCCTCGCGAGCACCCGGTCACCCCGCCCGCCACCGACCCCCGCAACGGCGCCCGCATCCGCGGCACCGACGGCCGTTTCCGCCCGTCCCGGGCCGAACGGGCCGGCGCCGCCCGCGCCGACACGCTCGCCGACGACCCGGGGGGCGCCTCCTCCGGGCTGGACGAGGTCCTCGACCCCGCCGTCACGACCACCGAGACGGACGGCCCGGCGGCCGGTGGGGTCCAGCCGGGGTCGCCATCCGCCGGGGACGACGAGCAGGCACCGACCCCTCCCCCGCTGCCGGAGGACCGCTTCCTCAACCGTGAGCTGTCCTGGCTCGACTTCAACGCGCGGGTGCTCGCCCTCGCCGAGGACCAGAGCACTCCCCTGCTGGAGCGGGCCAAGTTCCTGGCGATCTTCGCGAGCAACCTGGACGAGTTCTACATGGTGCGGATCGCCGGTCTGAAGCGGCGGCTCTCCGCTGGCCTGCCGGTACGCGGCGGCGACCGCCTCCCGCTGCGCACGCAGCTCGAACTGATCGCCGAACGGACCGCCGAGCTGGGCGCCCGGCACGCGGCCTGCTTCGTCGACGACGTGCTGCCCAAGCTGGCCGACGAGGGCATCCGCATCCTGCGCTGGGGCGATCTGGGCGACGGCGAACGGGAGCGGCTGCGCACCTACTTCCGGGAGCACATCTTTCCGGTGCTGACCCCGCTCGCGGTGGACCCGGCGCACCCGTTCCCGTACATCTCGGGACGGTCGCTGAACCTGGCGGTGGCCGTCCGCGACCCGGACGGCGGCTCCGAGCTGTTCGCGCGGGTGAAGGTGCCCAACAACGTCCCGCGGTTCGTACGCGTCGACCGGGACCAGCCGGGCGTACGGATGCTGCCGGTCGAGGACCTCATCTCGGTGCACCTGGGTCAGCTCTTCAGCGGCATGCAGGTGGTCGAGTGCCACCTGTTCCGGGTGACCCGTAACGCCGAGGTGGAGGTCGACGAGGACCGCGACGAGGACCTGCTCCAGGCGCTGGAACGGGAGTTGGCCCGCCGCCGGTTCGGTCCGCCGGTGCGGCTGGAGGTCGCCGCGTCCATCTCCGACCACATGCTGGAACTGCTCGTCCGCGAGTTGGACATGGACGACCAGGACGTACTTCGGGTGCCCGGCCTGCTGGACCTGTCCGCGCTCTGGCAGGTGTACGGCGAGGCCGATCGCCCGGACCTGAAGGACCCGCCGTTCGTACCGGCCACGCACCCCCGGCTCACCGAGGGCGAGGTGCCGCGCAGCGTCTTCTCCACCCTGCGCGACGGGGACATCCTGGTGCACCACCCCTACCACTCGTTCGCGACGAGCGTGCAGCGATTCATCGAGCAGGCCGCCGCCGACCCGAACGTGCTCGCCATCAAGCAGACGCTCTACCGGACCAGCGGTGACTCGCCGATCGTGGACGCGCTCGTGGACGCGGCCGCCGCCGGCAAGCAGGTGGTGGTGCTGGTCGAGGTGAAGGCCCGCTTCGACGAGGTGGCCAACATCGGCTGGGCCCGGACCCTGGAACGCGCCGGCTGTCACGTGGTGTACGGGCTGGTGGGGCTCAAGACGCACTGCAAGACCGCGTTGGTGGTCCGGCAGGAGGGCAACCAGATCCGCCGGTACTGCCACATCGGCACCGGCAACTACCACCCGAAGACCGCGCGGCTGTACGAGGACTTCGGCATGCTCACCGCCGATCCGGAGATCGGGGCGGACCTCACCGACCTGTTCAACGTGCTGACCGGCTACAGCCGGCAGACCGCGTACCGGCGGCTGCTGGTCGCCCCCCAGGGCATCCGCAGCGGACTGATCGAACGGATCGAGCGGGAGATCGCGCACGTCCGCCTCGGCATGCCCGGCCTGGTCCAGTTCAAGGTCAACTCACTGGTCGACGAGGGCGTGACCGACGCGCTGTACCGGGCCTCCCAGGCCGGCGTCCACGTCGACCTGCTCATCCGGGGTATGTGCACGCTGCGTCCGGGAGTGCCGGGGCTGTCGGAGAACATCCGGGTCCGCTCGATCCTGGGCCGGTTCCTGGAGCACTCCCGCATCTTCCGCTTCGGCAACAACGGCGAGGCCGAGTTCTGGATGGGCTCGGCGGACCTGATGCACCGCAACCTGGACCGGCGGGTGGAGGCGCTGGTGCAGGTGAGCGACCCGATCGCCCGAGCCGAGTTGGACCACGTGCTGACCGCCGCGATGAGCCCGGACGTCGACGCGTTCGAGCTGGCCGGCGACGGCACCTGGACCCGGCGCGCCGGCGGCGACGAGACGTCCCGCGTCCATCTCCAGGAACTGTTGCTGCGCCGCGTCGGTGGCACGGCCGGCTGAGCGATCACCGCCTAGGCTGAGCTGATGGTCGAGGAGGAGCAGAAGTACGAGGTGGACGACACCTTCGTGATACCCGACCTGTCCGCCATCGCACCGGTCGGCGGCCGGGTCCGGGCGCTGCCGCCGGTGACGCTCGTCGCCCGCTACCTCGACACGGTCGACCTGCGGCTGGCCCGCGCCGGGGCGTCCCTTCGCCACCGTGACGGGGACGAGCCGCCGTGGACGGTGAAGCTGCCCACCGGCACGCCCGGCGTCCGGCACGAGATCTCCCGTCCCGGCCCGGCCGGTCAGCCGCCGCCGGAGCTGGTCGAGCTGGTCACCGCCCTGCACCGGGGTACGCCCCTGGCACCGGTCACGGTGGTGCGTACCGTCCGGCACGCCCACGAGGTGCGCGCCGGGGACGGCACGGTGCTCGCCGAGGTGGTGGACGACCGGGTGAGTGTCCTCGACGACGCCGGCGCCACCACGGGTGAGTTCCGCGAGGTGGAGGTCGAGCGCAAGGCCGGCGACCGCGACCTGCTGGGCCGCATCGGCGCGGTGCTGCGCGACGCCGGGGCGCGGGCCGGCTCGTTCACCCCGAAGCACGTACGGGCGCTGGGGGCGGCGGCACAGGCCGAACCGGACCTGGTCGCACCGGGCGAGCTGACCGACGACCCGAGCGCCGGGGAGGTGGTCACCGAGGCGGTCCGCAAGGAGGTACGCCGGCTGCTGGCGCACGATCCCCTCGTCCGGCTGCACACCTCCACCGGCGACGGCGACAGCGCCGTACACCAGATGCGGGTGGCCTGCCGACGGCTGCGCAGCGACCTGCGGACCTTCCGTCCACTCGTACGTCGGAGCTGGGCCCGTCCCCTGCGCGACGAGCTGCGCTGGCTGGCCGGGGTGCTCGGCGGGGCGCGCGACGCCGAGGTGCTGCGCGAGCGGCTGCGGCGCACCGCGACCGCCGACCCGCTCAGCCCACTCGACGCGGACGCGGTGGACCGGCTCGACGACGCGCTCGCGCAGCGGCAGCGGCAGGCGCTCGCCGCCATCGACGAGGCGCTGCGCTCCCCGCGCTACCTGGCCCTGTTGGACGCCCTCGTGCTGGCCGCCCGCGCGCCCCGGCTCACCCGGCGGGCGGCCACCCCGGCGGCCCGGACGCTACCGAAGCTGGTGGCCCGACCATGGCGGCAGCTCACCGGCCCGGACGGCGTCGACGGGCTCGACCCGCTCGCGCCCGACGACCGCTGGCACGCCGTCCGCAAGCAGGGCAAACAGGCCCGGTACGCGGTCACCGCCGTCCTCCCGGCGGTCGGCCGGGACGCACGGCGGCTGGCCCGCGCGCTGGCTCGCGTTCAGGACGTGCTCGGTGAGCACCAGGACGCCGCGGTGGCCGCCGAGACCTGGCTCGCCCTCGCCGCCCAGCGTCCCGGCGACCACGAGATCGCGGTCACCGCCGGGCGGCTGGCCGAGCGGGAACGCGACACGGTCCGTCGGATGCGGGCCCGGTTCCCCGACGCGTGGCACCGGGCGACCCGGCGACGGCGGACCAGATGGCTGCCGTGACGGGCATCCGGGCCGCCGGCGGGGTCTGCTGGCGACCGACCGACGACGGCGTACGGGTCTGCGTGGTGCACCGCCCGCGCTACGGGGACTGGACGCTGCCCAAGGGCAAGCTGGAACCGGGCGAACACCCGCTCGTCGCGGCGGTCCGCGAGGTGGCCGAGGAGGCCGACGTGCGGGGCGTACCGCAGGTGCGACTGCCGTCGGTGCGCTACCGCAGCGAAGGACAGGCCAAACTGGTCGACTACTGGTCGATGCTCGCCGTCGCCGAGGGGGGTTTCCAGCCGGGCACCGAGGTCGACGACATCCGGTGGTTGACCGTCGACGACGCGATCCGGCTGGTCAGCTACCCGCACGACGCCGAGGTGCTGGCCGCGTTCGCGGAGCTGCCGTCGGTGACCGCGACGATCGCGCTGGTCCGGCACGGGCACGCGGGCAAGCGGGCCACGTGGACCGGCCCGGACACCGCCCGGCCGCTCGACGACGAGGGGTGGGCCCAGGCGTACGCTCTGGCGCCGCTGATCGCCGTGGTCCGGCCGGCCCGGCTGCTGTCGGCGTCGGCACGCCGCTGCGTGCAGACCCTGGACCCGGCCGCCGCGCTGCTCGACCTGCCCATCGAGGTCTGCGGCGACCTGGACGAGCCGCATCCCGGCCAGCAGCAGGACGAGCGGGTGCTGGCGACCGCCGCGCGGGTGCTGGAGTTGGCCTGCGCCGGCGGGCAGGTGACGGTGTGCAGCCAGGGCAAGGTGCTACCCGGCGCGTTGGAGCGGCTGACCGGCCGCGCCGACGAGGACTTCACCACCCCGAAGGGCGGCGGTTGGCTGCTCGCCTTCGTCGGCGATCGACTGCTCGCCACCGATCGCCTCTGACGCCTGGGCGCTGATCCGTACCGGTCAACCGACACACCGGCCACCGCGGCATCGCCGGCCCGACGCACCGGCTCAGCGCGGCCTCGCCGGCACGGCGCACCGGGTCAGGACGGCATCGTCGGCCCGACGCACCGGCTCAGCGCGGCGGCAGCGTGACGGTCACCGCCACCGGCAGGTGGTCGCTGGCCTCGCCACGCGGCGCGACCGGGTCCGCCGCCGTCAAACCGGGTGAGACGAAGACATGGTCGATCTGCTGCCGGGGGTCGTCGGCGGGGCTGGTCGCCAGCGGCCGGGCGGCCGCCAACGCGTCCACCAGACCCGCCCCCGTGAACTGGCCGAACGCCTCGTCACCCGGCTCGGTGTTCAGGTCGCCGGCCACGACGAGCGGGCGGCCCGCCGCGTACCGGATGGCGAAGTCGGCGACCGCACGGGCCTGGACCACCGGTCCCCGGCCGGGCGGCGGCTGGAGGTGGGTGCTCACCACGGCGGTACGCACCTCGTCGCCGAGGTCGAGGGTCACGGCGAGCGCCTGCGCGCCGGTCGGCGCCCCGACGGCCGACAACGGCAGGGACTCCGGCGCGGTCACCGGCCAGCGGCTGAGCACCGCGTCACCCCACACCGGGTCGGCGGCCGGCCCGAAGACGTACGGCATGCCGAGCCGATCGGACAGCAGGTCCAGCGTGTCGTGGCCGCCGTTGAGCAGCCAGCCCCGGTCCACCTCGCTGAGCAGCACGACGTCCGGTCGCTGCCGGTCGATCGCGGTGGCCAGTCCGGCCAGGTCGAACCGGCCGTCCAGGCCGAAGCCCATCCGGATGTTGTACGCCACCACCCGCAACCGCTCCGGCGGGCCCTCCCGGTTGCTGGCAACCGGAAGCTCCTCGTTGACCAGCGGCGCGAGCAGGGCCAGCACGGTCACCACGGCCGTGGTCGGCAGGGGCGACAACGGTCCGGGGAGCCGGCGGCGGAGGGGACGGGCCGTCACCGCCACCACGGCGACCACCGCGGCCACCACCACCGGCACGGCGGCGTTGGGGTAGCCGAGGTCGTAGGCGGAGTAGTAGCCGATCGAACCGACCACGAAGACGAGCATGCCGGCGGCCAGCGCGTACCCCCGGCGGGCCGCCGCCCGCGGTCCATCGCCCGCCTCGTCCGCCCGTACCCGGTCGGGGCCGGCGTTGTCGGCCCGGCCCGCGCTGTCGGCCCGGCCCGCGCTGTCGGCCCGGCCCGCGCTGTCGGCCCGGCCCGCGTTGTCGGTCCGGCCCGCGCTGTCGATCCGGCCCGCGCTGTCGATCCGGCCCGCGCTGTCGATCCGGCCCGCGCTGTCGGTGAGGGCCAGGCAGGCGCCGAGGCCGACGGCGCTGAGCAGCATGGCCGCGACCAGCAGATCGCCACGGTCGAGAGCGAACAGCACCGCGCCCGCCAGCAGGGCCACCGGACCCAGCGGGCGGGTCCACGGCCGGGTCGAGCCGGCCAGCGCGGCCAGCAGGAAACCGGCGACCGCGACCGGCACCGGCGCCAGGCCGAACAGCGGCGAACGGGCGACGGCCCCATCCGCTTGCAGGTACGACATCCCGGCCTGTGCCAGAGCCGGCGCGAGGGCCACCATGCCGGACAGCAGCAGCGTCGGCCCGAACAGCAGCCACGCTCGGGCCCCGCCGGGGCCGGGCGGCGCGGCGGGCAGGGCGGCGTCGAGCAGGAACAGCGCCACCGCGACGACGCTGAGCAGCCAGGCCGCCCAGCCGCCGCGCCAGACGAGGTCGTAGGTGTCCAGCAGCGCGTGACCAACGGCGTTGACCGCCAGCCCGAGCGCCAGCCCCGGCACCGGGCGGTCGGTGCCGGCGGCGACGCCGACCAGCCACACCAGCCCGGCCATCAGGCCCACGGTGGCCAACCAGAGCTGCGGGCGGCCACCAGGGGTCGCGGTGAGCGCGAGCCGGGCCACGGCCAGCACGACGGCCGCGGCGACGGTCACCGGGCGGGTACCGAGCCGACGGACCAGTGCCGGCGCGGCCAACGCCAGGACGAACCAGCCGAGCGCGAACGCGCCCATCAGCTCGGCCGGAGTGGAAGCGGCCTGCCCGAAGATGGTGATGATGCCGGGTAACCAGACGCGCAGCACGTCGATGAGCAGGATGACGCCCAGCGCGAGCGATGAGGTGGTGAGCTGGCGGTAGCGCACCGGCGCCCCACTTCCCGTCGACGGACCGGCTCGAAAGGGGGGAGCCGGCACGGCGATTCTGCGCGTACCGCCGGGTCGGGTCAACGGTTCCGACACGCACGAGGGGCGTCCACCACGCGGTGGACGCCCCTCGCAGCTCGGTCGGTCAGCGCTTGCTGGCCGCCTTCTTGGCCGGAGCCTTCTTCGCCGGAGCCTTCTTGGCCGCCGTGCTCTTGCTCGCCGCCGCGGTGGTCTTCTTCGCCGTGGCGGACTTGGTCGCCGCGGCGCTCTTCTTCGCCGGGGCGGTCTTCTTGCTGGCGACCGTCTTGGTCGCGGTGGTCTTGCTCGCCTTGGCCGGGGCGGTCTTCTTGCTGGCCGCCTTCGTGGCCGTGGTGGTCTTGCTCGCCTTGGCCGGGGCCGTCTTCTTGCTGGCGGCCTTCGTGGCGGTGGCCTTCGTGGCGGTGGCCTTGGTGCCCGTCGCCTTGGCGCCGGCCGCCTTCGCCGTGGTGGTCGCCGTCTTCTTCGCCGCCACCGTGGCCTTCGGCACCTTGCCGCTGGCCACCATCTCCTTGAACCCGGCGCCGGGACGGAAGGTCGGGACGGACGTCTTCTTGACCTTCACCGCCTCGCCGGTACGCGGGTTGCGCGCTGTTCGTGCGCCACGGACACGCTTTTCGAATGCTCCGAATCCGGTGATCGCCACCTTCTCGCCCTTGGTGACCGCCGCCTGGACCTCAGTGAGGACCGCGTCGAGCGCGGCCGTCGCCGTTTTCCGGTCCCCCAGGCGAACGGCGAGCGCCTCGATGAGCTCGGCCTTGTTCACGACTTCCTCCCGATTGTGCAACTGACTCGACGCGAGCCATTCTGCGCGCACCGTATGCCCTGTAGTGCCTGGACACAAACATTCGGCGGAAAAAAGCCCTTGTGTCGTAACGGATTCGCCCCCACCGGTTGGACCGGTGAGGGCGAAATCCGATGTGGGGTGCGCCTACGGCTATGCCACGGAGGGCAGGAACGGCGGTCGGCTGGCCTCGTAGGAGTCGATGTCGGCGGCGTGTCGGAGGGTGAGTCCAATGTCGTCCAGGCCCTCGATCAGCCGCCAGCGGCTGAAGTCGTCCAGCGGGAACGACCAGGTCGCGTCCCCGGCCCGGAGCTGTCGGGCGGTCAGGTCGACGGTCACCGGCGTGGTCGGATCGGCCTCGACGAGATCCCACAACTCCTCGACGGCTTTCAATTCCAACTCGACCGGCAGCAGGCCCTCCTTGAGTGCGTTGCCGCGGAAGATGTCACCGAAGCGCGGCGACACGACCGCCCGGAAGCCCCAGTCCCGCAGCGCCCAGACCGCGTGCTCACGCGAGGATCCGGTGCCGAACTCCGGTCCGGCGACGAGGATCGACGCCCCAGAATAGGTTTCATCGTTGAGCACGAATGCCGGGTCTTCCCGCCAGGCGTTGAACAGCCCGTCGGCGAAGCCGGTACGGGTCACCCTCTTGAGGTACACGGCCGGGATGATCTGATCCGTGTCCACGTTGGACCGCCGCAGTGGCACGGCCGTACCGGTGTGGGTGGTGAACTTGTCCATCTCGTCGGTCCCTTCTACAGGTCGGCGGGGGCGGCCAGCCGGCCGACCACGGCGGTGGCGGCGGCGACCGGCGGGGACACCAGATGGGTACGTCCGCCCCGGCCCTGCCGGCCCTCGAAGTTGCGGTTGGAGGTGGAGGCGGAGCGCTCGCCCGGCTTGAGCGTGTCCGGGTTCATGCCCAGGCACATGGAACAGCCGGCGAACCGCCATTCGGCGCCCGCGTCGGCGAAGACCTTGTCCAGCCCCTCGGCCTCGGCAGCCTCGCGTACGGAGGCGGAGCCGGGCACCACGAGCATCCGTACCCCGTCGGCGACCCGGTGCCCGCGCAGCACGTCGGCGGCGGCCCGCAGGTCCTCCAGACGGCCGTTGGTGCAGGAGCCCACGAAGACCACGTCGATGGGCAGTTCCCGCAGCGGGGTGCCGGGGCGCAGATCCATGTACTCCAGGGCCCGGCGTGCGGCGGCGCGCTCCGCGTCGGTGGTGAACTCCTCCGGGTCGGGCACCGGCGCGCTCAACGGTGCGCCCTGGCCGGGGTTGGTGCCCCAGGTGACGAACGGCGTGATCCGGCTGGCGTCCAGCGTCACCTCGGCGTCGAAGCGCGCGCCCTCGTCGGCGGGCAGCGTCCGCCACCAGGCGAGCGCCGCGTCCCAGTCGGCGCCCTGGGGCGCGTTCGGCCGACCCTTGAGGTACGCGAAGGTCGTCTCGTCCGGCGCGATCATGCCGGCCTTGGCGCCCCACTCGATGGACATGTTGGCGATGGTCATCCGCCCCTCCATGGAGAGGTTGCGGATCGCCTCGCCGCGGTACTCCACGATGTGCCCACGGCCACCGCCGGTGCCGACCTGGGTGATCAGCGCGAGCACCAGGTCCTTGGCGGTGACGCCCGGCGCGAGCTGGCCGGTGACGTTCACGGCCATCGTCTTCGGCCGGCTCTGCGGCAGCGTCTGGGTGGCCAGCACGTGCTCCACCTCGCTGGTGCCGATGCCGAAGGCGAGCGCCCCGAACGCGCCGTGGGTGGCGGTGTGCGAGTCGCCGCAGACGATCGTCAGACCCGGCTGGGTGAGCCCGAGCTGCGGGCCGATGACGTGCACGATGCCCTGGTTGTCGTCGCCGAGCGGGTGCAGGCGCACCCCGAACTCGGCGCAGTTGCGGCGCAGCGTCTCGATCTGCGTACGCGACGTCGGGTCCGCGATGGTGAGCAGGTCACCACGGCGGAGGCGGAACGCCGGATCGGCGTACCCGGTCGGGGTGTTGTGGTCCTCGGTCGCGAGGGTCAGGTCGGTACGACGCACCCGACGCCCGGCGAGCCGGAGCCCGTCGAACGCCTGCGGGCTGGTCACCTCGTGCAGCAGGTGCAGGTCGATGAAGAGCAGGTCCGGCTCACCAGCGGCGGACCGTACGACGTGCGCGTCCCAGACCTTCTCGGCCAGGGTCCTCGGCTCAGGAGTGACTCCCACCATCTGGACATCCTAAATTCTGGGAGGTAAGTTTCGGCTTGTGGGACACAGTATGAGCGGTGTCGGCGTTCTCGACAAGGCGGTGGTCATCCTGGCCGCCTGTGTCGACGGCGCCAGCCTTGCCGAACTCGTTGAACGCACCAAGCTGCCCCGAGCCACCGCACACCGGCTGGCGCAGGCCCTGGAGATCCACCGGATGCTGGTCCGGGACACCCAGGGCCGTTGGCGCCCCGGGCCTCGGCTCGGCGAGCTGGCCAACGCCGCACCGGACGTCCTGCTGACCGCCGCCGAGCCCCTGCTCGCCGCGCTGCGCGACGCCACCGGTGAGAGCGCCCAGCTCTACCTGCGCCGCGCCGATGAGCGCATCTGCGTGGCCGCCGCGGAGCGCGCCAGCGGCCTGCGGGACACCGTCCCGGTGGGCTCGGTGCTGCCCATGACGGCCGGTTCGGCGGCGCAGATCCTGCTCGCCTGGGAGCCGCCGGAGGCGGTGATGCCGCTGCTGCCACGCAGCAAGTTCACCGGCCGCACCCTGGCCGAGGTACGCCGCCGCGGCTGGGCACAGAGCGTCGCCGAGCGGGAGGCCGGTGTGGCGAGCGTCTCCGCACCGATCCGCGACCGCACCGGCCGCGTGATCGCCTCGATCAGCATCTCCGGCCCGATCGAACGCCTCGGCCGCCGCCCCGGCGAACGCCACGCCATGGCCGTGGTGCGAGCCGGCCAACGCCTCTCCGGCCTCTAACCCAACCCCCGCACCCGCACCCGCGCCCGCGCCCCCGTCGCCCGTCGCCCGTCGCCCGTCGCCCGTCGCCCGTTCATCATGAAGTTGTTGTCCCGACACGCCGCCGCGCGTGGCAATAACTTCATGATCAACGGGCCGGGCCGGGCCGGGACGGAGCCGGGACGGGACGGGACGGAGCCGGGCCGGAGCGCAGCCGGGGGCGGGTGTGAGACCCCCAGACCGAGTCCAGCCAACCCCGCCCGCCGACCCGCCCGCCCACTCCCGGGTGATCAAGAGGTTTGCGTCACGACACGCCGATCCCGATGACGCAAACCTCTTGATCAACGGGACGGACCGGGTGGGCCGGGTGGGGTGGGTGGGGTGGATGCGGGTGGGGCGGGGGGACATGGAGAAGGCTCACCTCGCGGAGCGAGATGAGCCTTTGGTTGTAGCCCCGACCGGATTCGAACCGGCGCTACCGCCTTGAGAGGGCGGCGTCCTGGGCCGCTAGACGACGGGGCCAGAACTTTCCTGTTCACCGCCCTCGCGGGCGGTACGGCTTGTAGTCTAGCGGCACCGCCCTCGAGGACGAGAACCGGGTACGGGCAACGGCCGCACGTCCGGCGGCCCAGATCGACTCGGGTTTCGTGAAGTCGGGCTGTCAGCCGGCTCAGGACACCACGATTTCATGCAAGCCGAGTCGATCAAGCCAGGCCGCGACCGGCAGGCCGCGACCGGCGGGCAGGCGGCGGACACGAAACAGCCCGCCTCACCGCAGTGAGACGGGCTGTGCACGATGTAGCCCCGACCGGATTCGAACCGGCGCTACCGCCTTGAGAGGGCGGCGTCCTGGGCCGCTAGACGACGGGGCCAGAACAACTTTCGCTCCCCCACCCTCGTCGGGCGGAGGAGCTGCACTCCACCGGAGACCACTCTCCGCCCCCGTAGGGACGGAGTCGATCTCCGTCAGAATCCAGCGTCCGGGATTCTCGCGAATCCCAGCTGCGCTGGGGTACCAGGACTCGAACCTAGACTAACTGAACCAGAATCAGTCGGGCTGCCAATTACCCCATACCCCATCGGCCCCTTGCGGCGCCGGGAGTGAACATTACCCTCCCGGTGCCGGCAGGCCAAATCCGATCCCCCCGAAACACCCTTGAGCTGCGGAAACAGGGGCATCAGACCGATCAGGCGACGGGGACCACCGGGTTGCTGAGCTCGCCGATGCCCTCGATCCGCACGGAGACCGTATCCCCCTCGACGAGCGGACTAACCCCCGCCGGGGTGCCGGTGAGCACCACGTCGCCGGGCAGCAGCGTCATCACGTGCGAGATGTACGACACCAGGCCGGGCACGTCGAAGACCATGTCCTTCGTCCGGCCGAGCTGGCGTACCTCCATCTCGTCGGGGTTGCGACCGACCTCACACCGGATCTCCAGGTCGGAGACGTCCAGCCCGGTGGTGATCCACGGCCCGATCGGGCAGAACGAGTCGAAGCCCTTGGCCCGGGTCCACTGCCCGTCGGAGCGCTGAAGGTCCCGGGCGGTCACGTCGTTGGCGCAGGTGTAGCCGAAGATGGCGCGCTCGGCGGCGGCACGGTCGGCCCGGCGGGCGCCCGGAGCGCCGATCACGACGGCCAACTCCGCCTCGTGCTCGACCTGCTTGGAGAAGATCGGCAGCCGGATCGCGTCGCGCGGCCCGATCACCGAGGTGGACGGCTTGAGGAAGAGCAACGGTTCCTTGGGCACGTCGTTGCCGAGTTCGGCGGCGTGGTCGGCGTAGTTGCGGCCCACGCAGACCACCTTGCTGGGCAGGATCGGCGAGAGCAGCCGGACGTCGGAGAGGGCCCAGCGGGCCCCACTGAAGGAGAGTTGGCCGAACGGGTGACCCTCGATCTCGGCGATGGTCAGGCCCTGCGGCCCGGCCTCCGGCTCGCCCTCGACGGCTCCGAACGACATTCCCTTGGCATGAGCGAAACGAGCGATACGCACCCGGCCAATCTAGCCCCGCCGACGCGTCCACCGGCCACAACGCCCGGCGGGTGTGCGCAACCCGTCAGTGGCGCGGCACTTTAGCGCAGGTCGGGACGGCCGAGGCGGGATTCCGCACTTCGTACCCGCACGGAGGCCGGGCGGCCCTAGCGTCGGCTCCGGAGGTTCGTTCGTATGCCTGCATCGACACGACACCACAGAGCCCTCGCGGTGTTCGTACACTGCCTCGGCATCCTCGCCGCCGTGCCGGCCCTGCCCGCGGCGGCCCCGGAGGCGGCGGCCGCGCCACGACCGGCGGCCGTCACGCCACCGCCAGCCCTGCCACGACCGGCGGCCGGCACACCACAACCGGCCGCGCCACGACCGGCGGCCGGCACACCACAACCGGCCGCGCCACGACCGGCGGCAGGCACGCCACGACCGGCCGCGCCGACGCCGACGACCGGTCCGACGGCGATCGGTCCGCCGGTGCCGGTGGCCGCGCGGGCGACCAGCGCGGAGCCCACGCCGCCCTCGGCGCCACCGGCGGTGGCGACGCCCACGCGGGCCGTCGCGCCGGCGCCCCCGCCTCCGGTCACGGTGGCGGTAGCGCCCGAGAGCAGTCCGGCGCCGCGTTACCGGATCCACGTCCGCAACGTGGGCAACTCGCCGGTCGACACCACGGTGCGGCAGGAACTGCCGTCCGGATCGTCGGCGACCGCGATCAGCGCGGGCGGCCGGTCCAGCCGGTCCGGCGGGTCGACGGCCGAGGTGACGTGGCGGTTGCGGTTGCCGGCCCACAGCAGCACGACGCTGGGCACGGCCCTGACCGCGACCGCGCCGGGCCAGCCGCTGACCGCACCGGCGTGCGCGTTCACCAGTGACGGCAGCCGGCCGTACGACTGCGCCACCGCCACCTGGCAGGCGGCGGCCGCAGCCCCGGCGGCGGAGGCCACCGAGGCGCCGCCGTGGCGGCGGTACCCGGTGCTGCTGGCCGGGTTGGGGATCCTGTTGCTGATCAGCGCCGCCGTGGCGTGGGTATGGCGTCGACGGCGGGGCCGCCGCGGACGACGGATAACCGCGGCCGCCCTGGCGGACGGTGGGCACGGAACGATCTATCCCCGCCCGGCGACGCCGAGCCCGAGCCGACGCCGGCGTACGCCGCCGGTCTGGCTGCTGGTCGGCGCCGCGGCGGTGGTCCTGGCCGGGGTGATCGGCACGGCCGGTTGGACGGCGACCCGGCAGGTCTCGTCGATCGACACCCAGAAGCAGCCGACCAGTGGCGCGTGGCGGGGTAGCGGGGTCTCCGGCCCGATGGGCGTGCCGCTGCGGGAGTCCGCGTTCGAGTTCACCGTCTACCGGATGACGTGCGGCGCGGCGGGTAGCGCGGCCACCGCCCCGGGGGCCAGCGCGCCACCGCCGGGCGCGCGGAGCTGTCAGGCCACCGTGGGTGTGCGCAACCTCACCGGGTCCCAGCAGCCCTGGCACGGCCAGTTGCAACGCGCCTACCTGCCCGGCAACCGCTGGGTGAGCACGGACGAGTCGGCCACCCGGGCGGCCAACCTGGGGCGGGACGTCTTCGCCAACCCGGTGGCCGCCGGCAGTCGGGTGGTGCTTCCGCTGGTCTTCACCGTCGACGGGCGGGACCCGCCCCGGCAGCTGGAGCTGCGCAGCGGGGTGTTCTCGGCGGGCGTCCGGGTGCAGATGCCCTGACCGGCGCGCGGGCGGCGGTCGTACCCTGGGTTCCGTGACCGCCGCCCTCGCCCCCGCCGTGCTCGACGTGGCGACCTGGCAGGCCCGTCGCCGGGCCCACGAGGAGCGGGCGGACGCCTGGCTGACGCCGCACCTGGCGCGGCGTCATCGTGGCGAGCGGCATCCGGTGGAGGACTTCCTCTTCACCTACTACTCGCACCGGCCGGCCCAGCTCCGCCGCTGGCATCCCGGCGCGGGCGTCGAGCTACGCGACGCCGACCCGGCCGAGTTCGGCCGGGACTACCGTGCCACGTCCGCCGGGGTCACCCTCGACACCGAGGGGGTACGCCTCAGACGCGGCGATTCGATCGCGTGGATCCGTTCGTTGCTGGCGGCCACGGCGGGCCGGACGCCGCACTTCGGCTGCTTCGGGATGCACGAGTGGGCGATGGTGTACCGGCAGACCCGCGAGGAGCTGCGTCACAACGCCTGGCCGCTGCGGCTGGCCCCGGAGCGGACCGCCGAGGTCGTCGAGGAGCGCGGCGTGCGGTGCAGCCACTTCGACGCGTACCGGTTCTTCACCCCGCCCGCCCGGCCGTTGAACGTGCTCAACCCGACGCGCGAGACGCAGCACGCGAACGAGCAGCCGGGCTGCCTGCACGCCAACATGGACCTCTACAAGTGGGCGTACAAGCTGTCGCCGCTGGTCCCGTCCGAGCTGGTGGCGGACTGTTTCGAGTTGGCCCGCGAGATCCGCACGCTGGATATGCGGGCCAGCCCGTACGACCTGGCGGCGCTCGGTCATCCGCCGGTGCGGGTGGAGACGCCGGAAGGTCGGGCCGAGTACGCGACGGCGCAGCGCGGGTTCGCCGACCGCGCGGCGGTGCTCCGCGACCGGCTGCTCGCGGCGGTCCCCTAGCCGCCTTGTCAGCGCGGGCGGGCCCGCAGTCCGTTGAGGAGCAGCGCGACCACCGCGTTCAGGTCGTCGTCGAGGCCCGGCTCGTCCCACTCCGTCCGGTGCGACGGGTGGTGGAAGCGTGCGGTGGCCTGGAGCAGCGCACGGCCGGCGACCGCCGCGTCGGGCACGGTGAACTCGCCGGCAGCCACCCCGTCGGCGACGATCAGACTGAGCTGACCGGCGAGGACCTCCAGGTGATTGGCGACCGCTCCCTCGGAGAGCGTGGCGAGCTGGTGGAAGTTGTCGAACAGCTCCGGGTCCTCGCGGGCCATCCGCCGCTTGGTGCCGCTCAGTTCGGCCAGCCACCGGCGCAGCCGTTCAGAGGCCGGATCGGTTGCGCTGGCGACGTCGATCAGGGGGGTCGACACCCGGGCCAGCCAGCGTTCGGCGACCGCCTCGCGCAGCGCGGCCTTGCTGGCGAAGTGCCGGTAGACGCTGCCGTGGCTGACGCCCAGCGCGCGGGCCACGTCGAGCACGGTGGCCTTCGCCGGGCCGTACCGGCGCAGCACCTCCTCGGCGGTGTCGAGGATGCGGTCGGCCGTCAGGGCGGTGGCGTCGCTCATCGTCCCAGCCTCCCTGACGACGTCGCCGGTCGTGGCGCGACCCCCGGCCCGGCTGTCGCGCCACGACGGAGCGGTCATGCCCGCTCGCTGTCCAGCATCGCCATCTGCGCGTCGCCGTAACGGCTGCCGGCCACCGCGTCGGAGGGCACGGCGGCCTCGATCGCGGCCAGGTCCATCTCGGTCAGGGTGACCGTGGCCGCGCCGAGCGCCTCGGTCAGCCGCTCCCGGCGACGCGCGCCGATCAGGGGCACGATGGTCTCGCCCCGGGACAGCACCCAGGCGATGGCGATCTGCGCCACGGTGACGCCCCGCGCCTCGGCGACGGCACGCAGGGCGTCCACCAGGGCGAGGTTGCGGTCCAGGTTCGCGCCGGTGAACCGGGGCAGGTCGGTGCGGAAGTCGCGGGCGGTCGTCTGGCGCTGCGGCGTCCAGTGACCGCTGATCAGGCCCCGGGACAACACCCCGTACGCGGTGATGCCGATGCCCAGCTCGCGGGCCGTGGGCAGGATCGCGGCCTCGGGGTCACGGGAGATCAACGAGTATTCGATCTGAAGGTCGGCGACGGGGTGCACGGCGTGTGCCCGTCGCAGCGTTTCGGCGCTCACCTCGGACAGGCCGATGTGCCGGATGTGGCCGGCCGTGACCAGGTCGGCCAGGGTGCCCATCACGTCCTCGACCGGCACGTCCGACGGGAGCCGCGCCGGACGGTAGATGTCGACGTGGTCGGTGCCGAGTCGGCGCAGCGTGTACGCCAGGAAGTTCTTGATCGCGACGGGTCGGAGGTCGTGGCCGATCCAGTTGCCGTCGACGTCGCGCAGGGCGCCGAACTTGACGCTGATCACGGCGTTGTGGCGGTTGCGGCCGCGCAGGGCGTCGCGCAGCAGCATCTCGTTGTGGCCCATGCCGTAGAAGTCGCCGGTGTCGAGCAGGGTGACGCCGGCGTCCAGGGCGGCGTGGATGGTGGCGATGCTCTCCGCCTCGTCGGCGGGGCCGTAGAGGTCGGACATGCCCATCAGGCCGAGCCCGAGGGCGGAGACGGTGGGGCCGTTGCTGCCGAGGGTGCGGGTGTCCATCGGTCTTCCTCTCACGTGGGGTACCCAAATGACAGTACACCGATCGACTGACAGATTCCAGATTCTGTCACCCAGGGCGGCACGAGGCCCATCGAGATGACGTCGGGATCCGCTACTCGCCGTCCACGCGGCGGTCGCGCTTGCGCTGCGACTGGCGCTTCTTCTCGGCCAACCGGCGCTCCTTCGCGCCCCGCGACGGCCTGGTCGCCCGGCGCGGCGGCGGGGGCGGGGCGGCCGCCTCGCGCAGCAGCGCGGCCATTCGCTCGCGGGCCGCCTCCCGGTTGGCGAGCTGCGCCCGGTGCTCGCTGGCCGCGATCGTCAGCACGCCGTCGACGAGGCGGTTGGCGAGGCGCGCCAACGCCCGCGCCCGCAGCGACTCGGGCACGGCCGGCGAGTTCGCCAGGTCGTAGCTCAGCTCGACCCGGGAATCGGCGGTGTTCACGCCCTGCCCACCGGGGCCCGACGAACGGGAGAAGCGCTCCCGCAGCTCCCCGGCGGGGACGACCCACCGGTCGGTCACCCGCAGTCCGTCGTCCACGCCCCGAGGCTAACCCGCCGGGAGTCGCACCGGGTCACCGGTGTGCAGGCTCACCCTGCGTCGTGGACGAGGTGGGCGCCGGGCCGGCGGTCTCGTCGTCCGAACCGACCGCGGCGTACGCCACCGCGCCGAACAGCAGCAACCCCACGACCGCGGCCTTCACGGCGATCCCGCGGACCAGCGACCACGCGCCACGGCGAGCGCCGGGCACCGCTTTCTTCGCGGCCTGGTAGTCGGTCCACCCGCGCCGTGCTCGGGCGTACGCCGACCCCACCGCCCATCCGATGACCAGGCCCACCAGCAGGAGGACCGTAAGAAGAGGACGCTCCACCTGAGCCAGTATCCAGACCGAGCGTCATATTTCCATCCTCCGATGGCCTCGGGCCGGATATCCGACACTGGAGGCGGCCGGCAGGGCCGTTCGGGCAGGTCAGCCACCCTTGCCGATGATCGTGTCGGCGGTCTGCTGGACCTGCTCGATGGGGATGGCGAAGCCGATTCCGATCGAGCCGTTGCCGTCGATGGTGGCGATGGCGGTGTTCACTCCGACCACCTCGCCCCGGGCATTGACCAGCGGCCCGCCCGAGTTGCCCGGGTTGATGGACGCGTCGGTCTGCACCGCGCGGTGCCGGTTGTTGCCCAACCGCACCTGACGGTCCAGCGCGCTGACGATGCCGGCGGTGACCGTCCCGGACAGGCCCAGCGGTGAGCCCACCGCAAGCACCGGCTCACCGACCCGGGTCGCGCCCGGCTTCGCCAGCGGCAGCGGGGCGAGTCCGGCCGACGGTGGCACCTTCAGCACCGCCAGGTCGCTGCCGGCCTCCCGGCCGACCACCTCGGCTTCGTACCGGCGGCCGTCGGGCAGCTCCACCGTCACCGGTCCGCCGCCGCCCTTGGCCAGGATGTGGTCGTTGGTGACCAGGTGCTGCTGGTCGTCGATGGCGAATCCCGAGCCCGTCGCGGACGCGCCGTTCGCGCCGCCGGCGAGCACCGACACCACACCGGGCACCGTCCGCTCGGCGGCGGTGACCAGCTCCGCCGGCACCGGCGCGGCGGACGCGGCGGCCGGCCCGCCGGCACCGTCCCGGCTGGCCACCACGCCCCCGGCGAGCGCGCCCGACACGGCCGAGACCGCCACGATCGCCAGCGCGGCGAGCAACCGACCGGATCGCCGCCCCCCGGGGTCACGGCCCGAGCCGGGAGCGTCCCACCACCCTCGCCCGTCCGGATCGAGGTCCGGCGAGATGAACCAGGGACCGCGCGGTTCGCCCAGTCCGGTCTGCACTGCCATGCGTACTCCTCACGGTCGACGTCGGCGCTACGGGTCAGGGCAGTCGGGAGAACCAGCGCATCGATCCGGCGGCGGCCCCCATCGCGAACACCAGTCCGAGGCCGATGAACCGCGCCGAGACGTCCTGGCGTTCGGTGCGGTAGCCGACCGAGCTGCCGATGTCGTCGTAGACGGCGCGCAGTTCGTCGACGGTGCTGGCCTCGTGGAACATCCCGCCGGTCTCGTCGGCGACGGCCCTGAGCGTCTGCCCGTCGACCGGCACCTGGATCGGCCGTCCGCCCCGGTCCACGAACCCCGACGGGGTGCCGAAGGAGATCGCGTGCACCGGCACCTTCGCCGCGACGGCCTCCGCCGCCGCCTCCATCGGGTCCATTCCCGAGGTGTTGGCCCCGTCGGACAGCAGGATGATCCGGGCCGGCGGTGGTTCCTTAGCGGCCTCGCTGTCCAGGCTCTTGACCGCTCCGAGCGAGGTGTTGATGGCCTCGCCGATCGCGGTGCCCTGGACCCCGGTCACCCCCTCGGCCAGCCGGCCGATGCCCTCGTCGAGGGCGTCCCGGTCGGTGCCCGGTGGTACCAGGACGGCGGCGCTGCCGGCGAACGCGACGAGCCCCACGTTGAACTCGTCGGGTAGGCCCTCGACGAACCGTCGGGCCGCCTGCTTGGCCGCCGCCAGCCGGTCCGGCTCGACGTCGGTGGCGAGCATCGAGGTGGACACGTCGACGGCCACCATCACGGTGGCCCGCTCGCGGGGCACCCGGACCTCGGCGGTGGGCCGGGCGAAGCCGACCACCAGCAACGCCAGCATGGCCAAAAACAGCCCGGCGGGTACGTGCCGACGCCAGGCCGGCCGTTCGGGCGCCACCCGGTCCAGCAGCCGCAGGTTGGTGAAGCGGACGGCGTAGCGGGCGCGTCCGCGCTGCACCACCAGGTACGCGACGACAAGCGCGAGCACGCCCACCAGCAGCCAGAGCCGCAGCGGGGACTCCCAGCTCACGCGGCACCTCCCCGGGCGGCCCCGGCCGGCGCGGCGGCCATCCGTCGCTGGGCGTGCACGTGGCGGACGATGTCCGCGCTGACGTCGCGGTCGGTACGCAGCCCCAGGTGTGTCGCACCACTGCGGCGCAACGCCGCTCGGACCTGATCCCGCTGGGCGGCGGCTGCCGCGGCGTAGCGCTCCCGCAGGCGACGGTCCGATGTGCACACTTCGCGGCGACGGCCGGTCTCCGGGTCGACGAGCGTGATCAGGCCGACGTCGGGCAGTTCCAGCTCACGGGGGTCGGTCACCTCGATCGCCAGCACCTGGTGGCGCGCGGACAGCCGGCGCAGGGTCCGCTCCCAGGGCGGCGGGTCGGCGGGGTCGTCCGGAAGGCCGTCGAGGAAGTCGGAGACCACCACCACGAGTCCACGCTGGTTGGCCACCCGTTGCAACGCGTCGAGCCCGTCGGCCAGCTCCGGAGCCGGCGCGGTCGACCGTTGCCCCGGCCCATGGGTGGGCGCGCTGGCACGCGGGGCCGCGAGCAACGCCCGCAGCAGACCGAGCAGATGGGTACGCCCGCAGCGGGCCGGGAAGCGTCGCATCCCGTCGGCGCTCAACACCTGGGCGCCCAACCGGTTGCCGACGCCTGCGGTCAGGAAGCCGACAGCCGCCACCGCGGTCACCGCCAGCTCCCGTTTGTCCAGCTCGGCGGTGCCGAACTCCATGCTGGCGCTGGAGTCGACGAGCAGCCAGGTGGTCAGTTCCCGGTCGGCGTCGACCTGGCGGACGTGCGGCACCGCGGTCCTGGCCGTCACCGCCCAGTCCATCCGGCGGACCTCGTCCTCCCCCGGCCGGTACTCCCTGCTGCCGGCGGGTTCGCTACCCGGCCCGGGCAGCAGGCCACGGTACTGACCGTGCAGCAGACCGTCGAGTCGCCGGGTGACGGTCAGTTCGAGTCGGCGCAGACGCTGGTCGGGGGTCAGCTCGGCCAGGCCGGGATCGGGTGCCGTGCGCACCGACTCACGGGCGGCGCGTCTCATGCCGCCGCCAGGTCGGGCGTCTGCTGGGGGTGCCCGGTGGCGACCCGGGGCGGGGGCACCGCCTCCACGAGTCGCCGGACGATACTCTCCGCCGAGACCCCGTCGGCCACGGCGTCGAAGGAGAGCACCAGTCGGTGGGACAGGACGTCCACCGCCAACTCCCGGACGTCCTCGGGCAACACGTACTCCCGCCCGCGCAGCAGCGCCTGCGCTCGGGCGGCGGCGACCAGGCCCAGCGTGGCCCGGGGGCTGGCGCCGTACGCGAGCAGCGGCGCGATCTCCGCCAGGCCGAACCGGCCCGGGTCTCGGGTGGCGAGGATCAGCCGGACGACGTACTCGGCCAGGGCGTGGTGGACGAAGATCCGCTCGGCGAGCCCCTGGAGGTGTCGCAGCCGTTGCGGGTCGAGCACCTGGCGCGCGGTGGGCCGGTCGCTGCTCATCCGGTAGAGGATCGCCAGTTCGTCGGCGTCGCCGGGGTAGTCGACGACCACCTTCATGAGGAACCGGTCGCGCTGCGCCTCGGGGAGCTGGTAGACGCCCTCGGACTCGATCGGGTTCTGGGTGGCCAGCACCAGGAACGGCACCGGTACGGGCCAACTGCGCCCGCCGATGGAGACCTGCCGTTCGGCCATCGCCTCCAGCAACGCCGACTGGACCTTGGCGGGCGCCCGGTTGATCTCGTCGGCCAGCACCAGGTTGGCCATGATCGGACCCAGCTCGATGTCGAAGGTCTCCTTCGAGGCCCGGTAGATCCGCGTGCCGACGATGTCGGAGGGGACCAGGTCCGGGGTGAACTGGATGCGGGAGAAGGTGCCGCCGACCACGGTGGCGAGGGTCTGCGCGGCGAGGGTCTTGGCGACGCCGGGCACGCCCTCCAGGAGGCAGTGCCCGTTGGCGAGCAGTGCGGTGAGCAGACGCTCGACGAGCCGATCCTGCCCGACGATCACGCGTTTGACCTCGAAGAGGGTCTGTTCCAGGTCGGCGCCGGTCGGCTCGGGATCGACCGAGGTGGGCATGCTGGCCAGGGTGTCCGAGATGTCCGTCACGGTGCTTGCTTCCCGGCCGGGACCCCCGGCAAACGTGGGATTGTGCGGGCCGGACCGGCCGGGAGCACCCGCAACGGGCACGGGCCGCGCGAAAGAGTGACGAGCCACGCGAGCCGGCCGCACGGGGTCGAATCACCCACGGGGGGCGACCAGGAGGGCACGCCGGCCGAGGGCCCGACATGCGATCCGGCCCCCGCGCGGGTGCGCGGGGGCCGGGTCGTGTCACCTCGCTCAGAAGGTGTGCGTGAGCAGCGTGAAGCCCAGGTCGGCCGGCACGCCGGACGAGTTGTACGTCTGGACGAAGACCGCGTTCGGGGTGCTCAGGCGCGGGGCGACCGAGACCTCGCCGGCGGGTGGGACGCAGCAGGAGTTGGCGCTCGAGATGGTCGCCAGGTAGGCACCGGTCGAGACGTTCACGCCGAACTGCACCTCATACTGGCCTGGGCCGTACTTGATGAGGGTGCCGGTGCCGCGGACCTTGGTGCCGTTGGCGTTGACGACGGTGTAGTAGGTGGCCGTGGCCAGGGTGCTGGCGCCGTTGGCCTTCAGCGCGGCCTTGGCCGACCGTGCCGACTCGGCCGTGACCGGCGGCTGGTCGCCTACCCGCTTCGCCGCCGGCTGGACGGCCGCCTGCGGCGCCTTCGCCGACGGCTGGGCGACGGCGATGCCCCCACCCGCCAGGGTGAGTGCCGCGACCGCGAACCCGATCGCTGCCGCCTTACGTCGGAAGGATGTACTCATGACAGGTCCCCCTTGTGTGACCGTGCGAATTCGGCCGACCCGCGGGGCGGGACGGATAACTGCCAACAATGAATTGGACGGTTGATTACTCGGTGAGATTAACCCGCTCTGAGCTGGGATTACTACTCAGAGTTGCGTCGTTTCAACCAGATGGAACGTAGCACCGCCAAAAGCCGCAGGTCAATAGTTGATCTCGCATTATCGACCTGTCATCCAGCCGTCAGATAATTGTGAAAGGTGAACGGAGAACCATTCACGAAATTGCTCGGCCGCGACCCCGGTTAGGCTGAGCGCCATGATCGTCACCGACGACCCGCCCGCGCCGACCCGCCGCCGAAATCTGATCCGCACCGCCCTCTGCTGGGTGGTCGTCGGGCCTACGGCCACCTGGGCCGCCGTACGTCTGGCCGGGCTGGACCGGGGACCGTTGGTGCAGGCGCTCGCCTTCACCCCGTACGTCGCCGGAGTGAGCGTTCTGGCGCTCGGGCTCAGCGTCGCCCTGCGGCGCTGGTGGCCGGCGGCGGTCGCGGCCCTGGCCGCCGTGGCGCTACTCGGCGTGGTCGCGCCCCGGGCCCTGGCCGCGCCGCAGCCGACGGCTACCGGCCCGACGATCCGGCTGCTCACCGCGAACCTGCTCGCCGGGGCCGCCGACGCGTCGGCGCTCGTGGAGTTGGTCCGGCGGCACCGGGTCGACGTGCTCACCGTGCAGGAGTTCACACCCGACGCGCAGGCCGCGCTGGACCGGCTCGGGCTCGACCGACTGCTCCCCCACCGGCAGCTCAACGCGCACGTCGGGACGCCCGGCTCGGGGCTCTACTCGCGCTGGCCGATCAGCGACGTCGGCATCCGTAACAACCGGGGCCAGGGCGGCTGGGGGTTCACCCAGGCGTACGGCACCGTGGCCGTCCCCGGGGCGCCACCGGTCCGCGTCGAGTCGGCCCACCCGTCGGCGCCGTCCGCGCTGGACCAGGTCGACGCGTGGCGTACCGACCTGACCGCCCAACCACCCGCCACGCCCGACGGTGAGCTGCGGATCCTCGCCGGGGACTTCAACTCCACCCTGGACCACGGGCCGCTGCGAGCGCTGCTGCGCACCGGTTACGTCGACGCCGCCGACGCGACCGGCAAGGGGCTGACCGGCACGTGGGGCCCGTACGACGGCGACCTCATCCCCCCGGTCACCATCGACCACGTGCTGGTCGACCGCCGGATAGCCGTCGACACGGTGAAGGTCCTGGCCCTACCAGGCAGCGACCACCGCCCCGTCCTGGCCACCGTCACCCTCCCAACCCGGTAACCCACCGGTGCGGGGGCACGCACCCCGGTGAGGGTGATGCCGGTGAGTCATCTAGATGACTCACCGGCATCACCCTCAACCGACTCCCCGCTTCCCGTCCGGCGAGGTACGGCGCCGCCCGCCGCGCCGGACCGACGGCGATCTGCGCCGCGGTGGTCTGCGGTCAGACCGGGGCGGGAGCCAGGCCGTAGGTGAGGGCGTCTACCAGGGCGTGCCAGCTCGCCTCGACGACGTTGGGGTGTACGCCCACCGTCGTCCAGTCCCGGCCGGTGCCGTTGGCGGTCTCCAGCAACACCCGCGTCACCGCGCCCGTGCCGTGGCTGCCCTCCAGGATGCGCACCTTGTAGTCGGCCAGCTCGAAGTCGCGCAACTGCGGGTAGTGCCGCGCCAGCCCGACCCGCAGCGCCTCGTCCAGCGCGTTGACCGGGCCGTTGCCCTCCGCGGTGGCGATGACCCGCTCGCCGCGTACCCGGATCTTCACGGTCGCCTCGGAGACGACCGCGCCGTCCTCGCGGTGCTCGACCAGCACCCGGTACGACTCCAGGGTGAACGGCCGCGCCGGGCCGCCCTCGGGCAGTTCGGAGCGGACGAGCAGCTCGAACGAGGCGTCGGCGGCCTCGAAGGACCACCCGCCCGCCTCCAACTCCTTGACCCGCTTGGTGACCCGGGTCAGCGCCTCCGGACGGCCGGCCAGGTCCAGGCCGAGTTCGCGGCTCTTGAGCTCGACACTGGCCCGGCCGGCCATCTCGGTTATCAGGATCCGCATGTCGTTGCCCACCACCGACGGGTCCACGTGGTTGTAGAGCAACGGGTCGACCTTGATCGCGCTCGCGTGCAGCCCCGCCTTGTGGGCGAAGGCGGCGGCCCCGGCGTACGCCTGGTGGGTGTCGGGGGCGATGTTGGCGATCTCGGCGATGGCGTGCGAGACCCGCACCATCTGGGCCAGGCATCCCTCCGGTAGGACGGGCATACCCAGCTTGAGCTGGAGATTGGCGACGACGGCGAAGATGTCGGCGTTGCCGGGGCGTTCGCCGTACCCGTTGGCGGTGCCCTGCACGTGCCGGACCCCCGCCTCGACGGCGGCGATCGTGTTGGCGACCGCGCAGGCCGTGTCGTTCTGGGCGTGCATGCCGAACAGCGCGGCGTCGACCCCGAGCCGGCCGGTCAGGTCGTGGATCGCGGCGGTCACCTGGGACGGCAGCATCCCGCCGTTGGTGTCGCAGAGGACCATCCGCTCGGCGCCCGCGGCGAGCGCGGTCTGCACCACGGCGGCGCCGTACGCGGGGTCGTGGCGGTAGCCGTCGAAGAAGTGCTCGCCGTCGACGAAGACCCGGCGTCCCTCGGCGACCAGGTGGGTGACGGTGTCGTGGATCATCGCCAGGTTCTCCGCGCCGGTGGTGCGCAACGCGCGCTCGACATGGCGGATGTCGGCCTTGGCGACCAGGGCGACCGCCGGGGTCTGCGCGTCCAGCAGGCCGCGCACCTGAGGGTCGTCGGCGACCGCGACACCGACCTTGCGGGTGGCGCCGAACGCCACCAGCACGGCGTGACGCAGGGTCAGCTCGGTGCGGGCGCGGCGGAAGAACTCGGTGTCCTTGGGCACCGCGCCCGGCCAACCGCCCTCGATGAACCCGACGCCGAACTCGTCGAGCAGCCGGGCCACCGCCAGCTTGTCGACCACCGAGTAGGTGAGCCCCTCGCGCTGGGCGCCGTCTCGCAACGTCGTGTCGAAGACCTGGAACGTCATCAGGATCCTTTCTCGGAGCAACAAAAAGACCCCCCGCGGGATGCGGGAGGTCTGCGCGCTCGGCGGAGGGGAGAGCCGGCGCGCTAGGTCGCAATAATCAGGGCGGTGCAGGTCACGATCGCTACTTTGCCACCCGCTCCCGCTTTTGGGAGAGACAATCCACATGGTGGGACATCCCGCCCACAAGGAGGCCCCGTGCGCACCGTGTCGCTCGACACCGACACCCCACCCGCCGAGGACTGACCCGTGGGACTGGACACGATCCGGGCGGCCCTGCCCGCGTACGCCACGGACATCGCCCACAACCTCGACTCGACGATCGGCGCGGCGACGCTGACCCCGGCGCGGACGTGGGGCACGGCGCTGGCCTGCGCGGTGGCCGCGCGCAACCCGCTGGTACTGCGCGAGATCGCCGCCGAGGCGCTCGACCCCCTCGGGCCGGACGGCGTCGAGGCGGCCAAGGGCGCGGCGGCCGTCATGGCGATGACCAACATCTACTACCGCGCCACGCATCTCATCGGCGACGAGGAGTACGCCTCGATACCGGCCCGCCTCCGCATGCAGCTCGTCGCCCGACCCGGCGTGGACAAGAGCGACTTCAAGCTGTGGTGCCTCGGCGTGTCCGCGATCATCGGCTGCGAGATCTGCCTCCAGACGCAGGAGAAGGCGCTGCGCCGTCGTGGCGTCCCCCGGGAGCAGGTGCACGAGGCGTTGCGGATCTCCGCCGTCGTCCACGCGGCGGCGGTCACGCTGGACGCCGAGGCCGCCCTGGCCTGAGGCCCCTCGTGCGGCCCGGACCGGCCGGCGCTCCGGTCCGGTCGCCGTTTCCGGGCCCCCGCAGCCGGGTAGCTCCTCAGGGGCGGGCACGACAGCCCGGGACGTCGGCGACAGTCAGGAGCGAACGGCATGGACAGGATCGACCCACACGCCGCCCACGCCGGGCCGGACCCGCTGCGCGGCGGCGACCAGGGCGCCGTGGCCGGCGGGGCGCCGGCCGGCACGTTCGACCCGTGGCGCTACCGCGACACCGCCGGCGTGGCCGACGCCGACCTGGTCGGCTACAAGGTCGAGGCCAGCGACGGCGGTGTCGGCAAAATCGACAGCGCCAGCCACGAGGTCGGCGGCAGCTACCTGGTCGTGGACACCGGGCCGTGGGTCTTCGGCAAGAAGGTGATGCTGCCCGCCGGCACGGTCAACCTGGTCGACCACGACCAGCGCACCGTCTCCGTCGACCGCACCCGCGACCAGATCAAGGCCGCCCCCGAGTACGACGAGGCCAGCCACAGCGACCCGGCGTACCGGGATCAGCTCGGCGGTTACTACGACGAGACGTACGGCGCGCTTCCCCCGGGCACCGCGCGCTGACCGATCCGACCCGACGGCCGGTGGGACATGAGCCCGCCGGCCGTTACCGTGTGCACGTGGACGCCATCGACGACGAACGTCACATCACGCTGCCCGCGACCTTCAACTTCCGCGACGTCGGCGGCTACCTCGGCCACGACGGCCGTACCGTGCGCCGTGGTCGCCTCTACCGCTCCGACTCCCTGCACCGGCTCGACGAGCAGGACCGCGACGCGTTCGCCGCCATCGGCATCCGCACCGTCGTCGACCTGCGCCGCCCCACCGAGGTGGAGCGCGACGGTCGGGTGCCGGCCTACCAGGGGCTGACGTACCGGCACATCCACCCGGAGCACGAGGACTGGGCGCTGACGCCGCACGAGAAGGGCACCGACCTGGCGCGCTACCTCGCCGACCGCTACGCCGACCTGGCCCAGACCGGCACCGCGGGCCTGGGCGAGGCGATCGGGCTGATCGCCGACTCGGCGAACGCCCCGGTCGTCGTGCACTGTGTGGCCGGCAAGGACCGCACCGGCATCGTGTGCGCCCTGACCCTCGCCGTGCTGGGCGTCGACGACGCGGACATCACCGCCGACTACGCGCTGAGCACCGAGGCGTCGGCCCGGTTCAGCGCCTGGCTGGCCGCCACCATGCCGGACGCCGCGGAGGTGCCGGCGCCGTTCCTGGCGTCGCCCGCCGAGGCCATGCAGATGTTCCTTGACGAACTGCGTGAGGGGCACGGCTCGATCGAGGCGTACCTGCGGCATGCCGGGGTGACCGACAAGCAGCTCGCCGCCCTACGCGACCACCTGCTCGACGAGGGTTAGGGCGTGTGTCCCAGCGCCGCGGCCGACCGGCCCGTTCGACGGGCCGGTCGGCCGACGGACGTCAGAAGACCTGGTGCACCCAACCGTGCGGGTCGGCGGCCTTGCCGCGCTGGATGTCGACCAACTGCTGACGCAGCGACATGGTGACCCGGCCGGGCTCGCCGCCACCGATCAGGAACTCGCCGTCGGGGAAGCGCACCCCGCCGATCGGGGTGATCACCGCGGCGGTGCCGCAGGCGAAGACCTCGCGCAGCCGGCCGCTGGCCGCGTCGGCCTGCCAGTCAGCGAACGAGACCGGCCGCTCCTGCACCTGGTGCCCCGCCTTGCCGGCCAGCGTGATGATCGCGTCGCGGGTGATGCCCGGCAGGATCGTGCCGGTCAGCGGCGGGGTGACCACCGTGTCGTCGTCGTAGACGAAGAAGACGTTCATGCCGCCCAACTCGTCGACGAAGCGGCGCTCCACGGCGTCGAGGAAGACCACCTGGTCGCAGCCGGCCTCGATGGCCTCCGCCTGGGCCGCCAGCGACGTGGCGTAGTTGCCGCCACACTTGGCCGCGCCGGTGCCGCCGGGCGCCGCCCGGGTGTAATCCGGGGAGACCCAGATCGTGACCGGCTTGACGCCACCGGTGAAGTACGCGCCGGCCGGCGAGGCGATCACCATGTACAGGTATTCGTTGGCCGGACGGACGCCGAGGAAGACCTCGCTGGCGAACATGAACGGCCGCAGGTAGAGACTGCCGTCCTCGCCGGTCGGGATCCACTCCCGGTCGATCTCGATGAGCTTGTGCAGTGAGTCGACGAACACCTCGGGCGGCAACGCCGGCATCGCCATCCGCTTGGCCGAGTCGACGAAGCGGGCGGCGTTGGCGTCCGGCCGGAACATCGTCACGCCACCGTCGGCCGTCCGGTAGGCCTTCAGCCCTTCGAAGATCTCCTGCGCGTAGTGCAGCACCGCGCTGGCCGGGTCCATCGGGATCGGCGCCCGCGCCTCCACCCGGGCGTCGTACCAGCCCTTGCCCTCCGCGTAGCGGATCGTGATCATGTGGTCGGTGAAGACGCGGCCGAATCCGGGGTTGGCCAGCAGGGCAGCCCGGTCGGCGGCGGATACCGGCGTGGGATTCGGACGGATCTCGAAGTCGAGCTTGTCACCACCGCTCATCGCGCTGACCTCCCTGCGGGACAACGGCATGCGGGATCGCACACCGACATGGCTGTGCCAGAAACTTACCCCGAACGACCGTTCAGAAGGTAGCGCCGCTCGGGACCGGGTGGACTGCCCGGACAGGCGAAGACCGCCCCCGGCCGCGACGCGGCCCGGGGCGGTCAGGCTACGGCGTGGGCGGCGAGCCGGTCGCCGACCTCGGCGGTGCGCAGCGTCGCGCCCGGGGTACGGCCGGCCAACTCGGCGGCGACCGCCGCGTCGACCCGGGCCGCCGCCTCGGCGTGCCCGAGCTGCTCCAGCAGCAGCGCCACGGAGAGCACCGCGGCCACCGGGTCCGCGACGCCCTGCCCGGCGATGTCCGGCGCCGAGCCGTGCACCGGCTCGAACATCGAGGGGTACGCGCCCTCGGGGTTGATGCAGCCACTGGCGGCCAGCCCGATTCCGCCGGTGACGGCGGCGGCGATGTCGGTGAGGATGTCGCCGAAGAGGTTGTCGGTGACCACCACGTCGTAGCGCTGCGGCTGGGTCACCAGGAACATCGCGGCCGCGTCGACGTGCTGGTACTCCGTCGCCACGTCCGGGTGTTCGGCGGCGACCGCCGCGAAGGCGCGCGACCACAGCGACCCGGCGTGGGTCAGTACGTTGGTCTTGTGCACCAGCGTGACCTTGCGCCGCTCCCGACGACCGGCCCGCGCGAACGCGTCACGGATCACCCGCTCCACGCCGTGCCGGGTGTTGAGGCTCTCCTCCGTGGCGACCTCGGCGGGCGTGTCGCGGTGCAACGTCCCGCCCGCGCCGGCGTACAGCCCCTCGGTGCCCTCGCGGACCACCACCAGGTCGACCTCGCCCGGCTTCACGTTGCCCAGCGGACCGGCGACGCCGGGCCAGAGCCGCGAGGGGCGCAGGTTGACGTACTGGTCGAAGGCGAACCGGAGCTTGAGCAGCAGGCCGCGCTCCAGGACACCCGGCGGCACCGTGGGGTCACCCACCGCGCCGAGCAGGATCGCGTCGTGCCCGGCCAGCTCGGTCAGCACCGAGTCGGGCAGGACCTCTCCGGTACGGTGCCAGCGGGCGGCGCCGAGGTCGTACTCGGTGGCCTGCACACCGGGAAGCACCGCGTCGAGGACCTTGCGGGCCTGCGCGACCACCTCGGGCCCGATGCCGTCCCCGGCCACCACCGCGATCCGCGTCACGCCCGCTCTCCCCACGCTCGACTGCCCTGTCCGGCAACGGTACGTCGCCGTCCCGACTCCCGGTACGAAGCTTCCAGCATCTGAGACAGGAGGATGCACAGCACCCTCTCAGCTGGGATTCATGTAGCGATCATCTGCGCTGCCTACGGTAAGGGACAGCGGGTCAGGGGGCCCGCGAACGGTGGTCGTGACGACGCGACGTCAACTGCGAGGGGGCAGGCGCCATGCGCATCGACGAGCAGCCGCGGACCCGCTGGCCGGACCTGTCGGCGTTCCGGCACCGCCGGCCCGACCTCCGCCTCGGCAGCCGCCGTCGCCGGTTCGACCCGGCCGCCGCCACCCAGGGCCGCATCGCCGTGCAGCACACCGTCCGCACCGCCACGGCGGAGTACACCCTGCTGCTCAACGCCCCCGAGGGGCTCGGCCGCCGGGGCGTCGGCGAGGCGTTGCGGGACAGCGTCGCCGAACTGCGCGCGATCGACCTGACCTACGGCCCGAACCGTCCGGAGAGCCTGGTCTCCAGGCTGCGCCGGGGCGAGATCAGCCCCGCGTCGTACGCGCCGCTGGCTGACCTGGTGGACCGCTGTACGGCGATGCGCGCCGCCACCGACGGCTGGTTCGACGCCTGGGCGGTCCCCGGCGGCTTCGACCCGGGCGGCCTACTGGGCGGCTGGGCCGTGGACCGCGCCGCCGCCCGGCTGCGCGCGGCGGGCGTGCACGACTACGCCGTACTCGCCGGCGCCGACCTCGTGGTCCGGGGCCGCGCGCCGCACGGCGGACCGTGGCGGGTCGCGGTACACCACCCGACGGCGCCGGACCGCGCGCCACTGATGCTGGAGATGACCTCGGGAGCAGTCGGCACCTCCGGGGTGTCCGGACGGCGGGGACACGTCGTCGACCCGCACACTGGCGAGCCGGCCAACCACCTCATCGCCGCGACCGTCGTCGGCCCGGACCTGACGGTCGCCGACGCGTACGCCACCGCGCTCTACGCCGCCGGCCCCACGGGCCTGGCCTGGTTCCGGGGTGGCTCCGAGTACCGGGCGCTCTTCGCCCACCGGCGCTGAGGGCCCGAGGGCCTGTTTCATAAGGGCGGTCGAGCCGAGGCGGAGTCCGGGCGGCGATCCGGCAAGGCGCGGTTTCGTCCGGATACCGGTGTTTTATCCGGACGAAACCGCAACGCCGCCGGTCGTCGTCCGGGCCCGCCGCAGGCCGGCCAGTTCTTATGAAACAGGCCCTAGCGTCCCGTGCTGGGGTCCGGCACGGTCACCCGCGCCGGGGTCCGTGCCCCGAAGACGGTGGCGACCAGATCGCTCACCGCGTGCACCCCCACATCGATCCCCTTGCCGGGTGGCAGTTGGTACATGACGGCGACGACGTAGCGCTGGTCGTCGCCGACGAACCCCACGGTGTTGGTGACCCAGTGCTCCCCGCCCGGGTCCGGCTCGATCGACCAGCCGTCCTTGGTGCCGGGGTGCTTGTCGCTGCCGGCCGCCCAGACACCCCAACGCTGGATCGAGCCGACCGAACGCATCGCGCCGACGATGTAGGCCCGGTCGGTCGGGTCGAGGTCGTCCAGCACGTACGACATCAACCGCTGCAGATCCTCAGCCGTGCACTTGAGGTGACCCCAGAAGCGCGCGTAGCCGGCGACGGTGGTCAGCCCGGTCATGCCGTAGCGCTGCTGAAAGCGTTTGAGCTGTCCGTCCCGGCCGTAGCGGTTCCACAGAGCGGTGGCCGCGTCGTCGGAGGAGAAGTTCAGCATGTCGGCGATCTGTCGACGGGCGGCGCTGTCGAGCGTGATCTCCCCCGCCCGTGAGCGCTCCAGCAGCCCGACGACCATCGCGAGTTTGATGGTGGAGGCCGTCCAGATCGGATGATCGGTGGTCCCCGCCCGCCAGGAAGTGCCGGTGCGCCGGTCCCGTACCAGGATTCCGAGCACCCCCGGCTTGCTCTTCAGGAGGGTGGCCGCCGCCGCGAAACGGCGGCGTTGGGCCTCGTCCGCGCTGCCCGTGCCGGGTTGCCGGCCCCCGGCCGGGCCGAGCCCACTCGTCGACCGCGGCTCGGCGGTCCCCGGAGCCGACGACGAGTCGCGCGAAGCGGGCGAGCCGGTCGGATCGGGCGAACAGCCGGCCAGCACGAGCACCGCCACCAGGGCCGCGAGGAGCCGCGTCGACCGTAGGGCTCGTCGTGGCGGCGCAGGTCGCCGCGGCCGGGCGACCCGGCGGCCACCGCCATTGAACAACTGGGCGCTTGTCACGGCGGCCGATCATAGCCGCGTCGCACGTCAGACGGGGTGACCCGCGGAGCGCCTGAATTGCGATCGGCCCCCACGGCCTCGGCAACGGCTGTGGGGGCCGATCAGCGACGAGTGCGCGTGGCTCGCACAATCGAGGGGTGCGGACCGGTCGGGCCGGACGTCGGCCGCGCCACCCGAAGACGGGCCGGCGCCACGGCCTGGCGGCCAGTAACCGCAGTCGTACGCTAGCGAATCGACGCAACTCGACGCAAGAGTCTCCACAGCGGACGCCTTCGGACGCCGCCCGCACGGGTTCGGCGATTGGCCGGCGGTGAGGCAGTTTCGACATGGTGAACGACGGATGGCACGCTGTCCGCCGTGAGTTTCGATCTGAGTGTGTGGGCCCTGGAGGACGGGGCGACGCCCGAGGACGTGCGGGCAGCGGTCGAGGGTTGCCGGCAGGGGCGGCACGTGGACCGATACCCGGACCCGCGCGTCGTCGGCTTCTACCGGGCGATCACCGCGTCCTATCCGGACCGTCACCCCGGCCCGGACAGCCCGTGGGCGGTCGCGCCGCTGCACGCCGCCCACGATCACGTCGAGCTGAACCTGCACCCGACCTGCCCGGACCAGGTGCTGCTCGACATCGAGCGGCTGGCCGGCGAGCACGGGCTGATGCTCTTCGACGCCCAGGACGGTTCGGTCTACCCGCCCCCGGTCCGGTTGCCGAACTGACCGCTCCCGGGGCGGAACACCTCCCGGCGTACGACGAAGGGGCCCGGCGCTGTCGCCGGGCCCCCCGTGGTGCTGTCGTCCGCGCCGCCACCTGTCGCGTGGCGGCCGCTAACTACTCGTCGCGCAGGTCGGCCGCGCTGGCGGCGGTCGCGCCGATCGAGTCGGCCGCCGAGGTCAGCAGATCGGCGCCGAGCGCCTGGTCGACGGTGAGGGTCATCAGCGTCTCGCCGCCCGCCTCGCGCCGGGCCACCTGCATCGCGGCGATGTTGATGCCCGACTCGCCGAGCAGCGTACCGACGGTGCCGACGACGCCCGGGCGGTCCGCGTACCGCAGGAACAGCAGGATGCCCTCCGCGGCGATCTCCACGTCGAAGCCGTCCACTTCGGTCAGCCGCGGGACGTCGCGGCTGCCCGCGTGGGTGACCGTCCCGGAGACGCTCACCGCCCGGCCATCCGGCAGGGCACCGCGCACCGTGACCAGGAGAGGCTGGTCGGCGGTCTCGGCCTGACTGTCCAGAGTGACCTCGACGCCGCGCTCGGCGGCCAGGTGCGGGGCGTTGACGTAGGTGACCTGGTCCTCGACCACCGAGCTGAACAGGCCCTTCGTCGCGGCCAGCTTGAGCACCGACACGTCGTGGCCGACGACCTCACCGCGAACCTCGACGGTGACGTTGGCCGCGACCCCACCGGCGACGGCGGTGAAGGCCCGGCCCAGCTTCTCGGCCAGCGGCAGCAGCGGGCGGACGTCCTCGGCGACCACGCCGCCGGCCTGGACGTTGACGGCGTCCGGCACGAACTCGCCCTGCAGCGCCAGCTTCACGCTCTTGGCAACCGCCAGACCGGCCTTGTCCTGCGCCTCGTGGGTCGAGGCGCCCAGGTGCGGGGTGGCCACCACGTTGTCGAAGGCGAACAGCGGTGAGGAGGTGCAGGGCTCCTTGGAGTACACGTCGACGCCGGCGCCGGCGACCCGCCCCTCGGCGATGGCGTCGGCGAGCGCCTGCTCGTCGACCAGGCCACCGCGGGCGGCGTTCACGATGCGGACGCTGGGCTTGACGAGCGCCAGCTCCTTCTCGCCGATCAGGCCGACCGTCTCCGGGGTCTTCGGCAGGTGGATCGAGATGAAGTCGCTCTCGCGCAGCAGCTCCTCCAGCCCGACCAGCCGTACGCCGAGCTGCGCCGCCCGAGCCGGCTGGATGTACGGGTCGTACGCGATCAGTCGGGTGCCGAACGCGGCGATGCGCTGCGCGAAGAGCACCCCGATGCGGCCGAGCCCGACCACACCGACGGTCTTGCCCTGCACCTCGACGCCCGTGTACTTGGACCGCTTCCACTCGCCCGCCTTGAGCGCCGCGCTGGCGCTGGCGGTGTTGCGGGCGACGGCGAGCAGCAGTGCGACGGCCTGCTCGGCGGCGGAGACGATGTTCGAGGTGGGTGCGTTGACGACCATCACGCCCCGCGCGGTGGCCGCCGGCACCTCGACGTTGTCGAGCCCGACGCCCGCGCGGGCGACCACCTTGAGCCGCGGTGCGGCGGCGACCGCCTCGGCGTCGATCTGGGTCGCGCTGCGCACGATGACGGCGTCGGCCTCGGAGAGCGCCGAGAGCAGGGCCGGACGGTCGGTGCCGTCGACGTGACGGACGTCGAAGTCGTGGGCGAGCACCTCGATGGCGGCGGGGGCGAGTTCTTCGGCGATCAGTACGACAGGATTCATCGGTCCTCGTAGAGGTCGTGTTTGCGATCGGCGCGGGTGGCGGGGCGCCGCACTGCACCCCGTGCTGATCCGTGCCGTGGCCGTCAGGTGCCGGCTCAGCGCACCTACCCGCGATCGTAGGGGCCGCGCTGGCCGGCGTGTTCCGGTCTGCGGGGTGAGTGCCCTCACACGCCCGGACAAGCGACCGACATCAACCGTTCACCACCCCGAAACCCCACCCACCCCGCCCCCCTACACCCCTCCGTCCCCGCGATCTTGCACTTTCTGCGGCGACCTACGGGGCCAACCCCCACAAATCGCCATCCGAAAGTGCAAGATCGACGAGGGCTCGGAGCGAGCCCCGGGCGCGCGCTGGGGAGAGCGCGGCCCGGGGCTGGGTGATCCGTTTTTCGGGGTGGCGTCAGGCGGTTTCGGTGATCGGGCGGTCGACCCAGCTCATCATTCCGCGCAGCTTCCTACCGGTCTCCTCGATCGGGTGCGCCGCGCCCTCGGCCTGCCACTTGGTGAAGTTGGGGCGGCCGGCCTCGTCCTCGGCGACCCACTCACGGGCGAACTCGCCGGACTGGATCTCGCCCAGGATCTTGCGCATCTCATCCTTGACGCGGGAGTCGATGATGCGCGAGCCCCGGGAGAGATCGCCGTACTCGGCGGTGTCGGAGATGCTGTACCGCATCTTCGCGATGCCGCCCTCGTACATCAGGTCGACGATCAGCTTCAGCTCGTGCAGGCACTCGAAGTAGGCGACCTCCGGGGCGTAACCCGCCTCGGTGAGCACCTCGAAACCGGTCTGCACCAGCGCCGAGGCACCGCCGCAGAGCACCGCCTGCTCGCCGAAGAGGTCGGTCTCGGTCTCCTCGGTGAAGGTGGTCTTGATCGCGCCGGCCCGGGTGCCGCCGATCCCCTTGGCGTACGCGAGGGCGAGGGCGAACGCGGTGCCGGTGGCGTCCTGCTCGACGGCGACCAGACAGGGCACACCCTTGCCGTCGACGTACTGGCGACGCACCAGGTGGCCGGGGCCCTTGGGGGCGACCATGGCCACGTCCACCTCGGCCGGCGGCTTGATCAGGCCGTACCGGATGTTGAAACCGTGGCCGAAGAAGATCGCCTTGCCGGGGGCCAGGTGCGGCTCGATCGACTCGGCATAGATCTTGCGCTGGGCGGTGTCCGGCGCAAGCACCATGATCACGTCCGCCTCGGCCGAGGCCGCCGCCGGCGTGAGCACCCGAAGGCCCTGCTCCTCGGCCTTGGGACGGCTCTTCGAGCCCTCCGGCAGACCGATCACCACGTCGACGCCGGAGTCACGCAGCGACAGCGCGTGGGCGTGCCCCTGGCTGCCGTAGCCGATCACCGCGACCTTCTTGGCCTGGATCAGGCCGAGGTCGGCATCGTCGTCGTAGTACACCTCAACGCTCATGAGAACTTCCCTTTCGTACGACGGCCTGAGTGCCCGTCGTGGTCTTTGCGGATGGGTCAGGCGGCCCGCAGCGCGGGACCGGCGGTGATCGAACGCGAGCCGCGCCCGATGGCCACCAGCCCGGACTGGACCATTTCCTTGATGCCGAAGGGCTCGAGGTCGCGCAGCAGCGCGTCGAGCTTGTCCGGCGTGCCGGTGGCCTCGATGGTCAGCGTGTCCGGTGCGACGTCCACCACCCGGGCCCGGAACAGGTTGACGGTCTCGAGCACCTGGGACCGGGCGGCCCGGTCGGCGCGGACCTTCACCAGCAGCAACTCCCGGGCGACCGAGACCTGCGGATCCAACTCAACGATCTTGAGTACGTTGACCAGCTTGTTGAGCTGCTTGGTGACCTGCTCCAGCGGGGACGAGTCCGCGTTCACCACGATGGTGATCCGGGAGACGTCCGGGTTCTCGGTCTCGCCGACGGCGAGGCTGTCGATGTTGAAACCGCGGCGGGAGAACAGGCCGGACACCCGGGCGAGGACGCCCGGCTTGTTCTCCACGAGCACGGACAGAGTGTGCATGGTCATGCCACGACCTCGCTTCGCTCGGTCGGGGCATCGGCCTTGATGATTCGTGCGCTTCGCTCACTCATGGTCAGATGTCATCCTCGTCGAAGACCGGGCGGACGCCGCGGGCGAACATGATCTCGTCGTTACTGGTGCCGGCAGCGACCATCGGCCAGACCATGGCGTCCTTGCCGACCACGAAGTCGATCACCACCGGGACGTCGTTGATCTCCATGGCGGCGGCGATGGTCTTGTCCACGTCCTCGGCGGTCTCGCAGCGCAGCCCGACGCAGCCCAGCGCCTCGGCGAGCTTGACGAAGTCGGGGATCCGGTGCTTGTGCGTGCCCAGCTCGGTGTTGGAGTAGCGCTCGTTGTAGAAGAGCGTCTGCCACTGCCGGACCATGCCGAGGTTGCCGTTGTTGATGACGGCGATCTTGACCGGGATGCCCTCCAGCGCGCAGGTCGCCAACTCCTGGTTGGTCATCTGGAAGCAACCGTCACCGTCGATCGCCCACACCACCGCGTCCGGCTTGCCGACCTTCGCGCCCATGGCCGCCGGCACCGCGTAGCCCATGGTGCCGAGGCCGCCGGAGTTCAACCAGGTGTACGGCTTCTCGTAGGAGATGAACTGGGACGCCCACATCTGGTGCTGCCCCACCCCGGCCACGAAGATCGTGTCGGGGCCGACGATCTCTCCCAACCGCTTGATCACGTACTGCGGGGAGAGCGTGCCGTCGGACGGCTCGTCGTAGCCCAGCGGATAACGGTTACGCAGGTCGTCGAGCTGGGTCCACCAATCCTTCAGGTCGGTGACCCGCCCCGCCGCACGCTCGACGGTGACCGCCGCGATCAGCTCGTCGATGACGTGCTTGGCGTCACCGACGATCGGGACGTCCGCGTGCCGGTTCTTGCCGATCTCGGCGGGGTCGATGTCGGCGTGCACCACCGCCGCGTCCGGCGCGAACGAGTCGAGCTTGCCGGTGACCCGGTCGTCGAACCGCGCGCCCAGCGCGACGATCAGATCGGCCTTCTGGAGGCCGTACACGGCGGCGACGGTGCCGTGCATGCCGGGCATGCCCAGGTGCTGCGGGTGCGAGTCGGGGAACGCGCCGAGCGCCATCAGCGTGGTGATGACCGGGATGCCGGTCAGGTCGGCGAGCCGACGCAGCCCCTCGGTGGCGCCGGCCTTGAGCACCCCGCCGCCCACGTAGAGCACCGGCCGCCGGGCACCGGCCAGCAACCGGGCCGCCTCGCGGATCTGCTTGCCGTGCGGGTGCAGGGTGGGCCGGTAGCCGGGCAGGTCCAGCGTGGGCGGCCAGGTGAAGGTGGTCGACGCCTGGAGCACGTCCTTGGGGATGTCGACCAGCACCGGGCCGGGCCGGCCGGTGCTGGCCAGGTGGAACGCCTCGGCCAGCACCTGCGGGATCTCCTCGGCGGTCTGCACGAGGAAGTTGTGCTTGGTGATCGGCAGCGTGATGCCCTGGATGTCTGCCTCCTGGAAGGCGTCGGTGCCGATCGACGGGCGAGCCACCTGCCCGGTGATCGCCACCATCGCGACCGAGTCCATGTACGCGTCGGCGATCGGCGTCACCAGGTTGGTCGCGCCCGGGCCGGAGGTGGCGATGCAGACGCCGACCTTGCCGGTGGCCTGCGCGTACCCGGTCGCCGCGTGACCGGCGCCCTGCTCGTGGCGGACCAGGATGTGCCGGACGGTGGAGTCGTAGAGCGGGTCGTACGCCGGCAGGATCGCGCCGCCCGGGATGCCGAAGACGACGTCGACGTCGAGCGCCTCGAGGGACCGCACCAGCGAGCCGGCACCGGAGACCTCTGCCGGGGCGGATGTCCGTACGGCCGGGACTGCCGGCGTGGCCGCGGCGCGGGTGGCGGGGTCGGCGGCGCCGGCCGGGTCGGCGGTCGCGCGGGCCCGCCGGGCGGTGTGGGCGAGGGTCTCGGGCGTTGGTCTCGTCATGGTGGTTCTGGCCTTCGGCTGGAGTGGCTGGGGCTTGTTCAGCGATGCGACGTGGGCGTGGGCCCGTCGCGACAGGTTCCGACGGCAATAAAAACGGCCCTCGTGCAGATGCACGGGGCCAGCGCACTCTCGACGGAGGAGAGTGCGCTCAGATAAGTACTCGCAGCGACCGGTACGACGACATGCGGCTAAGCCTGACGCATCTCACGCGATGAGTCAACTGATCCCACATGTTGGTTAACGGACGGCGGCGCGTCGGCCGACGCCGCGCCGCCGCCAGGGGGCATGACCTGCCCGGACCCGCCGGGTGCGCGGCGCTGGACGGGCACCGGACCGGGCCGCGCGCCCGGCGAGGTGGCCGCCTCCAGCATCGCCTCCAGGTGCTCCGCGGGCACCCCCCAGCCGAACAGCGCTCCCTGACCGAACCGGCAGCCCGCGGCGACCACCGCGGCCAGCTCCGTCGGCGTGGTGACGCCCTCGGCGATGACCTCCATGCCCAGCTGGTGGCCCAGCCGCATGACGATGTCGACCATGGGCGCGAACGCCGGACCGTCCTTGCCCACCGGGCGGACCGGCTCGTGCTCGGCCACCAGGCTGTGGTCGATCTTCAGGATGTCGATGGGGAGCCGGCGTAGCTGCCCCAGCGACGAGTACCCGGCGCCGAAGTCGTCCAGCGCGATCCGTACGCCGGTCAGCCGCAGCGCGGTCAACCGCCGGATCAGCTCGTCCAGATCGGTGGCGACCGCGTGCTCGGTGACCTCCAGCACCAACCGCTGCGGCGGTACGTGGTGGGCGCGCAGGGCCTCGGCGACCTGGACCACGTACTCCGGGGCGTGCAGCTCGCGCGGCGAGACGTTCACCGAGACCCACACGTCGTGCCCGTCGGCCAGCCAGCGGGAGAGCTGGTAGCAGGCCTGGTGCAGCACCCAGGCGCCGAGTGTGGAGATCATCCCGCACTCCTCGGCGAGGGGGATGAACTCGTCCGGGCGGACGTTGCCCAGCTCGGGGTGGTGCCAGCGGAGCAACGCCTCGGCGCCGACCGGCCGGACCGACGGCAGCGACGCCACCGGCTGGAAGGCGAGCCGCAGCTCGTCGCGGTCGATAGCGCCCCGCAACTCGTGCTCCACGGTGGTACGGCGGCGCAACAACTGGTCGTACGCCGCGTCGTAGCGCTCGATCCGGTTCTTGCCGCGTTGCTTGGCGTAGCGCAGCGCCAGGTCGGCGTGGCGCAGCAGCAACTCCACGTCCGGCTCGGCGGCCCACCCGGCCACGCCGATGCTCACGGAGAGGAAGACCGGGCCCTCCGGCTGGTCGTACGGGCGGTTCAGCACCCCGAGCAGCCGCTCGGCCACCCGGTCCGCCTCGGCGGGGCGGGCCGGCATGAGCACGGCGAACTCGTCGCCGCCGAGCCGGGCCGCCACGTCGCCCGGACGCAGGTTGCCGCGCAGCCGACGGCCCACCTCGGCCAGCACCGCGTCACCCACGTCGTGGCCGCGCATGTCGTTGACGTTCTTGAAGCCGTCCAGGTCCAGACCGAGCAGGACGCACGGCGTGCCCGCCGCCGCGCCGTCGTGCAGCGCCCGCAGCAGCCCGCGCCGGTTGGCCAGCGACGTCAACGGGTCGGTGTGCGCCAGCTCACGGAAGTGCGCCTCCCGCTCGACCAGGCGGCCGGCGTAGTCCCGGACGTCCTTGAGGGTGAGGTACTGCCGCGCCACCAGGGCGAAGCCCTCCACGCTGCCGGCGAGGATGCCCGGCGCGGTGAAGCGGCCGTCCTGGAGCAGGTGGTACATCGCCGAGGCCGCCATCGCCAGCATCGGGGCGAGGGCGTACTCACCGTCCCGACCGATGAGGTCCAGCGCGACCTCCCCCGGCTGATCGGCCCGGCGCACCTCGAGCGCGACGGCCAGCAGGCCGGCCGACAGCAGCGCCGCGCCGGCGAGCGCCATGGTCGGCCCGGACTGGCAGAGCCCCGCGCTGAGGCCCAGCCCGCCGCAGCTCACCGCGGTGATGCCGGTCGCGAGCACGGCCAGCCGGCGACGCGGCGCGGCGGCCCGAAAGACGACGATCACGGCGAGGCCGGCCCCGAGCGCGGCGCTCACCGTCGTCACCAGGATCGCCGGGCAGGCCATCGGAGTGGCGGCGCCGAGCAGCCGGGTCGGCTCGGAGAAGAGCACCCAGCCGACGAACCACAGCGCCGCCGCCACGGTGACGCCGTCCAGCGCGAGCCGGGCGGTCCCCGCGGCGGTGGCCGCGACGCCCGGCAGCCGGAGCAGACCGGCCGCGAAGGCCAGCCCGGCCAGCGCCGTACCGATCGCCGTGGCGGTGGCCCATCCGGTCCGCTGGCCCTGCTCGTGTGCCCAGTGGTCGCTCGCCGAGAGCACCGCCACCACCCCGGCCAGCAGGCTGACCAGGGTAACCCCGGCGGCGCCCGCGAGCAGCACGTGCGCCGGTCGGCGCGGCCCGGTCCGCTGCCCGACGACCATGGTGAGCAGCGCGGTGGCCACGGCCGCGACCAGCCCGCTCAGCGCCGCGACGGCGACCATGCCCGGGGGGAGATGCACGACAACAAGAGTGCCGGATGAGCGCACGTCGCGGGAGACCGGATGTGCATCTGTTGGGACACGGGCCCTCTACCGCGGGGTCCCGCGCGGCGGCGGTGTCATGCTGGTACGCATGCCTGAGCTGCGATCGAGGACGTCCACACACGGTCGGACGATGGCCGGCGCCCGGGCCCTCTGGCGGGCCACCGGGATGACCGACGACGATTTCGGCAAGCCGATCGTCGCCATCGCCAACAGTTTCACCCAGTTCGTGCCGGGTCACGTACACCTCAAGGACATGGGCGGCCTGGTCGCCGACGCGGTGGCCGAGGCCGGCGGCGTCGGCCGGGAGTTCAACACGATCGCGGTCGACGACGGCATCGCGATGGGCCACGGCGGCATGCTCTACTCCCTGCCCAGCCGCGAGTTGATCGCCGACGCGGTGGAGTACATGGTCAACGCGCACTGCGCGGACGCCCTGGTCTGCATCTCGAACTGCGACAAGATCACTCCCGGCATGCTGCTGGCCGCGCTGCGCCTCAACATCCCGACCGTCTTCGTCTCCGGCGGCCCGATGGAGGCCGGCAAGACGGCGGCGATCGAGGGCATCGTGCACAGCAAGATCGACCTGATCGACGCGATGATCGCGTCCTCGAACGAGGCGGTCACCGACGCGCAGCTCGGCGAGATCGAGCGCTCCGCCTGCCCGACCTGCGGCTCCTGCTCCGGCATGTTCACCGCCAACTCGATGAACTGCCTCACCGAGGCCATCGGGCTCGCGCTCCCCGGCAACGGTTCGACCCTCGCCACCCACGCCGCGCGCCGGTCGCTGTTCGTCGAGGCCGGCCGGACCGTCGTCGACATCGCCAAGCGGTGGTACGACGGCGACGACGAGTCGGTGCTCCCCCGCACCGTCGCGTCCAAGGCCGCCTTCGAGAACGCCGTCGCCCTCGACGTGGCCATGGGCGGCTCCACCAACACGGTGCTGCACCTGCTCGCCGCCGCCCGCGAGGCGGAACTCGACTTCGGCGTCGCCGACATCGACGCCATCTCCCGGCGGGTGCCCTGCCTGGCGAAGGTGGCTCCGAACTCCCCGAAGTACCACATGGAGGACGTGCACCGCGCCGGTGGCATCCCGGCGATCCTCGGTGAGCTGGACCGGGGCGGGCAGCTCAACCGGGACGTGCACGCCGTGCACTCCCCCTCGCTGGCCCAGTGGCTGACCGACTGGGACGTGCGCGGTGGCTCGCCGACGCCGGAGGCGGTCGAGCTGTTCCACGCCGCGCCGGGCGGGGTGCGTACCGTGGAGCCCTTCTCCACCACCAACCGCTGGTCGTCACTCGACACCGACGCCGCCGAGGGCTGCATCCGCGACCGCGAGCACGCGTACTCCGCCGACGGCGGCCTGGCCATCCTGCACGGCAACCTGGCCCCGGAGGGCTGCGTCGTGAAGACCGCCGGCGTGCCGGACGACTGCCTGACGTTCCGCGGCCCGGCGAAGGTGTACGAGTCGCAGGACGACGCCGTCACCGCGATCCTCGCCAAGGAGGTCGTCGCCGGGGACGTCGTGGTGATCCGCTACGAGGGCCCCAAGGGCGGCCCGGGCATGCAGGAGATGCTCTACCCCACCTCGTTCCTCAAGGGTCGCGGGCTGGGCCGGTCCTGCGCGCTGCTCACCGACGGCCGCTTCTCCGGCGGCACGTCCGGCCTCTCCATCGGGCACGCCTCCCCCGAGGCCGCCTCCGGCGGCCTGATCGCCCTGGTCCGCGAGGGCGACGAGATCGTCATCGACATCCCGGCCCGGTCGATCGAGCTGAACGTGCCGGAGGACGAGCTGGAGGCACGACGGGTGGCCGAGGAGAAGCGCGACCGGCCGTACACCCCGACCGATCGCCAGCGTCCGGTGTCGGCGGCGCTGCGCGCGTACGCCTCGATGGCCACCTCGGCCAGCGACGGCGCCTACCGCCGCGTCCCCGAGTAAGCCGCGCGGCGGCTCGGCGGCTCGGCTGCTTGATCAACTCGACTTCGCCGATGTCGCGGTATCCCTGTCGACGGGATGCCGCGACATCGGCGATCTCGTGTCGATCAAGGCCGCGGACACACCGCACGCCCCTTCGCAAGATCGCGTCAGGTCCCGTCCTGTGCCCCGCTGCGTTGCTCGCGTAGCTGATTGAGCATGGCGGTGTCGGATGCCAAATCCGGGTGGTCGACCTGGCGGTCGAGGTCGACGACGAGTTCGAGCTCACGGATCGCCGCGTCGAGGTTCCCCACCGCCCGATGGATCATCCCTATGTTGAATCGGGTGACTGCCTCGGCGGCACGATCGCCCACCTCCACTTGGAGAGACAGAGCCTGCGCGTAGTAGGCCAGCGCCTGCTCGGCATCCCCACGCTGGTAATACACCAAGCCGAGGTTGTTCAGAGTGGCCGCCTCACCGACACGATCGCCCACCTCGCGCCGGATGGGCAGCGCCTGCGCGTAGTAGGCCAGCGCCCGCTCCCCATCGCCGCGACTGTCATACACGGCACCGATGTTGTTCAGAGTGGTCGCCTCGCCAGCATGATCGCCCACCTCGCGTCGGATGGGTAGCGCCTGCCCGTAGTAGCCCAACGCCCGCTCCCCATCCCCGCTCCTGTCATACAGGTAGCCAATGTTGTTCAGGTTGGCCGCCTCGCCAGCACGATTTCCCACCTCCCGTTGAATGGGTAGAGCCTGCTCGTAGTAGGTCAGCGCCCGGTCCCTGTTCCCGAGACTGTCGTACACGACGCCGATGCTGTTCAGCGTGGCCGCCTCGTTGCCGCGATTGCCGGCTTTGCGATACAGGCGCAGGGCCCGCTCGTAGCTGGCGAGGGCCTGCCGGGGCTGCCCCGTCGCGGCCTGCGTCCACCCCAGGTCGTAGAACGAACCGGCGTCCGGGCCGAGAGTCAGCGTCGCGCTGGCCAGCGCCGCGACGTCCGCGAACCGCGACCGGCGCAGCCACACCCTCGACACCAGATCGCCGACGTGCTGGGCGATGGCCAGCTCCCGGCCCGCCACCGCGAGCCGGTGCACCTCCACCCACCGGGTGTTCACGACGTGGACCCGGATGCCGCCGCGTCGACGACCCAGATGTTGTAGAGGCTGCGGGCCGCGGCGGCACAGGCCTGGGTGTACTCGTCGTCGGTGAGCAGAGGACGGATGAGCGGGCGCAGGACGTTGGAGACGAAGTACCGGGGATGACTGGTTTCCGGGTCGGTGCCCTCTTCGAGCAGGCCGAGTTGGACGGCACGCTCGACGTGCCGGTCGGCGTCGGGGTGGTCGTGGACGGCCCGGACGGTCTCGGCGGGTACGGGCAGTTCGATGACGTTGACCTTGGCGAGCATCCGTTGCAGTTCCCGGTCCTGCGAGCCGAGCAGGTTCTTGGCGAGGATGGTTTCGCGGCGGAACTTGTCGGTCTCCCGTTCGATGGCACCGATGAGACCGTCGACGTCGAGGGTGCCGTCGCCGACGATCAGGTCGAGCCAGTCGAGCAGGCGAGGGTTGCCGGCCGCGGCCTGGACGGCGCGCTCACGGATGTCCGGGTCGATGGAGGATCGCGGACGCAGGTTCGGCAGGTTGGCGAGCTTCTTGGCCTGCTCGGTCGGGTTGAGGGTTTCGAGCGACTCGACCACGGCGGTTCCGGCCGGGGTCGGGAAGCGGTAGCGGCTCGTGATCACCACTCGGCTGGGGCTGCCGGTCTCGCGAATGGCCTTGAGCAAGGCCGGAAGGATCTCTGCCAGCTCGGCCGAGAGCACGTGCCCGCCGTCGCGCTCGTCGAGGTTGCCTTCCTCGAAGTCGTCGAAGACGAACAGGCAGGCGGTCTGCCCGAGTGGCCCGTCGACGTCGAGCAGGTGCCGGAGGCGTACGACGAGGGGCGCCTCGTCGTTGGCCAGCAGCCGGTCCGCCTCGACCTGTTGTTCCAGGGTGGGGAATGACACCTTGGTGGCGAGGTCGCGGAAGCTGGTCAGGTCGACCCGGCCGTACCAGACGGCACGCTGGTGGTTGGGCATGCGTTCCAGCAGCCGGGAGGCGAGGCTGCTCTTGCCGAGACCACCCATGCCCTGCAGGATCAGGGCCGCGCCCGCGCTGCCCGTAGGGCTTCTGAGGGTACGTAGGCAGCGCTGGATGACGCGCCGTCGTCCGACGAAAGCGGCGCGGGGGGCGACCCGGGACAGGTGGGTCTGTGGGTCCAGGAAATCCTGCTCGGCGGGGCGGATCCGGGTCCGCGCACGCCCCCTGGTGTGCAGGGGCGTGACCATGGGGGCGAGTGGCGATCGGTCGGCGTAGACGCGCAGCAGGTGCCAGTTACCGTGCTGGCGCGCGTACAGCTGCTGCCGGGCCTCGACGATGGCCCGGTCGAGGGGCACCCCGTCCGCCAGGGACCGGTAGAGCTCGGCGGCGAACTCGGTGGCGGCGAGGTCGCTCACCGGCAGCGCCCATCCCAGGACGGCGGGGGCGCCGGCGTCGACCAGGCTCTCACTCATCGAGGGGAACGCGCCGGAGTGGGGAGCGTTCCCGGTCAGGCAGCCGGAGACGAAGATCAGGCGGGGCCAGTGCCCGGCCATCGCCTGGACGATCTGGTCGGCGTTGGCGTCGACGCGCGCGCCGAACTCGTCCTCCATCAGGAAGACGGGCTTGCCATCCAGGTTGATCGTGGCGTGGCCGCTCAGGTGCAGGACGTCGAAGTATCCCGCGCCGTAGTCCCGGGTGAGCAGGCGCAGCCCTTCCAGCGTTCCACTCTCCTCGACGACCAGTTCGGCGCCGGTGCGGGCGGTGGCCTCCAGGATCGCGGCCTCCTCTGCCTCGTACCTCAGTTCGGGTTCGACGCCCTCGGGGGAGGTGGCCATGAACAGCACGCGCAGAGGCCGGTTGGCCGGACCGACCAGGCCCCTGCGGACGGTGTCGTTGCCCGCGGCCCGCACCGGCAACAGCGGCGCCGAGCCGGAGATGGCGAGGTGTGCACCGTCCGCGGCGAGCAGTTCCCAGGGCAGGTGCCGTAGTCGCCCCGCGCCGGTGATCCGCAGCGTGGCGCCGGGAGGCTGTTGGAGGATCGGTGTCAACCACCGCTCGTCACCGTCGAGGAGAGTGGCCAGCCGCGTCCCGAGATCGCGAAGCTGCGGCGAGCCGAAGACCTGTTGGACGATTGAGTGCTGGCTGTAGTGGCGATCCACGCGCTCGATCAACTGGTCGATGGCGGCCTGGTCCAGCCCACGGGTCTTGGGCCGCTCCCCACCGGTCGACAGCCGCAACTCCGAGTAGTCCGATGTCCGCTCGAAGATCTCCAGCTCATGGGTGTTCAGGTCACCCGCCACAGTGGTCTCCTTCCCAGCCGCAGTCCCCATCGCTCACCGTGCTCCGGTCTGCGCTATCTGAGCGAGGATCATTCGGAACCGGTCCAGCTCTGGATGATTCGTCTGCTCGGCCAGAACGACCGCGCGACGCAGGTACCCGGTGGCCTGGTCCACGTGCGCCATCTTCAGCAGCAGGAGGGCCATGTTCGCGCTGACCGTCGCCTCGGACCTACGGTCGCCGACGATGCGGAGGGTCTCGAGAACCTCGGTGAACATGTCCTTCGTGCCAACGAGATCGCCCTGTTGGAGTCGAATCGACGCCATGTTGTTGAGGGTGTTCGCCTCGCCCAGCCGGTCACCGATCGCACGGGCGATGGACAGCGCCTGCCCGTAGTAGGACAGCGCCCGCTCCGCGTCTCCGCGCCGGGCGTACACGAGGCCGATGTTGCTGAGGGTGTTCGCTTCGCCGAACCGGTCACCGACCTCACGGGCGATGGGCAGCGCCTGCGTGTAGTAGGACAGCGCCCCGTCCCCATCCCCCCGATCGGAGAGCACGAGACCGATGTTGTTGAGGGTGGCCGCCTCGCCGTTGCGGTCGCCGACCTCCCGCCGAATGGGGAGGGCCTGCGCGTAGTGGATCAGAGCCTGCTCCCCGTCCCCGCGCCGGGCGTACACGTAGCCGATGTTGTTGAGGGTGACCGCCTCGCCGACCCGGTCGCCAACCTCGCGTTGGATGGGCAGGGCACGCGTGTAGTGGGCCAGCGCCCGCTCCCGATCGCCCTGGTTGTCGTACACGAAGCCGATGTTGCTGAGGGTGGCCGCCTCGCCCTCTCGGTTGCCGACCTCGCGTTGAATGGGTAGGGATTGCCCGAAGTAGGACAGCGCGTCGTCCCACTCCCCGAGCCGGTCGTGCAGATGGCCGATGTTGTTGAGGGTGCCCGCCTCGCCGTCCCGGTCGCCAACCTCGCGGGCGATCGCCAGCGCCTCCTCGTAGTGGGCCAGCGCCCGCTCCCCGTCCCCGAGCCGGTCGTACGTGGCGCCGATGTTGTTGAGGGTGCCCGCCTCGTCGTTCCGGTCGCCGGCCTCGCGGTACAGGTGCAGGGCCTGCTCCTGACTGGCCAGGGCCTTCCAGGGCTGTCCCGTCACGTACTGCGCGTGCCCCAGGTGGTAGTAGGCGTCGGCGTCCGGGCCGAGAGTCAGGGTCGCCGTCGCCAGCGCCGCCACGTCGGCGAACCGCGACCGGCGCACCCACGCCCTCGACACCAGGTCACCGACGTCCCGGGCGATCTCCGGCTCCCGGCCCGCCACTGCCAGGCGGTGCACCTCCGCCCACCGGGCGACCGTCTGCGTCGGCGACCCCGGTTGCCCGGCCGGCCGGGCGTCGGCCGCCGGGTGTGGTCCGTCCGTCAACCCAGCACCTCCCGGGCCCGTCCGCCGATGGATGGTCACCATTCTTGGTGCTGAACGCCACCCCCGCTGCCGCCAGGACAGTCCAGGATCCGACACCAGTGCCCGCCACCGCGGCCACCGGGACCGTCACTCCCCGCGATCTTGCACTTTCGGTGCCGACACAAGGGGTATCTCACCCCATGTCGACAACAGAAACCGCAAGATCGGCGGGACGGTGGGGTGGGACCGGGGTCAGGTCAGGTCAGGTCGTTGACCGCGCGGAGCACGGGGCGGGTGGTCAGGGACGCCGGGTCCAGGGGCGCCTCGGACCGGACGGTGAACGTGGCCGACTCACCCGGCAGCAGAGTGACCAGGGCCTCGTCCACAGTGGCCGCCGGGTCCAACCGGTCCGGAAAGAGGGTCAGGTCGCGCAGCACCGTGCGCGCGGTCACCCGGACCCGCTGGCCGCCGTCGACCGGCTCGACCGTCGCGTCCCAGGCCGCCGTCGGCCACGGCACGTCCCGGTCCTCGGCGAAGAACCACAGCGCACGCTCCGCCGTGCCGCCGGCCTCCGCGACCAGCAGCTCACGGCGGCTCTCGTCCGGCCGCGCCAGGTCCGCCGGCAGCGCCAGCACGACCGAGGAGTACGCCGGGACGTCGAGGTGGACCGAGGTCTTCGCCCTCGGCTCCCCGGTGAGGGTGACGCGGGTGACCGTGGCCGGCACGGTCCACGCCTCGCCGGTCTCGTTCACCGCGACCAGCGCCAACCCACCGCCACCAGCCAGCACACCGCCACCAGCCGGCCCGCCGTCGCGGGGTTGCACGGTGAGCAGGCGGTCGGCGTACGCGTGGCGCAGCGCGTACCACAGGGGTTTACGGCGGCCGTCGCCGTCGACGGCCGACCAGGAGGTCACCGGCCAGCAGTCGTTGAGCTGCCAGACGATCGTGCCGGCGCAGACGTCGCGGTGGGAGCGGAAGTGCTCCACCCCGAGCTGGATGGCCCGCGCCTGGTTGAGCTGCGTGAGGTAGTGCCAGTCGTCGAAGTCGGCCGGTACGGGCAGGTGGGCGTCGAGGCCCCGCTGGAGCTTGGCGTCACCGCCAGCCGCCTTCTGGTGGTGGGCCATGCCCGGCGAGTTGGGTGCGAGCGGTTCGTCACTGAGCGCGCGTCGCAGCGTGGCGTACGTGGGCGGCGCCTGGTAGCCGAACTCGGCCACGAAGCGCGGCACGTACTCGCGGTACTTCGGGTAGTCGTCGGTGTTCCACACGTCCCAGATGTGGGTGGTGCCGTGCGCCGGGTCGTTCGGGTGGATGGTCTCGCTTCCCGACCAGGGGCTGCCCGGCCAGTACGGGCGGGTCGGGTCCAGCTCGCCGACGGTGCGGGGCAGTACGTCGAGGTAGTAGCCGCGTCCCCAGGTGCGCCCGGCCAGGGCTTCCTGCCAGCCCCAGTCGTGCCAGCCCCAGATGTTCTCGTTGTTGCCGGTCCAGAGCACCAGCGACGGGTGCGGCGTCAGGCGGGTCACCTGCTCGGCGGCCTCGGCGGCCACCTCGGTGGCGAACGGCTCCTCCTCGGGGTACGCGGCGCAGGCGAAGAGGAAGTCCTGTTGGACGAGCAGGCCGCGTTCGTCGGCCAGGTCGTAGAAGGCCTCCGACTCGTACCGGCCGCCACCCCAGACGCGCAGCAGGTTGACGTTGGCGGCGGCGGCCTGGTCGAACCGGTCGGCGAGCCGGTCGCGCGTGATCCGGGTGGGGAACGCGTCGTCGGGGATCCAGTTGACGCCCCGGACGAAGACCGGCACGTCGTTGACCGAGAGCGCGAACGGGGTGCCGTGCTCGTCGGGCGTGGTGTCCAGTCGGACGGAGCGGAAGCCGATCCGCCGGGACCAGGTGTCCAGGGTGTCGCCGTCCGGCGCGTGCAGGGTGACGTCCAGCAGGTGGCGGGCCTGTTCGCCGTACCCCCGGGGCCACCAGAGCGTGGGCTCGCGGACGGCGAGGGTCAGCACGGCCGTGCGCTGGCCGGCCTCGACGACGGCCTCGGCGCGGACGCCGCCGACGGCGACCCGGACGGTCAGCGGGACGTCGGCGACCCGCTCGACCTCGACGTGCACCTCGACCCGGCCGTCGCGGCCGTCGAGGGTGACCAGCGGACGGACGCTGGCCAGCCGGGCGGTGGACCAGGCGTGCAGGCCGATGTCCTGCCAGATTCCGGCGGTGACCAGCGTCGGCCCCCAGTCCCAGCCGAAGTTGCAAGCCATCTTACGGACGAACTGGAAGGGCTCCGGGTACGCGTTGGGTCGGTCGCCGAGTCGGTCGCGCTGCGCCTCGGCGTAGCGGTACACGGAGTCGAACGCGACGGTCAGCTCGTTGTCGCCGGCGCGCAGCAGCGCGCGGACGTCGAACCGGTAGCCGCGGTGCATGTTCTCGGTGCGGCCGACCTCAACGCCGTTGACGCTGACGGTGGCGACGGTGTCCAGGCCGCCGCAGACCAGGTCGATCCGGTCGTGGTCGCCGGCCGGCGGACGGAAGGTCGTCCGGTAGCGCCAGTCGGCGCGGCCGATCCAGGCCAGCGACGACTCGTTGTCGTCGAGGTACGGGTCGGGGATCAGCCCGGCATCGAGCAGGTCGGTGTGGACACACCCGGGCACGGTCGCCGGTACGGTCCGGTCGGCGACCTCCGCGGGCACGTCCACGTCGGACATCGCCCGCAGCGTCCAGCCGTCGTGCAGGGCCTGTCGGCTCACGATTCACCGCACCTTCGTGATCGAGACGTTAGCTGAACCGGATAAGCTCAGCCACCGTACGATCCGACCTCCGGGGTGTCAAAGCCCCTGAACCGCTAAGGAGCACGCGGTGAAGCGGCCGACAATCGCGGACGTCGCCCGACGGGCGGGGGTGTCCAAGGGCGCCGTGTCGTACGCGTTGAACGGGCAGCCCGGCGTCTCCGAGGCCACCCGGCAGCGCATCCTCGCCATCGCCACCGAGATCGGGTTCAGTCCGAGCAGCGCCGCGCGGGCACTCTCCGCCGCCACCGCCCGGGCCGTCGGCCTGGCCCTGTGCCGCCCCGCGCGGACGCTGGGCGTGGAACCGTTCTTCATGGCGCTGATCAGCGGTGTGGAGGCCGAACTGTCGGCCCGCTCGTACGCGCTGACGTTGCAGGTGGTGGCCGATCACGACGCCGAGATCGCCGTCTACCGGCGGTGGTGGGGCGAGCGCCGGGTGGACGGGGTCCTCGTCTGCGACCTGCGCACCGACGACGAGCGCATCCCCGCCCTGGAACAACTGCGCCTGCCGGCCGTGGTCATCGGCGGGCCGGGCGGCACCGGGGAGTTGGCCAGCCTCTTCTCGGACGACGCGGCGGCGCTGACCGAGGCCGTGGAGTACCTGGTCGCGCTCGGGCACCGCCGGATCGCCCGGGTCGCCGGCCTGCCCGACCTGCGGCACACCCAGATCCGTACCGACGCCTTCGCGGCGGTGTGCCGGCGTCTCGGCCTCTCCGACACGGTCACCGTCTTCTCCGACTACACCGGCGAGGAGGGCGGGCGGGCCACCCGACGACTGCTCAGCGCCACCTCCCGGCCCACCGCGGTCATCTACGACAACGACGTGATGGCCATCGCAGGACTCTCGGTGGCCCAGGAGATGGGCCTGACCGTGCCGGCCGACCTGTCCATCGTGGCCTGGGACGACTCGCCGCTGTGCCGGCTGGTGCACCCGCCGTTGACGGCCCTGGGCCGCGACATCTCCGCGTACGGGGCGCACGCGGCCCGCCACCTGCTCGGCGTCATCGCGGGCGAGCCGGCGACCCGGTTGCGGGACGAGACACCGCAGTTGACCCCGCGCGGCAGCACGGCACCACCCCGGGACAGGTGAACCGGTTCATCACCGGTACGCCGAGGGAAACTCCTCGAAGTACGCCTCGACGCGCTCGGCGGTCGCCGGACGGGACAGCGCGAAACCCTGCCCGTAACGGCAGCCGGCCCGATGGGCACCCTCGACCTGGGTGGGCGACTCCAACCCCTCCGCCACGATCTCCACACCCAACCGCTCACCGACGTTGACCACCACGTCGATCAGCGGCGGCTGCCCCGTGGGCTCGGCCCCGACCAGATCGGGCCCCACCTTCAGCAGGTCGATCGGCAGCCGGCGCAGGTGGGCCAACGAGGCGTGTTCGGGCCGGAAGTCGTCGAGCGCGGTGCGTACGCCCAACGACCGCAGGCCCGCCAGCCGGGCCACCACCGTCGACAGGTCGGCGGCGACCCTCGGCTCGGCCACCTCCACCACCAGACGCTCGGGTGGCACCCCGTACGCGGCCAGGACCGCCGCGGCGCGCTGCACGAAGTCGGGCGTGGTCAGCTCGCGGGTGGTCACGTTGACGGCCATCCACAGCTCCCGGGGGCCCGCCGACCAGGCCGCCAACTGCCGGCAGGCCCGGTCCAGCACCCACCACTCCAGCTCGCCGACCAGATCCAGGTCCTCGGCGACCGGCAGCAGCTCGCCCGGGAGCACCGTGCCGAGCACCGGGCTACGCCACCGCAGCAGCGCCTCGGCGCCCACCGGCTGACGGTCGGTCAGGTCGAGCACCGGTTGGTAGACCAGGTCCAGTTCGCCCCGGGCGACCGCGCCCGGCAGCTCGCGTTCCAGGTCGAGCCGACGGACCAGCTGCTCCTCCAGGAACGCGTCGTACCACTCGACCCGGTCCCGGCCCAGCTGCACCGCCCGCCGCCGGGCCAGCTCGGCCTGACGAAGCACGTCGGCCGGCCCCGCGCCACTGACCTCGGCCAGCCCGATGCTCGCCTGCACGCGCAGCACCGACCCGGCCAACCGGTAGGGCGAGGTGAGCGTGCTCAGCAGCCGGGTGCCCAGCGCGTACGCCAGCACGGGCCCCGCGCCGGTGACCACCGCGAAACCGTGGCCGGCGCAGGCGGTCACCAGATCGCCGGACGCGACCACCGCCCGTGCCCGCAGGGCGGCCTCGGCAAGCGCGTCCTCGCGGGCCACCGGGCCGAGCCCTTCGATGCCGTGCAGCTCCACCAGCAGCAGCGCACCGGCCGGGGCGGGCACGTCGCCGATCGCGGCGAGGGCGGCGAGCAGGGCCGCCCGGTCCCCCGGCCCCTCGCCGGCCGGGCCGAAACCATGGCGCGACCAGGAGACACCCGTTTCGGGCCAGGTCGCGTCGACGTCGGCCGCAGGAGTCCACGAATCGGTCGTCGGGGCCTGCCACGGCGGTTGCGACTCCCGGCGGCGGACCGTGTGGTCGGCCGCCCGGCGGTGCGCGGCGGGCCGCTCGGGGACGCCACCGTCAGCGCCGCGCAGCAGCTCCCGCAGGACCAGAGGTGGCACCGCCGCCAGGGCGAGCAACAGACTCGTCCGGTCCGGAGTGCGACCGGAGCCGAGGTGCAGGCCCGCCGCGAGCAGCAGCACCGAGGCCGGGAGAACCGCCCGTGGCCAGGTCGTGGCCGGTGAACCGGACGGCGGCGTCGAGCTGGCCGACGGTACCGCCAATGTCGCGCCCAGGGCCGTCAGCAGCATGCCGAGCACCAGCGGTGGCACCGCCAGGAGTGGCGCGCGCCCCGAGGAGGCGGGCGGCAGGATCGTCAACAGCGCCAGACCGACCAGGGTGAGCAGGAGGCCGCCCCGGCAGATCGCGTGGCCCGAGCGCCGCCCGGCGCCGGTGAACGCGCTGAGCGCGGCGATGCCCAACCCGGCCAACACCAGCGCCGCGAGCAGCCGGGCCGGGGCGGGGAGAGTGTCCACGGGCAGGAGCAACCACCCGGCAAGGGTCAGACCGATCGTCGGTCCGGTCGCCTCGACCAACTCCCGCACTCGGGTCGGCGAGGGCGTCCGTGCCGGGAGCCCGCGCAGCCCGGCCACGGACAGGACCGCGACGGTGAGCCACCCGAGCAGTGCGACCGCGCGCTGCCGGGTGTCGACCAGCGGCAGGGCGGCCGCGAACCAGCCGGCCGCCACCACCGCCGCGTCGAGCAGGACCAGCCCCGCCCGGCCCGGGTAACCGCCCGACGGCGGTGCGGGCCGACCGGCGGCCAGCCGGGAGAGTCGTACGCCGGCCAGGGTGGCGCCCGCGCCACCGGCCAACGCGATCACCACCGGGGTCGGGACCATCCCCGCCACACCGGCGAGGACGAGCAGCGCCACGGCCGTGGACACGGCGGCCTCCGGGGCCGCCCGGCGGGGGACGAGGAAACGGAACGGGTACGCGAGGAGCACGGCGGTCGCCTTCGTGAGGGGGCACGGGGCGGTGCGGCGGTGCGGCGGTGCGGCGGTGCGGATGGTGCGGATGGTGCTGCGGTGGCATGGGCGGCGGATGTTGCGAGTCCGCTGCCCAACACTGGGAAACGACCGGCGACCGGATTGGTTACGCATCCGCCATCGGCACGAAGCAGTGACCCGTGTCACTGTACGCGTGCGGGCACCCGTGACACCGCCCGCCGCGACCCCGCCCGACCAGGGGTGGGATCATCGCGGGGTGAGTACGCGCGACACGGTCCGCTTCCGTTTCAACCAAGCCATCCTGGTCGCCTCGGTCATCGCCTTCATCGGCGCCCTGCCGCTGGCGAACGCCCGGGCGTACCTGCTGCCGGTGCTGCTCGTCCCGCTGGGCGTCGGGGTGTGGGCCTGGCGGGCCGGCACCGACGCCGACCCCCGGGAGCTGCGCCTGCGGGCGCTGTTCGGGCAACGCCGGATCGGCTGGGACCACGTCGTCGAGTTCGCCACCGACGCACGCGGACGGGCCGTCGCCCGGCTCGACGACGGCCAGCAGGTCGTCCTGCCGGCGGTACGCGGCACCGACCTGCCCCGCCTGGTCTCCGCCACCGGCCAGAGGATGCCGGACGAGGCCGCCGAGACGCCCGGCGCGTAGGCGGCCGCTCCCGCCCGCCGGCGCTCAGTAGCCGTCGACCACCGTGTTGACGAGCGGTTCACCGGCGGCGAACCGCCGTACCTGCTCGCCGACCAGCCGGTACGCACGCGGCAGCAGCCCCCGCACCGACCCTGCCACGTGCGGCGTGAGCAGCACGTTCGGCATCGTCCACAGCGGAGATTCGGCGGGCAGCGGCTCCGGGTCGGTGACGTCCAGCGCGGCCGAGATCCGGCCCGTGGCCAGCTCGGCGACCAGCGCGTCGGTACGGGCCACCGGACCTCGGGCCGCGTTGACCAGCAGCGCCCCGTCGGGCATCGCGGCCAGGAAATCCTTGTCGATCAGACCACGGGTCTGGTCGGTGAGCGGCACCAGCACCACCACCACGTCGGCGTCGGGCAGCAGTCTCGGCAGCTCCGCGACGGCGTGCACCGACTGCTCCGGCCGGGCGCTGCGGGCGACCAGGGTGAAGCTCACCCCGAACGGCGCGAGCCGGTCGCGCACCGCCGTGCCGATCGAGCCGGCCCCGACGATCAGCACCCGCTTGCCGGTCAGCTCGTCGGTCGGCGCGTTGCCGTCGTACGCCCACCGCCGCTGTCCCTGGGCGCGGGCGAAGGCGGGAAACGCCCGGAGCTGTGCCAGGATCGCGGTGACCACCCACTCGGCGGTGGAGGGATCGTGCACCCCTCGGGCGTCGCAGAGCGTGACCCCGTCGGGCACCCGACCCACCCAGGCGTCGGCCCCGGCGGAGAGCAGTTGCACCACCGCCAGGTCGGGCAGCTCACCCAACAGAGCGGTGGCATCCGAACCGCTCAGGAACGGCGGCACCCAGAAACGGACGTCGGCCACGGCGGACGGCAGGCGGTCGGCGCGTTCGGCGACCTCCACCGTCACGCCCGGCGGCAGCTCGCCAACGAGGTCCAGGCCAGCGTGGTGCGGAATCCATACCTTCACGTCCGCCGACGATAGCCGTCGCCACGGCGGCCGGCGCGGGCACGCCGGAACCGCGCCCCGGGCGAGACGCAACACACCGGTTTTCGGCCGGCAGCGACGAGGTATAAACCACGGATCGGAGGGCAGGTCGGCCTCCGCCTAGGCAGACAGGTGCTCGATGACCGACGGCTCCCCCGCCAGCGCGCGGCGATCGACCGCTCCACCCGGAGCGCTCGGCGACGCGGCGCGGCTGCGCGCGCTCGCCGACACGGGGCTGGACGCCGCCCCGGACGAGGCGTTCGACCGGTTCGCCCGGCTGGTCAGCGATCTGCTGGAGGTGCCGGTCGCGCTGGTCTCCCTGGTCTCCGCCGACCGGCAGTTCTTCCCGGGCGCGGTCGGTCTGCCGGAGCCGTGGTCGCAGCGGCGGCAGACCCCGTTGAGCCACTCGTTCTGCCAGCACGTGGTGGACATCGAGGTGCCCATGGTGCTGCCGGACGCCCGGCTCTACCCCCGGGTACGCGACAACCTCGCCATCGACGACCTCGGCGTCGTCGCGTACGCCGGGATGCCGTTGACCGACCTCTCCGGCCGGGTGCTCGGTTCGCTCTGCGCCATCGACAACAAGCCCCGGGCGTGGACCGCCCGACAACTGCGGACGCTGTCCGACCTGGCGGCGGCCTGCTCGTCGGAGTTGCGCCTGCGGATCGCGCTGGACGGGGCCCAGGAGGCAAGTCGTCGGGTGGTGCAGGCGCACGAGCGCCTGGAACTGCTGGCCGGAGTGAGCGAGACCCTGGCCGGCACGTTGGACGTGGGCACGTCGCTGCGCCGGCTCGCCGACGCCATGGTGCCGGTGCTCGCCGACTGGTGCCTGCTCATCCTCGCCGGGCCCACGGGACAGCCCCGGGAGGTCGTCGCGGCGCACCAGGACCAGGCCCGGACGCCGGACGTCGACCGCTTCGCCGCGCTGCTGCGGACCGGCCTGAACCAGGAGTCGGCGATCCGCGCGGTGCTGCGGACCGGCCAGCCCCGGCTCGGCGGGGTGGCGTCGCCGGCCGACGTGGCCCGGGGCACCACGGACCCGGAGCTGCCGGTGATCGCCGAGCGGCTGGGCATCGCCTCGTACCTCAGCGTGCCGGTGCGGGCCGCCGGGGGCACCGTGCTGGGCGCCATCACCCTGGTCAACAGTCCGGGCCGCCAACAGTTCGACGACCGCGACCTGCTCACCGCCGTGGACATCGGCCGCCGCGCGGGGCAGGCCATCGGAAACAGCTCGATGTACGGGGAACAGCGGCACGTCGCGGAGGTCCTGCAACACAGCATGCTGCCGCGGTTGCCGCTCGTGCCGGAGCTGGAGCTGGCGGCCCGCTACCAGCCGGCCGCCGAGCGGGTGGAGGTCGGCGGCGACTGGTACGACGCCTTCGTGCAGCCCGACGGCGACCTGATCGCGGCGATCGGGGACGTGGCCGGGCACGACATCGAGGCCGCTGCGACCATGGGTCAGCTCCGCAACCTGGTACGCGGCAACGCGTTCGGCCGGCACGACGAGGTCGGGGCGCTGGTGCGCCACCTGGACGACGCGATCCGCGGTCTGCGGCTGCCCATCGCGGCCACCGCCACGCTGGTGCGGATCGGCCCCGAACGCTCCGGTGTCCGTGAGCTGACGTGGTCCAACGCCGGGCACCCACCGGCCCTGATGGTCCGCGCCGGCGGTGCGGTGGAAGTCCTCGACGCGACGCCCGAGCCGCTGCTCGGCCTGGCCCGGCCCACGCCGCGTACCAGCCACTCGACCGGCCTGGCCACCGGAGACACGCTGCTGCTCTACACCGACGGGCTGATCGAGCGTCGGGACCGGTCCATCGACGACGGGCTCGCCGAGCTGGTGGGCCGGCTGACCGGCACCGACACGATGCCCCTGGACGATCTGTGCGACCTGCTGCTCGCGTCGATCCACCACCGCGAGGACGATACGGCGCTGCTGGCGGTCCGAGCCCGCTGAGAGCGGTGGACCTCGGCCGGACCGTCCGGCGGGCTACCCTGGGCCGGGTGAGAGCCCGTCCCCCGTACCCTCGCGTCCGCCGCCTCCGGGCGGTCCTCGCGGCGTCCTGCGCGGCGCTGCTGTTCGCCTCGGGTTGCAGCTTCGGCGAGCCGGACCCCGATCCGGCGGGCGAGCCACCCAACCTGCCGACCCCGTCGGCGTCGCCGAACGCCGGCGGCGCGGGCCAGCAGGCGGTGACCACCGTGCTGGCCAAGGGACTGCGGGTGCCGTGGGCCATCGCGTTCCTGCCGGACGGCGGCGCGCTGGTCACCGAGCGGGACACCGGCCGGATTCTCCAGGTGGGCCCGGAGTCCGGTCCGGACGGGCTGCGGGTCCGGGTCGTGCAGACGATCAACGACGTGGCGGCGGCGGGTGAGGGCGGCCTGCTCGGCATCGCCGTGTCCCCCGGCTACGCCAAGGACCGGACGGTCTTCGTCTACTACACCGCCGAGCAGGACAACCGGGTCGCCCGCCTGCAGATCGGCGGGCAACCCACCCCGATCCTCACCGGTATCCCGAAGGCGAACGTGCACAACGGCGGCGGGCTGGGGTTCGGGCCGGACGGGCAGCTCTACGTCAGCACCGGTGACGCGGGAGAGCGGCCCAACGCGCAGGACACCAAGAGCCTCGGCGGCAAGATCCTGCGGATCACCGCCGACGGCAAGCCCGCGCCGGGCAACCCGTTCCCCGGCTCGCCGGTGTGGTCCTTCGGCCACCGCAACGTGCAGGGTTTCGCCTGGGACGCGGCCAAGCGCATGTACGCCGTCGAGTTCGGCCAGAACACCTGGGACGAGATCAACCAGATCACCAAGGGCGGCAACTACGGCTGGCCGGAGGTCGAGGGGCGGGCCGGCGACAGGCGCTACACCGACCCGATCACGCAGTGGGCGACGTCCGACGCGTCCTGCTCCGGGCTGGCCGCGACGGACCGGCTGCTCGTCACCGGCTGCCTGCGCGGAAAGCGACTGTGGGTGATGGAGCTGACCGACACCGGCACCCTGCTCGGGCAGCCGAGCGAGCTGCTGACCAACCGGTACGGGCGGCTACGCGCCGTGGCCGCCGCGCCCGACGGCTCGCTCTGGGTGAGCACCTCCAACCACGACGGGCGGGGTGACCCGGCGGCCGACGACGACCGCCTCCTGCGGGTGGTCTTCGCCGGCGGCGACGGCGGCCGCAGCTGACCTGCGTCACCTTCCGCCCAGGTTTGCCAAGATCCTTCGACGGGCAGGTCAGAATCTCAGCATGGACGGGCAACGCGACGAGCAGCACGGCGACGCCGAGGGCCGGGACGACCCGGTGACCGGCGGCGAGCCGTCGCGCCCGGCCCGCCGACGGATCGGCCGCCCCGGCGGGCCGGTGCGGCGCACGGGCATGATCCTCGCCGTGCTGGTGGTGGCCCTGGCCGGGGCGGCGCTCGGCGTGCTGGCCGGCGGTCGGGTGAACACCGACATCGGGCCGTTCCGGGCCAACCTCACCCTCTCGCCGGCCACCGACGGCGGGACGACCATCGACGTGCCGCCGCTGGGCGCGCTGCTGCTCGACAGCCACAGCGGGCCGACGCACCTCACCGTGCGACTCGGCGCGCTCGACCAAGGGCGCACCGAGGCGCTGCTGGACGACCCGGCGAGCATCAGTCGGGCCAGCCAGAGCGCCGTGGAGGATGTGCGCTCCGGGGTGATGCGGCTCGGTCTGCGTACCCTCGCCTCGGCGGTGCTGGTCACCCTCATCCTGGCCGCGTTGGTCTTCCGGGACGTGCGCCGTACGGCCTGGGCCGGCGGGTTGGCGCTGCTGGTCACCGCCGGCAGCCTCGGCACGGCCGCCGCGACGCTGCGCCCGCAGGCGATCGAGGAGCCACGCTACGAGGGCCTGCTGGTCAACGCGCCGGCGATCGTCGGCGACGCCCGCCGCATCGCCAACGACTACACCAAGTACGCCGAGCAGTTGCAACGCATCGTCGGCAACGTCAGTCAGCTCTACACGACGGTGTCCGCGTTGCCGGTGCTGGATCCCGCGCCGGGCACCACCCGGGTCCTGCACGTCTCCGACATGCACCTCAACCCGACGGGCTGGCAGCTCATCCGCACGGTGGTGGAGCAGTTCGGCATCGACGTGGTCATCGACACCGGCGACATCACCGACTGGGGCAGCGAGCCGGAGGCGTCGTTCGTCGGCTCGATCAGCCTGCTCAAGAAGCCGTACGTGTTCATCCGGGGTAACCACGACTCGGGCAAGACCGGCGCCGCCGTGGCCCGCCAGCCGAACGCGATCGTGCTGAACAACACGACGACCACGGTCGCGGGCCTGACCATCGCCGGCATCGGCGACCCGCGCTTCACCCCGGACAAGAACACCTCACCGGCCGGCAGCGGGCTCACCCAGGAGGTGGCCGACCAGGTGATCGGCGCGGGTGAGCAGCTCGCCGCGACGATCCGCAACTCGCCGCGGCCGGTCAACATCGCCCTCGTGCACGACCCGGCGTCGGCCGGGCCGCTCGCCGGCACCTGCCCACTGGTGCTGGCCGGGCACACGCACGCCCGGCAGGTCTCCAAGTTGCCGCAGGCCCCCGGCCAGCAGCCGACCGCCCTGTTCGTGGAGGGCTCCACGGGCGGGGCCGGGCTGCGCGGTCTGGAGGGCGAGAAGCCCACCCCGCTGTCGATGACGGTGCTCTACTTCGACCAGCAGAAGATGCTCCAGGCGTACGACGACATCACCGTCGGCGGCACCGGTCAGGCCCAGGTCAACCTGGAACGCCACATCGTGCAGGACCCGAGCGCCGGCGCGCCCGCCTCGGTCACCCCGACGCCGACCCGCTGAGACCGGTCAGCGCAGGGCGAGGGCGGCCAGGGCGGCGTTGACGATGCTGCCGGGCAGCAGGTCGTGCAGCTCGTACAGGTCGGCCACACTGCCGGACTGGCCGAACTCGTCCACCCCGAGCGGCACCGCCGGCGCGCCGAGCGCCGACCCGAGCCAGGCCATGGCGTGCGAGGCCGCGTCGTGCACGGTCACCACCGGCACCCGGTCGGCGAACGCGGACCGCAGCGCGCCGGGCACGCTCGGCACGGTGGCGGTGCGCACGCCCTGCCGCAGGGTGCGCTGCCAGGCCCGGTAGAGCCGGTCCAGGCTGGTCACGTCCACCACGTGCGCGGCGATGCCCTCCTCGGCCAGTTCGGCGGCGGCGGCCAACACCTCGGGCAGCACCGCGCCGGAGCCGGCGAGCTGCACCACCGGCGCGTCGGCCAGGTGCGGGTACGCCTGGTGCGCGTCGACGAGCCGGTACGCCCCGGCGACCACCTGCCGGCGCAGCACCGCGTCACCGAGCCGGGCCCGGGCCGCCTCGAACGGCGTCTGGTCCAGCGGACGGGTGCTGAGGCGGAAGTAGTACGCGCCGTCCTCGGCCGGGGCGGCGGTCGCGGCCGGGGTCGCCCCGCCGGCGATCTGCCCGAGCGCGTCGCAGAGCAGCCAGTCCAGGCTGCCCGCGTACGCCGGCTCGACGAACGTCACCCCGGGCAGCTCCAAGCCGACCGACGCGGTGATCGTGGACTGGTGGGCACCGCCCTCGGGGGCCAGGGTGATACCCGACGGCGTGCCGGCCACCACGAATCGCGAACCCGAGTACGTGCCGTAGAGGAACGCGTCGAGGCCCCGCAGCACGAACGGGTCGTAGACCGTGCCCACCGGCAGCAGCGGCTGACCGGACAGGTCCCACGACAGGCCGAGCTGACCGAGCAGCAGGAACAGGTTCATCTCCGAGATGCCCAGCTCGATGTGCTGCCCGGTGGGGCTCTCGGTCCAGCGCAGCATCCGGTCCTCGGTCCAGGAACGCTGCTCGGTGGGGGCGAACACGCCGGTCTTGTTGATGAATCCGGCGAGGTTGGTGGAGGTGGCCACGTCCGGGGCGGTGGTGACCAGGTAACGGCCGACCTCCCGGTCCCGCGCCAGGTCCACCAGCACCCGACCGAACACCTCCTGGGTGGAGATCGGCTTGTTGGCGCGTACTCCCGTGCTCTGCGGAACGGTGACCCCCAGCGCGCGCTCGCGCGGCGCGCGGGACAGCGCCTCCCGGCGGGCGCCGGCCCGGACGCCGGCCGGCGACGACGGGTCGAGGCGGTCCCACTCGGTCTCGGCGGTCAACCCGTGCGCGGCGCGCAGCGTGTCGACCTGCTCGGTGCTGAGCAGCGCGGAATGGTTACGCGGATTGCCGGCGATGGGCAACCCCCAACCCTTGACGGTGTACGCGAAGACGACGCTGGGCCGGTCGGTCACCGCGTCGCACTGGGCATAGGCGTCGAGCATCGCCTGAAGGTCGTGCCCGCCCAGGTCGGTGACGAGCGGGCCGAGGTCCTCGTCGGTGACGCCCTCGATCAGCTCGGCGATGCCGGCCGGCGCGCCGTCCAGGAACTGCTTGCGCAACGTGTCGCCGGCCAGTCCGAACAGCGACTGGTACTGCTCGTTGGGCATCGCGTCGATCCAGTCGCGCAGCGCCCCGCCGCCGGGCCGGGCGTACGCCTCGGCGAGCCGACGGCCGTACTTGACCTCCACGACGTGCCAGCCGGCGGCCTCGAACTGCCCCCGCCACTGGTTGATCCGGATGCCGGGCACCACCCGGTCCAGCGACTGCCGGTTGAAGTCGACGAGCCACATGACGTTGCCCAGGCCGGTGGTGGCGGGATCGGCCACCGCCTCCCAGATGTTGCCCTCGTCCAACTCGGCGTCGCCGATCAACGCCACGAACCGGGAGTGCGGCCGGGCGCCGAAGTGCGCGTCGACGTACCGGCGGGTGGCGGCGGCGAAGAGCGGCGCCGCCGCGCCCAGACCGACCGACCCGGTGGAGAAGTCCACCTCGTCCGGGTCCTTGGTGCGCGACGGGTACGACTGGAGGCCGCCACGGGCCCGCAGCCGGGGCAGGTAGGACCGGTCCAGGTTGCCCAGCAGGTACTGGATGGCGTGGAACACCGGGGAGGCGTGCGGCTTGACGGCCACCCGGTCCTCGGCGTCCAGGTGGGCGAACCAGAGCGCGGTCATCGCCGTGACGAGCGAGGCGCTGGACGCCTGGTGGCCGCCGACCTTCACGCCGTCGCCGGTGGCCCGGTCGTGGTTGGCGGCATCCACGATCCGGGTGGCGAGCCAGAGCACCCGCCGCTGGATCTCGTCGAGGACATCGAGGTCGTGCTCGTTCACGGTGCTCCATTCGGGCGTCGCCGTTGACGCCGCAGCAGAAGGTGCAGAGGGGTGCAAGGAAGGGCCCCTTCCTAACGCCTGGTGCATAGGAGGGGGCCCTTCCTAACAACGGGTATCAGCTTTGGACGCCCAGGCGCTCCAGGATCAGCGTGCGGACGGCGGCGGCGTCGGCCTGACCACGGGTCGACTTCATCACCGCGCCGACGAGCGCGCCGGCCGCCGCGACCTTGCCGCTGCGGATCTTGTCGGCGATGCCCGGGTTGGCGGCGATGGCCTCGTCCACGGCCGCGGTGAGCGCGCCGGTGTCCGAGACGACCTCCAGGCCCCGGCTGGACATGATCTCGGTGGGCGAGCCCTCACCGTCGACCACGCCCTCCAGCACCGTGCGGGCCATCTTGTCGTTGAGCTTGCCGGCGTCGACCAGGCCCTGCAGCTCGGCGACCTGGGCCGGGGTGGCACCGATATCGGCCAGCTCCACACCGCTCTCGTTGGCGCGGCGGGACAACTCGCCCAACCACCACTTGCGGGCTGCCGCCGGGGTGGTGCCGGCGGCCACGGTGGCCTCGATCAGCTCGACCGCGCCCGCGTTGAGCACCGACTGCATGTCCAGGTCGGACAGGCCCCACTGCTCCTGGAGCCGACGCCGGTGCACCCGGGGCAGCTCCGGCAGGGCGGCCTTCAGCTCAGCCACCCAGGCCGGATCCGGGGCGACCGGCACCAGGTCCGGCTCGGGGAAGTAGCGGTAGTCGGTCGCCGTCTCCTTCGACCGACCCGGCGTGGTGTCACCGGTGTCCTCGTGGAAGTGCCGGGTCTCCTGGGTGATCCGGCCGCCCGCGTCGAGCACCGTCGCCTGCCGCAGCATCTCCGAGCGGACCGCCCGCTCCACCGACCGCAGCGAGTTGACGTTCTTGGTCTCGGTGCGCGTGCCCCACTCCTGCCCCGGCAGGTTGAGCGAGGTGTTCACGTCGCAGCGCAGCGAACCCTCCTCCATCCGCACGTCCGAGACACCGAGCGTACGGATCACGTCGCGCAGCTCGGCGACGTACGCTCGGGCCACGTCGGGGGCGAGCGCGGCGGTGCCCGTGATCGGCTTGGTGACGATCTCGACCAGCGGGATGCCGGCCCGGTTGTAGTCGACGAGCGACTCCGTCGCGCCGTGGATCCGCCCGGTGGCACCGCCGACGTGCAGCGTCTTGCCGGTGTCCTCCTCCAGGTGCACCCGCTCGATCTCGATCCGCACCGTCTCGCCGTTCACCTCGACGTCCAGGTAACCGTCGACGCAGATCGGCTCGTCGTACTGGCTGATCTGGAAGTTCTTCGGCATGTCCGGGTAGAAGTAGTTCTTCCGGGCGAACCGGCACCACTCGGCGATCGAGCAGTTCAACGCCAGGCCGATCCGGATGATCGCCTCGATGGCGGCCTTGTTGGCCACCGGCAGCGACCCGGGCAGGCCCAGGCACACCGGGCAGACCCGGGTGTTCGGCTCGCCGCCGAAGTCGGTCGGGCAGCCGCACCACATCTTGGTGTTCGTGCCCAACTCGACGTGGGTCTCCAGGCCGATCACCGGTTCGTAGCGCGCGACGACCTCGTCGTACGCGGGCAGCGTCGTCGTCATCTGGGCTCCTGCCTCACAGTGCCGGTGGGGTGAACGTGCCGACCGCGGACTCCAGCGCGGCCGCGACCCGGTACATCCGGTCGTCGGCCATCGTCGGGGCCATCACCTGCAGGCCCACGGGCAGCCCCTCGGAGAGGCCGCAGGGCACCGAGATGCCCGGCCCGCCGTACAGGTTGGTCGGGATGGTGAACAGGTCGGCCAGGTACATCTGGTACGGGTCGGCGGTGCGCGCACCGATCGGGAAGGCCGTGAACGGGGTGGTCGGCGAGATCAGCGCGTCGACCCGCTCGAACGCGGCGGTGAAGTCCCGCGTGATCAGCGTACGGACCTTCTGCGCCTGCCCGTAGTACGCATCGTAGTAGCCCGACGACAGCGCGTACGTGCCGATCATGATCCGGCGCTTGACCTCGGGGCCGAAGCCGGCCTCGCGGGTCAGCGACATGACCTCCTCCAGCGACCGGTTGCCGTCGTCGCCGACCCGCAGGCCGAACCGGACGCCGTCGAACCGGGCCAGGTTGGAGGAGCACTCGCTCGGGGCGATCAGGTAGTACGCCGGCAGCGCGTACGCGAACGTCGGGCAGGAGACCTCGACGACCTCGGCGCCCATCTTGGTCAGCGCGTCCACCGACTCGCGGAACGCCGTCATCACGCCCGGCTCGGTGCCTTCGCCGACGAACTCGCTGACGATGCCGAGTCGTACGCCGGTCAGGTCGCCGGTCGCGCCGAGCTTCGCCGCCGCCACCACGTCCGGTACGGGCTGCGGGATCGACGTCGAGTCGCGCGGGTCATGCCCGCCGATCACCTGGTGCAGCAGGGCGGCGTCGAGCACGTTACGGGCGCACGGGCCGGGGGTGTCCAGCGATGAGGAGAACGCCACCAGGCCGTACCGGGAGGTCCCGCCGTAGGTGGGCTTCGCCCCGACGGTGCCGGTGACCGCGCCGGGCTGGCGGATCGAGCCACCGGTGTCCGAGCCGATCGCCAGCGGCGCCTCGTACGCGGCCAGCGCGGCGGCGCTGCCACCACCCGAACCACCCGGGATGCGGCTCAGGTCCCACGGGTTGTGCGTCGGGCCGTACGCCGAGTACTCGGTGGAGGAGCCCATCGCGAACTCGTCCATGTTCGTCTTGCCCAGCATCACCGTGCCGGCGTCGCGCAGTCGCTGCACGATCGTCGCGTCGTACGGCGGACGCCAGCCTTCGAGGATCTTCGAGCCGACGGTGGTCGGCACGCCACGGGTGGCGAGCACGTCCTTCACCGCGACCGGCACGCCCGCGAGCGGGCCCAACTCCTCACCGGCGGCCCGGCGCTCGTCCACGGCCCGGGCGGCGGCGAGCGCGCCCTCGCTGTCCACGTGCAGGAACGCGTGCACCCGGTCGTCGACCGCGGCGATCCGGTCCAGGTGCGCCTGGGTCACCTCGACGGCGGAGGTCTCCCCGCCGGCAACCAGGGCAGCGATCTCCGTCGCGGTCATTCTGGTCAAATCGCTCATGCCGTCACTCCGCTTCGCTCCGTGACGTCACGAGACACCACGGCACTGCACCGATGATTCGCTCGCTGACGCTCGCTCATGACGCCACGTCCTCGCTCAGAATCCGGGGTACGCGGAACCGCTGCTCCTCGGCGTCGGGCGCACCGGACAGCACCTCCTCGGGGGTCAGGCACGGCGTGACGACGTCCTCGCGGAAGACGTTGGTCAGCGGCACCGAGTGTGAGGTCGGCGGGATGTCCGCGGCGGCGACCTCGCCGACCTGGGCGACCGCCTGGAGGATCACGTCGAGCTGGCCGGCGAACGTGTCCAACTCCTCCTCGGTGACGGCGAGCCGCGACAGGCGCGCCAGGTGCGCGACCTCCTCGCGGGAGATGGCGGCCATCCGTGCCCCCTTCTGATGTCCTGCTGGTCGGGCGGTGTGCCGGCCGCGCGGCGGGTGCAGCGTGACGCGCGGTGACCGGAGCGAGTCTATTGTTCCGCGCCCCGCGCCGACTGCTCGGGTGGGTCAGCGCGTCAGCCGGCGGCCGGCGTCCGTCTCCGGGCCGCCGCTGGGGCGCACCGGCCGGTAGCGGGCCAGCCAGGTGACCAACTCCTCGGCGGGCATCGGACGGGCGTAGAACCACCCCTGGGCCGCGTCGCAGCCGGCCGCGTACAGCATCCGCCAGGTCCGCTCGTCCTCCACCCCCTCCGCGACCACCCGCAGGCCCAACGCTCCCGCCAGCTCGATCGTCGAGCGGACGATCGCCGCGTCGTCGGCGTCCTCGGCCATGCCCAGCACGAACGAGCGGTCCACCTTCACCTCGGACAGCGGCAGCCGGCGCAGGTGCTGCAGGGACGAGTAGCCGGTGCCGAAGTCGTCCAGCGCGATGGCCACCCCGATCTGGTGCAACCGGGTGATCGTCGCCAGCACCCGACGCGGATCGGCCATCAGGGCGCCCTCGGTGATCTCCAGTTGCAGCCGCTCGGCCGGCACCCCGTAGCGGGCCAGCCGGTCGGCGATCTGGTCGGCGATCTCGCCGGTGTGCAGGTCGCGCACGCTCACGTTGAGCGCCGCGCGCAGCCCGATGCCGGCCGCCGACCACTTGGCGAGCTGCTCCACCACGTCGTCAACGACCCGGCGGGTGAGCAGCCGCATCACCGCGCTCTGCTCGGCGACCCGGATCAGCTCCTCCGGGTCGACCATGCCCCGGCGGGGATGCCGCCAGCGCAGCAGGGCCTCGACGCCGACCACCTCGCCCGTCGCGATGGCGATCTGCGGCTGGTAGTACATGGTGATCTCACCGGCGTCGTCGACCGGCCCACCGTCGCGCGCCCACCCGGTCGGCCCGATCGTCCGCCCGCCCGTGGCGGACCCGCCGTCGCGCCCCGGACGGCGGTCGCCCACCGCGGACAGCGCGCCACCGTTCGGCGAGCGCCGCCCGTGACCGCCGGAACGCCGGTCCCGGCTCGGACCGGGCCGGGTACCGGGAATCGTCGCGCGACTGTTGCGGCCCCGGATCGGATCGGCCCCGGTGGCGATCCGATTGATCAACTCATCGGCGTGCGCCACCTCGTCGCCGGCACGCCGACGGCGACCCCACCACCGCCCGCCGGTCACCGACGGCGCGGCGATCACCGGCGCGGTCCCGGCCGGCAGCGCGGCGCCGTCACCGCCGCGCACCTCGGCCTCCACCGCGAGGGGTACGTCTGCCGTCCGCTCCGACCCACCCCGCTCGGCGTGCCGGGCAGGCGCGGCCTCGCCCGCTGATACGGCCCGCGCGGCGTCCACGGCATGCCCCGCCTCGTCGGCGTGATCTGCCCTGTCGGCGTGACCTGCCTCGACCGCGCGATCCGCCCTGTCGGCGTGACCTGCCTCGCCCGCGTGGCTCGCCTCGACCGCGTGATCTACCTCGGCCGCGTGGCCCGCCTCGACCGCGTCGCCCGCCTCGACCGCGTCGCCCGCCTCGACCGCGTCGCCCGCCTCGACCGCGTCGCCCGCCTCGACCGCGTCGCCCGCCTCGACCGCGTGGCCCGCCTCGGCCGTGGGATCTGCCTCGACGGCGGGTGAGCCGGATTCGAGCACCCGTCGGAGGTCGGCGAGGAGCCCGAGACGCTCGGCCGAGTTGTGGTCGGACTCCGGGGCGTACACGGCGACCGTGTCGTTGCGGTGCTTGGCGTCGTACATCGCCACGTCGGCGTGGCGCATCAGGGTGGCGAAGTCCTCACCGTGCTCGGGGAAGAGGGCGATCCCGATGGAGCCGCCGACGTCCAGCGGCAACCCGTCCAACGGCACCGGCTCGGCCAACGCCCCAACCACCCGGTCGGCCAGCTCACGCGCCTGACCGACGTCGGACAGCCCGGTCATCACGATGGCGAACTCGTCCCCACCCAGCCGGGCGATCATCTGCGGTCGGGGCTCCACGTCCGCGAGTCGGGCACTGACCTCGACCAGCAGCCGGTCCCCCACCGCGTGCCCGAGCGCGTCGTTGACGTTCTTGAAGCGGTCCAGGTCGATGAGCAGCAGCGCCAGATGTCCGCCGGGCTCGCCCCGGGCGGTCCGCTCGGCGTGCAGGTGGACCTGCTCCGCCACCTCGGCCAGCAGCGCCTTTCGGTTCGGCAGACCGGTCAGCGGGTCGGCGGCGGCGAGGTGCTGCTGTTCGACGGTCAACCGGGCCATCCGGTACACGGCGAACAGCGGCACCAGCACCAGCGGGATCAGCGCCGCACTGAGCCGGGCGGCGGCGACGAGGACCGGCGCGAGCAGCAGCAGCGAGCCGGTGGAGAGCAGTTCGAAGCCGACGCCCTGGCGGACGGTGGGCCACCAGCGGCCGCCGAAGCGCAGTCGTACGGCCCAGCTCACCAGCGCGTAGTTCACCGAGAACCAGGCGAGCGTCGCGCCGCCGACGGCGACCACGTCGGTCCAGTGCAGGCGTCCCCCGGAGAAGATGGTGCCCGGTCCGAGCTGGACGACCCCGTACGCGGCGGCGAGCGCGCAGGCGTACTGGCCGACGTTGAACGCCGTCCGCCAGGCGGCGTTGCCCATCCGCCAGCCGGAGACGATCACCCCGAGGGCCTGCACCGCCACCGCCGGGCCTGGCCCCCAACCGAGCAGGATCGCGAAGGTGAAACAGGTGGACGGGAAGACCGCCGAGGTCTGCCGTCGCCCGGGCGGGACGAACGGACGCGCGTCGCAGATCACCGCGAGCGCGGCCATCGTCCAGAACGCCACCGGCAGCCGGGACAGCTCCCCGGGAAGCGTCGTGAGTGGACCAGCGACGGTCAGCGCCGCCACCACCAGGATGCCGACGACGAAGGTGGCGAACGGCGCCACCCGCCCAGGTGGGAGGGAGTTGCGCGGGTCGGCGACCTCCATCACACCTCCCGAGGAACTGTCGACGTGTCGGTGAGAACGTCGTCACCCAATGAAACGCCCTCAGCCCCGAGTTTCCCGGTATGACAGTCACGAATCGGTAGTAGTCGTAATTAAGTTGGTATACGCGGCGGCCACCTCGGGAACGTGGCGGCGTCAGCCCTCGACGCGGGCGACCTCCCGCGCGGCGTCCGGACCCGCGTCCAGCAGCAGCCGGAACCCTTCCTCGTCCAGCACCGGCACCTTGAGGCTGGCGGCCTTGTCGGCCTTGGAACCCGGGTTGTCCCCCACGACGACGAAGCTCGTCTTCTTGGAGACCGACCCGCTGACCTTGCCGCCCCGGGTCTGCACGGCCTCGGCGGCTTGGTCCCGGGAGAAGCCGGCGAGGGTGCCGGTCACCACGACGGTCAACCCCTCCAGCGGACGCGGGCCCTCGTCGACCGCCTCCTCGGCCATCCGTACGCCCGCGTCGGCCCACTTGCGGACCACCTCGCGGTGCCAGTCCACGGCGAACCACTCCCGGATGCTGGCCGCGATGGTCGGCCCGACGCCGTCGACCGAGGACAGCTCCTCCTCGCTGGCCGCGTCGATGGCCTCCATGGATCGGAAGTGCCGGGCCAGCGCCTGGGCGGCGGTGGGGCCGACGTGCCGGATGGAGAGCGCCACCAGCACCCGCCACAGGTCACGTTCCCGGGCGACGGCCAGGTTGTCGAGCAGCTTGACGGCGTTGCTGCCGAGGCTGCCGTCCTTGTTGACGAAGAACGGCGACCGGGACAGTTGGTCGGCGTCGAGCTGGAAGAGGTCACCCTCGTCGGCGATGATCTCCGCGTCGAGCAGCGCTGCCGCACCCTTGTAGCCGAGTACCTCGATGTCGAACGCGCCACGGCCGGCGAGGTGGAACACCCGCTCGCGGAGTTGGGCCGGGCAGCTGCGGGTGTTGGGGCAGCGGATGTCGACGTCGCCCTCCTTGGAGGGCGCGAGCGGGGTGCCGCAGGACGGACAGGTGGTCGGCATGACGAACGGGCGGGCGTCGGCGGGCCGCAGGTCGACCACCGGACCGAGCACCTCGGGGATCACGTCGCCGGCCTTGCGCAGCACCACCGTGTCGCCGATCAGCACGCCCTTGCGCTCGACCTCGCGGGCGTTGTGCAGGGTGGCGAGCGCGACCGTGGAACCGGCCACCCGCACCGGCTCGAGCACGGCGAACGGGGTGACCCGACCGGTACGCCCCACGTTGACGTCGATGTCGAGGAGCTTGGTGGTGACCTCCTCCGGCGGATACTTGAAGGCGATCGCCCAGCGTGGGGCTCGACTGGTCGAGCCCAGACGGCCCTGGATGGAGACCGGGTCGACCTTGACCACCACACCGTCGATCTCATGCTCGACGTCGTGCCGGTGCTCGGCGTAGTAGGCGATATATTCCGCGACGCCGGACAGGTCCGGTACGACCCGCCACCGGTCACTGGTCGGCAGCCCCCACGCCTTCAGCGCCGCGTACGACTCGGACTGCGCGGCGGGCTGGAACCCCCGACGCGCGCCGATGCCGTGCACCACGAGACGCAGCGGCCGGGAGGCGGTGACCCTCGGATCCTTCTGCCGCAGGCTGCCGGCAGCGGCGTTGCGCGGGTTGGCGAACGGCGCGCGCCCCTGCTCGACCAGGCCCGCGTTGAGGTCGGCGAACGCGGCGACCGGGAAGTAGATCTCGCCCCGGACCTCCAGCAGCTCGGGGATCGTCGGGAACTCGGCGGACGGCGTGAGCTGGACGGGCACGTCCCGGATGCTGCGCACGTTGGCGGTGACGTCCTCGCCGGTACGGCCGTCGCCCCGGGTGGCGGCCCGGACCAGCCGACCGGCCTCGTAGGTCAGGTTGATCGCCAGACCGTCGACCTTCAACTCGCAGAGGTAGGGCACCGGCCCGCCGGCGTCCCGTTCGACCCGCTCGGCCCAGGCCGCCAGCTCCTCGTCGGCGAAGGCGTTGTCGAGCGAGAGCATCCGCTCGGCGTGCGTGACCGGGGTGAAGTCGGTGGAGAAGGTGCCACCCACGCGTTGGGTCGGCGAATCCGGCGTGCGCAGCGCGGGAAACTCCTGCTCCAACGCCTCCAGCTCGCGCAGCTGCTTGTCGAACTCGGCGTCGGTGATGATCGGCGAATCCAGCACGTAGTAGCGGTACTGATGCTCGGTCAGCTCGCCACTCAGCGTGGCGTGCCGCTCCCGCGCCTGCGGCGTCGGCTCCGCGCCGGCCGCCGCCTCCTGAGCCGGGCTGACCCGCTGACCGATCTGCTCCTCGGACACCCCACCACCTTCGGACACGCCTGCGACCTCCCTGATCACGCTACTAAGGCACGGTATCGGTCCGGGCTGACAATCCGCCGCCCACCCGCGCCGACGGTGACACCCCGCGCGCCCGGCCCCAGGCCCCGCCGCACGTCGCCACCGAACCCGCAGTCTTGATCCACTCCAGATCGCCGATGCCGGGGTGTCCCGATGCCCCGGATGCCCCCACATCGGCGATCTGGAGTGGATCAAGGCCCCGCAACTGCGCGGACCCAGCGGGACCGTCCACGCGACCCAGGCGGAGGTGCCGCCAGCGGGGATAAACGCCGGCCTCGCGGCGACACCGGCCACTCCGGCGCGGTGCCCCCGAAAGGCAGCGGCGGGCCCGCTGCCAACCTCCCGGCGATCTTGCAGTTTCGGTCGTCGATAGGGGTGGGATGCCCCGGATGTCGCAGCAGAAAGTGCAAGATCGACGCGGGCGCGGGCGCGGGATCGGCCGGGCGCGGGCGCGGGATCGGCCGGCACGCGGCTGGGCCGGCACGGGCGCGGGGTCGGCCGGGCGCGGGATCGGCCGGCACGGGCGCGGGATCGGCCGGCACGGGCGCGGGATCGGCCGGCACGGGTGCGGCTGGGCCGGCACGGGCGCGGGATCGGCCGGCACGCGGCTGGGCCGGCACGGGCGCGGGATCGACCGCCCCGGCGGGTGGGGACGCTGGCTGGCGGCACGAGCGGCGGTGTCGTCGACGGGCGGCGGGGGCGGTGACGTGCGAGGATCGCCGGACGATGCGGCCGGCGTGCCGCCTGACACGGAGGTGGCGATGAACGAGACGCTGCTCTGGGCGGTGGCGATCCTGCTCGCGGTGGCCGCCGGTTGGGCGTGGAACAGTTGGCGGCACCGGGCGGCCACGCGCCGACCGACCAACCGAACCGGTCCGGGTGCCACGACCCGCGCGGGTGGGCGTCGTCCCGCGCCCCCGAGGCCACGCGGCACCGATCGGCCGGGCGGGACGCCCCGTTCCCGTGACACCGATCGGGCTACCGATGCTCCGGCGGCGGGCGAGATCTGGTGGGCCGACGTCCCGTACGCCGACGGCAGCGGCTCGAAGATTCGCCCCTGCCTGGTGCTACGCGCCGACTCGCGGGGCGCCGACGTCCTGAAGATCACCAGTCAGGACAAGAGCGACCGCGACGACCACGTCCGGATTCCCACCCGGGACTGGGATCCCGGCGCCGAGCACGACAGCTACCTCAGCCTGACCGAGCCGGTCCGGATCAGCTCGGCCGACTTCGCCGACCGCGCCGGCCGCTGCGACGCCGACCTGTGGCGCAAGGTCCGCGGCCTGCGCCACCTGCCCACCGGCTGAGGCCGGCCGAGCCGAAGGCACCCCGACCGCAGGCCATGATCCACTCGACTTTTAGGAAAGCGGCCTGTCTACCTGTGGTAGCACCCCGACTTCCAGGAAATCGAGTCGATCATGGGCAGCCGGGCCGGACCGGCAGCGCCATGCGGGCCGCGCGGTCAGTCCCAGCTCTCGCCGAGGGCGGCGAGCTGATCGGCGTACTCGATGCGCTCGGCCCATTCGGACGGCCAGGCGGCCAGGCCGCTGGCCGCGCCCACGAAGGCGCCGGCCAGGGCGGCGATCGAGTCGGAGTCGCCGGCGGTGGTCGCGCCCCGGGCCAGCGCCGCGACCGGATCGTCGGCATGGCGTACGGCGCAGAACAGCGCGGTGGCCAGCGCCTCCTCGGCCACCCAACCCTGCCCGGTGGCCCGGCACGGATCGCCGCCGTCGTCCGGCGCATCCAGGGCGGTCGTCAGCCGGCGCAGCGCCGTCAGGCACTCGTCCCAACCGTGGGAGATGAACCTCTCCGGCGTGTCGACCCCCGGGTGTCGCCAGAGGTCGCCCAGCCAGTCCTGCCGGTAGACCTGGCGTTGGGATCGCGCCCGCTCGGTGAGGATCGCGGGCAGCTCGGGCAGCGTGACGCCACCGCGCAGGGCGACGACCGCGTACGCGGTGAGTTCGCTGGCGGCCAGACCGGTCGCGTGGCCGTGGGTCAGCCCGGCCTGCAACTGGGCCAGACCGGCCATCGTGTCGAGGTCGACGTCCAACAGCCCCACGGGCGTGACGCGCATGTTCGCGCCGCAGCCCTTCGAACCGGCGACCGTCGCCTGCTGCCAGCGCAGCCCCCGATCCAGGTCGGCGCAGGCCCGTAGGCAGGTCATCCCGGGGGCGCGGTCATTATCCGGGCTGACCGACCAGGCCACGAAGCGGCGTCGCAGCAACGGCTCCACCGCGTCCGGGGTGAACGTCGGGGCCTCGTGCAGCGCCCAGCCCACCGCCAGCGCCATCTGCGTGTCGTCCGTGACCAGCGCCGGGTCGCCGGTCAGCTCACGTGGGCCGGTCGGACCATAGCGGCGTTGGATGTCGGCGACGGTCAGGAACTCGGTGGGTTTGCCCAGCGCGTCGCCGTAGGCGAGACCGAAGAGCGAACCGGAGGCGCGCAGCACGGCGGTGGAGGTCACGGCGGCCATCATGCCCGGCCGCCGCGACCGCCGTCGGGCGCGGTCAGTCCCAGCAGAGGCAGAACGGATGGCCGACCGGATCCGCGTAGACCCGGAAACCCTCGCCGTCGCCGGGCAGCCGCCGCGCACCGAGCGCGAGCGCCGCCTTCTCCGCGCTCTCGATGTCGTCCACGGTCACGTCCAGGTGGAACTGCTGCGGGCGCTCCGGATCCGGCCAGGACGGCGTACGCAGGTTGAGCGCTCGCTGGAAGGCCAGTCGCGGCTGGTGACCGGGCGGGCCACCGAGCACCACCCATTCGTCGTCCTCGGAGGCGCCCTCGGCGAAGGGGATGCCGAGCAGCTCGGAGTAGAACGCGGCCAGCGCCTGCGGATCGGGGCAGTCGATCACCACTGAACGTAGCTGTCCAATCATGGCGGTCATCCTGCCCAGCGGGTACGACAGAAAAACCTCACTCCTCGCTGAACCGGCGGCCGGCGTCCCGGCAGGCCGCGAGTAGCTCCCGGGCGTACCGCGGGGTGGCGCCGGCCAGGCCACACGCCGGGGTGACGACCACCTGCTGGGCGAGCTGCCGGCGGGGAAAGCCGAGGCGGTCCCAGATGTGGCGTACCCGGTCGGCGATCTGCCCGGAGGTCGGCGCGCCACCGGCCGACGGCGGCCGGGTCGGCGCGGCGCCGGCCAACAGCCCGAGGCCGGCGTCGATCGCCTCGCCCAGCGGATCCAGGTCGGTGACGAGACCGAGGTCGAGGGCGACCGCGACGGCCCCGGTGGAGCGGATCAGCTCCAACGGCACGTCCGGGGCGCAGCAGTGCACCACCGTGGGTACGCCCACGGCGTCGACGACCGTGCGCAGCAGAGCAGCCGCGTCGGCCGACTCCACCGCCCGGTACGCGCCGAGCCCGCTCTCGGTCGGCACCCGTCCGGCCAGCACGGTCGGCAGCGACGGCTCGTCCAGTTGCAGCAGCACCGACGCCTGGGGCAGCCGTCGCGCGATCGCCGCCACGTGCTCGCGCAGCCCTTCGGCGAGCGAGCCGGTGAGGTCGCGCACGGCACCGGGGTCGCGCAGCAGCCGGCCACCGATCGGCAGCTCCAGCGCGGCGGCCAGGGTGAACGGGCCGCCGGCCTGCACCTTGATAGGGCCGGCGTACCCCTCGGCCTGCTCGGCGAGCTGGTCCAGGTCACGCTCCATCAGGTCCCGGGCCCGGCGCAGGTCACGGCCGGCGCGGGGGGCGACCCGCCAACGCCCGGTGTACAGCTCGACGGGCAGCTCGACCAGCAGCCCGGCGCTGCGCCCGATGAGGTCGGCTCCGGGGCCTCGGGCCGGCAGCTCGGGCAGGTGCGGCAGGTCGGGAAGCTCGCCGAGAACCACCCGCTGGGCCTCGGCGATGTCGGTGCCGGGCAGCGAACCGATGCCGGTCGCCGCGCCCGCCGGCCAGGGCCACGCCTGATCTGTCACGGCCGAAGGCTATCCCGGTGGGCGCGGCGACGATGCGGCGACCAGCCGACGTCCTGGCCGCGCGGACGAGCACCTGGTGTGCGCCCCGGCCGGGAGTCGGGCGCTCAGCTGGAGATCGTGGCCGAGCCGAGGACGATGTCGCCGGCCGGGTCCGGTCGGTAGGCCACCAGGGCCTGGCCGGCGGCGACGCCGCGGACCGGTCGGCGCAGCTCGGCGTGCAGCGCGTCGCCGTCGAGGTCGACGGTCGCCGGCACCACGTCCCCGTGCGCGCGGAGCTGCACCTCGCACTCGACCGGCGCGTCCGGGCGCGGACCGCCGGTCCAGACCGGGCGGACGGCCCGGACCTCGGACACCTCCAGCGCCTCGGCCGGACCGACCGTCACGGTGTTGGTCTTGGGCGTGATGGAGAGCACGTAACGCGGGCGACCGTCGGGGGCGGGCCGGTCCAGGTGCAGGCCGCGACGCTGGCCCACCGTGTACGCGTACGCCCCGGTGTGGCTGCCGACGACCGCGCCGGTGCTCGCGTCGACGACGTCGCCGGGCGTCTCGCCGAGCCGGCCGGCGAGGAAGCCACGGGTGTCACCGTCGGCGATGAAGCAGATGTCGTGGGAGTCCGGCTTGTCGGCCACCGCCAGGCCGCGCTCGGCGGCCTCCGCGCGGACCTGCGCCTTGGTCGAGTCGCCGAGCGGGAACATCGAGCGGTCCAGCTGCTCGCGGGTGAGGACCGCCAGCACGTACGACTGGTCCTTGGCGATGTCGACGCTGCGGCGCAACAGCCCGTCCGGGCCGAGCCGGGCGTGGTGACCGGTGACCACCGCGTCGAAGCCCAGCGCGATCGCCCGGTCCAGCACCGCCGCGAACTTGATCTTCTCATTGCACCGCAGACACGGATTGGGCGTACGACCTGCGGCGTACTCGGCGACGAAGTCGTCCACCACGTCCTCGTGGAACCGGTCCGCCATGTCCCACACGTAGAACGGAATGCCGATGACGTCGGCAGCCCGGCGGGCGTCCCGGGAGTCCTCCAGCGTGCAGCAGCCGCGCGCCCCGGTCCGGTACGTCTGCGGGTTACGGGCCAACGCCAGGTGCACGCCGGTCACGTCGTGCCCGGCCGCCACCGCCCGCGCCGCCGCCACGGCCGAGTCAACCCCGCCCGACATCGCCGCCAGAACTCTCACCAGCGAACCCCCTTCCCCACCAACCCTAACCACCACCCCGCCAAACCCCCACCCCGCCTTACCGGGTCGAGCATGGAGTTGTGGTGGTTGACAAAGGCCTCTGAACCCCACACTCCGGGCACCACAACTTCATGATCGACCGCACCGGAGGCGCGGGCGAGGGCGTTTCGGGGCGGGGGGGTTAGCGGGGGGTTCGGGGGGCGGCGGCTCTCCGGGCTCGCTCCACGGCTGCGGGGAGGGCCGACACCAGGGCGTCGATCTCGGCCTGGGTGCTGGTGTGGCCGAGGGTGAAGCGCAGCGACGATCGGGCGCGGTCGTCGTCGGCGCCCATCGCCAGCAGCACGTGCGACGGCTGGGCGACCCCGGCCGAGCAGGCCGAGCCCGTCGAGCAGGCGATGCCCTGGGCGTCGAGCAGGAGCAGCAGGGCGTCGCCCTCGCAACCCGGGAAGGAGAAGTGCGCGTTGCCGGGGAGCCGGTCGGTCGGGTCGCCGTTGTAGATCACCTCGGGCACCGCCCGGCGGACCCGCTCGATCAGGTCGTCGCGCAGGGCGGCCACCCGGGCCGCGTACTCCTGCTGGCCCTTGACCGCCGTCTCGACGGCGACCGCGAAGGCGACGATGCCGGCGGTGTCCAGCGTGCCGGAACGGACGTCGCGCTCCTGACCGCCGCCGTGCAGCAGCGGTACGGCGGCCACGTCCCGGCCGAGCAGCAGGGCGCCCACCCCGATCGGGCCGCCCAGCTTGTGACCGGTGACGGTCAGCGCGGCGGCCCCGCTGGCGGCGAAGTCGACCGGCACCTGGCCGACGGCCTGGATGGCGTCGGTGTGGAACGGCACACCGTACTCGGCGGCGACGGCGGCCAGCTCGGCCACCGGCTGCACGGTACCGACCTCGTTGTTGGCCCACATCGCGGTGACCAGGGCCACCCGGTCGGCGTGCGCGCTGAGCTCGGCGCGCAGGTTCTCCGGGTCGAGCCGGCCGGTGGGGTCCACCGGCAGCGAGCCGACCTCGGCGTTCTCATGCTCGGCCAGCCAGTCGACCGAGTCGAGCACGGCATGGTGTTCGACGGCGCTGGAGACCACCCGCCGACGGTCGGCGACGGCGTCCCGGCGGGCCCAGAAGAGGCCCTTGACCGCCAGGTTGTCGCTCTCCGTGCCACCGCCCGTGAAGATCACTTCGGACGGTCGGGCGCCCAGCACAGCGGCCACCCGTTCGCGCGACTCCTCGACCCGGCGACGGGCACGACGACCCGCCGCGTGCAGGGAGGACGCGTTGCCGACCTCGCGGGCGGTGGCGACGTACGCCTCCAGTGCCTCGTCGAGCATGGGGGTGGTAGCCGCGTGATCCAGGTAAGCCATCACCCTTCAGCGTACGGCCGACCGGCCAGTGACCTGAGGGCGGAGTGGCCTGCGCGCGACGCGCCGGGGTGGGACGGCCACCCCGGCACGAAGCGGACGCGGCCCGCTCAGGCGGGCACCGCCGTGACGACGATGTTGTCGCGGTACCTGCGGGCCTTGGCGTCGAACGGCCCACCGCAGGTGATCAGGGTCAGCCGCGGCTTGCCGTCCCGGGCGAAGTAGCGGTCCAACGGGATTTTGGTCTTGGCGTACTCCTCCCGGGCGACGACCCGGTACCGCCGCGCCGTGCCGTCACTGCCGGTCGCGGTCAGCGTGTCGCCCCGGTCCAGCTCGCGCAGCCGGTAGAACGCGCCCTTGCCCTGTCTGGCGCTGTCCACGTGCCCGGCGATGACCACCGATCCGGCGTCGGCCTCCAGGCCGGGGCCGTAGCGGTACCAGCCGATCTCGTCGACGCTCGGCGGCACCTCGAACTCGTTGGTGCGCTCGTTGATGCCGACCGCGTTGACCGTGGCGGTGACACCGATTCCCGGGATGACCAGCCGGACCGGCGGGACGGCCTGAACGCCGGCGGGCAGGTCACCGCCGGTCACCGGCACCGACGGGACGGCCGTGGTCGGGGTGGCGCTGGCCAGCGCGGTCGCCTCCTCGGCACCGACGGTTCCGGCCGGCTGCGAGTTGCACGCCACCAGGGTGGCGACGGTGAGCGCGGCAGCGCCGGCGGCCAGAGCCGCCAGCGCGCCGCGGTTGCGCACCGTCACTTGCGGCCGGTCCGCGCGGTCGCCATCCGCGCCCCACCACCGACCAGCAGGAGTACGCCGGCACCGGTGAGCACGTACCACCAGGTGCCCACGCCGGTACCCGCCTGGCCACCGTCACCGCTCGGCACGCCGCCCGGCGCGGAGTGCAGGCCGGTGATCGTCTGGGCCACCACGTCGAGGTTCTTGCCCTCGGCGGAGCCGATGGCGTAGACGATCGTGGCGGTGCCCTCCTTGAGGTTCAGGTCCGCCGGGCCGATGGCCACGGTGTCGGTGCCCGCCAGCACCACGTCCGCCTTCACCGCGCCGGCGTCGACGTCGCCCTTGGCCTCGTTCGGGTTGGTCAGGCCCTTGAAGACCGGGGTGCCGCCGGCCCGTACGTCGACCGCCGGGGCGGCCGCCGTGTGCCGGACGATCAGACGGGCCTTGCCGGCGTCGACCTTGGAGACGTCGTTCACGAACGGCGTGATCTTCGGCATGCCGGCGGCGTCGAGGTGGGCGGCGATGCTGATGTTCGCCCCGCCCGGCACCTTGGCGTCGTCGACCTTGAGGATCGCGCTGCCGACCGGCTCACCGGGCTTGGTGAGGGCGATGTCGTACTCCCCCTCGGCCAGGTTCAGCGGACCGGCGACGTCACCGGGCTTGAAGTTGTCAAGCGTCTTCTTGCCGTTGACGTAGACGTCGACCGGGGTGTCCGGGATGCCGTGGACGACGGAGACCTTCGACGTGGCGGCGTACGCGGGCGTGGCGGTGAACGCGCCGACACCGGCGAAGGCGAGCGCGGCGACCGCGCCGCCCGCGGCGACCCGACGGAAGTACGAGAGCTGCATGTCTGCCTCCTGGTGATTGGTGCTGATTCGTCAGGCCTGGCTTGCAGAACGGGTTACGCCGGCTCCGCGACGGGCGGATGCGCTCTCGACGCGTTTCTTTTTCTCGGTTCCGGCCGCATCCAGATCACCGTCAGCGGCCGAAGAGCAGGTGAGATGACTTTGACCGGGAGAGTGGGGCGAGGGCTGTGGCAGCTACAGTCGGGCATGCCCCATCGAAGGCGGGCCGCCCCGTGACGGCGCTGCCACCGCAACCGGACCCACCGGCGGACGACCTCGCGGCCCGGTTCCGGGCCGGGGACGAGGCGGCGCTGCGTACGGCGTACGAGCGTTACGGCCGCGCCGTCCTGCACCTGGCGACCACCATGCTGGCCAACCGGGCCGACGCCGAGGACGTGACCCAGGCGACGTTCGTGGGCGCGTGGCTGGGCCGGGAGACCTTCGACCCGGCCAAGGGCTCGTTGGTCGGCTGGCTGCTCGGCATCGGGCGGCGCAAGGTGATCGACCGCATGCGCGCCTCGGCGCGGGAAACCCGGGTGGTGGAGACGGTCCGGCAACTGCCCGAGCCGGCGCAGACCGGGCCGGACCCGGACCGGGTGGTGGATCGGCTGGTGATCGCCGACGAGCTGGCACGACTCCCGGACGACCAGCGGCGCATGCTGGAGTTGGCCTTCTACGACGACCTGACACACCAGCAGATCGCCGCGGTGACCGGGGTGCCGCTGGGCACCGTGAAGAGTCACATCCGGCGCGGCATGGCGAGCTTGAAACGCAGATGGGAGGTGGATGGTGCAGCACCTGGAGCACGAGCGGCTGGTCTTTCTGGCGCTCGGTGAGAGCGACGCGGACGACGGGGAGCGCACCCACCTCGACACCTGCGCGCACTGCCGGACGGAGCTGACGACCCTGCGGCAGGTGGCCGGGCTCGGCGCCGAGACGCAGGGCCTCGGCGACCTGCCCGACCCGCCGGAGCACATCTGGCAGGGCATCGAAGCCGAGATCCGGGCGGCCGAGGGCACCGCGGGCCACGCGCCCGTAGCCGTGCTGACCGGAGCCGGCCGGCAGCAGGTACCCGCGCAGGCGCACGGGACGGCGGCCGAGGACGCCGACGGCGGCACCACCTCCGCGACGGTCACCCGGCTGGACCCGACGCGCCGGCCCCACCGGGGTCGCGGCTGGTCCCGCTGGGCGGCCACGGCGGTGACCGCCGTCGCGGCGGCGGCGATCGGTGTGCTGGGCACGGTCTCGGTGCTGAAGCCGACCGAACCGGAGCCGGCGAAAACGCCGACGGTGCTGGCCAGCGCGCCACTGGCGGCGTTCGGCTCGACGCCGAAGTCGGCCCAGGGCGACGCGCGCGTCCTGCAGGGCGGCCAACTACATCTGCATGTGGCGAATCTCCCGCGCGTGCCGGGGTACTACGAGGTCTGGCTCATCAACCCGACGACCATGGAGATGTTCTCGATCGGCACCCTCGGTGGCGACGCGGACGCTCTGCTGCCCCTGCCCCCGAACGTCGACCTCAAGAGCTATTCGGTGGTCGACGTGTCCGCCGAGCAGTACGACAACAACACCCGCCACTCGGGCGACAGCCTGTTGAGGGGCACCCTGACGGGCTGATCGGCGGGCCGGCTCAGCTCCCCGGCCCGCCGATCAGCTCCCCACCGAAAAAGTGGCCGCCCGTCACGACGGGCGGCCACTTTCTGCGTCACACGCTCACTTGCGCTTGCGGATCTCCTCGGCGGCCTGCGGAACGATCTTGAACAGGTCGCCCACCACGCCGAAGTCGGCCAGCTCGAAGATCGGCGCCTCGCCGTCCTTGTTGACGGCGACGATCGTCTTCGAGGTCTGCATGCCGGCCCGGTGCTGGATGGCACCGGAGATGCCCAGCGCCACATAGAGCTGCGGAGAGACGGTCTTGCCGGTCTGACCCACCTGGAACTGGTGCGGGTAGAAGCCGGAGTCGACAGCCGCGCGGGACGCGCCAACGGCGCCACCGAGCAGGTCGGCCAGCTCCTCGACCAGCTTGAAGTTGTCGGCGTTGCCGACGCCACGACCGCCGGAGACGACAATGCCGGCCTCGGTCAGCTCGGGCCGCGAGCCCTTCTGCTCGGCGACCCGCTCGACGACCCGGGCCAGCTTGTCGGTGTCGGTGACCGACACCGTGAGCTGCTCGATCGTCGGGGTGGCCGCCGCCGGGGCGGGGGTGACCGAGTTGGGCCGCACGGTGACCAGCGGCAGGCCCTTGGTGACCTTGGACTTGACGATGGCGGAGCCGGCGAAGGCGACCTGGGTGGCGGTGCCGTCGGCGTCCAGGCCGACCACGTCGGTCAGGATGCCGTTGTCGAGCTTGACGGCGAGGCGGGCGGCGATCTCCTTGCCCTCCTGGGCCGACGCCAGCAGCACGGCGGCCGGCTGTACCCGCTGGACCAGCTCGGCCAGCACGCTCGCCTTGGGGGCGACCAGGTAGCCGTCGATGTCGTCACCCTCGGCGGCGTAGATCTTCTGGGCGCCGTACTCGCCCAGTTTGCCGCTGAGCGCCTCGGCGGCGCCGGCGCCGCCGAGCACCACCGCGCTCGGGGTGCCCAGCTCACGGGCGAGGGTGAGCATCTCGAGGGTGACCTTCTTGACGCCGAATTCCTTGGTGGCTTCGACGACGACGAGAACCTCAGACATGTCAGATCCCCCTCTCACACGAACTTCTCGGTGGCGAGGAACTCGACCAGCTTGACGCCGCCCTCGCCCTCATCAGTGATCTTGGCACCGCCGGAACGCGGCGGGCGCTTGGTGTGCTCGACGACGGCGCTGGTCGCGCCGTCGAAGCCCACCTCGGTCGGCGCGACGCCCAGGTCGGCCAGGGAGTACGTCTGCACCGGCTTCTTCTTCGCGGCCATGATGCCCTTGAAGGAGGGGTAGCGCGGCTCGTTGATGGTGTCCCAGACGGAGACCACGGCCGGGGTGGCGGCCGTGACGACCTCGTACCCCTCCTCGGTCTGCCGCTCGACGGTCAGCGTCGCGCCGTCGACGGTGAGCTTGCGCGCGCCGGTGAGCGCCGCGACGCCGAGCCGCTCGGCGATCATGTGCGGCATGACCTGCACCCGGCCGTCGGTGGACTCCGCGCCGCAGATCACCAGGTCGGCGTTGAGCTGCCCGAGGGCGGCGGCGAGCACCTTGGACGTCGCCACCGCGCAGGAACCGTGCAGGGCGTCGTCCACCACGTGCACGGCCTTGTCGGGACCCATGGAGAGCGCCTTGCGGATCGACTCGGTCGCCCGGTCCGGACCCATGGTCAGGATGGTGACCTCGCCACCGTGCGCCTCCTTGATCTTCAGCGCCTCCTCGATGGCGTACTCGTCCATCTCGTTGATCACGTTGTTCGCCGAACCGCGGTCGACGGTGTTGTCGTCACTGCGCAGGTTGCGGTCCGCGCCCGAATCAGGCACCTGCTTGACGAGTACGACGATATTCATCGCGCTTCGACGACCCTCCTGTGTGGTGTTGCGATTGGCTCGCCCGGTCTGGGCCGCAGCCTCGCGTGTCGGTCGACGCCCGGTCAACCGCGGGCTGCTGTGCAGTTGCCCACGCAGCAATGTTACCTACCAGTAGGTTACCGCTGCCGGGCACGCAGAGTGACACAGGTCACCGGCGTGGCGCAGGTCAGACGGGTTCGGCCAGCGCGCCCCGGATCCGGTCGATGGCGGCGGCCTCGGCGGGGGCCACCCCGTCGTGTGCGTGGGCCACCCGGTCCGCGGCGTTCAACACCACCGACCGGTACGCCTCGACGTCGGCCGGCGACTTCTCCCGCAGGATCCGCACCGCCCGACCGAGCGCCGGCAGCACCACCGACTCGATCTCCAACTGGGAGTCCCGGGGCAGACGGGGCAGCGGGCCGGTGGTCAGCGCGTCCTTGACCACGCCGCTCGCGTCGGCCAGCGCGCCGGAGGCGGCCACACTCTCCCGGATCACGCCCAGCATCCCCGGGTCGGCGTTCGAGACCAGGAAGACCGCGCCGAACGCGCCCGTCTTGAGGGTCAGGCGCTCCTCGTCCGTCAACCGCTGCTCCATGATCACGGAGTGTAGACGTACGGCGTGGTGGTGGTGACGGCTACGAGTCCGAGTCGCTGGAGGATCGGCCGGCTGTCCTCGGAACAGTCGACCTGCACGAGCGTCCGACCCCGCTGCTCGGCCAGCCGCGCCCGGTAGTTGACCAACGCCCGGTAGATGCCCTTGCGCCGCCACTGCGGCAGGGTCGAGCCGCCCCAGAGGGTGGCGAAACCGGTGTTCGCCAGGTACCGCACCCAGCCGGCGCTCACCACCGTCCCGTCCGCCTCGGCCACCACCACCGTGATCGAGTTCGGGTCGGCGTCGATCTCCTTGGCCAGACCCGTCACCAGGTGCGAGCGGTCCTCGCGCCAGACCTCCTCCTCCATCGCGGCGATCCGCTCCAGGTCCTCCCGGGCGGTCACCTCACGCAGGCGTACCCCCTCGGGAACCACCGGCAGCGCGGCGGCGAGCGGCGCGACCGGCCCGACCACGACGGTCTCCCGGTCCTCCGGCACGAACCCGGCGGCGCGCAGCCGGTCCGCCAGGTCGGCCGGCTCGTCGTGCTCGTTGAGCTTCCACTCGACCGACATGCCGCGCTCACGGAAGAACCGCACCTGCCGGGCGATCAGCTCGTCCAACGCGTCGCCGGTCAGCCCGCCCAGGTCGCGGTACGTGAGGAAGCCGCCGGCGTCGAGCCCGATGATCCGCACGAGCGGACCATCCCGCTCGACGGTCACGCCGGCCGGAACCGGGTCGGGGATCTCCGGGCGGATCTGGTTGTCGTAGGCGGCGCGCAGCGTGTTCACATCAAGATCGGTCACCTGACCAGGCTAAGCGGCGAGGGAAGCGGATAATCTCCCAGCGTGTGGGAAGCGATCAGGCGATGGTTCGACCCGGCGGAGGCGCGCACCGTCGGTGAGAGACCGGACTACCGGTTCTCCCTCGCCAACGAGCGGACCTTCCTCGCCTGGCTGCGCACCGGTCTCGCGCTGGTCGGCGGCGGGCTGGCCGCCGCGCAGTTCCTGCCGCCGCTGCCGATGAGTCACCTGCGGGAGGTCATCGCGGTCGCGCTGCTGCTGCTCGGTGGCGCCGTCGCCATCCGCGCCGTGGACCACTGGGCGCGTACCGAACGGGCCATCCGGCTCGGTCAGGAGCTGCCCGCCTCCCGCTTCCCCGCCATCCTCGCCCTCGCCGTGGGCGCGGGGGCGATCCTGCTGGTCCTCGCGGTCCTGGTCCGGGCGATCGGGGAACGGTGAGCGCGGTACGCGACCCGGGGTTGCAACCGGAGCGGACCCGGCTGGCCTGGCGGCGCACCCTGCTGACGCTGACCGTGGTGACCGCGCTGGCGGTCCGGCTGGCGTCGAACGGCGGCCCGTTCGGCGCGCTCGTCGTCGGCGCGGCCGTGCTCGTCTGGGGCGGCCTGCTCGTGCTCTGCTGGCCGCGGGCCACCGGCGTCGGCGCGGCCCGTACCGGCGGCCGGACGCTGCCGCTGGTCGCGCTGGGCACGGTCGGGCTCGCGCTGCTCGGCGTGCTGCTGACAGTTCGCGGACTACGCTGACGGGACGCCGTGCGCCATGATGGGTGCATGGCCCGGCTGTACGTTCTCCTCTTCCTGGCGCAGGTCGTCCTCGCCGTCTGCGCGCTGATCAGTTGCCTGTCCGCCGAGGAGGGTCAGATCCGTGCCCTGCCCCGGATCGCCTGGGTGCTGATCATCCTGTTCTTCCCCCTGGTCGGGTCGATCGCCTGGTTCGTCGCCGGGCGGGAGCCCGGCACCGCGAGCCGCACGGTGTGGCCGGGTGGCCCGAGCGCAGCCGAGCGGCAGCCGCGCCGTCCACTCGCTCCCGACGACGACCCGGAGTTCCTCCGCTCGGTGCAGGACCGTGCCAAGCAGCAGGATCAGGAACTCTTCCGCCGCTGGGAGGAGGACCTGCGGCGGCGTGAGGACGACCTGCGCCGCCGCGACGGTGAGCCGCCCCGCGAGGGCGACCGGCCGGAGGTGTGACAGCGCCGCCGTCGCCCCGCGCGGGACGACGGCGGCTGCCGGCTCGTTTCAGGCCAGGTTCGACGAGCGGGGGTACGCGTCGGTCGGGTCGGTGAGCACGTTGACCAGGTACGGCACCCCGGAGTCGAAGGCCCGTTGCAGTGCCGGCGCAAGGTCGGCGGCCTTCGCGACCGTCTCCCCCGCACCGCCCAGCGCGCTGACCACCGTGTCGTAGCGCAGCTCCGGCTGGAGGTCGGCGGCGACGTCGTAGCCGTACATGGCCCGCATCGGGTGCTTCTCCAACCCCCAGATGCCGTTGTTGCCGACGACGATCACCACCGGCAGCTTCTGGCGGACCAGCGACTCGACGTCCATCAGCGAGAAGCCGGCCGCGCCGTCGCCCATCAGCACGCAGATCTGCCGGTCCGGGTGGCTGACCCGGGCCCCCATCGCGTAGCCCATGCCGGTGCCCAGGCAGCCGTACGGGCCCGGGTCCAGCCAGGTGCCGGGCTGCGACGGCTCCAGGTAGCGCCCGGCGTACGAGACGAAGTCACCGCCGTCACCGATGGTGATGGCGTCGGGGGCGAGCGCCCGGCGCAGCTCGCCGTAGATCCGGGCCGGCCGGATCGGGTCGGTCTCGGCGGCCATCTCGGCGGCGTCCCGGGCCTTCGCCGCGTCCTCGGCGACCCGCAGGTCGGCGATCCAGTCGGCGTGGTCGGCCCGGTCACCGGCGTGGTCGGCCAACGCCGAGAGGATCAGCCGCAGGTCACCGGCGGGGGCCACGGCCGGCTGCACGTGCGTGGCGCGCTGGCTGGGAGCGTCGACGATGTGCACCACCTTGGCGTCACCGAAGTCGCCGAAGCTGAGCCGGAAGTCCAGCGGCGTGCCGACCACCACGACGACGTCGGCGCCGGAGAGCGCGGCGCGGCGGGCCTTGGCGAAGGCGAGCGGGTGCTCCGGCGGCAGCGAGCCACGGCCCATGCCGTTGGTGAACACCGGCACCTGCAACGCCTCGGCAGCCTCGCGCAGCGCGGCCACGGCGTTACCGGCGTACACGTCCGAGCCGGCGATGATGACCGGCCGCTGCGCGCCGGCGATCAGGGTGGCGGCCCGGCTCACCTCGTCCGGGTCGGGTTCGACCGCGTCGACGCCGGCCGGCGTGGGCAGGTCCGCGTCGGCGACCGAGAAGACCGTCTCCAGCGGGAAGTCGAGGAAGACCGGGCCACGGTGCGGGGTGAGCGCGGCGGTGAGGGCGGCCCCGACCGCGCGCGGGATGTCGTCGGTGCTGAACACCGTCTCGGCGTGCTTGGTGACCGGGGCGACCAGCGGCAGGTGGTCCATCTCCTGGAGACTGCCCGAGCCCCACCGGAAGGCAGGCGCGCGACCACCGAGCACCAGCACCGGGGAGGCGTTGAAGAACGCGCTGGTCATGCCGGAGATGCCGTTGGTGACACCGGGGCCGGCGGTGAGCACGGCGAGGCCGGGTCGGCGCTGGAGCTTCGCCACCGCCTCGGCCGCGAAGACCGCCGACTGCTCGTGCCGGACGTCGTAGATCGGGAAGTCGGTCTTGTGCGCGGCGTCGTAGAGCGGAAAGACGTGCCCGCCGGAGAGCGTGAACATCTCCCGTACGCCGTGCGCGCGCAGTGCCGCGAGCGCCAACTCGCCGCCGTGACCCTCGATCCGCTCCGTCATCGCCGCTCCTTTGGTCGCAGATGGCCGACGTCACACGTTACTGGCCGGTAGGCAGAATGTGAACCGCTCTCGGTTTGCCGTCGGCCCGACCGATCAGCGACCGGTGAAGTCCGGCTTGCGCTTCTCGACGAACGCGGCCATCCCCTCGCGCCGGTCGTCAGTCGCGAACAGCGCCGCGAAGAGCTGACTCTCCCAGGCCAGGCCCGAGTTGAGGTCCATGTCGAGGCCGCCGTCGACCGCCAGCTTCGCGGCGCGCAGGGCCTGCACAGGACCCCTGAGGTACGGCGTGACGAGCGCGACGGCCGCGTCGTACACCTCCGCGGCCGGTACGACCCGGTCGGCGAGACCGATCCGCAGCGCCTCCTGGGCGTCCACCATCCGCCCGGACATGATCAGATCCTTCGCCCGCGCCGGACCCACCAGACGGGCCAGCCGCTGCGTACCGCCCGCGCCGGGAATGACGCCCAGCTTGATCTCCGGCTGGCCGAGCTTGGCGTCCTCGGCGACCACCCGCCAGTCACACGCCAACGCCAGCTCACAGCCGCCGCCGAGCGCGTACCCGGTGATCGCGGCCACTACCGGCTTCGGGATCCGGGCGATCGCGCCGAGCGCGCTGGACAGGGCCGCGGCCCGGTCGGCCATGTCCACGTAGGACATGTCGGCCATCTGCTTGATGTCCGCACCGGCGGCGAAGACCTTCTCCCCGCCGTACACGATGACGGCACGGACCTCGGGATCGACGGTGGCCGCCGTGGCGGCGGCGCGCAACTCCTCCTGCACCTGCGTGTTGAGCGCGTTCATCGGCGGCCGCTCCAGCCGGATGGTGCCGATGCCGTCCCTGGTCTCCAGCCGAACGAACTCGCCCACGCTGCCCTCACTTCCTCGTCGAAGTCGCGTGCCAACCTTACGACCCGGGTCGTTGGGGTAAGTAGTGTGGTGTCAGCCCCGCGGGCGGGAGTCCAGCCATGATCACTTTCTACGACGACAGGTCGGTACGGGTCACCTCCACCGCCGTCCAGGTCGACGGGCGCAGCTACCCCCTGGCCGAGATCACCATGGTCTGGCACCGCCGTGGCAGCCGCTCCTGGCGGGTGCTCGCCGGCCGGGGCGCGATCGGCGCCGCCCTGGCCGGTCCACTGGTCGCTGCGGTGATCGGCATCGGCGTGGCCGTCTGGCTGCACCGCTCACCCACCGTCACGATCGCGATCGTGGGCGCCTCGGTGCTGGTCGGGCTGGCCGTCGGCCCGGTCGCCGACTTCCTCTTCGAGCACCTGGACCGTTCGTACGCCAGGGGCAGTCGCCAACTGGAGATCTGGGCCCGCTGGCGGGGCCAGCCGGTGCGCCTGCTGCACACCCGCGACGCGCTGCGCTTCGGCCAGATCTACCGCGCGGTCCAGCGGGCCATGGAGGCCAGCCAGCCCGTCCGCCCCGCCGCCCGCCGCTAGCCCACCCCACCCCCACCCCTACCCCGCCCCGCCCTCCCGCCGATCTTGCACTTTCTGTTGTCAATATGGGCGTTCATGCCCTTTATGTCACAACAGAAAGTGCAAGATCGACGAGGCGGGACGGGCGGAGGGCAGCGCGAGGCGGGACGGGCGCAGGAGGCGCGGGTTTGCCTGCGGGTGGTTAGGCTTAGTGATGACCCTCTATTACCGGGACGACGCGGTGCAGGTGACATCCGAGTCGATCCGGGCGGGCGGTCAGGTGATCGCCCTGCCCGACGTGACGTTCGTCTGGCACCAACGGGGGCCGAAGACGCTCGCCGTACGCGGCCGGGTGCTGGGTCGCGGCGTACTGGTCCTGCTGCTGTCGCTGCCGCCCCTCGTCGCGCTGGTCTGCGTGGTGTCGCTGGCGTGGTCGGCCCAGGACCGGGGCAACTGGCAGTTGGCGCTGATCATCCTCGCCGCCTGCGCGGTGGGGGCGCTGGCGTTGGCGCCCTTCCTGGAGATCCCCCTCGGCTGGCTGGACCGCTCCTACGAGCGCGGCAGCCACGTGCACGAACTGTGGGTCCAGCACCACGGTCAGGAACACCTGCTCCTGCGTACGCCGGACGCGCTACGGTTCGGGCAGATCTACCGGGCGGTGCAGCGCGCCGTCGAACAGCAGGGGGACCATCGATGACCAGCCGACACGGCGAGGCCGTCGCCCTGGCCGGGCTGCTCGCCGCGGCGGGCGTCACCCACCTGCTGCGCCCCGGCTACTACGACCCGATCGTGCCTCGTACGCTGCCCGGTCCCGCCCGCCTCTGGACGTACGCCAGCGGCGTCGCGGAACTGACGGTGGCGGCAGCGGTCGCGCACCCGGCCAGCCGACGGGCCGGCGGTCGAGCCGCCGCCGCGCTGTTCGTCGCCGTCCTGCCGGCCAACGTGAAGATGGCCGTGGACTGGCGACACCGCCGGCCGACGAGACGGGCGATCGCCTACGGTCGGGTGCCCCTACAGGTACCACTGATCTGGTGGGCGCTGCGCGTCGCACGCGCCACTCGATAGAGCCCAGCCGCCGGTCACGTCAGCGGCAGGGTGGTGGCGATCGGCCAGCCCAGCAGGGCCGCGCCCACGACCGCCGGCAGCCAGCGCGGTGACGCGTAGCGACGCAGGACGGCGGCCCACAGCACGTGCCAGCCGAGCAACACGGCGAACAGCGGTACCACCAGTAGCACGAACCCGGGCGCCAGGCCGACCACCGCCGACGTGCTCAGCACCACCACGGTGACCGCGACGACGAGCAGACGCCGCCACGTCCGGCCGACCGCCACCAGCTCGACGCCGAGCAGGAACAGCAGGCACGCGCCCATGACCAGCGGAAGGAGCCACCAGCGGGCGCCGACCGGCAGCGCCGAGGTCAGCCCGAGGTGGATCGGCAGCACCACGGCGAGAATCGCGTACGCCGTCAGCGCCAGCACCGCGCCGGTGATCCGTATCGGTGTCCGGCTGCCGACCGGCTCGTCGGCGATCTCCGGCACGCGTGTCGCGGCGGGTAGCCAGCGTTGACCGCCGACCGTCAGGATGCCGGTGACCAGTAGGAATCCGCTGACGTAACCGCCGACCGCGAGCGGCAGGCGGTTGGTCGGCAGGATCGCCGCGACGGCCGCAGCGAGCCCGCTGGCGAGGACGGCCAGCCCGAACAGGACGGGAACCCGCAGCGCCGACGCCGATCCCCCCGCCGTCCGCCGCCCGGCGGAGTGCGCCGGCGAGAGCGTCACGGCAGGCAGCCGTGCCGGTGCGAGCGTCACGGCGGCCCGCCGGCCCAGGAGCAGCGCGGCCAGCGGGACCAGTCCGACGGCGAACGCGACCACGAGCAGCGCCGCGCCGGCGAGCCGGGCGAACGGACGGGGTGGGGCGTCCCCGTCCACGCTGGGCAGCCAGCGGGCGATCTCCTCGTGGGTACGCGGGGCGAAGAGCACCGAGATGTGCTCCACCCCCGGCACCACGACGGCGGGTCGGCGACCCACCGTCGCGCCCCGCCGTGCGGCGTCGTCGGCTGCTCGGCGGAACCCCGGGAACTCCGCGCCGCCCACGATCAGCAGCAGGTCGGTCGGCCGGCCGGGGGGCAGCTCGCCGGCCTCGGGCAGCGATATCGCCACGGTCCGGGCGATCTCGGGATGCCCGGCCGCGTAGCGGGTCACCGCGCCGGCGCCCATCGAGTGGCCGACCAGCATGATCTGGGTCGGGTCCACGTCCGGTTGGGAACGCAGGTGTCCGACGGCGATGTCCAGGTCGGCGGCGAGCGTCGGGGGCGACATGCCGGTGCCGAGTCGGGCCGGGTTGGCACCGTGCCCGGCGAAGTCGAACACCAGCGCGACCGCTCCGCGACGGGCGACGGTGTCGGCGATCGGACGCATCAGCCGTGCCGAGCCGGCGAAGCCGTGTGCGATCACCACGCCGGGTCGCCGGACGTCCGGGTTCGGCGGGCCGGCGCGTACCTCGGTCATCGGCACCCCGTCGACGGTGATCTGCCGCACGGTGAGGCCGGCGTCGGCGCGTACCAGCACCGCCGTGCCGAGCGCGGCGGTGACCGCCGCGAGGACGGCGAGCAGGACGGCGGTCCGGGTGCTCGGTGGGTGGCGCGGCGGTACGGCCGACATGCCGGCACCCTACCGCCGAGCACCCCGTCCCGGACCGGGCCGACAGCCGCGAACGAGCGGTTGTGGCAGGACCGACGCACACTTGACCCCATGGCGCTCCCCCTCCCCACACCAACCGCGGTGGTCGGCCTGACCCGCTCCGCCCTCGACCAGGCGCTCGGCTCGGCTGCCTCGTTCGCCGCCGTGCCCGCCCGCGCGTTCGCGGTGCTGGACGGGGTGGAAGCGCTGCTGGCCAGGATCAACGGCGTGGTCGATCGGATCGAGACGACCCTGGACCGGACCGATGGGGTGCTCACCGACGCCGAGACGGCGGTCCGTGAGGTGGCGGTGATCAGCGCCGCCGCGACCACCGCCGTCGACACGGCCACCGAGGTGGCCGCCGCAGCCGCCGTGGTGGTGAACGAGGCCGACAAGGTCGCACGCCTCGCGGGCACGGTGGTCACCGGGGCCGACGCGGTGGCCGGCAACGCCGCGGTCACCGTGGACACGGCCGCGCGGGCCGCGGCCACGGCGGCCGAACTGCTGGCGGCGTACGAGCCGGCGCTGCGCCGGGCCGCGCCGATGGCCGACAGGTTCGTGGCGGAGTTGAGCCACGAGGAGATCACGGCGGCGATCCACCTGATCGACGAGTTGCCCAAGCTCAAGGAGCACCTGACCGCCGACATCCTGCCGATCCTCGCGACCCTGGACCGGGTCGGGCCCGACCTGCACGACCTGCTCGATGTCACCCGTGACCTCAAGCTCGCCGTGGCCGGCATCCCCGGCCTCGGCATGCTGCGCCGACGGGGCGAGAAACTGAGCGACGAACCGGTCGACTGACCGCGCGGGACGGGCGGTCAGCCCGGCTCGTACAGCGCGTCGATCTCGGCCCGCTGCGGCAGTGCCACCGAGGCGCCGAGCTTGCGTACGCAGGCCGCGCCGGCCGCCGCCGCCCAGCGTACGGCGTCGACGACGTCCCGTCCCTCGCCCCAGCCGACCGCCAGCGCGGCGGTGAACGCGTCGCCGGCCGCCGTGGAGTCGACCACGTCAACTCTGACGGCGGGCACGTGCACCTCGACGCCCTCCCGGTCGACGTACCAGGCCCCCGCGTCACCGAGGGTGAGTACCGCGCGGGGCACCAGGTCGAGCAGCGCCCTCGGGTAGTCCCGGCCCCGGCCGGTGAACGCCTGCGCCTCACCCTCGTTGACGACGAGCAAATCCACGGCTTCGAACAGTTCCGGAGGAAGGTCCCGGGCCGGTGCGGCGTTGAGGACGACCCGGGTGCCGGCGGCGCGGGCGGCCAGCGCCGCGGCGGTCACCGTGCGCACCGGGATCTCCAACTGGGCGACCAGGACGTCCGCCTCGCGTACCGCGACCAACTCCTCCTCGGTGAGGCCGACCAGCGCGTCGTTCGCGCCGGGGGTGACGACGATGGCGTTCTCCCCCTGGCCGTTCACCATCACGAGCGCCACGCCGGACGTGCCGTACGCCACCCGCAGGTGACCGGTGTCCACGCCGGCCGCCGTGATGCGGGCGCGGAGCGTCACGCCGAACGCGTCGGAGCCGATCGCGCCCAGGAAGGTGCAGGAGGCGCCGGCCCGGACGGCGGCGATGGCCTGGTTGGCGCCCTTGCCGCCGGGCACCATCACGAAGTCGGTGCCGAGCATGGTCTGGCCCGGCCGGGGCAGCGCGGGGGCCATCGCGACCAGGTCCATGTTGGCGCTGCCCACCACCACCACCCGCGTCGGCGACATGGTCACCCGCTCAGGCGGCGCGCGCGGTGTAGCGGTCGCCGGAGCGCTCGACCACCAACGGCAGACCGAAGGTCTTGGAGAGGTTGTCGCCGGTCAACGTCTCGGCCAGGAGGCCCTGGGCGACGACCGCGCCCTCGCGCAGCAGCAGCGCGTGGGTGAACCCGGGCGGGATCTCCTCCACGTGGTGGGTGACGAGCACCATGGCGGGGGCGTCCGGGTCGTACGCCAGCTCGGCCAGCCGGCCGACCAGGTCCTCGCGGCCACCGAGGTCGAGCCCGGCGGTGGGCTCGTCGAGCAGCAGCAGCTCCGGGTCGGTCATCAGCGCCCGGGCGATCTGGACGCGCTTGCGTTCGCCGTCGGAGAGGGTGCCGTAGCGGCGCTCGGCGAGGTTGCCGACGCCGAGCTGGCTGAGCAGCGCCCTGGCCCGCGCCACATCGCCGTGCTCGTAGCTCTCCCGCCAGCGTCCGACCACCGACCAGGCTGCGGTGACCACCACGTCGCTGACCTGCTCGTCGGCGGGCACCCGCGCGGCGAGCGCGGCCGTGGTGAGCCCGATGCGGGTCTGCAGCTCGTTGATGTCGGTGCGGCCGATCCGCTCACCGAGGACGTACGCGACGCCGGTGGTGGGGTGCAGCCGGCCGGCGGCCAGGTTGAGCAGGGTGGTTTTGCCCGCGCCGTTGGGGCCGAGCACCACCCAGCGCTCGTCCAGCTCGACGCGCCAGGTCAGGTCCTGCAACAGGGCGTTGTCGGAGCGGCGTACGCCCACGCTGTCGAGGCTGACCACCAGATCCGGGTCCACGGGTGCGGCGGCAGGCGCGGCGCCGGCAGCGCCGGGGATCAGGTCACCAGTCACCCGACCATCCAACCACGCAGGAGTGGCGTGCCCCCCACGGGCGGCGCTCTGGCCATAGGGTGAGGCACCGTGTCGTTGATCACCACACCCCAGGGACGGCCCATGCCCGGTCGAGGTTTGGCGCCGCGCGGATGAGCGCGGTCATCGAGATCGAGGGTCTGCGCAAGACCTTCCGCAGTCTGCGCAACGGCAGGAGGGTGGCGGTCGACGGGTTCGACCTGCTGGTCGAGGCCGGCCAGATCCACGGTTTCCTGGGGCCCAACGGCTCGGGTAAGACCACCACGTTGCGCGCCCTGCTCGGGCTGGTCCGCGCCGACAGCGGCCGGATGACGGTGTTCGGCCAGCCGTCGCCGGAGCTGCTGCCCCGGGTGGCGGGGCAGGTCGGCGCCATCGTGGAGAGTCCGCAGTTCTTCGGCAACTTCACGGGTCGTCGTACGCTGCGGCTGCTGGCCCGCGCCGGCGGGGTGCCGATCTCGCGGGTGGACGAGACGCTGGAGCTGGTGGGCCTGCGCGACCGGGGCGACGAGCGGGTAAAGGGCTACTCGCTGGGCATGAAGCAGCGGCTCGCGGTGGCGTCCGCGCTGCTGAAGGATCCGCGTCTGCTCATCCTCGACGAGCCGGCGAACGGCCTCGATCCGGCGGGCATCCGCGAGATGCGCGACCTGATGCGGTCACTCGCCGCGGCGGGGGTGACCGTGCTGGTGTCGAGCCACATCCTGGGCGAGATCCAACTGATCTGCGACCACGTCACGATCATCTCGCAGGGGCGGCGGGTGGCGGCCGGCCGGGTGGACGAGGTGCTGGCGGGTCACGACCGGCACGAGTTCCTGGTCCGGGTGGCCGAGCCCGAGCGCGCCGCCGACGTGCTGCGTGCGGCGGAGCTGACGGCTGCCGTCGAGGGCGAGACGCTGGTGGTGAGCGGAGCGACCGACCCGACGATCATCAGCCGCGTCCTCGGTGAACAGGATCTGTGGGTCGCCGAGCTGACGCCGCTGCGACCCGACCTGGAGAGCGTCTTCCTGGAGCTGACCGGGGCCGGGAAGCACCCCTCGGTGCCCCGCCAGGTCGACGAGGCGGCACGACCAATCGACGCCGACGGCGCGCCGGTGATCGATCTCGACGTACGGGGAGTGGACGCGTGAACCTGGTCCGGGCCGAGTTGGAGCGCCTCTCCGCACGCCGCTTCGTGCAGCTCATGATCGTCCTGCTGGTGCTGGCGTTCGGCATCACGGCCGCGACCACGCTGGCCGGGTCGCATCAGCCGAGCGCCCAGGAACTCTCCTCGGCGCGGCAGCAGGCCATCGAGGCGCGGCGGAGCATGGAGGTCAGCTACCAGCAGTGCCTGGCCCGGCGGGACGGGATCTCGACCCCCGACACCCAGGACTACCTGCCCGCCGACTGTTCCGACATGGACCCGGCCCAGCAGGACCGGTTGCCGATCGCGTCCGACTACCTGTCGGGGGTGTTCAACTTCGCCGAGCAGGCCAAACCGCTGCTGTTCTTCCTCATCGCGTTCCTGGTGCTGTTCGGTTTCCTGGTCGGCGCCTCGTACATCGGGGCGGACCTGAACTCCGGTGGGGTGGTGAACCTGCTGCTGTGGCGGCCACGCCGGCTGACGGTGCTGGGCACGAAGCTGGGCACCCTGCTGGCTGCCATGTTGGCGCTGGCGGTGGTGGCCTCGGTGGCCTACCTGGCCACCTTCTGGGTGATCGGGCAGACCGCCGGGCTTGCCGGTCGGCTCGACGGTGACTTCTGGAGCTCGCTGGGCGCCATCCACGGCCGTGGCCTGGTGCTGGTGCTGCTGGCCACCGCGTCAGGTTTCGCCATCGCGACGCTGGGCCGGCACACGTCGGCGGCGCTCGGAGTGGTCGCCGCGTACGCGGTGGTGTGGGAGCTGGGCGCCCGGCTGGTGCTGGCGATCGTCGACGCCCGGCGGCCGGAACAGATGATGCTCTCCACGTACGTCGGGGCGTGGCTCAGCGGTGAGGTACGGATCTGGGATTCCCAGCTCTGTCGGCGAAACTTCAGCGGCACGTCCTGCGAGGGCTTCTACACCCTCACCTGGAGACCGTCGCTGGCGGTGCTGCTCGCGGTCGCCGGCGGGTTGACCGTGTTGGCCTTCGCCGCCTTCCGCCGCCGTGATCTGAACTGAGGTGGCAACGGCCGCCCGGTGGCAAGAGCTTGCAGCCGGGCGGCCAGCGGTGAAATATTCCTTCACATGACCGCCGCAGCGGGCTCAGCCGACGGTGGAGCCGAACACCTCGTCACGGACGGCGTTCAACGCGGTACGCAGGGCACCCCGCAGGATCGGCTCCTCGGTGAGGCCGGTGGGCACCACCCGCGGCCGGACCAGGGTGATCGCGGCGACCTCCCGCTGCACCCGGTCGGCGAGCGCCGTGCCGCCGGCCTGGCCGACCTCGCCGGCCAGCACGACCAACGGCGGGTCGAGCACCACGCAGGTGCTGGCCACGCCGAGCGCGAGCCGGCGGGCCAACTCGTCGAGCATCGGGCCACCGGCGGCGCCGGCCTCGACCGCCCCACGCACCGCGCCGGCGGCGTCCGACGCGGAGAAGCCGTGCTCACGGGCCACCGAGCGCACCGAGTCACCGCCGATCACCTGCTGGAAGGCGGGCTTCGCGCGCCGCGAGACATCGCGTGGGATGGGCGCGCCGGGCACCGGCAGGTAGCCGATCTCGCCCGCCGCTCCGCTGCTGCCGTGGTGCAGCCGCCCACCCAACATGATCGCCAGGCCGACACCGGCACCCACCCAGACCAGGACGAAGTCCGCCACGCCCTGCGCGGCGCCGGACTGCGCCTCGGCCACCGCGGCCAGGTTGACGTCGTTCTCGAAGACCACCGGGGTGTGCAGGTCGTCCCGCAGCGCGGCCAGCAGACCGCTGTGCCAGCGCGGCAGGTTGAAGGCGAAGGTGATGTCGCCGGTCTGCGGATCGACCAGGCCCGGCGTGCCGAGCACGATCCGTCGGACGCTGCTGAGCTGCGCCTGGGCGCTGCTGGCGGCCTGCACCACGGCGTTGTGCACCACGCCCACCGGATCGTCGGTGTCCCGCGTCGACTGCTCCACCCGGCCGATGACGGCGCCGGTGATGTCGGCGCAGGCGGCCACCACCCGGTCCGGCCCGACGTCCACCCCGACGACGTGCGCGCTGCTCGCGCGTACGGCGTAGAGCTGGGCGTTCGGCCCTCGCCCGCCGGCCTGCTCGCCGACCCGGCTGACCAGGCCACGCTCCTCCAGGCGCTCGACGAGCTGCGAGGCGGTGACCTTGGACAGGCCGGTCAGCTCGCCGAGCCGGGCCCGGGTGAGCGGTCCCCGCTCGAGGAGCAGTTCCAGCGCCGCACGGTCGTTGAGCGCCCGCAACAGGCGGGGGGTGCCGGGCAGCCGGGTCGCACTCATGCCACGTCCTCTAGTTTTAGTAAACTTTGCTAACTGTAAACCGACCTGCGAACGGGTAGCCGTAGCGTAACGGTCACCCCGAGGCAGAGTGCTCGGCCAACCCGGCAGGGCGACGACCACCGCGGGTACACGTTCGTATCCACGGGAAGCGAAGGGGGAAATCTCGTGGGGCTCGATCCAGGACTGCGCCGGCTCGCGCTGGGCACGTTGCTCGCCGCGTACCCGGGAGCGGTCCCGCCGCGCTGGGCGGTCGACCTGGTGGCCGACGGCCTGGCCGGGCACACCCTGTTCGGCACGAACGTGCACGACCCCGCGCAGGTGGCGGCGAGCACGGCGGCGCTGCGCGCCGGCCGGCCGGACGTGCTGATCGCCATCGACGAGGAAGGTGGCGACGTGACCCGGCTGGCCCACGCCACCGGCAGCCCGTACCCCGGTAACGCCGCCCTCGGCGCGGTCGGCGACGTGGCGCTCACCCGCCGGGTCTACCAGTCGATCGGCGCAGAGCTGGCCGCGCTGGGCGTCACCGTCAACCTGGCCCCCACCGTCGACGTGAACACCGCCGACGACAACCCGGTGATCGGCACCCGCTCGTTCGGCGCCGACCCGCTGCGGGTGGCCGCACACTCGGCCGCGGCCGTCAGTGGCCTCCAGGCCGCCGGTGTGGCCGCCTGCGCCAAGCACTTCCCCGGACACGGCGCGACGGTCACCGACTCCCACCACGAGCTGCCCACGGTGGACGTACCGCTGGAACTGCTCCGCCAGCGCGACCTGCCGCCGTTCGCCGCGGTCGTCGCGGCCGGCACGCAGGCCGTGATGACCGCGCACATCCGGGTGCCGGCGCTGACCGGCGACGGTCCGGCGACCTTCAGCCGGGCCGTCCTGGTCGACCTGCTGCGCGCCGAGTACGGCTTCACCGGCACGGTGATCACCGACGCCCTGGAGATGAAGGGCGCGGCGGTGGCCGCCGGGGGCGTCGGGCCGGCCGCCGTACGGGCGCTGTCGGCCGGCGCCGACCTGCTCTGCATCGGCGCGCAGGTCGACGCCGCGCTGGTCGAGCGCGTGGCCGCCGAGATCGCCGCGGCGACCACCGACGGCCGGCTGCCGGTCGCCCGGGTCGAGGAGGCGGCCGGCCGCGCCGCCGCGCTCGCCGCCTGGACCCGGGCCGCCGGCCGGTCGTCGGCCACCCCCGACCCCGACCTGGGGTACGCGGTGGCACGCCGGGCGGTGCGGGTGGAGGGACTGCTCACCGACCTGGACCAGCCGCTGGTGGTCCAGTTGCACACCGAGTCCACGATGGCCGAGGGCCGGGTGCCGTGGGGCCTCGGCCCACACCTCGACGGTGGACGCGAGATCCGCGTCGTGGCCAGCGAGACCGATCAGGCGGCCGTCCGCGAGCTGGCCGGGGACCGGCCGATCGTGCTGGTCGGGCGGCACCTGCATCGGCTGCCCGGCGGCCCGGAACTGGTCGACGCGCTGGCCGCCGCGCATCCGGTGACCGTCGTGGAGATGGGCTGGCCGGGGGCGTGGCGACCGTCCGGCGCACGGGCGTTCGTCACCACGTACGGCGCGAGCCACGCCAACGGACGGGCGGCGGCGGAGGCGCTCGGCCTCGCGGGTTGACCCTGCGTTACTGATCGGCTCGCCAACGTCACCGCGCTTCGTCGCAGGTCAAGTCCACAATTCGACACTCCGACCCGACTGCTCGCATCTTGCAGCTTGCAGTTTCGATACGTAGCGTGATCGATATCGGATCGGCGTGTCAGTGGCACGGCCGATCGGAGCGAACCGGGGCCTGGGGGCAGGTTGCGGACCGTGGATCCGGCCCGGGATCCACGGTCCGCGCACTGAGCCCACCTCAGCGCGGATACACCCCGTACGCCCGCCAACCCCGGTCCGGGAAACCCGCCGCCTCCGCGACCCGGGCCGAGGCCTGGTTGTCCCGCTCGTGCAGGTAGGTCGGCACCGCGCCCTCGTCCAGGACCCGCCGCGCCGCCTGCGCCACCAGCCGACGTGCGAGGCCACGGCCGCGGGCCGCCGGCGCGGTGCCGACGGCAAGCTCGTGCCCGTACGCGTCGTGGCGCTTGATGGCGGCGCCCGCCAGGTAGCCGCCGTCGGCATCGCGCACCACGAGCACCGGCCGGTCGAACAGCCGCAGCCAGGGCGGCAGCCCAGGGGTCGTCGAGGCGACCCACTCGCCCGCGTCGGGCAGGGGCGCGGGCGAGAGAGTCCAGCGGAAGGGGCCGTCGTGCACGCAGAAGGCGGGGTGCCCGACAGCCTCCGGCAGCGCGGCGAGCAGCCGTTCCGGCGTGCGCTCGACCAACGCCCGGATAGCGGCGGCCCGGTCCGGCGCGACGGAGAGCACCGCGCTCCGACCGGTGTCCACGGCGAGGGCCGGACGCAGCCGGCCGTCCCAGGCCGGCAGTGCCCGCCGGCGCGAGGCGACCACGTGCAGCCCGGGTCCGGCCGGCCACTGGCCGAGCCAGGAGGCGAGGTGCAGCTGCAACCGCCGGTCCAGCATGCGTACCTCCCGTCGCCCCACACGTCGTGATCACCGTACGCCCGGGCGGCTCGACCGGGCGGACCATCGCGCCAGGGTGGGACGCTGCCCGAGATCCGGGAATCAGCTCGCGACATCGACCGTCATAGGCATTTCCCTATCTGGACACCTTTCTCTGCCACGGTATGGGCATGCCGATTCAGCCGAACGACCGTTTCCACCAGCACCCCGCGCGACTCTGGCGAGCGGCGGGCACCGCCGAGGGCACCCCCACCCAGGCGGGGTACCGGGTGGTCCGTGCGACGGGCGGGCTGCCCTGGGCGGCGCTGAACGAGCTGCCGGCCAGCTCCAGCCGGCACGGCCTCAACCGGCGCTGAACACACCGACGCGTCAGCTACGACGGACAGCGTCGGGGACGACACACCGCAGGAGGACCAGCGACGGCATTCGCACACCTGTCGGGTAATTTCTTCCAGGTCCGGCACCCGGCCTACGACAGGAGAAGCTCCGCGCATGGGCAAGAAGACGATCCACGTCTCCGACTTCACCGGAACCGTTCTGCAGCAGGACGACGAGGTGGTTCGTGTCGTCGTCCTGGAGCACCCGGACCTGGTCGCCGGGCCCGTGCAGCTCGACGCCACCCCGGGCGAGGTGGAGAACATCGACGACGCCGCGCTGGACGTGGCGGTGGTCGAGATCCACGACCGGCACGGCGGGGGCGAGCCCCGACGGGTCGTCCTCACCGCGAGCGAGTTCGACGCGATGGCCACCGACGTCCCGATGGCGCAGTTGTTGAAGACGGCCGAACGGGTCCGCCCGCCCAAGGCCCGCAAGAGCGCCGAAAAGATCGACTACGGCACGTTGGAGCACGCCGGCAAGCCGCACCGGGGCCGCGTCACCGAGGAGGAGGCCCGGCTGGTCCGCGAGCAGCTCGACGAGGTCAACAAGCGGCTCGCGGACGCGGGCGTGCGCCAGATCGACCCGGCCGATCCGGAGCACGCCCTGCGCTACGGCTTCCCCGAGGCGTCCTGACCCCGGTTCCTACTGTTGCGCGACGGCGGCGGCGAGGGCGGCGGACAGGTCGGCTTCGACCGCCGCCTTGTCGAGGCCTAGGTCGGTGAGCACGCCGGCACCGTCCTCCTGCTCCAGCAGGGCGAGCAGGATGTGCTCGGTGCCGATGTAGTTGTGCCCGAGGCGCAGCGCCTCCCGGAAGGTCAGCTCCAACGCCTTCTTGCCGCGCGCGTCGTACGGGATGAGGTCCGGAACCTGGTCGACCGACGGCGGTAGGACGGCGCCGACGGCCTCCCGCACTGCCTCGGGGGTGGCACCCCGACCGACCAGCACCCGGGCGGCCAACCCCTCCGGCTCGGCCAGCAGCCCGAGCACCAGGTGCGCGGGGCCGATCTCGGGGTTCCCGGCGGCGCGGGCCTCTTCCTGCGAGGCCATCACCACGTTGCGGGCTCGCGGGGTGAACCGGCCGAAGCCGGCGTTCGGATCGAGCGCCGCGGCCTCGGTGGAGCCCTTGGCCACGAAGCGCTTCTGGGCGGCCTGCTTGCTGACCCCCATGCTGCGGCCGATGTCGGTCCACGACGCTCCCGAGCGCCGGGCCTGGTCGACGAAGTGCCCGATCAGGTGGTCGGCGACCTCACCGAGATGGTCGGCGGCGATCACCGCGTCGGTGAGCTGGTCGAGCGCGTCGGTGTGCGCCTTCTTGATCGCCTGGATGAGGTCGTCGAGCTTGACGGGGTTGCTCATCTGGAAAGGTTCGGTCATGCGTCAACCATAGGTTGACGCCCGCATTCCGTCAACCACTGGTTGACGACATCAGTCGCGAGACGCCCGCTAGGGTGGGCGCGGCCGCACAGCGGAGGAGGGGCCGGCATGCGTCTGCACGTGGGGTGCGCCATGTGGAGTCACCGGTCGTGGCCGGGGCACTCGCTGCCGTCCGGAGAACGCCTCCGGCACTACGCCAGTTGGTGCGACGCCGTGGAGGGCAACACCACCTTCTACGCGACCCCGACCCAGGACACCGTGGCATCCTGGGCGGCGCAGACCGACGCCGGCTTCCGATTCGTCCTCAAGCTGCCCAAGGTCGTCACGCACGAACGTCGGCTCACCAACGCCGACGAACCGCTGCACGCCTTCCTGGACGCGATCGAGCCCCTCGGCCCACGCGTCCACGCCCTCTGGATTCAACTACCGGGGTCGTTCGCGCCGGCCGACGTACCCACGCTCGGCCGGTTCCTCGCGCAGCTCCCGGCTTCCCACCGCTACGCCGTGGAGGTCCGCCATCCCGCGTTCTTCACCGAGCCCGGCGCGACCCGGCTGCTCGAGGAGACCCTGACCGGGGCGTCGGCCGAATGGATCCCCTTCGACACCACCGCGTTCTTCAGCCGCCCGCCGACGAGTGACGCCGAACGCGACGCCTGGATGAAGAAACCCCGGGTGCCGCTGCGGTCCGTCGCGCTGACCGACCGCCCGATCGTGCGCTACCTGGGCCGCGACGACGACACCCGGACCGTGCAGGGGTGGCGGCGTTGGGTCGAGGTCACCGCCGGCTGGCTGCGCGAGGGGCGCTCCCCCACCATGTTCGTCCACACGCCGGACAACGCCGACGCGCCGCGGCTCGCCCGGCGGTTCCACGACGAGGTACGCGCCCACGTGCCGGGTCTCGACCCGCTGCCCGACCCGATCTCCGTCGAGCCGCTGACCCTCTTCTGAGCACCCACGTCACGGCTGTCGGTCGAGCAGCGCGTCGAGGTGATGGGCGGTGCTGATCAGCGAGAGGTGACTGAACGCCTGCGGGAAGTTGCCGATCTGCTCGCCGGTGGGGGCGATCTCCTCCGAGTAGAGCCCCAACGGCGTGCTGTAGGTCAGCATCTTCTCGAACGTCAACCGGGCGTCGTCGAGCCGTCCGGACTGGGCGAGAGCCTGGACGTACCAGAAGGTGCACATGCTGAAGGTGCCCTCGGAGCCGACGAGCCCGTCGGGCGAGGCTTTCGGGTCGTACCGGTAGACGAGACTGTCCGACACCAACTCGTTGTCTATCGCCCGCAACGTCGACAGCCACATCGGATCGTTCGGCGCGATGAAGCCGACGCCGGGCATCGCGAGCAGCGAGGCGTCGGTGATGTCGCTCCCGTAGTGCTGCACGAAGGCCTGCCGTCCCGGATGGAATCCCCGTGCGATGACCTGCTCGTAAACGGCGTTGCGTTGGTCCGCCCACCGGGTGATGCTCGCGGGACGCCCCCGATTGTGCGCGATGCGGATGGCACGGTCGAACGCGAGCCAACACATCATCCGCCCGTAGGTGAAGTCCTGCCGGCCGGACCGGGTCTCCCAGATGCCGTCCTCGGGCTGGTCCCAGTGGTCGCAGAGCCAGTCCATCAGGCCGGCCGTCTTGCGCCACCCCTCGTACGACGTCATCAGCCCGCTCTGGTCGGCGAGGTGCAGCGAGTTCAGCGCCTCGCCGTAGATGTCCAGTTGCAGCTGGCCCGCCGCGCCGTTGCCGATCCGCACCGGCGCCGACCCGCGATACCCCTCCAAGTGCGGCAGCACCTCTTCGGGGAGGTCCGGCGAGCCGTCGATGCGGTACATGATCTGCAGTGGCAGGCCGCCGTCGTGGGCCTCCTGGATACGCGCTTCGAGCCACGACAGATATTTCTGGGCCTCATCGGTGAAACCGACGCTGAGCAGCGCGTGCACCGAGAACGAGGCATCGCGGATCCAGGTGTAGCGGTAGTCCCAGTTCCGCGGGCCGCCGATCTGCTCCGGCAACCCCGCCGTCGGCGCGGCGACCAGGGCGCCTGTCGGGGCGTACGTCATGAGCTTGAGGGTCATGGCCGATCTTTCGACCATCTCCCGCCAGCGACCGGTGTAGGAGGTTCGCAGGGCCCACCGACGCCAGTAGTCCCGGGTTTCGGCGAGCAGTTCGCAGGCCTCTTCCGTGGTGAGAGCCCGGGGTGGGTGGGGGCAGGCCGTCTCCAGCACGACCCCACCGATGTCGCCCTCGTGCAACTCGTAACGGACGCAGACGCCCTCCGCGTCCCGGTGGATCGCCCCGTTGTCGACAAGCCGTTTCGCGTCCTTGAACGCAGTCAGGGTGAGCGAGAGGGTCGAGCTGCGAAAGACGTCGCCCTCCGGATGGACCTCCAACTCGTACGGGTCGCGCCCGTAGTTGAACCGGGGCCGGCAGTCGAAGCGGAACCGCATGCTTCCCCGAACCATCCGGACCAGCCGGACCAGCCGGTGCCGGTCGGTGGCCTGCTCGCCCGTTACGGGCATGAAGTCCAACAGCTCGCCCACGCCGTCGGCACTGTGGAAGCGGGTGATCAGGATCGGCGTGCCGGGTAGGTAGAGCTGTTTGCTCGAATACTCGATCTCGTCGGGCGAGAGTTGGAAGTGTCCGCCCTTGTCGCGGTCGAGCAGGGCGGCGAAGACGCTCGGCGAGTCGAAGCGCGGCGCGCAGAACCAGTCGACCGTTCCGTCCCTACTGATCAGCGCGGCGGTCTGCAGGTCGCCGATCAGGCCGTGCTCCTCGATCCCCGGATATCGCGTCTGCACACTGACCCCCCTCGTCAGGCTGACGGCGACTACCCGGGAAACCCGTCGCTACACGAACGCAGCCCCGAGATCCGGCGAGGGTGTCGGTGGCCGCCGATAGCGTGACCGTTCGACGACATCGACGAAAGGACACCGGATGAGCCTGCGCGGATTCGCCACCCTCAACATCTGGGCCGACGACGTGGCGGCGGCCACCGACTGGTACGCCCGGTTCCTGGGCCAGGAGGCCTACTTCTCGCGACCCGGCCCGGACGGGCGTCCCGCCTACACCGAGTTCCGCCTCGGCGACTACCAGGCGGAGCTGGGCATCATCGACCGCCGGTACGCGCCCCCGGGCGCGGCGAGCGGGCCTGGCGGGGCGGTCATGCACTGGCACGTCGACGACCTCGACGCCACCGTGGAACGGCTCCTGGCCCTGGGCGCCACCGAGTACCAACCGATCACGCCTCGCGGAGACACTGGTTTCGTGACGGCGTCGGTGGTGGACCCCTTCGGCAACGTGCTGGGCGTCATGACCAACCCGCACTACCTCGACATCCTCGCCTCACTCCGGGCGGCCTGAGCTCGGCGTCCCCGTTTCCGCCGCTCGATCCTGGTAGTCCTCATCCACCGCCTGCCGCACCAGGGCCGCCGCCCGCACGGTCTCGATTCCGCTGGCGATCAGCAGATCGTGGGCGGCCGCCCGGAACTCCCCCACCGCGACCAAACCCGAATAGCCGAGACGATGGATGTGCGGGCGGGTCGAGTCCCGGACGGCTCCCTGCGCCCGCCCGACCAGCTCGACGCCCGCCAGGATCTGGTCGCGGGTCTCCTGAGGCTCCCGACCGACCTGGACAGCTCGGCGCAGCGTTGGCATCGCGTCGGCCAGCAGGTCGATAGCCTGCGGAAACTCCTCGGGAATCGGCTCGTCGTCCTTCAGCGCGGTGGTCAGTCGCCGGCACAGTGAACGGCAACCGTGCAGGCTCCGCTCCAGGTGCCGGATCGCCGTGGTGTGGAAGGCCAAGGAGTCACGGTCGCGCCACCGCAGGGGCGCGAGCCGCGTCACCTCCTGGGCGGCGCTGAGCCCGTCGTTGAGAGCGGCCAGGCGGGGATCGAGCTCGCGCAACCCGCGCAGGCTCCGTTCGGCGTCCCCGAGATCGCGCTTACGTAGCGCCGTCGCCAGGTCATGCATGATGTCGGCTGCCGGCCCGACCACCGGCTCGGCCAGCCGCAGCAGCGTCCGCTGCGGATGGATGGGCACCAGGAGCAGACCGACCCCCAGCCCGACCAGCCCCCCGACCGCCGCGTCGACGAAGCGGGGGACGGACAGGTCCCGTAGCGGCGGCTCCAGGGTCGCGATCAGCACCGCCGTGCCGCCGGCCTGGGTGAGCAGCGAACCGCCCCCCTTGAGCAGGATGGCGACCGTTATCGCCAGCACGACGACCACACCGGTCTGCCAGAACCCGATGCCGAAGAACGGCATCAGCACGTCGCCGACGGCCAGCCCCAGGGTCACCCCGACCAGCAGCTCGATGGTGCGCCGCAGGCGCGACCCCATCGAGGCCGCCACGATGCCGACCGCCGTCGTCGGCGCCAGGACCGGGGACGGATTGTCCAAGAACTGGTACGCCACGAACCAGGCGATCGCGGCGGCGACGCCGGCCTGCACCGCGAGCAGACCGAACAGACGCAGCCGCCAGGCACGCGAGCGCAGCGCCCGTTGTGCCCACGCCCGCAGGCGGTCGAACCGGGCCTCCCGGTGGTCCGCCGGCTCGCCGACAGCCGCCGACTCCTGGTGGGCACACATCCGCGCCGCTTACCCGGAGCGCGCAAACCTATCCCGGCTGCGCCAATCGCTTGGGATCCATGCTTGTCGACGTCTGCTGTACTCGACACGAGGATTCCCTCGGCGAAGGAGGCACTGCCATGTCCACCTCCGAGTTCAGCCCCGACGCCCTCCGTACGCTGATCCGCGCCGGCGCTTGGGTCGGCCGTTCCGACACCGAGAAGGCCGCCGTACACCTGTTGACCTTCACCAAGTTCCCGGACCAACCCGGCTTCGCGGACCTGGTCGAGGTCGTGCAGATCCCCGAGTACGACGACGGCCACGACATCCAGGTGGCGGTGATCCGCGACTGGGCGGCGCTGCTCGCGCTACCGGCGGTCGAGCACCTGTCCGCCGACGACCAACGACTGCTCGCCCTGGCCGGCAGCCTCGCCACCGGGCAGCCGGTCGACCTGGCCGCCAACGCCGCCGTCAAGGGCCACGAGCACGCGGCGAAGGTCGCCGAGGCGATGGTGATCGCCGCCGGCTACCACCTGAAGTACGAGGTCAAGGCAACCGCACGACTCACCACGAGGTTCGCCAAGGCCTGAGAGCGTTCGGGGCACCTTCACGAGTACGGCCGGCCGGGCAGCAGGTCGTCGTCGCATCCGCTCTGGGGTAGCCCGGACGCAGCGGCGATGGCCTCGACGGCCTCGTCCAGGCCGGTCGTCTCCGGCAGGACGAGTTCGTCAGGCCAGCCCAGGACGTCATGAGCGGCGTACCAGCCGCTCATGTGCTCGGCGGTGAACTCACTGGCCTGCGGGCGAGTGAGGTGCCGGCGCAGGGTCTCGGCCAGCGACACGTCGAGATAGCAGAACAGCGACCGGCCGCGGTGGTCGTCCCGCAGCGCGGTCAACATGCTTCGGTAGCGGCTGCTGTGCATGATGCCCTCCAGCACCACGTGATAGCCGTGGTCAAGCGCGAACCGAACGGTCTGCGCGATCAGCGCAGGCGCGATGCCGCCGGGCTTGTCCCGTTCGCGCAGCAGGATGCGGCGCAGGTAGTCCTGCTCGACCAGGGCGCAGCCCCGGCCGTGCCGGCGTCGTAGCTCGCGGGCGATGCTGCTCTTGCCGGAGCCGGAGTTGCCCCGGATGCAGACGAGGATCGTGTCCGGGCTGCCAGTGGGTTCAGCGAGCACGATGCCTCCTCGGCTTCAGTCGTTGCGGACACTGAGGTCGAGGGCGGCGACGGTCAGCTGGGTGAGGTCAGGAAGCTGGTCCTCGCCGAGGGTGACGCCGCGCAGGTTGTCCAGCGGCGTCTTGAGGCCCTGGAGCCGGCTGCCCCGCAGGTCGGTGCCGTCGAGCTGGCAGGAGTCCAATTCCAGTCCGGCGAGGTCACATGACCGCAGCGCGATGCGAGGTAGTCGGCAGGAGGACCACGCGCCGTTGGTGAGAGTGCAGTCGGTGAAGGCGACCGAGCCGGCGGCGGTGACGCGTTGGAAGGTGGCGTAGTCGAAGCGGCAGCCGTCGAACAGGACGTCCTTGAGGCGTACGTCGGTGAGCCTGGTGCCGGTGAACCGGGAGCCGGTAATGGCGCAGCGTTCGATGGTGATGCCGGTCAGGGTCGCGCCGGAGAAGTCGGTGCGGGTGATTTCGCAGCCGTAGAGGCTGCCGGCCTCCCAGGTGCTCTCGCTCAGGTCCACGCCGGTGATCAGGCTGCTGCGGATGCGGGCGTCCTCAAGGTGCGAGCCGTGCCACGCCGCGCCGTTGACGAGAGCCTCGGTGAGGCCGCCGGCGAGGTCCGCGGTGATGTCGAGGTCGTCCGGTTCGAGGTCCGGCAGCAGGACCTTCACGTCGCCGATCGTGGTGGTGCGCATGTGTCCTCAACCTGTGTAGGCGCGGGGTGGGCACGCCACCCCGCGCATTCCCGTGGTTGGGGCTACTTCTTCTTGTTCCAGTTGTCCCAGCCGGGTCGGCTGTCGAACTTACCCTTGTTAGCCCAGGCGGGGCGGTTGTCGAACTTCGCCGCGTCGATCGACGCTACTGACCGCTCAGGGTCGACGCCGAGGCGAGCGAGTTGCTCGGGTGCGGCGTTGACGAGGATCGCGAGAGCATTGGTCATGGTGCTACTCCTTGAGGGGTGAGGTGGTCCGCGGCGGCGCGAACGAGGGCCTGTCGGGTGGTCCGGCAGTAGGTCGTCTCTCGGGCGGTGAACGTCGCGTGCTCGAAGTAGCGGTTGCCGGCCTGGGCGCCACGGCAGAAGTCGTAGAAGGCGCAGTGGTCGGCACAGCCGTTGAGGGCCGTAATGAACTCGGCGACGTAGCCCAGGTCGCCGGCGCCGGCAAGCATGGCGGAAATGGATTGCTGAAGGACGTTGCCGACGATGAAGTCGCCGTATCGCGGCTCGGTGATGCCGAGCAGTTCCGGTGACAGCAGCACCACCTGTCCATCCCAAGAGACGGTCGGGATCGGCTCGTACGGCTCGTGGTCGACGCGGCCAGCGCGGGTGGCGGCGAGATAGTCGGCCAGCCGGTCCACGTCGCGGATCCGGAGCGGGCTGCCGCCGACGCGACGTTCGATAAGGCCCTGCCAGAACCGGTACGCGGCGTCCTCCGACACCGGTGCCCGGTCAGCGCCCTCCTGCTCTTCGATGTTGAAGCCCACCGACTCGCAGCCGGGCAGGCCGGTGAAGAAGTCGATGAGGGCTTCCGCGTGGTCGATGGTTTCCGGGGTGACAACACAGATCACCGAATACCTCAGCCCTGCCTCGGCCAGGGTCTGTATGCCGCGCAGGGTTCGGGCGTCCGTCGGGTTGCCGGCCCGGTCGAGGCGGTTCCGGTTCAACGCGCCCGGTCCGTCGATACTGACCCCGACCTCGAACCCATGAGCGGCGAAAACTTCGCACCATTGCCTGTTGATCAACGTCGCGTTTGTTTGGATCTCGTGACGCACCATCCCCGCGCGGCGGAGCTCCTCGAATGGGTCTAGTAGATCCCGGAACAACCCGGTGGGTGTTGCGGTGGGTTCGCCCCCGTGCCACACGACGCTCACCGGATGGCCGCTGTTCTGCTGCGCGATCGACTCGGCGCAAGCCTGCGCGACTGCGCTGCTCATCAGGCGGAGGGATCTCCGGTCGGGCAGGTAGCAGTAGGTGCAGTCGAGGTTGCAAAAGCTCGTCGGCTGCACGACCAGGGTGTGGAAGCTGCCGGCGACCGCCGGCTGGCCGGTAGCGTTGATGAGGCCGATGCCGTTCACGAGGAGGCCTCTTCGATGCTGGCGGCCGTGGTGGTACTGACGCGGTAGGCGTGGGTGTGGCGGGCGGGCCAGCCGAGGAACCGGTCGAACATGTCGGCGGCGCTGCCTGTGACGCTCGGGTTGAGCCGATGCAGGTCGTCGATCGCGTCGTGCAGGCAGCCGGCCAGGTAGAGGAACAGGCTCACCGGCTCTTCCCGGTACTCGGCGAGGAGCGCGAGCTTCGCCGCGCCGCAGGGCCATGGCTGCCCGCACCGGCGGCACAGCCACAGCGGGCGCATCGGCAGATGTTCCACCTCGGCTGGCGCGAGCCCGTTCGCCGCCAGACGGCGCTGCTGCCCGGTCACCGGCGACCGCCCTCGCGGGCCTGCTGCTCGAACAGCCGACGCCACACGAAGGTGAGCAGCGGAGGATCAGCGCGCCGCACCTGACCCTGTGAGGACGTCCACCTGGGCTCGGGGCGCCGGGACTGGCTGGCTATCGCGTTACGCGATACGTACACCGTCATGCCTCCACCCCCGCCAGGATCGATGAGCGGCGGGCTCGCCGGGGGAATGGCGAGCCCGCCGCCGCATCACGGCGGCTGGGAGCAGGCCGCCGATCACCCACCCACGCAGCCCTCATGGCGGTACGCAGGCGGGGAGAACACCGAGACAGTTCGTTCCAGGACGGGCCGAGCCAGCGGCCCAAGCCGTGGTGTGGTGCGCCGCTCATCGATCCCTCCATCTGCAGCTCCCTGTTAGTCATCCCCGACACCGGCATCGACACGCGCCGGTGATCTGGGGTGAACTGAACGTAGGGGCGGTCCGTACGGAGGACCGGGAAAATCCGTACCGGGTCCGGCGGTCTTCAGCGGGCAGGGTGATGGTGTGCGAGGGATGACGGAAGACATGACCACCGGCCAGCGCGTCGCCTTTTACCGGCGTCGACGAGGGCTCTCCCAGGAGGTGCTGGCCGGTTTGGTTGGCAAGACCCAGGAGTGGTTACGCAAGGTCGAGACGAACCGGGCTGACCTCGATCGGCTATCGGTCATACGCGCGATCGCCAAAGCCCTCGACGTGTCCCTCGGCGACCTGATCGAGGCACCGAGCCTGTTCGAGTGGTCGGACGACTCAGGGCGCGAGACCATCCCGGCCTTGCGGGCCGCGCTTCACGACTATCGTCACCTCGCGCCGACGCTGGCCAGCACGGGGGACGTCGAGGCCCCCGCCCTCCGCGAGATCGAGAACGACGTCGCCGAGATCTGGACCGCCTACCAGCACTCGCGATACGGCACCCTCGCCCGCCGGCTGCCCTACCTCATCCACGACTGCCTCACCGCCACCGAGGCGTACGACGGAGACGATGGCCAGCGAGCGCACGCGATGACCGCCTACGCCCACCAGCTCGCCGCGTTGTTCCTCACCAAGCTCGGCGAAGGTGACCTCGCGTGGACCGCCGCCAGCCGGGGCTTGGCCGCCGCCAACGCCAGCCACGACCACGTCGTCATCGGCTCACTCAGCCGCTCCGCCGCGCACTCGCTCGCCTCCATCGGGGAGTACGCCCAAGCCCTGGGCCTCGCCGCCACGGCGGCGCGGTTCCTGGAACCCCGGCTCGTCAGGCCGACTCCGCAGCTGCTGTCGGTCTACGGCAGCCTGCACCTCGTCTGCGCGCTCGCCGCCGCCCGAGACGACGACCGCGCCTCCGCCGACACCCACATCAACGAAGCCGATACCGCCGCACAGCGGCTCGGCGCCGACGGCAACCACGTGTGGACCGCGTTCGGGCCGACCAACGTATCGATCCACAAGACGACCGTGGCGATGGAACTCGGCGATGTGCAACGCGCCATCGCCATCGGCGCCCCACTCGACACCAGCACCGTGCCCGTCGAGCGGCAGGTTCGCCACGCCATCGAAACTGCCCGAGCCCTCGCCCGGTGGAACCGCATCGACGACGCGCTCGCCGCGCTCCTAGACGCCGAGACCCTCGGGCCCGACCAGGTGCGCTACCACCAGCTCTCCCGCGACCTCGTCCGAGACATCCTCACCCGCCCCCGGCCACCACGACTGGCCGTCGAACTCAGCGACCGAATGGGCGTCCGGACGGGAGGCCCCCGCTGGTAGCTGGGCTCAGATCAACCGGCTCGTGTAGCCAGCCGCCACCAGGCGCTCGAAGGCCGCCCGCACCTCGTCCGGCATCTCCTGGGGGATAGCGAACCCGCGCTCGGCGTACACCTCGATCCGCTGCGTGTCGCCCACCAGCATGTCCACCACCCGCCGCGGGTCGCCGATGCTGCGCACGTAGTCGTCCAGCTCGAGCGGGTTTGAGGCGCACACCACATCGACCTCCGGCCAGATCAGCCTGCAGGTGGCGTAGGCCCGACGCTGTTGGTAGGGCCGCGACATGATCAGCACCGACTTCACCGGGATCTGGCGTTCGGCCAGGAGCGCACGGGAGAATTCGAGGTTCTCGGCGGTGTTCGTGGCACGCGGCTCCACGAGAACCGCCTCCGGGGGCACACCCTGCTCGACGGCGTACTCGCGGTAGTGCACCGCCTCTCCACGCGGGAACCTTTCGACCGTGGTCGGGGCGTTCGCACCGGTGAAAACAATCCATGGGAACAGGCCTGCTTGAAACAGGCGCGATGCGACCACTGCAACGCCGAGGTCATGGCTGCCCAGCCCGATGCCCACGTCGCACGGGCGTAGCTCGTGGTGCATGTCGTGGTATCGCCACAGCGTCGCCACGTGAGCACGGACTTCGTCTGAGAGCACGTGAGTCGGCACTTCGGTCTGCCGTTCCATCAGCGCCCGCCAGCTAGGGCGAGCGCTGGAGTTTGGTTCACGCCCCGTTTACTCATGATGTCAGCGTAGGGCAGGCCGGGCGACGCAGATCAGCTACAGCACGTCTGTCCAGCGGGGGGCATTCAGGTAGGGCCGACACCATCAGCGCCATCGGCAGCCGCTCCCTCCGTCGGTGCCCGCTCGCGTACCTGAACCCACAACGCCATCTCGCCAGCCTCGCGGACGGCCGCACCGCGCACGGAGCGAGCCCACGCGATCTGCGGCAGATGAGCGCCTCGGTAGGGCGAGGCGCTTGTAGTTTCGCGACCCGGACTGGTGTTTTCAGCTCCGATCCGAACGACGCCAACTTCGCAGCGCTTCCCGCTCTGTCCGGCACGCTGCGACGTCCGCGTGCAACTTGCTGGTCCAGCTGTGTCCGCCGCGAGTCGCCGTTACGCGGATCTCGACCTGATCGAGGGTAGGCATACCAGCATCGCTCTCCGCGAACTCCACCCGCCAATGTGCCCGGTCGCCGACATCCAGCCCGGCCGGCTTGACCCCTTCGTACGCATGCACCGCAGTGAACCGCGGCTCCCCCGGCTCGACTCCGTTGATGCCGGGGGTGAACGAGACGCCATCGGTTAGCAGATCGACTCGCAGCTCATCAAGTGGGCCAGCTGGCGACGCTGCGACGCCAATCATCAGCCTGTGCCAACCATGGTGGCCGGTCTCATCACCGTTAGGGTTCTCCACCTCGGCAGTGAACTGCGGCGCTTGCTGCTGCTGGAGCAGCTTCGCAGCCGTCGCTGCTGACTCTGCCGAGGCCACATACGAACGCCACGCGAACAGTGCAGCGGCGGCCGCGATCGCTGCGGCCACCCATTCAGGAGCATTTCCCCAGTCAGGCATGACCAACATCGTAGCGACTGACTACGATAGGAGAGTTCGTCAGAACCCCAGCCTCGCGCAGCATCAGATGGGACGTATGCGAACAACTGCACGCAAAAAAATGCCAGCCGCACGAGCTTGCAGCAGTCGACCAGAGAAGATGTCAGACCTGCCCCGTAAAGTAGCCGGGTGGCGAGCAACCATCTATTCAACGGCCGCGAATTAGCGGCAGACCTGGGCACCAACCTCAAGCAGGTCATGGACGCCCTGAACGCCTGGAACGATGACGACTTCCTGGCGCGCACCGACGCCGACCTCATCACCGAGCTCGTCGCCGTCGGCGCCGTCGAATGCCCGGCGCTGCATCCGGACGAGTGGTACATGGACGAGAGGCCCACCGAGGCTGAGCGCTCGGTGGTCAATATGTTCGGAGAGCGCGTACGCGAACGAGTCGTTCAGTACACAGTCCGGATCCCCTTCAGCGGCCACCCGGCTCCGTTCACGATGAAAGCAAGTCAGTACTTCATTGCGCCGATAGAGGCTAAGGTCGACGAGAAGGCCAGCGAGCTGGTGATCGTCTGGGAGGGAACCCGCCCCGATCCGGAGGCAGTCAGACAGTGGTTTCGCACACGAATCGATCGCATCGAGAAGGGTCTGGGCTTCGCTCGCACTGACATCAACACCCATATCAGCAACCTACTTAACCAGATGCCGCAATGGGTGGCCCAACGCCGCGCACGACTGCTCGCGGCGCGGCAAGTCCATGCCAGTATCGGCATTCCGATCCGGCGGCGGGCTGACGCCAACGTCTACGCACTGCCGGTACAGCGGCGTCGCCTCGTCACCCGCACGACGCAGTCGAGCCGGGCCCAGGCTAATCCCTTTGAGCCCGAGCCGGCCCTTGAAAAAGCAAGCTACGAAGATGCACTCGCGGTCCTGCGTAACGCGCGTAACGCGTTCGAGCGCAGTCCATCGCTGACCGAAAAGCTCGGCGAAGAACTCATCCGTGATCTGCTGCTGATCCTCTTGAACGCTCAATTCGAGGGCAGAGCTGGCGGCGAACTATTTAACTGCGGCGGCAAGACCGACATCCTTATCCGCGAGAAGGACGCCAACGTGTTCATCGGGGAGTGCAAGATCTTCGGACCCAAGGACGGCGCCACCAAGATTACGGACACGATCGATCAACTCTTGGGCTACCTGACCTGGCGCGACACCAAGGCCGCGTTGTTGCTGTTCATCCGGGACCGCGACGTCACCAGCGTGATCGGCAAGGCCGTCGCGGCGTTCGAGGCGCATCCGAACTTCAAGCGGCGTGGCTCGACCGCCTCGGACGAGCGGTACGACTTCGTGGTCCACGCGAACGGTGACCCTGCCCGCGAGATGCACATCGCGTTCCTGCCGTTTCTAGTCGGCGGTGCTCGGTAGCTGAGCAGCCTGTTGCGTTAATCGCCCGAGCGCTCGTCGGCCACGTTTGTCGCCCCAGCGAACGGACTCAATTCGGGCAGGGGCAGTTGCTTCATATGGCCGACGTTGCCCCTCAGGGTGCCGAATGCATTGCGGCTCCTACACCCCTTACTGCGGCCCGGCTACCGCGTTCTGCCCTAGATCGCCGGACCTCGGCTCCGAGCCCATTCGGGATTCGCCCCCCCCCCCCCCCGAACCGATCAAGAACCGCCGACTGCCGCAGCCCTCGACCACCCGACCATCGTGCGCAGCAGCCACGGAGCGGTGTCCTAGAGCAGCCCGCCGCATCCCACCGTTACCGCCCCCGATGCTCCTGACCACCGGCGACGGCCGGACACGAAAAAGGCCCCGACCCAGTGTGAACCACCAGGTCAGGGCCTATCTCGTTGGTGCGCCGCCAGGGACTCGAACCCCGAACCCGCGGATTAAGAGTCCGCTGCTCTGCCAGTTGAGCTAGCGGCGCTCGCTGACAACGACGAGCACGCTAACACGTGCGCGAACCGACCTCGGAACCCCTCCCCGGCCCGCGTTCAGTGCGCCGGGTTGGGCGTGTGCGGCAGTTTGCCGAGTTGCTTCCAGTTCGTCTCGGCGACGTCCACGCCGTAGTGCTTGGCGGCGGCGAGGATGTTCTGGAAGGCCAGGTCGCGGTCCGCGTCGGTGACGCCCTGCACCTGGTCGAAGCGGGCGATGGCGTTGCGGACGTGGCTGGCGTCGGTCATCGGCTCCTTGCGCTTGCCGGGGAAGGCGAAGACGGTCTCCGGCAGCTCGCGCTTGTCCTTGTCGGTCAGGCCGCCGTGCTTCTCGTGGGGCTTCCAGGTCGACTTCATCGCCCACCATTACCCATTTTTCGTCCAGACGTACGCCCGGACCGGCTTGATTAAGGGTGTTTAAAGACCCTGTCCGGCACGCGCGGCGAGTGCCTACCATACGGCGGCCGTGACCGTTCGGGTCAGCTTGTCGTGTGTTCGTTGGGAGTGACCCGTGTCGTACGAAGGCCCGCCGCCGTCCCGTCATCGTCCCCCGGGGTGGGCCACCCACAAGAGACTGAGCGTCGCCGCGGGCGCGGCCGTCGTGCTCGTCGTCGCGGCCGGCGCCGTGTACCTGGGCAACGGCGCCGCGCAGTCCGAGCCGTCAAACGCGGCCAACGCCGCCGAGTACCCGTCGCCGTCGGCCGGGCAGCCGGAGTCGTCCGGAACGGCGGTGTCGGCCTCGGCGACACCTTCGGTCTCCGCGACTCCGTCGACCGGCGCGACGCCGTCGGCCGCTGCCGCACCGAAGGTTCCCACCACCGGCTGGGTTCCGATCGACCGGGCGGCCTGGAAGGCGCAGGCCGACGCGTACCAGGCGTTGAAGATCGACCCCGCCCCGGCCGGTGTCGGCGACCTGCCGGAGTTCCGGGCGGACTGCCAGTACAGCCACCGACTGCCGGACGACCCGATCGTCGCCCCCGGCCTCCCGGGCGCCTCACACATGCACTCCTTCGTCGGCAACAAGGCCGTCGACGCGAACACCGTCGCCGGAGACCTGACGAAGTTCACGGCCACGTCCTGCAAGCCGATCCAGGATCACTCCGCGTACTGGGTGCCCACGCTCTACGACAACGCGACCGGTAAGCCGGTCGAGACCACCGGCTTCCGGGTCTACTACCGCTCGCTCGCGAAGAACTCGACCGGCCAGATGCCCATGCCCAACGGCCTGCGCATGATCTCCGGGGATGCCAAGAAGAAGCAGCCGACACCGCGCGGCGCGACCGGCCAGTTCTACTGCGCCTTCTACGGTCCCGGCGACCTCGACGGCGTCGCCCGCAGCACCAACGGCAACTGGCCGATCTGCGGCGGGACCGCCACGCTGCACTTCATGCTGCAGTTCCCGGACTGCTGGGACGGCAAGCACCTGGACAGCCCCAACCACAAGGACCATGTGGCGTACGGCAGCGGCGGTACCTGCCCGCCCGGCCACCCGGTTCGGATCCCGGCGATCACCTTCGACATCCAGTACCCGGCCAAGGGCACCCCGGCGGGCTACTACCTCTCCTCCGACAAGGCGGGCAAGAGCGCCTCGTCGATGCACGGCGACGCGTTCGTGGTGTGGGACGTCAACACCATGAACAAGCGCACCAAGAACTGCGTCCTGGGGCGCAGGACCTGCGACAACTACGGCTACCAGAAGTAGTCGGGGCCGGACCGGAGAACGGCCCGGCCCCGACTGACGATCGCCTAGGGCCAGTTTCATAAGGGCGGTCGAGCCGAGGCGGAGTCCGGGCGGCGATCCGGCAAGGCGCGGTTTCGTCCGGATACCGGTGTTGTATCCGGACGAAACCGCAACGCCGCCGGTCGTCGTCCGGGCCCGCCGCAGGCCGGCCAGCTCTTATGAAACAGGCCCTAGTGCGCTGGGCCATTTGTCAGGGCCTAGGTGCACTGCCGCGCGGGTGGCGTGCGGCGCCAGACCTGGCGGGGTGCGAACCCTTCACGTCGCAGCCAGTGCTCGGTATAGACAATCCGCTCGGGCTCAACGACCACAAGGGTGTCTTCGGGCGGCTCGGACACCGAGCGTCCCCGCTCGGCGTGCTCGTTCTCCCATCGGAACGCCTCCCAGTAGTGCGTACGGTCCGGATGCGCCGGATCGAGCACCCGGGCGGTACCGAACACCTGCGCCCCACGGCTGCTGGCCAGCCCGACCAGCGGCGCGAAGATCCCGACGGACACTCGCGGATCGGCGGCGATGTTGCGCATCTTGGGCGAGCGCGGCGAGGCCGTGAACAGCACCGTGAAGCCGAGCGGGTAGTACCGCACCGGGGTGGCCAGCGGGCCGTCCGGACCCGTGGTCGCGAGTACGCACATGTTCTGCGACGACAGCAGGTTGAGAATGCGCTCGTCGAGCCGTTCACGATCGAGCCGCCCAACCGGCGTGGGCCCGGCCAGCCATGGATTGGTCAATGGCACGCGGGAACCTTATCGCGCGGCTTGACCTGAAGCTTGGATGAGGTCCTAGCCTCCGGTATCGGAGGTACGCATGAGCATGGAAGTTACCGCGTGGACGTCTCTGCGCCACGCGATGAACGCGCGGGACGAGCGACCGCTGTCCCGCGCCACCCTGAAGCGGATCGCGCGGTTCGCCCGGCCGCACCGCGCACTGATCGTCAGATTCCTGCTGTTGAGTGTGGTGACGGCAGTCCTCACGGTGGCGTCGCCGATTCTCGCCGGTCGGGTGGTCGAGGCGATCGTCGACGGCGCCGACGGCGGCGTCGTGGTCCGGTTGGCCGTACTGATCGCGGTGATCGCCCTCGCCGAGGCCGGCCTCGGGCTGGTGACCCGATTCCTCTCCGCCAGCATCGGTGAGGGGCTGATCGTTCAACTGCGGACGGCTGTCTTCGACCACGTCCAACAGATGCCGGTGGCGTTCTTCACGCGGACCCGCACAGGTGCGCTGGTCAGCCGCCTGAACAACGACGTGATCGGCGCGCAGCGCGCGTTCAGCGACACTCTGTCCAGTGTGGTCGGCAACGCGGTCACGCTGATGCTGACGTTGGCCGTGATGCTCAGCTTCTCGTGGCAGATCACGCTGTTGGCGCTCGTCCTGCTGCCGATCTTCGTGCTACCGGCCCGCCGCATGGGCTCACGGCTCGCCCGCTTGCAGCGTGAGGCCGCCGAGCACAACGCGGCCATGAGCACCCGCATGACGGAACGGTTCTCCGCGCCCGGCGCCACCCTGGTCAAGCTGTACGGGCGACCGGCCGAGGAGTCCGCCGAGTTCGCCGCCCGGGCACGGCGGGTACGGGACATCGGCGTCCGTACGGCGATGCTGCAGTGGGTCTTCATCACCGCGCTCACCGTGGTCGGCTCGCTGGCGCTGGCCCTGGTCTACGGGCTGGGCGGCCTGTACGCCCTGCGCGGCAGCCTCGACGCCGGGACCGTGGTCGCCCTCGCGCTGCTGCTGTCACGCCTCTACGCGCCGCTGACGTCGCTGGCCAGCGCCCGGGTCGAGGTGATGAGCGCGCTGGTGAGCTTCGAGCGGGTCTTCGAGGTCCTCGACCTCAGGCCGCTGATCCTCGACAAGCCCGACGCCCGCCCCCTCCCCGACGGACCGGTCGCGGTCGAGTTCGACGGGGTACGGTTCGGCTATCCGTCCGCGGACCGGGTGTCCCTCGCCTCCCTCGAGGACGTGGTGAAGCTCGACACGCGCGGCGGCGAGGACGTGCTGCACGAGGTGTCGTTCCGCGCCGAGGCGGGTCAGATGGTCGCGCTCGTGGGCTCCTCCGGGGCGGGCAAGTCGACGATCGCGCAGTTGGTGCCCCGCCTGTACGACGTCGATGACGGGACCGTGAAGCTCGGCGACGTCGACGTACGCGACCTGTCCGCCGAGTCGATCCGGACGGCGCTGGGCGTGGTCACCCAGGACGGGCACCTCTTCCACGAGAGCATCCGCGCCAACCTGGCGTTCGCCCGGCCCGACGCCAGCGAGGACGAGATGTGGGACGTGCTGCGGCGGGCCCGACTCGACGACCTGATCCGTACGCTTCCCGATGGTCTCGACACCATCGTCGGCGAACGCGGATACCGCCTGTCCGGCGGCGAGCGGCAACGGTTGACCATCGCGCGACTGTTGCTGGCCCGGCCGCGCGTGGTCATCCTCGACGAGGCCACCGCGCACCTCGACTCCACGTCGGAGGCCGCGGTCCAGGACGCCCTCGCCGAGGCCCTGACCGGTCGCACGAGCGTGGTCATCGCGCACCGGCTGTCCACCATCCGGGCGGCCGACCAGATCCTCGTCGTGGAGGCCGGCCGGATCGTCGAACGCGGACGACACGGCGACCTGCTCGCGGCGGGCGGTCGCTACCACGAGCTGTACCGCACCCAGTTCGCCCAGGAGCAACCGACGGCCCAGGAGCAACCGACGGTCCAGGAACAACGCGTGCCGATCTAGACCACCGCGCCGGGGCATCTGCTCCACGACGTCGCCGCCCGCCTCGGGTCGCCCCCGGGGCGGGCGGCGAGATTCGACGATCAGTCGTCGTCGCCGTCGTCGCTGTCGTCGCCGTCGTCGCTGTCGTCGCCGTCGTCGTCCGCGTCGTCGTTCTTGTCATCGGCGTCGTCATCGACATCGACCGGCTCCTGCTCGGCCTTGACCACCGAGCCGTCCGCACGGTCAACGTCCACCTCGTGCTCGGTGTCGCCGACGACGACCTCGACGCTCCAGACCGCACGGCCGTGCTCCTGCTCGGCCTCGATCTCGACGATCTGACCGCCGCCAGCCTTGGCGAGCGCGATCTCCCCGGCCCGCTTCTCGTCGACAGCGGCGCCGGCCGGCGCCCCGCCCGCAGACGGGGCTCCACTTGGCGACGGGGCACCGCTCGTCGGCGTACCCGATGGTGTGCCGGTCGACGACGGACCGCCGGTCGCCGGCGCGGCGGTCGTGCTCTCGGCCGTCGGCGCGACGGTCGCGGCGGCGAGCGTCGTGTCGGTGCGCGAGTCCTTCGCGGCGGTGACGCCGAGCGCGGCCCCGGCCACTGCCAGCACCGCCACCCCGCCGGCCGACGCCAGGAGCAGATTGGTCCGCTTCATCGTGGTGTCCACCTTTCCTCGGTTGTCGACTACGAGGATCGGCGGAACCGGGATAGCAGCGCGCTGTCCCAACGCTAAGGCCGGGTTAAGCCGGCGGTCAGAGCGCCATCCGCATGAAGACGTCGGCACGGTCGTACGGCGCCAGCGGGATCTGTTCCGCGGCGACGTGCTGGAAGCCGGCCGTTTCGTAGAGGTGTACGGCGTTCGGGAGCTTGGTGCTGCTGCCGAGGAACAGGGTGGCCGCGCCGAGCTCGCGGGCGCGCCCGATCGCCGCCTCGATGAGTTGCCGGCCCAGGCCCCTGCCGCGCAGCGCCGGGGTCACCGCCATCTTCGACAACTCGAAGACGTCCGCCGAGCTGCGTACCAGGGCGACACAACCGACGATCTCCCCGCCGTCGCGCAGGACGAGCACGTCGCCGCCCGGTGCGACGATGGCAGCGAACGGGTCACCGAGCGTCTTACGGTCCGACTCCTCGATGGTGAAGCGGTGGGAGATCCACTCTTCGTTCAGCGTCCGGAAGGCATCGGCCTCCTCGGGGGTCGTCATGGACGTGACGGTCAGCGTGCTCGGATTCATGACCCCGATTCTCCGGCCGCCCTCATTCGAACGTCCAATATCTTGTTTGGACTGATTCGTATCCTCGACGTATGGATCCCGAGTTGCGCCACCTGCGGTACTTCGTCGCGGTCGCCGAGGAGCTGCACTTCGGTCGGGCCGCGGTGCGACTGCGGATGGCCCAGCCGCCGCTGTCGCAGCAGATCCGACAGCTCGAGGCGATGATCGGTACGCCGCTGTTCGTCCGCACCTCCCGGTCGGTGGCGCTGACGCCCGCCGGTGAGGCGTATCTCGTCCGGTGCCGGCGGGTGCTGGCCGCCGTGTCCGACGACGTGCACGAGGCGAGCCGCATCGGGCGCGGGGAGCAGGGACGCTTCGACATCGGCTTCGTCAGTTCGGCCATCCAGCTCGGGCTGGCCGGGCCGATCCGTCGTTTCCGTGAGCGCCATCCGGCCGTCCACCTACGCCTGCACGAGGCGTACACGGCGCAGATCGTCGACCGGCTGTTGAGCGGCGAGGTCGATCTCGGCGTGGTTCGGGACGCGGACGACCACGACGACCTGGTCGGCGTCACCTTCGCCACCGAGTCCTTCGTCGCCGTCCTGCCGGCCGACCACCCGCACGCCCGAAGCCGCGCGATCAACGCGGCGGTGCTGCGGGACGACCCGTTCGTCTTCATCCCGCGAATGGCCGGCGAGCGGGCCTACCAGCGCAATCTCCGGCCGTGCCTGGAAGCCGGCTACACGCCGAGCATCGTCCAGGACGCCGGCAATTGGACCACGGTGGTGCACCTGGTCGCGGCCGGCCTCGGGGTGACGATCGCACCGGCGAGCATCACCGCCGTGACGCCTCCTCCGGTGGCGGTGCTGCCGTTGACCGGCACCGGGGCCACCACCGAGGTGCGGATCCTGCGTCGCCGGGATGACGAGCGGGTCACCGCGACCGGCTTCGGGACCGTAGGCCGCTCTCCGGGCCTGCTGGCGGCTAGCCACGCCGGTTGAGTTCCGCCTCCAGCCGCTGGACGAGGGTCTTGCGGTCCTTGCCGGCGTGCTCGTTGCGCAGGGCGGTCCGGAGCTGTCGCGTGTCGAGGCCACGGACGAGTTTGCTGGCCTCGGCCACCGACATCTCCGACATCCGGCCGGAGGTGGTGGCGTCGCGTCGTGCCTTCTTGGCGGGGCCGGTGTTGGCGACGTACTGCCGGCCGGTCCGGGACGCCTCCCGCTTCTTGGTGTCGGTCGCGCGTTTCTGGCTCTCGGACATCTCGTCCCAGGCCTTCTTGGGCAGGTAACGGCTCGTCGTGCCGTCTTTGCGGGCCCGGGCGTCGCCCTCCTTCGTCTGCCACTTCTCGTTGCCCCAGCGCTGCAACGCCTTCTGCCGATCGTCCTTTTCGCCCAGGAATGCGCCGCCGCGCCGCTTGTACTCCTGCGTCACCAGCTGCGACTTGCGCGCCGACCACTGACCGGGTTTTCCGCCCTTGTCGGACGCCTTGATCTCTTCCTTGATCTGCTCTCTGAGCTCGGGTTTCGTATACCGCGCCATGGGTGGCAGCTACCCGGCAGCGCAGCGGCTATGCCTGGCGCTGCGGTGGCGGGCCGAGCCGCAGCAGCACCTGCGCCCCACCATGCGGGCCGGAGCGCAACTCCAGCCGGCCGCCGCCGGCCTGGGCGGCCCGCCGGGCGATGTCCAGGCCGAGCCCGGTCGAGCCGGCCGCGCTGGCCCCTCGCTTCACGGCGCCCGGCGGCATTCCGGGGCCCTCGTCGGCGACGGTGAGCAGCACCTCGCCGGCGTCGGACACGAGGCGGACCGTGAACGGCGTGCCGTCGGGGGTGTGCGCGAAGACATTGCCGAGCAGGGCGTCCACGGCGGCCGTCAGGTCGTCGGCGGCCACCCCGACGGTCAGCGGGCCGGGGGCCAGGTCGAGGTGGACGGCCCGGCCGGTGTCCTCGGCGAGCACCGACCAGAACGCGACCCGGTCGGCGACGATCGCCGCGGCGTCGGAGGTGACCGCGCCCGGCACCGGAGCGCGACGCCAGCGGGCCTGCTCGATCAGCCCGGTGACCGCCCGTTCGAGCCCGTCGGCGGCGGCCGCGATCCGGACCGCGTCGTCCGGGTCGCGCAGTGACTCCGCCTCCAGCCGCAGCGCCGTCAGGGGTGTCCGCAGCCGGTGGGACAGGTCCGCGACCTGCTCGCGCTCCTGGAGCAGGAGGACCTGGATCCGGCCGGCCAGGTGGTTGAGCGCCCCGGCGACCTCCCGCAGCTCGGCCGGGCCGGCGGGTACGACCCGGGCGTCCAGCTCGGCGTTCGCCAGGCGGTGCGACACGGCGGACAGGTCGCTGATCGGCCGGACCAGCGTGCGCGCCAGCCGGTCGGCGACCGCCAACCCGATCAGCACCAGCACCACACCGAGCAGCGCCAGCACCAGCCAGGCCCGGGTCACCCCGGCGGTCAACTCCTGGCGGGGCACCACGATCCGGATGACGCCCGTGCCGTCCGCCCGGCCCTGCACGGCGATGACCACCTCCCGTCCGGCCGCCGACTCGCCGGTGAGGCTCTGCCCTCGTGCGGCCAGGGCCACCGCGGGCGTACGGGGCGCCTGGGCGCCGAGCACCGTGCCGTCGGGCAGAAACACACTCACCGGACGGCCGGACTCCGCCGCCAACTGCTCGACGGTGAGCCGGATGGTGGGCGCGTCGGCGGTACCGACCACCGGCACGAGGCTCTGCGCGTCGGCGGTGGCCCGTACGGTCGCCCGGTCCTGCGCGACGGTGCGCACCAGCAACGCCAGCGGCACCAGGAACGCGACGAGCGTGAGGACGCTGACCGCGGCTACCAGCAGCGCCAGACGCGCCCTCACGGGCGGGCCGAGGGCGCTTCGAGACGTACGCCGACGCCGCGCACGGTGTGCAGGTAGCGGGGTTGCTGGGCGGTCTCCCCCAGCTTGCGGCGCAACCAGGACAGGTGCACGTCGACGGTCTTGTCGGCCCCGCCGTACGGGATCTGCCAGACCTCGGTGAGCAGCTCGCGTTTGGTGACCACCTGACCGGGTCGCCCGGCCAGGTGGTGCAGCAGGTCGAACTCGCGCGGCGTCAGCTCCACCGGCGTGTCGTCCAGGGTGACCTGCCGGGACCGGGGATCGACGCGCAGACCGCCGACGACGAGGGCCGGGTCCGGCGCGTCGACACCGGCGGGGCCCCGCCGCAGCACCGCGCGGGCGCGGGCGTCGAGCTGCGCGGCGGTGAACGGCTTGACCACGTAGTCGTCGGCGCCCGCGTCGAGGACCCGGACGATCTCGGTCTCGTCGTCACGCGCCGTGGCCACGATGACCGGCACCGAGCTGACCGCGCGCAGCATCCGCAGCAGCTCGCGTCCGTCCAGGTCGGGCAGGCCCAGGTCGAGCACCACCAGGTCGGGCCGGTCGTCGAGGGCGTCGCGCAGGCCCGCCATCGCGGTCGAGGCCGCGGCGACCGCGTGGCCGCGTTCCCGCAGGGCACGGATCAGCGGGGTACGGATCGTCAGGTCGTCCTCGATGAGCAGCAGGCGGGCCACAGCAGGCAGGCTAGCCGCTGTCACTGCCGGCGGGGCCCACGTTAACCGTGCCTTAGTCTCCGGATGTGCCGGCGACAACCGTGGATCGGGGATAGTCGGTGGCATGAGCCGTCGTTCGGTCCTCGTCGCCGCCGGGTGGGTGGCCACCGTCGCCGTGGCGACCCTGATCGGGTTGGGCGCGATCCGGCTGGTGGGTGAGAGCATCACCGGCACGCCGGGCGGGGTGCGCAGCGAGGCGGAGATCGAGCGGGCGCTCGCCGCGCCGGAGCCGGGGCCGAGTGGCACCGTGGGCGCCGCGCCGGGCGGGCCGTCCACGGCGAGCGCCGCACCGAGCGCGAGCGCCGGGGTCCGCCGGAGTTTCGCCACCGGCGGCGGCACGGCCGTGGCCGAGTGCGGCCCCGACGGGGTACGCCTGGTGTCGTGGGCGCCCGCGCAGGGTTACCGGGTGCACGAGGTGGACCGGGGCCCGGACGACGACGTCGAGGTCACGTTCGAGGGTTCGGCCGGACGGCACGAGTTGAAGGTCCGCTGCATCGGCACCGAACCGGTGGCCGTCGCCGACGACTGACGGAGCCAGCGGCGTGGCCGGCACGGAGAACCGTGCCGGCCACGTCGTGGTGGTGGTTCAGCTCGTGTACGCCTCCACCTCCCAGAGGGAATGGCCGTAGCCGGTCCCCCGGGCCGTGCCGTAGATGCGCAGGTAGCGGCCGTTCGCGCCGAGGCCGCTGTGCTCGTCGGCGCCGGTCACCGTCTTCACGGTGGTCCAGGTGGTGCCGTCGTTGGAGGTCTGGATCTGGTACGCGCTGCTGTACGCCGCCTCCCAGGCCAGCTTGACCCGTCCGATCGCGGTCGGGCTGCCCAGGTCGACGCGGATCCACTGCGGGTCGGAGAACGCGCTCGACCAGCGGGTGGCGAGGTTGCCGTCGACGGCCTGCGCGCCGGTCACGTCGGCCCCCTCGCTGCTGGACGTCGTCGTCGGCTTGTTCAGCAGCAGGTTGCCGCCGGTCGGGGTGCCGGTGCCGCCGTACACCTCGAACTCGTAGAGCGAGTAGCCCCAGGCCGTGCCGCGGCCGGTGCCGAGGAGCCGGACGTACCGGCCGGAGCCGGTGAGCCCGGTCAGGTCGTCCACCCCTCCGTCGCCGCCGGTCACCGTGCGGATCGTGGTGAAGGTGACGCCGTCGGTCGAGGTCTGGATCTGGTACGCGCTGCCGTACGCGGCCTCCCAGGTCAGCTTGACCCGGCTGAGGGCGTACGTCGCGCCCAGGTCCACGTCGATCCACTGTGGGTCACCGAAGGCGCTGCCCCAGCGGGTGCCGGCCACACCGTCGAACGCGTTGGCCGCGACGAAGGCGCCCTCGAAGCTGGAGGCCCGCGCCGGCTTGCCCCTGGCCAGGTTGGTGCCCGTGCCGGGATCCGGGTCCGGGTCCGGGCCGGGACCGCCGGGGCTGGTGGAGAGGGTGAACTCGTCGATGTCGAACCACGGCCCGGCACCCTTGAAGACCAGGTACAGGGTGCGGGTGCCGGTCGGCGCGGTGACCCCGCCGGTGACCGTGGCGAAGTTGGCGTACCCGCCGGTGGAGGTGACGGTCGCCGAGCCGACCAACTGCCCGGTGGGTGAGTCGACGCGCAGCTCCAGCGTCCCGTCGCCGCCGGCCGGCGCGCCGACCCGGGCGCTGAACGACTGGATGCCGGTCAGGTTGTACGGACGGAACGAGATCCAGTCGTTGTTGTCGATGTAGCCGACGGCGGCACCGCCGTGCCCGGCCGCCCCGGCGACGATCTGGACGCCGGACGAGTCACCGAAGTGCTCGGCCTGGCGGATGCGGGGTTGCAGCACCGCCTGGGTGTGCGTGGTCAGCGCCGGCTGGCCGCCTCCGCCCAGGTCGGTGTACTCGGCGTCGATGATGCCGAAGATGTTCGCCGCGGTGTCGTGCTCGCCGTCGGCCGAGGTCTGGATGACCCCGGTGCAGCCCTGCGCGCTGGCGAGCTGGTGGCCGTGCGAGTCGTGCCCGAGGACGTAGTTCACCTTGACCCGGGCGCAGTTGATGGTGCCGTCCTGGGCGTCGGTGACCGTGACGGAGAACGGGATCGCGTCTCCGAAGGTGAAGGTCTGCCCGTTCAACGGGGTGTTCACGGTGACCACCGGGGCGCTGTTGCCGACGGTGACGACCACGCTCGCGGTGGCGGTCTTGCCGGTGGTGTCCCGCACGGTCAGCGTCGGGCTGCGGGTGCCGTTGGTGGTGTACGTGAAGCTGGGGTTCGCGGCGGTCGAGTCGGTGGTGCCGTTGTTGTCGAAGTCCCAGGCGTAGGTGAACGGGTCACCGTCCGGGTCGAGGGTGCCGGCCGAGGAGAAGGCCACGGTCAGCGGCGCGGTGCCGCTGGTGGGGGTGGCGGTGACCTTCGGCACGGGCGCGCGGCCGCCGCGGGCGTATTCGATGCGGTAGAGCGCCGAGTTGGCGTCGCCGTTGAACCAGCCGGTGCCGTAGTCGAGCACGTAGAGCGCGCCGTCCGGGCCGAACTCCATGTCCATGACCTGGGTGCCGGTCCACGGGAACGGGTTGATCTTCAGTGGCTGACCGCTGGAGTCGAGCTTGACGTTCTTGATCCAGCGGCGGCCGAACTCGCCTGCGAAGAAGGTGCCGTCGTAGTACTGGGGGAACGCCACGGGCGAGGTGTTGTTCGGGTCGTACCGGTAGACCGGGCCGGCCATCGGCGACAGGCCACCGCCGGTGAACTCGGGCGGCGAGCCGGAACCGCCGTACGGCAGCCAGGCCGGGATCGCCGGCGGGAGCTGGGTGATGCCGGTGTTGTTGGGCGAGTTGTTGACGGGCCCGCCGGCGCAGTTGAACTTCGCCCCGGACGGCCCGGACGGGAAGGTGTAGTCGTTGTAGGCGTCGTTGCGGGCGGTGCAGTACGGCCAGCCGTAGAAGCCGGGCCGGTCGATCCGGGCGAACTCGACGTTGCCCGCCGGACCCCGGTTCGGGTCGGCGGTGCCCGCGTCGGGTCCGTAGTCACCGAGGTAGACGATGCCGGTGGCCTTGTCCACGCTCATCCGGAACGGGTTGCGGAAGCCCATGGCGTAGATCTCCGGGCGGGTCCGGGCCGTGCCGGGCGCGAACATGTTCCCGGCCGGGATGGTGTAGCCGCCCGCCGCGCTCGGCTTGATGCGCAGCACCTTGCCGCGCAGGTCGTTGCTGTTGCCGGCCGTGCGCTGCGCGTCGAAGGCCGGGTTGCGGCCGGACCGCTCGTCGATCGGGGTGAAGCCGGCCGAGTCGAACGGGTTGGTGTCGTCCCCGGTGGACAGGTAGAGGTTGCCGGCCGCGTCGAAGTCCATGTCGCCGCCGACGTGGCAGCACATGCCCCGGCTGGTGGGCACGTTGAGGATCAGGGTCTCGCTGGCCAGGTTGATGGTGTTGTCGGCGTTCACGGTGAAGCGGGACAACCGGTTGACCCCGTCCCAGACGGCGAAGTCGGCCGGCGTGCCGGTGGCCGGCGCCCCGCCCCCGGGGGTGCTCAACGGGGGCGCGTAGTACGCGTACACCCAGCGGTTGGTGGCGAAGTTGGGGTCGGCCTTGATGCCCTGGAGCCCCTCCTCGTCGCCGCTGTAGACGGCGAGGGTGCCGGCGACCTTGGTGTTGCCGGCGGCGTCGGTGTGCCGGATGACGCCGTCGCGGGAGGTGTGCAGCACACCCCGGTCGGGCAGGACGGTCAGGCTCATCGGCTCGCCGGTCTCGGCCGCGCCCTTGGCCAGCGCAACCTGCTGGAATCCCGTGGTGACCGTCGGGCCGCAGTCGGCGGTGACCGCCCCGGCGGCGGTCTGGATGCCGCCGAGCAGGTGCTGCCGGAAGGCCGCGTCGGTGTACGAGGCGTCGGTGTGGCCGAGGCCGGTGTACCAGGCCCGGCCGCCGGAGTAGTTCTGGCACCAGGAGATCGGGTGGTCGTACCCCATGCTGCCGCCGGTGTAGGTGCTCTCGTCGAGGGTGGCCAGCACGTGCACGGCGCCCCGGGGGTTGGCGCGGTAGTTGTACAGCTCGTCGAAGCGGCTCCACCGCTGCGGCAGCCCCTTGGTGGACGGGTGCACCTGGTCGGCGACCGTCACGGTGGCGGTCTGCTCGGCCGGGTGCGAGGCGAAGTACGCGCCGACGAGCCCGCCGTACCAGGGCCAGTCGTACTCGGTGTCGGAGGCGGAGTGCACGCCCACGTACCCGCCGCCGGCCGTGATGTAGCGCTCGAAGGCCGCCTGCTGGGTGGCGTTGAGCACGTCACCGGTGGTGGACAGCCAGATCACCGCCGCGAACCGGGCCAGGTTGGCGTCGGTGAACTGGCCGGCGTCCTCGGTGGCCTCGACGGTGAAGCCGTTGGCCGCGCCGAGTTGCTGGATCGCCGTGATGCCGGGGGTGATCGAGCCGTGCCGGAATCCGGCGGTCTTGCTGAAGACCAGGACGGTGAACGGGGCGGCGCTGGCCGCGGGTGGCGTGGCGACGACGCCGCCCAAGACGAGGATCGCGCTCAACACAGCGCCGAGCCATGCTCTCGGGGATCTGCGCACGGATTGGTCCTTTCGCGGGACGACGTGCGCCGATCACGCCGGTGGTGGTGTGCATGCATCGTTACGGGTCGATTACCACCTCGTCAAGGACTTCCGCACTATCCGAGAGAGCGTTATCTCGGCAGGTCAGGGCGACTGCGGCAAGAAAGATCAGATTACGGTTTCCGCGCGGTCCCGCGCGTCGTCCCGGCGCAGGGCCGGCAGCGTCGGCGCGAGCGCCACCGCCATGCACAGGCCGCCGAGCGGCAGCAGGTCGAGCGTGACGGCCGGTAGGACGATGCCGACGAGCAGCAGGGCCACGCTCCACCAGGGCAGCCGCCGGTGCGCCGCGAGCATGCCCGCGAGGACGAGCAGACCGAGGAAGAACAACTGCGGTACGACGTCGTAGAACAGCACCTCGACGCCGGGCACGTCCTTGAAGTCCGCGCCGAGCGCCGACATCTCCGCCCGGTCGGCGGCCAGCAGACCCTCGACGATGTCGGCGCCGAACTGCACCATCGTGGCGGCGAGCCCGACCAGCGTGACGGCCACGACCGACGTACGCCACGGACCGGGGCGTAGCAGGCCGGCCAGCGCCAGCACCACCGGCACGAACAACACCATGCCGGCGAGGCCGACCAGGTGCGCGGCCTGCCAGTCGAACCCGGGACCATACGTCCCGTCGGACCTACCCCACAGGCGGACGAGCCCGTAGCCCACGATGCAGGCCGGACCGGTGATCACGAAGAATGCGGCGCGTCTCATGATCACCATCATCTGGCCGTCCACACCCGTCCAGCCTCCGGGCGCAGCCCCGGTACGGCCCCGGTTTCCGCCTCAGGTCTTCCACCGAGCAACCCTGATCCCGGTGGTCTCTATAGTCGCGCGGTGAGCATGGAACGGGTACGGCAGGCGTACGCCTCGGTCGCGGATCTCTACATCGAACTGTTCGGCACGCGTGAGCAGGTCGACCCCGACGACCTCGCCCTCATCTGCCGGCACCTGGCGGGTCGACCCGGGAAGGTGCTCGACCTGGGTTGCGGCCCCGGCCACCTCACCGACTACCTGCGGTCGTGGGGCGTCGACGCCACGGGCATCGACGTGGTCCCCGAGTTCGTCGCCCACGCCCGTGCGACGTATCCGAGCGGCAACTACCGCCTCGGGTCGTTGGGCGACCTCGACGTGGCCGACCACTCCGTCGCCGGCATCCTGGCCTGGTACTCACTGATCCACCTGCCGCCGGAGCGCCTCGACGGCGTGCTGACCACGTTCCGGCGTGCCCTGGCCCCGTCCGGGAGGTTGGTGCTGGGCCTCTTCTCCGGCGACGAGGTCGACGCCTTCGACCACAAGGTCATGACCGCCTACCGTTGGCCGGTCGACGAGATCGCCGCGCGGCTGGCGCGCGCCGGCTTCACCGAGGTCGAGCGTTTGGAGCGCCCCGACGGTGGCGCCCATCGGCCGCACTTCGCCATCGCGGCGGTCACCATCGACGGGTGAGCGTACGGCGCCTCCTCAGCCGTGTCGGGAAATGCGGCGAGGCGACCGGATCGCCGGTCGGCCAGCCGCCTGGACGCATTGCGGGGCTGTTCTGTGTGCCGCTGCGCGGCGGGCTAGGAGACGCCCGTTCCATGGCGCAGTTGGGCGAAGGCTCGGTCTGCGTCGGCGATCGCCTCGGGTTGCACGTCGTGTGCGGTTCGCCCATCGGCGATCCTCTGCCAGTTGGTCCGGGCCAGGACGCGGTGAACCGCGATCACCTGGGCGGCCTGCAGTAGGGCGTCGATGCCCGGGCCGAGGGCCGCAGCCAGCGCCTCCTCATCGTCGAGCAGGTACTGCGTGAGCCGTCCCGCCAGGCTCGGGGTGGTGAACACCAGCCGATGAAACGCCACCACCTCGGGATGATCATTGAGGCCGGTGACCGGCTCGAAGCGATCGAGACCGGCTCGGAAATGCCGGTGCAGGGCTGTCATCGGCGCGATGTCGGGCCGACGGTCGCGCACCACACGTGCGGCCTCGCCGTTGTGGTCCGCGAAACGGTGCAGGACCAGGTCTTCCTTGGTGGCGAAGTAGCGGAAGAGGGTCGGTTTCGACACCTCGGCCGCGACGGCGATGTCGGAGACCGATACCTGCTCGAACCCGCGCGCCAGGAACAGCGAGATCGCCGCGTCGGCGATCGCGTCCCGCGTACGCAGCTTCTTGCGGGCGCGTAGCCCGACAGGCTCCATCACCGTGTCAGACTAACATTCGTTACCGAGTTGCTTTTTTAACTCGGTAACGGTTTCATGGAAGCCATGGAACAGGTAGACACCCCGAAGCACTCCGTCAACCAGGGCGAGGTCGCCGCGACACCACTAGGAGGACCTCCGGTACTTGTCACTGGGGCGACCGGCCGCATCGGGCGCAGCGTCGTCGATCTGCTGACCGATGCGGGTGTGCCGGTCCGTGCCCTCGTGCGCCGCTCCGAGACGGCGGCGACACTGCCCGCCAACGTCGAGATCGTCACCGGCGATCTCACCGTGCCCGAATCGCTCGACGACGCACTGCACGCCGTCAGCACGGTCTTCCTGGTCTGGACCGCTCCGGCGCAGACCGCGGCGGCGGTCGTGGACCGGCTGGCCGCCCAGGCGCAGCGGGTCGTCTACCTGTCCGCACCACACCAGACCCCGCACCCGTTCTTCCAGCAACCGAACCCGATGGCGGCGTTGCACGCGGAGATCGAGCGGCTCATCTCGGCCGCCGGGCTCGACTCGACGATCATCCGACCAGGGATGTTCGCGTCGAACGCCCTCCTCTGGTGGGCCGCCGCCATCCGTGGCAACGGCGTGGTCCGGTGGCCGTACGGCGCGGCCGAGACAGCCCCCGTTGACGACCGAGATGTGGCCGAGGTCGTCGCGCGCACCCTGTACGAGGACGGGCACGCTGGCGGTGACTACGTCCTGACCGGCCCCGAATCACTCAGTCAAGCTCAACAGGTAAGCATCATCGGTGACACGCTGGGGCGCCCGATCGCGTTCGAGGAACTGTCGCCCGACGACTTCCGGCGCGAGACTCCGGAAGCCGCGCGCGCGGCAGTGGACATGCTCCTCGCCGCGTGGGACGCCACGACGGGACACCCGGCATACATCACGTCCACGATATTCGACATCCTCGGAACACCACCGCGAACGTTCCGCCAGTGGGTCACGGACCACGCCACCGCCTTCACCGAGCATCCCCACCCACGGAACCCCTGACCACCCTCGACGTCAGCTGACCAGTACCGAACGGCGGATTTCTCGTTCCACTGGCGGCTCGGCGCAGGGGGCGAAGCGGCTCGACCATCCCTCGTCCGGCATCCCGTCGAGGGCCAACAGCTCGAACACGTTGCCATCGTGGCTGACCGGAAGCGGGCCGGCGGCCGTCGAAGTAGGTGCGCCAGATGTATTCGTCGGTCCACGTCACCCGGAGGCCCTGACGACGTGAAAGAGGTAGGCGTCCGAGATCGCGTCCAGCCGCGCCGACCCGTCCTCGCGCAGATCGATCCGGTCGCCGGAGGATCCGCACCAGGTACCCGTCAGGTCAGCCTTCGTAGGCTGTGGCGGAGGGTCGAGGGCGCACAGCCGACCAGATTGGACGCTGAGTCGTAGTCGCTCGGCTGTTCTTGCCGCCTCTTGGATCGGGGGGGTTGTTGCGGTCGGCGCAGTTGACGGCCAGGCCGCGAGCGAGGTTCTGAAGCCCTGCCCGCTTCTCGTTGCCGCCGTATTCGTTGACGTTCAAATCCACCTCACGCGTCGCGCGCAGCGGACACCGCCAGGAACCCTCAGCCGACGCTAAGACCGCTCTCACGGCCCGTTCCTAACGTGTGCGGGCATGGCGACACCACCCGTATCCCCGCCGACGACCGCCGCCCGCGCGGCCGACCTCACCGCCTGGCTGACCTGCGTCGCGCCCCGCCCGGCCGCCCGGCTGCGGCTCGTGTGCCTCCCGTACGCCGGTGCCGGCGGCGGCGCGTACCGGCCGTGGGCCGCGCTGCTGGGCGACGACGTGGAGGTGTGGGCCGCGCAGTTGCCCGGCCGTGAGCGTCGGCTGGCCGACCCGCCGCTGAGCACGATGGACGAGGTGGCGACGCCGCTTGTCGACGCGATCGTCGCGCGGGTGCCGACGCCGTTCGCGATCTTCGGGCACAGCATGGGTGGCCTGATCGGGTACGAGGTGGCGGCCCGCCTGGTCGCCCGGGGCGGCCCGGTACCACAGCGGCTGGTGGTCTCGGCGGCCCGTCCGCCGCGCGACGCCGCGCCGCTCGGCACGGCACACCGCCTCGACGACGCGGCGCTGACCCGCTGGCTGCACGACCTCGGCGGGATACCCGACGAGGTGCTCACCGACCCCGGTCTGCTGGAACTGATCCTGCCGACCGTGCGGGCCGACCTGAGCGTGGTCGCGTCCTACCGCCCGACGACCGTGCCGCCGCTGCCGCTGCCCGTGGACGCGGTGGCGGCCGCCGACGATCCCCTGGTCGCCCCGGACGAGGTGGCCGGCTGGGCGGCCTGCACCGCGGCCGGTTTCTCGCTGACCGTCGTCCCCGGAGGCCACCTCTACCTGCACGACACGCCTCCCCCGCTGTCCCGCCTGCTCGACGGCGGGCTGGCCGCCGACCGCGCGTACGTCGAAGGGGCCACCCGATGACCCAGGACCTGCACCCGGACCTCGCCGACCTCACCCCCGAGCAGCGGGAGCTGCTGGCCCTGCGGCTGCGCCAGAGCCGCGCCGGCCAGAGCCAAGCCGGCCAGGCCCGCGCCGGTCGCGCCGATCCGACACCGACGCCCGCGACGGCGGCCTACCCGCTCTCCTTCACCCAGGAGCAGCTCTGGTTCCTGGACCGGTTGGAGCCCGGCACGCCGGTCTACAACGTGCCCTTCGCCGAGCGGATCACCGGTCCGCTCGACGTCGCGGCGCTGCACCGGGCGGTCAACGCGGTGGTGGCCCGGCACGACGCGCTGCGGGTCGTCTTCGCGACCGTCGACGGCGTCGTCACCCAGCGGGTGTCGGACGCGCTGGAGCTGCCGTTGCCGCTGCTCGACCTGACCGGGCTCCCCGCGTGGGAGCGGGAGGCGGCGGCCGAGCGGGAGATCGCGGCGCACGCGGCGGTCCGCTTCGACCTGACCAGCGGGCCCCTGCTCGCGGCCCGGCTGGTCGCCCTCGCGGACCACGAGCACCTGTTGCTGGTGACCGCGCACCACATCGTCTTCGACGCCTGGTCGGCGGGTGTGTTCGTCGAGGAGCTGGTGCGCTGGTACGGCGAGTTCGCCGGGGACGCCCCGGCCGGGTTGCCCACGCTGCCCACCCGGTTCGTCGCGCACGTCGCCGCCCGCCGCCGGCCGGAGGCCGAGCGGGAGCTGGCGGGTCACCTGGCGCACTGGCGGGAACGACTCGCCTCGGCGCCGGCCCGGTCCACGCTGCCGCCGGACCGGCCCCGGCCGCCGGTGCAGACCCACCGGGGCCGGAGCCTGCCGTTCACCGTCGACGCCGAGCTGACCGACGCCCTCGGCGGGTTGGCCCGCCGCGCCGGAGCCACCGTCAACGCGGTGGTCCTCGCCGGGCTGACCGCCCTGCTGCGCCAGGCCACCGGCCAGGACGACCTGCTGCTCGGGATGCCCGCCGCCGGCCGGGCGAGCACCGATCTGGAGCCGCTGATCGGCTGCTTCGCCACCATGCTGGTGCTGCGCGTGGACACCACCGGTGACCCGAGCGTCCGCGACCTCGTCCGCCGGGTGCACCGGACGGTGAGCGAGGCGTACGCCCACCAGGAGGCCCCGTACGCGCGGGTGGTGGAGGAGGTCCGCCCGGTCCGCGATCCCAGCGTGAACCCGCTCTTCCAGGTGCTGGCGACCATGACCGACGGCGGCGTACGGCAGCGGCAGGCGGCCGGTGCGACGTTCCGTCCGGTGCCGGCGGAGAGCGGGCTCACCGACTTCGACCTTTTCGTCAGCCTGACCGTCGAGGGTGACCGGATCGACGGCGCGGTCGACTTCAACGCCGACCTGTACCTCGACGAGACGATCGCCGCGACCGTGGGCCGGCTGCCGGAGCTGCTCCGCGCCATGGCGGACGACCCGGACCGCCCGTTGTCGCAGGTGCCCGGCCTGCGCCGGCACCGGATCGCCCTGGCGGCCACCTTCACCGTGGACCCGCTGCGCGACCCGGTGGAGTTCTGGCTGCGCTTCCTGCGCGTACCCGCGTCGGTGGAGCTGGTCGGGTACGGCCAGCAGGTGGCCCACCTGCTGGCCGGGCCGACGGCCGACGCCACGGTCTGCCTGCTGCGCTTCGAGGACTGGTTGCGCCGCCAGGACCACACGGCCGGGGACGCGGCCCTCGACGCGGCGATGGACGACCTCGACGCGGCGGTGGCGGCGTACCGACGGCGGACCGACGCACCACTGCTGCTTGTGGTGTCCCCCGCGTCGCCGCGCGCCGCCGACCGGCTCGGCGAGCGGTCCGGCCGCCTCGACGACCGGCTGGCCGCGTTGGCCGCCCGTACGCCGGGGGTCCACGCGGCCTGGGCCGCCGACCACGTCAGCGCCTACCCGGTGAGCGAGATCAGCGACGAGCGCGCGGACGAGTTGGGCCATGTGCCGTACACGGGCGAGTACTTCGCGGCGCTGGGCACGATCGTGCTGCGTGAGCTGCGGCGGCTCGCCGGCCAGCCACGCCGCCTCGTGCTCGTCGACGACGAGCGGTTGCCGCTCGACCGGCTCGCCGACGCGCTGCCCGGTCACGAGGTGCGGGCGTACACGGCGGAGGCGCTGGCCGCCGCCGATCCGGCCACCACGATGGTCCTGGACACCGACCCGCAGGCCGTGGCGGCGCTGCGCGGCGCATACCCGGGCGTGCTGGCGTTGGCCGTGCCCACCGGCGCAGCGGACCTGCGCCGGCAGCTCGCCCACGTCTGGGCGCTGGACCCGCCGCTGGCGAGCGCCGGCCCGAATGAGCTGTGCACGACGATCGGATCGGAGCGGGCCGCGTACGTCGTCGAGGAGCTGAGCACCGCCGCGGCGGTCGCCGAGCGGAGCCGTCCGGCGCGCGCCGCCACGACGGACGACGGCGAGGTGGTCGCGCCGCGCACCGCCACCGAGGAGCGGCTCGCCGGCCTCTGGGCCGCCGCGCTCGGCGTCGAACAGGTCGGCGTGACGAGCGACTTCTTCGGCCTCGGTGGACACTCGCTGCTCGCCACCGGGCTGCTGTCGCAGGTACAGGCCGAGTTCGGCCGGGAGGTGTCGCTCTACACCCTGTTCACCAACCCGACGGTGGCCGGGCTCGCCGCCGTGCTGGACGCCGATGAGGACGCCACCGCGCTCGCCCCGCTCACCCCCGCCCCGGCGGGTACGCCGGCCGTGGCGTCGTCGGCGCAGGAACGGCTCTGGGCGCTCGACCAGCTCGGCGACGACGTGGTACGGCACAACACCACGGCCGCCGTCGAGCTGCGCGGCGACCTCGACACGACCTCGCTGCGCCGGGCGTTCGAGGACGTGCTGGCCCGACACGAGGTGCTGCGGACCACCTTCCGGGGCCGTGACGGCGAACCCGAACCCGTCGTGCACCCGCACGTCGACCCGTGGCTGGAGACGCTGGATCTGACCGCGCTGCCGGCGGCGAAGCACGCCCGTGCGCTGCGCCGGGCGGCCGCCGAGCTGGCCGCGCACCGGTACGACCTGGGGACCGGCCCGCTGGTGCGGGCCCGCCTGCTGCGGCTGCCCGACCAGCGCTGGCACCTGCTGCTCGGCATGCACCACATCGTCTGTGACAACACCTCGTGGAGCATCCTGCTCGACGAGCTCGCCGCCCGGTACGCCCACCACGCCACCGGCGTCGACCGGCCACTGCCGCCGCTGCCCGTGCAGTTCACCGACCACGCCCGACACCAGCGCGACTGGCTGGCGTCGGCCGCCGTCGAGCCGCACCTGACGTACTGGCGCAAGCGGCTGGCCGACGCGCCGCCGCTGCTGGACCTGCCCACCGACCAGCCCCGCCCCGACGAGCGCTCGGACGTCGCCGGGTACCAGGCCCAGCGGCTGGGCGTCGGGCTCGGCGCGGCCGTGCGGGAGCTGGCCCGGGCCGAGGGGGTCACCCCGTTCGCCGTCCTGCTGGCCGGTTTCGCGGCCCTGCTGCACACCGAGAGCGGGCAACCGGACCTGGTGCTCGGCACGCCCACCGCCGGCCGGGAACGCGCCGAACTCGCACCGCTGATCGGGTGCTTCGCCGACCTGCTGCCGTTGCGGATGGACGTGGCGGGACGGCCCACGTTCCGGCAGCTCGTGACCCGGGCCCACCGCACGGCCCGGGAGGCGTACCGGCACCAGGGGCTGCCGTTCGCGACCATCGTGGAGGCGCTGCGGCTACCCCGGCAGGCCGCGTACCACCCGCTGTTCCAGTGCGTGCTCAACGTCCTCGACGGCGCCGACGAGCTGCCGGAGTTCGCCGGGCTGACCGCCACGCCGGTCGAGGTGCCGAGCGTCGGTGTCGACTTCGACCTCTTCCTCAGCGTCACCTGGCAGGGCGACGACCTGCACGCCGACCTGGCGTACCGGGCCGACCTGTTCACCCCGGAGCGGATGGTCCGGCTGTTGACCGGGCTGGCGAAGGTGCTCGACGACGGGGTGCGTCGACCGGACACGCCGATCGGCGCGGGTCGACGTGCGCCCGTCTCGCGGCGGTCGACACCGCCCGCGCCCCGGCTGGTGGTCGGCGGCACCGTCGAGGTTCCGCGGCTTGCCCAGGCCGTCCGCTTCTGGGCCGGGCTGCTCAACCTGCCGCACACCCTCGAACAGCTCGCGCCCGGCGCGCTGCTGCGGCTGCTGCGCGACCCGGCCGCCGGCCTGGCGACCGGCCGGCGCGACCGCAACGCGCTGGTCCTGCGCTGGGAGGACCGGCTCACACCCGGCCCGCTCGCGGCGGGCATCGTCGGGCTGCGCGACTTCCTCGCCGAGCTGCTGGCGGCGCTGGACGTGCACCGGGCGCACAGCGTGGCGGCGCTGACGATCGCCATCTGCCCGCCGTCGCCGCCGTACCGGACGTCGCCGTACACCGCCGTCTTCGCGGAGCTGACCGCGCGGCTGGCCCAGGCCCGGCCGGACGTCGACGTCGTCTCCGTGGCGGCGTGGGCGCGGCGCTACCGGGTGCCGGAGCTGCCCGGCGACGCCTGGTCGCCGGAGCTGGCGGCGGTCACCGCGACGCTGCTGGTGCGGCGGGCGGTGCGGCATCCCGCGCTGCGCCGGCTGGTCGTGCCGGCCGGCCCGGCGCACCGGCAGGCGGAGCTGGCACGGCTGCTCGCCGCCCAGGCCCGCGCCGGGCGCGAGGTGCTGCTCACCACGACGCCGCAGCGCGCCGAGCTGTCCGCGCTGGTCACCGCCGGGATCATCGGGTACGCCCCGACGCCTCCCACCGACGCGGCCACCCTGCTCCTGCATCCGGCCAGCACACCCGCGCCGCCGGACGTCCCGGCGCTGCCCGTCGACGAGCGGGTCGGGCCGGTGGAGCTGCTACGGGGTCTCTGGTCGCTCGACGCCGGGACCACCGTGGACGGGAACGCGCCCGTCGACCGGATCCCCGCCGGCCTGCTGGCCGAGGTCGCCTCCGAGTTGGCCGATGCGGCGGCGGTGCGCGGCGCGGTCGCCGACGGGTACCGGCGCTCGGCCGACCGGGCCGCCGCCGCGCCGCGCACCGACCGGGAACGCCAGCTCGTGGCGATCTGGTCGGAGCTGCTGCGGACCAACCAGCTCGGCATCACCGACGACTTCTTCGCCTCCGGCGGCGACTCGCTGCTCGCGATGCAGCTCGTGGCCCGCTGCGCGGCCGCCGACATCCACCTCACCCCGCGACAGCTCGTCCGCCACCCCACGGTGGCCGAGCTGGCCGCCAGCCTCGGGGAGGCCACCGCGACGCCGAACGCCGAGCAGGGCGAGGTGCACGGCGACGCCCCGCTGACCGGCGCGCAGCGCTGGTTCACCGACGTCATCGCCCCCTGCATGGGTCGGCCCGCCCTGTTCAACCACCCCTACTACCTCGAGCTGGCCCGGCCGCTCCCGGTCGGCCTGGTCCGCGAGGCGGTACGTCGGCTGGTGGCCCAGCACGACGCGCTGCGGCTGCGCCTGACCCGGCAGGCGGACGGGAGCTGGCGTCAGCGCCACGGCGACCCGGCCGACGCCGTGCCGTTCGTCAGCCACGACCTGACCGGGCTCGCCGTCGACGAGCGGAAGGCGGCGGTCGAGGCCCACTGCGCCGAGGCGCAGACCGCGTTGGACCTCGAATCCGGCCCGCTGGCCCGGGTGGCGCACTTCCGGCTCGGCCCGGAACTGCCCGACCGGCTGCTGCTCGTCAACCACCATCTCGTCGTCGACGCGGTCTCCCGGGGGGTCCTGCTGGCTGATCTGGAGACGCTCTGCGACCAGCTCGAACGTGGTGTCGAGCCGACGCTGCCGGCCAAGACCACGTCGTACCGGGACTGGGCGCGGCGACTGGCCGGGTACGCGGGTTCGCCGGAACTGCGCGAGCAGGTGCCGTTCTGGCTGGCCCAGGCCGACGAGGGGGTGCTGTCCCGGTTGGCCGACGAGCCGTCCGCCACGCCGTTCCGCCTCGGTGACCTGGGCCTGGCCACCGTGACCCTGGACGAGGCCGCGACCCGGGGACTGCACGCCGCCGCCCGTCGACTGCGCGCCAGCGTGCGGGACCTGCTCGTGTGGGCGGTGGTGGACACCGTCGCGGGGCGTACCGGCGGCGCGGTCACCGTCGCCACGACCGGCCACGGCCGGGAACCGCTCTTCGACGACGTCGACGTGAGCCGTACGACGGGCTGGTTCCAGGTGCTCTACCCGTTGCGCCTGGAGCTGCCCGCGACCGCCGACGCGACCCGCTCGGTCCGCTCGGTGATCCGCCAGCTCGGCCGGGTTCCGGACAACGGCATCGGCTACGCGCTGCTGCGTCACCTCTGCCCGGACGACGAGGTGCGCGCCCGGCTGGCCGCCACCGCCGCGCCGATGGTGGCGGTCAACTACATGGGCGGGTACGGCTTCGACGACGTCGCCCCGGCCAACCAGCTCCTCGACGTCTGCGCGGCGCCGTTCGGACCGACCGAGGACCCCGACGGGCACTGGCCCTTCCCCTTCGACGTGACGGGGTCGCTCACCGGCCCCACGCTGCGCGTCGATCTGAGCTATGCCACTCCGGCCTTCCGGCCGGAGACCGCCCAGAACCTGCTCGACGGCATCCGACAAGGCCTGTTGCGCCTGGCCGGACGCCCCGGGCAACCGCCACGGCAGTAGGAGGAGACCCCCATGGCGTTCCGACGCCCGTCCCGGTTCGCCGGGTTCACCACGATCTGGTTCGGCCAGCTGCTGTCGGCGCTCGGCACCCGGATGACGAACTTCGCCCTGAGCATCTGGGTGTGGGACGCCACCGGCCGGGCCTTCGACCTGACCATGCTGATGGCGTTCGCGTTCGGCGCGACAGTCATCTTCAGCCCGATCGCCGGCGCGCTGGTCGACCGGTGGGGCCGACGACTGACCATCGTGCTCAGTGACATCGGCTCGGCGCTCACCACCGCCGTCGTGCTGCTGTTGTTCCTCAGCGGCTCGGTCGAGGTGTGGCACCTCTACCTGGTCAACCTGGTGACCGGGGCGTTCCTCGCGTTCCAGCTCCCCGCGTACCAGGCGACCATCACGGTGATGATGGAGAAGGGCCAGTACCCGAGGGCCAACGCGATGATGTTCGCGGTCCGGACCATTCCGGTGATCTTCGCTCCCGGCTTCGCCGCCGCCCTGCTGGGCTTCATGGACATCAAGGTCATCCTGCTCGTCGACGCGCTCTCCTACGTGGTGGCGATCGGGGCGGTGCTGCTGGTGCAGCTCCCACCCCGGCCCCGCTCGACCCAGCCGGACGAGGGCGGCTTCTGGTACGACACGATCTACGGCTTCCGCTACATCCTGGCCAGCCGGGCGTTCACCGGGCTGGAGGCGATCATGTTCGCCATCAACGTGCTCGCGGCCGTCGGCTTCGCCCTGCTGGTGCCGCAGATCCTGGCCCGCACCGACAGCAGCACCAACGCGGTCGGTCTGGTGCAAACCATCGGCGCGGTGGGCGGCGTGGCCGGCGCGCTCCTGCTCGGGCTTTTGCCCAACACCCGCCACAAGATCCGCCGGATGCTCGTCGCCATCCTGGTCTTCAGCGTCCTCGGCCGGATCGTCTACGGCGTCGGGGACAGCATCATCGTCTGGTCCGTCGCCCTGCTCTTCCTGCACCTGTCCATCCCCTTCATCGACGGGTACGCCCAGTCGGTGTGGCAGGAGAAGGTCGAGCCGTCCCACCAGGGCCGGGTCTTCGCCGCCCGCCAGTTCATCGAGGACCTGGCGTACCCCGGCGGCACCGCCCTGGCCGGTATCGCCGCGGACCGCTGGTTTGAGCCGATGATGCGCGAGGGTGGCCCCGGCGTGCCGTACTTCGGGTGGCTGGTCGGCAGCGGACCGGGCGCCGGAATGGGCCTGATCTTCGTGATCGTCGGCCTGTTCGGCATCGGTGTGGCAGCCGCCGGGTTCGCCTCGCCGAGCATCCGCCGGATGGAGACCGACCTGCCCGACTACGACGAGCCGACCGACCCGCCGGCCCCGCTGCCCTCGCCGACCGGCACCGACGAGCTGACCGACGACCGCGCGGTGGTGGCGAAGTGACGCTGACCGAGGTGGTGGCCGGGGTCCTGGAGGTCGACCCGGCCGAGGTGACCGACGAGTCCGGGCCGGAGACCATCGGCACCTGGACCAGCCTGCGCCACCTGCAACTGGTGGTGACCCTGGAGGAGGTCTACGGGCTCTCCTTCGCCTTCGACGAGATCCGCGACGTGCGCAGCGTCGGCGAACTGCGGACGGTGCTGCGCGCCAAGGGCACGGAGACGCGATGAGCACCGTCCTGTTCACCCGACGCGCCCGCTGGCAGGCGCTCAGCCGCCGGCGGCCGGCCCCGACGCTGCGCGTCGCCCTGCTGGCCAGCTACACGGCGGACCCGCTGGTGCCGTACCTGGGCCTGGACCTGCACGAGCGCGGCCTTTCCGCCACGCTCACCGTCGGCCCGTTCCAGCAGGTCGTGCAGCAGTGCCTGGCCACCGACGGCTTCCTCGCCGAGGTCCGGCCGGACGTGCTGGTGGTGGCGCAACGCCTTGAGGAAGCGGGCGAACCCGGCGCGGGCGGCGACGCCTGGGCGACGGAGCTGCTGGCCGGGGCCGAGGCGGCCGTCACCGCCGCACGTCGGCACGGCGCCCTGCTGGTGTACGTGCTGCCGGCGATCCCCGCGGCCCGCCCGTCCGGGCCGGCCGACGCGATGCACGCCGACGGGGTGGCCGCCAGCGCCACCGTCGTCCGGCAACGCCTGCGCGACCGGCTGGCCGGCGACCCGTGGGTGCTGCTCGTCGACGCCGACGAGGCGGTACGCGCCGTCGGCGACGAGCGGGCGCACCACCCGGTGCTGTTCCGCCTCGCCAAGGTGCCGTACACCGAGGAGGTCTTCGCCCGGCTCGGGGCGACCGCCGCCACGCTGGTGGCGTCCTGGTTCGGCACGGGCTGCCGGGCGCTGGTCGTCGACGGCGACGGGCTGACCGGCGCGGCGCACCTGCTGCCGGCGCTGCGCGAACTGCGCGCCGCCGGCGTACGGATGGCGCTGCGGGCCACCGGCGACGGGTGCTGGTCGGACGGCGACGCCGTCGACCTGCTGGGCGTGCTCGACGGCTGGGTCACCGACGACCGGCCGATCGGCGCACAGCTCGCGGAGATCGCCGAGGCGCTGGACGTGGCACCGGCGCAGCTCGTCCTCGCCGGCGTCGACGCGGCCCAGCTCAAGCCGCCCAGTGCTGGGCCGCCCAGTGCAGGGCCGCCCAGCGAAGGGCCGACCAGCGAAAGGCCGACCAGCGAAAGGCCGACCGGCGATGAGCCGACCGGCGACGGGCCGGCGGTCGAGGGGCCGCCGCGGCGCGTGCTGCTCGGGGCCGACCCGACGGCGTGGCCGGACGAGCTGCGGGCGGCGCGGTTGACCGACCGGCTACCGGAGCGACGGTGGATGGGCGGCGGGACCGGACCCCTCGCCGCGCCCGCCGAACTGTCCCTGGACGACTTCGTGGCCGGCCTGGACGTCCAGGTCGACTATCTGCCCGTCGTCGCGGACGGCGTCGCCGAGGTCGCCGAGGTAGTAGCCCGCGCGCACGACTTCGCGCTGACGTCGGCCCCACCGGCCGCCGCGCTGGCCGCGCGGGCCGCCGACCTCCTGGCCATCCGGGTCCGCGACCGGCTGGGCGACTACGGCACCTCGGGCCTCGTCGCGCTGGACCGCGGCGCCGACCGCTGGACCGTCGACGTCTTCTCGCTCTCCTGTCCCGTGCTGGGCAAGGGCGTCGAGGCGGCCGTGCTGCGGGAGGTGACCCGCCGGGCCGGCGCGGCCGGCGCGGACGAGGTGGTCGTCCGGTGGACCGACACGGGCCGCAACGGCACCGCCCGGCGCTTCCTGTCCGAGGTGGACAATCTCGCGCCCGCCGATCCTCGGGTCCGGCTACGCGCCATCCACGCGAGCGACGACCGGACCACGGGGGTACGGCCATGAGCGCGCCGCCGGTCGGCGTCGGGGTGGCCGCCCTGGCCCACGTCCTCGGCGAGCCGGTCGACGTGGCGGCGGCCGCGGCCGCGTACACCAAGGATCTTGATCGTCTGCGGTCCTGGGAGTACCGGACCTTCCACCGGGCCGGTCCCACCGTCGGGGTGACCGACCTGGCGGTGGTGGCCGGCGGCACGGCCCTGGACCGGGCCGGGCTGTCCGCCGCCGACGTGGACCTCGTGGTGCTGGCCATCCCCGACCTGGCCGAATACCTCTACTGGGACCCGGCCGCGCACACCCAGGCCCGCCTCGGCGCGCACCGGGCCGAGGCGGTGCTGCTCAACCAGGCGTGCGGCGGCGGGGTGGCCGCGTTCGACACGGTGGCCGGGCGGTTCGCCACCCATCCCGACTACCGGACGGCGCTGGTGATCGGCGCGAACCGGGTGTGCGAGCCCTACTGGAACCGGATGGAGGTGAACACCAGCGTCTTCTCCGACGGCGCGGCGGCGGCCGTGCTGGTCCGTGACCACGACCGGTGCCGCTGGCTGGCCACCGAGACCATCACCGACGGCCGGTACGCGGGCTTCATGCGGATGCCCGTCGGCGGCGCCGCCCAGCCGTTCACCCCGGACGCCGGCACCCCCCGCGTCGGTGACCCGGCGGACCGGCTCAACGAGTTCTTCGCCGGGGACGTACGGCGGATGTTCCGGTTCGTCGCGACCATCCGGGAGCGCAACCGGCAGGTGGTCCAGGCGGCCTGCGACCGGGCCGGCGTCACGCTCGCCGACGTCCGCCGCTTCGTGCACTTCCACGACAACGCCCGGCAGTTCGCCGAGCTGGCCAAGGACCTCGGCGTGGAGCTGGAACGCACGAACGTCGAGCTGGCCCTCGCGCACGGTCACATCGGCTGCGCCGACCAACTCATCAGCCTGGAGCGCCACCTCGACAGCGGCGAGGTGGCCACCGGCGACCTGGTCGCCCTGACCAGCACCGGCAGCGGCATGCACTGGGTCTGCACCCTGCTGCGGGTCTGACCGGCCGCCGCACCCACCCACGGGAAGGAACACCGAACATGAGAGTCGAGGAGGTCCTGCACCGGATCCGCCGGCTGCGCCGACCAGGCGCGGCCGCCGACCCGGAGCTGGCGCCCGGCCTGGTCCACCTGGACGACGCGGCGGTCACCGCCGTCGCGTCCGCCGGTCGGCTGCTCGCCGACGTACCCGTCGAGAAGCTGGCCAGCCCCGACTTCCCGCTGCGCCCGCTGCGGGTCGCGGTCACCGGCACGTTCACGCCCGGCACGCTGGAACCGCTGCTGCGGGTGGCGCTGCTGCGGATCGGCATCGCCGCCGAGATCCACGTCTCCGGCTTCGACCAGCTCGTGCTCGACCTCAGCGACCCCGGCTCGGCACTCGCCGAGTTCCGGCCGGACGTCACGCTCTGCCTGCTGCACGACGGCTGGTTCCTGCCCGCCGAGTGGGACCCCGGCGACCTGGCCGGCCTCGCCGACGTGCTGCGCGAACGGGCCGGCGTGCTCACCGCCGCGCTGCGCGGGTACGCCACCCGCACCGACGGCGCGGTGCTGCTGCACACCGTGCCGCTGTCGCCGTTGGAACACCGCAGTCTGGTCAGCTTCCGGGGGCGGGCCGAGCTGGGCCTCCTCTGGCGGGAGCTGAACGCCCAGCTCCTGGAGCTGGGTGGACGGGACACGACGTACACCCTGGACCTGGAAGCGCTGCTGGTGGACCACGACGGTCCGGTGCGCGACGAGCGCCTGTACCGGTTCGCCAGCATGGCGTGGACGCCCACCGTGGAACGCCGGTACGCCCACGAGGCGGCCACCTTCTGCCGGGCGGCCCTCGGCCGGACGGCCAAGGTGCTCGTGCTGGACCTGGACAACACGCTCTGGGCGGGCGTGCTCGGCGACGACGGGCTCACCGGCATCCGACTCGGCGCCGACTACCCGGGCAACTGCCACCGGGACGTGCAACGTCGCGCCCTGGCGCTGCGCCGGCAGGGCGTGCTGCTCGCGGTGTGCAGCAAGAACGACCCGGACCTGGTGACCGAGGCGTTCGCGCAACATCCGGACCTGCTGCTGCGCGCCGACGACTTCGTCGCGCAGGCGGTCAACTGGGGGCGCAAGGACGAGAACCTGCGCCAGCTCGCCACCAGCCTCAACCTGGGCCTGGACGCCGTCGTGTTCGCCGACGACAGCCCGTTCGAGTGCGAGCTGGTACGCCACGAGCTGCCGAGCGTACGGGTGGTGGAGCTGGCCGGCGACCCGGCCGGCTTCTCCACGCGGCTGCTCACCGAGGGGCACTTCACCGTACTGTCCACCGGCGCAACCGACCGGGAACGCACCGAGCTGTACCGGGCCCGCGCCGGGCGGGAGCGGTTCGCCGCCACGTTCGACTCCGCGGCCGACTACCTGCACGAGCTGAAGTTGCGGGTCAGCGTCCGGGACGTCGACGCGCACAGCCTGCCCCGGGTCGCGCAGCTCGGGCTACGCACCAACCAGTTCACGATGGCCGAACGGGCGCACACCGAGGCGCAGACCCGGGCCCGCGCCGACTCCCCCGACCACCTGGTGCTCACCGTCGAGGTGGCCGACCGGTTCGGCGCGGAGGGGCTGGTCGGCGGCCTGTGGCTGGACCGGACCGATCCGGACGCCTGGGTGATCGAGAACTTCGTGCTGAGCTGCCGGGTGTTCTCCCGGGGCGTTGAGCAGGCGGCCCTGCACCGGGTGACGGAGCTGGCCCGCTCGGCCGGCGCGACCCGGCTGGAGGCGCTGTTCCGGCCCACCGCCCGCAACAAGCCCGGCGGGGCCGTCTGGCCGTCCGCCGGCTTCACCGTGGCCTCCGTCGAGGACGGCACCACCCGGCACGTGCTGCCACTGCACCCCCCGCCCCGGCTGCTGCCGGCGTGGATCGCCCTGGAGGAGGGAGACATCCGTGCCTGACCTGTTCACCACCGTCGCGGGCCTCATCGAGCAGGTCGCGGACGTACCGGCCGAGGAGATCACGCCCGACGTCCGGTTCGCGTCGTTGGCCCACTGGACCAGCCTGGAGGCGCTGCGGCTGCTCTCGGCGCTGGAGGACGACCTCGGCGTACGCCTGGACCTGCGGGCGTACCTGGCGGTGACCGCCGTCGGCGAGCTGGTCGACCTGGTCGCCGCCGAGCGGGACGGGGTCGTCCGGTGACCGCCACCCGCACCGAGGTGGCGCCCACCGCGCCGACCCGGCTCACCGACGCCGACCTGGACCTGCTGCTGCTCATCCGGCACTTCGAGCTGGCGCTGCTGGACATGTTCGGCCGGGGCGAGCTGCACGGCACCACGCACACCTGCCTGGGCCAGGAGTACGTGCCGGTGGCGCTGCGCCCGCTGCTCGACGACGACGACTTCGTGTTCAGCAACCACCGGGGCCACGGCCACTACCTGGCCCGGTTCGACGACCCGCACGGCCTGCTCGCCGAGGTGATGGGCCGCGACGGCGCGGTGTGCCACGGTGTCGGCGGCAGCCAGCACATCCTGCGCGAGCGCTACCTGTCGACCGGGGTGCAGGGCGAGAGCGCGCCGGTGGCCGCCGGGGTCGCGCTGCACCTCAAGCGCACCGAACCCGGCCGCCTGGCGCTGGTCTACCTGGGCGACGGCACGTGGGGCGAGGGCGCCGTCTACGAGGCGCTGAACATGGCCGCGCTGTGGGGCCTGCCGCTGGTGCTGGTCGTAGAGAACAACGGCATCGCCCAGTCCACGCCGACGACCGCGCAGCTCGCCGGCAGCATCGGCGGCCGGGCGCGGGCCTTCGGGGTGGACCACCTCCGGATCACCTCCACCGACACCGAGGTCGTCCGCGCCGCGCTGACACCGGCGCTGCGCCGGGTCCGCGAGCGGTCCACGCCGTACGTGGTGGAGCTGCTCACCCACCGGGTGGGGCCGCACAGCAAGGGGGACGACAGCCGTCGCCCCGAGGAGATCGCGCACGCGCGGGCGCACGACTGGTACGCGCGTTACGCGCGGGCGTACCCGGAGCAGTTCGACGCGCGCGACGAACGCCAACGGGCGTACGTGGCCCAGGTCGTCGCCGACGTCGCCGGCCGCCCGGCGAGCCGCTGGACGGAGGAGAACCGTGGCTGAGCGGGTGGTGGAGAACCTCAACCAGGCCCTGCACGCGCTGCTGGCCGACGACCCCACGCTGAGCGTGCTCGGCGAGGACCTCGTCGACCCGTACGGCGGGGCGTTCAAGGTGACCCGGGGACTGTCGGCGCGCTGGCCGGATCGGGTGCTGTCCACCCCGCTGAGCGAGGGCGGGATCGTCGGCGTGGCCGGTGGGCTGGCCCTGGCCGGGCAGAGCGCGATCGTCGAGATCATGTTCAGTGACTTCGTGGCGCTGGCGTTCGACCAGATCCTCAACTTCGCCAGCAAGTCCACCGCCATGTACGGCCGGCGGGTGCCGATGCGGCTCGTGGTGCGCTGCCCCACCGGCGGCAACCGGGGGTACGGCCCGACGCACAGTCAGAGCCCGCTGAAGCACTTCGTCGGCATTCCCGGCCTGAGCGTGCACGAGGTGTCGCCGTTCCACGACAACCGGGCGGTGCTCGCGGGCATGCTCGCCACCGGCCGGCCGGGACTGCTCTTCGAGGACAAGGTCCTCTACACCACACGGATGTACGCCGACGGCGTCGTGGACGAGCTGTTCCGCTACGACCTGATCGGCCCGGACGCCGACGTCGCCCGGGTTCGGGTGGACGAGGAGGAGCAGGCCGACTGCGTGCTTGTCGTACCCGGCGGGTTGGCCGCCCGGGCCGTGTCGGTGGCCCGGGAGCTGCTGCTGCGCGACGACGTCGTCTGCCAGGTGCTGGTGCCCTCGCGGCTCTGGCCGCTGGACACCGACGCCCTGCTGCCGCCGATCGCGCGGGCCGGACGGGTCGTGGTGGCCGAGGAGAGCACCGCCGGCGGCACCTGGGGCGCGGAGCTGGCGCAGGTCGTGCACCGGCGGCTCTGGGGATCGCTGCGCGCGCCGGTACGTCTCGTGCACTCCGCGGACAGCGTCATCCCGACCGCCGCGCACCTCGAACGCACCGTGCTGGTGCAGGACGCCGACATCCACCAGGCCGTGAAGGAGGTCGTCAGTGGTGACTGACCTGGTCGTCCCCAAGCTCAACAACAACGACACGACGTACGTCCTGCTCGACTGGCTGGCCGAGGACGGCGAGCGGATCCGCGCCGGCGAGCCGATCGCCGAGGTGGAGACGTCCAAGGCGGCCGAGGAGCTGCTCAGCGACGGCGACGGCGTGCTGCACCGGCTCGTCGAGGTCAACCAGGAGTGCGCCCCGGGCGACGTCATCGGGCACGTCTTCGACGACGAGGAGGCGCGGCAGCGGTTCCTCGCCGCAGCGGTCACCGCGGCCGCCCCGACGCCCGACACCCGACCGGGTGGGCCCGTACTCACCGACTCGGCCCGGGAACTCGCCACCGCGCACGGCCTGGGCGACGACGAGTTGCGCGGGCTCGGCAAGGCGGTCGTGCGGCGTACCGACGTGGAACGCCTGCTGGCCGACCGGTCGGCGGCGCCCACGGCCGCGACCGAGCCGGTGGTGGTGGCCGCGGCCGCCGCGCTGGCGGCCGGCGACGGCCCGGAGCCGGACGACCCGCGCCCGGTGCACACGCTCTCCCGCGCCCAGCGCGCGGTGGCTGCCGTGGTCACCGAGTCGCACCGCGAGGTGCCGGCGGCGCTCGCGGTGATCAAGGTACGGGCCGACGCCGCCCTCGCGGTCGCCCGGCAGCTCACCCGCGCCACCCGCACCCTGGTCGGTCTGCCGGAACTGCTGGTCAAGGTGATCGGCGGGCTGCGCGAGGACCACCCGTTGCTGTTCGCCTCCCCCGGCGACGGCAGCAGCGTACGGCTGGCCGAGGCGGCCCACGTCGGCGTCACCATCGACGTCGGGACGGGCCTGTTCATCCCGGTGGTCCGCGACGTCGAGGAGCTGACCTGCGCGGAGATCGCCGAGACGCTGATGGACTTCCGCAGCCGGGCCGGCGGCGAGGGCTTCCGGGCCGGCGAGCTGGCCGGCGGGACCATCGTCGTGTCCCTGCACACCGATCCCGACGTGGTGCTCGCCGGGCCGATCGTCTTTCCCGGTCAGACCTGCGTGGTGGCGATCGGCGGGACCCAGGACGAGCTGGCGCTGGACGCGGACGGTCAGGTGGTGACCCGCCGGTTCGTCAACCTGAGCGCCGTCTACGACCACCGGGTCGTCAACGGCCGGGAGGCGGTCGCCTTCCTGCAGGCGGTGAAGGCCGCCCTGGAGTCCCCCGACCACCTCGCCGAGGAGTGACGCGCCGGTCAGCCGAAGAGCTTCTCGTCGCACACCTGCCAGCCGACCTCCGACTCCAGCCGCAGGTCGAGCCGCAAGGTCTGACCGTTCCGGCCGGTCAGTTCGACGGTCACCGAGGCGCTGTTGCCGGCCTCGTTGGTGAAGGCGGCCCGGCCCATGGTGTGCGACACGGGCCGGCCGAGGCGCTGCACCGCCGAGGTGAACGCCGCCAGGTCGGTCCGCTCCCTGATCTCCTGGCACAGGGATTCGTGGGCGGCGGCGTCGTCGTTGCGCTCCAGCCGATGGACGAACTGGTCGGCCGCCGCGCGCGGCTCGTCCACGTCCGGTCCGGCGTACATCCACAGGAGAAAGCCGCCGACCGGCACGGCGAGCGCCGCCAGGCACCCGAAGATGATGGCGCCCGCGACGATCCATCCCGTACGCGAGGCCCTGGGCGGTGGGTCAACCGACGGGGGGTGCGGTGACAGGGCTGGGCGCATGGCGAAAGGCTAATTCCGGCGGGTACCTGACCGACGACGGTACGGCCACGAATCGATCTCGCTGTCCGTGGAGCCCGCCGGTCAGCCGGTCACGCAGGTCTGCCGGTCGTGATCGTTGGCCGCCGAGCAGCGGCGTGGACGGCGTGTCGTGATGCTGAGCCGCCAACGATTACGAGCGGCGGCGGTGGTGGCAAGCACGCACAGCGCGGCGGCGCCGAGCAGGGGTGGACGTCCGCCCAGGTGGACGGCCGCCGAGCCGAGCGGGATCGTCAAAACGAGCGGCCCGAACATCGCGGTGTTGGCCGTCGCGGCGACCCGGCCGAGCAGTGCCGCAGGGGTGTGCGTCTGCACGGCGGTCACCGCCGCGACCACGGTCCACGGCAGTCCGACGCCGACGGTCACCGCGCCCGCCACCGTGACCGGCCACCAGGGCAGACACCGGGCCAGACAACCCGTCGCGAACAGCACCGTTCCAGCGACCCCGACGGCCACGGGACCCCGTCGGGTGAGGAGCCGACCGACGACGAGTCCGCCCAGGATGGAGCCGGCGCCCTGGGCGCTGGCAAGCACCCCCAGAAAGCTCGTTGGCAGGCGCAGTTCCGTGACGACGATCGCGTAGAGAGCGGCGGTCACGAAGCCGGACATGGCGATCGACACTCCGGCGAGCAGGACCGGAACGCGGATGGTCCGCTGTCCGGCCAGGACTGCCAGTCCGGTACGGAGGCTGTGAGCCCGCCTCGTCGGTCGCCCGGATGGCGGCCGGTTCAGGCGGACCACCAGGTAGAGGAGGGCGACCAGAATCGGCATCACCGCGCTCAGCGCGGCCACCGCGTGCCCGCCCTGCCAGGCGTAGAGGCCCGCGCCGACCAGCGGCGCGACGAGCTTCATGCCCTCCTGGGCGCTGGAGCGCCACCCGTTGACGTCGCCGAGTTCCGCTGCCGACAGCGCGGACGGCAGCAGCGCCGTCTCGCCCGCGTCGATGAGTACGTAGCTGACACCGTAGGCGCACGAGACGGCGAAGACGAGCCAGGTCTGCCCCGGCCCACGGACGGCGAGGAGCGAGAACAGGGCGGCGGCCAGCGCGAGGTTGACGGCGATCACCAGTGGTCGCCGGGACGCCCGGTCGAGTAGGCCGCCGAGCCACGGGCCGGCGAGGACCGGGGCGTACACGCAGAGCCCGGTGAGCGCGGCGACGGCGGTCGAGCCGGTGAGGTCGAGGACCCAGAGGCCGGCCACCAGCGACATGGCGCTGCTGCCGAAGCCGGACAGCATGGAGATCGCCACGAACAGGTAGGCGTTGCGCCGCATTCAACCCTCCAGGTTGAGCCGAGTTCACTCACATCCTGTTGGGTTGAGCCTCGATCAGGCAATGCTGGCAGTGCGGTGTCAATGCAACATTGACAAGGCGGTGTCGAGGGCGTCCGCCACCGTGTGCACCGGCTGCGGCAGTCGGTCGCCCGCCTGGTCGAGGTCGGCGCGCAGATGCAGGGCCAGCGCGTAGAGCGACCCCGGGTCGGCGTCCAGAGCCGCGTCGACCGTGCTCCGCACCAGTGTCGCCCGACGGAAGCGGGAGTCCCACCGCCGGTCCGTCGCGATCCACCGCCCCAACTCGGCCACCGCGGCCCGCAACGCCACAATCCGCGGCGAGTAGCCCCGGTCCAGGTCCTGCCGCCGCGCACGCCGTGCCACGGCCAGGCGCTGCCGGCGCTGCTCGGCCGCCTGCCGGCTGCCGAGGCCCAGGGCCGTCGCGATCTGCGCCCAGGTGACGCCATCGTGGCGGGCCCGGTCGATCAGCTCGGCCTCGCGCTCATCCAGACGGGTACGAGCGGCACGGACCTCAGCCAGACCGGCCAGCGGCGTCGTCACCGTGTCAACATTACATTGACAGCTCGACGTCGCGAGGGTGCGGCAGTGCAGGGCTCAGGCGAGTCGCGGTCTGCGATCTGCGGTCCCGGCCGGACAGCTGCCTGTTGCCACGGTTTCCCGACGGGCGGGGTGGCCCCCACTATCCGACGACGCTGTCGAGCTGCCCCATCTCTGGGACGGCCGAACGCTGGCGAGCTGACCCCTCTTGCGGGACGACCAGCCGCCGTCGAGCCGCACCGCTTCCGGGACGACCCAACGCTGGCGAGCTGCCCTGAGGAAAATTCACCCGTCGTGTTGAACCGTTGTCATGGACACGCCGTTGAGAGCCAGACAGCAATCACCCACACGGGAGGACCACAAGCATGCCCCCCGCGAACGACGCGACCGCGGTTATACGCCAATGGCCTACGAGGAAATCATCGCAGACCCGAGCCTCGCCGATCCCCAGATCGCACTCGCCTGGGGACATGCCACAGGCCGACTTCCACCTAGCGTCAGAAGATTCAGCGCGTTGAGCGAGGAAGTCTTGGATGACCTTGCTGACGCGCACGGAATCCGCCGCCGCTACTACACGCTTGAGCGGGAGGGCAGGAATTTTGTCCTCAGGAAGAATACCGATCTTGCCCCCCACGGCGCCAATCGGAATCGTGCGGCAAATGTGCGGATTGCCCCGCCCGCTGGCTGGTCATCGCAGACATCGGCTCGGGCGACCTATCAGGACTTCACGGACTGGGCTCGACCCTCCGGCCAACTCGCCGAAAGCAGCCGCTCAGCAGACCTGCCGAGGATGCTGAATGATTTTATTACTGCCAGCGAATCCAGACAAAATCCATACACCGTGACCCGAGACGGCAACACCGCTGGTCTAGCCATCACCGGATCGAGCACGATGTATCAGGATCCCAATCCCTATTCGGTCGCGGCTCAGTGGGCCTCCCACGGCCAGTACGCCAACAGCGCGGGCCCCGCCTCCTCCCCCTCCATCAGCGACATGACTTCACGCTTCGAGTCCATGAGCATCGGCGACCCCTCGTCGCGAGCCGAAGTGGCAGGCATTCCCTCATCAGGAGCCCCAACACACCACTACCAGGACCAGGACAACGTCACCGCAAGGAGGGCACCGGCTCCTGACCAGGGCACCCCCAGACTCCGACGCCGCTAGGTGGCAGTGGGCAACGATTCGGACGGCGGCTCGAAACGCTCCACCGAGGTCGGGGTCTGTCAAGTAAGCGGCTCTGTCTCAGGACGACCCAACGCTGGCGAGCTGCCCCACCCACAGGACGACCGAACGCTGGCCGGCTGCCCTACTTCTGGTACCACATGGGGCTGTGGGGCTGCCCCACTTCTGGGGCAGCTCGACAGGCAGCACGGACACTTACCTCCGTCGACCGGGCTCACCGCCCAGGCCGGGCCCAGACCAACGCCGAGACTGAGCCAGCGCTGAGGCCGGGCCAGCGTCGGGCTGGCGGACGGCTTCGCGCGGCGAGGCGGTGACCGGCCGTCAGCTCGCGGCGAGGTGTTCGCGGACGCTGCGGGGGCGCATGTCGGTCCAGGTGCGCGTGACGAAGTCCAGGCACTCCTGGCGGCTGCCGGCGCAGCCCGCGTCCCGCCATCCGTCCGGCGCCTCCCGGTGCCGGGGCCACAGGGCGTACTGCTCCTCGTCGTTGACCACCACGCGGTGTTCGTCAGCCATCAGGGTTGCCTTCCTCGTGTCGGGCCAGGTGCAGCTCACGGGCGAGACTCTCGGGCGAGAGCGCCCGGATCTCCGCGAGCAGGTCGGTGAGGTCCCCGTCCGGTACGGCGGGAGCCGGCCGGGCCAGGTCGGCGACGGTACGCGCCAGCGCGGCGGGGGTGGGTGACTCGAAGATCGCGGCGGGCGGCAGGTCGACGCCGAACGCGTCGCGCAGCCGCGCCACCACCCGGGTGCCGAGCAGCGAGTGGCCGCCCAGCTCGAAGAAGTCGTCGTCGGGACCGACCTCGTCCACCCCGAGCAGGTCCACCCAGATCCGCCGCACCACCTCGTACGGATCGTCGGTTGGCGCGACGGCAGTGTCCGGGGTGGTCGGTGGTGGGGCGGCGGTGACCGGCGCGCTCTCGCCGAGAGTGACCGGACCGGGCCGGTACGCGTCGACCCAGTGCCGCTCGCGGGCGAACGGGTACGTGGGCAGGGGCACCCGCCGTCGTCCGGTGGGCCAGTCGACGGGCGCCCCGGCGAGCCAGAGCCGACCGACGGCCAGCGCGACCGTCTCGTCCTCCCCGGCCGGGGTGCGGTCGGCGGGCAGGCTGGTCAGCACCGTCGTACCGCGGGCCGCCCCGTGCTGACGGACGAGGGTGGCCAGGGTGCGGCCCGGTCCGGCCTCCAGCAGCGCGTACCGCTCGCCCAGCAGCAGTTCGGCGGTGGCGGCGAAGTTGACCGGGCGGCGGAGCTGCCGCACCCAGTAGGCGGGGTCGGTGGCCTCGTCGTCGGTGAGCCAGCGTCCGGTCACGTTCGACACGATCGGCACGGCGGGCGGGCTGAGCGGAACCTCGCGCAGGTGCGCGGCGAAGCCGGCCAGGGCGGGCTCCATCATGGCCGAGTGGAACGCGTGCGAGGTACGCACCTCGCGGCAGGCCACTCCGCGCCCCCGCAGGTCGGCGGCGAACGCGGCGACGGCGGCCGTCGCGCCGGAGACGGTGACGAGGCGCGGCGCGTTGGCGGCGGCCACCTCCACGCCGTCGGGCAGCAGCGCCGTCACCTCGTCGACGCCGAGCGCCACCGACAGCATCGAGCCGGGGCTCTGCGCCTGCATGAGCCGACCGCGTACGGCGACGGTGGCGAGCGCGTCGGGCAGCGTGAAAACGCCGGCCAGGCAGGCGGCCACGTACTCGCCGAGGCTGTGTCCCGCCATCGCGACCGGACGTACGCCACGGTGCCGCAGCAGCTCGGCGAGGGCGTACTCGACGGCGAACAGGGCCGGCTGGGTGAGTCGGGTCTCATCCAGCTCCGGTACGGGCGGGACCGGTTCGCCGGGTGGGCAGAGCAGCGTGCGCAGGTCCACGTCGAGGTGCGGGCGCAGCAGTTCGGCGCAGCGGTCGAAGGCCGCCCGGTAGACCGGCTCGGCGCGGTACAGGGTGCGGCCCATCCCCGCGTACTGCGCGCCCTGGCCGGGGAAGAGCAGCGCCACACCGGCCGGCGTACCGGTGGCGACGCCGGTGCGGACCAGCGACGAGCCGCGGTCGGCGAGCCGGGCGGCGGCGGTGCGGGCGTCCGGGGCGACGGCGACCAGGCGGTGACCGAACGCCCGTCGCGTGTGGGCCAGGGTGTACGCGGCGTCGGCCAGCGGCACGTCCGGGTTCCCCTCCAGGTGGGTGGCGAGCTGGCTACGGGCCTCAGCGAGCCCGTCGGCGTCCCGGGCGGAGAGCACCAGCACGTGCGCGGACCGCTCGTCGTCGGGGAGTTGCCGCGCCGGTTCGGCGGCCTGGAGCACGACGTGGGCGTTGGTGCCCCCGATGCCGAAGGAGCTGACCGCCGCGCGGGGCGGTCCGCCCAGGTCGGGCCAGGGCTGCGGCGCGGTGGGCACCCGGAACGGGCCGCCGGCCAGCTCGGGGTGCGGCTCGGTGCAGTACGGGCTGGGTGGTACCACCCGGTGGTGCAGCGCCAACGCGGCCTTGATCAGCCCGGTGACGCCGGCGGCGACGTCGAGGTGACCGACGATCGACTTGACCGAGCCGAGCGCACACCGACCCCCGCCAGCGCCCCGACCCTCAGCGCCCCGACCCCCGACCGCGTGCTGGAACGCCTCGGTCAGGGCGCGTAGCTCGATCTGGTCGCCCAGCTCGGTGCCGGTGCCGTGCGCCTCGACGTAGCCGATGGTGGCGGGGTCGACCTCGGCCACCTCCTGGGCGGCCCGGATCGCGGCCACCTGACCGTCCACCCCGGGCGCGGTGAACCCGACCTTCACCCGGCCGTCGTTGTTGATGGCGGAGCCCCGGATGACGGCGTACACCGTGTCGCCGTCGTCGCGGGCGTCCGCCAGCCGGCGCAGGACGACCACGGCGGCGCCGTCGCCTCCCACCGTTCCGGTGGCGCGTACGTCGAAGGGCCGGCAGTGCCCGTCGCGGGACATGATGCCGCCGACCTCGTGGCGGTAGCCGGTGCCGGTGGGCAGCAGGATGTGCGCCGCGCCGGCGAGCGCGACGTCGCATTCGCGGGCGAGCAGCGCCTGCGCGGCGAGGTGTACGGCGACGAGCGACGACGAGCAGGCCGTCTGCACGGCCACGGCGGGTCCCCGCAGGTCCAGGTGGTACGCCACCCGGGTGGGCAGCGAGTCCTTGTCGTTGGCGAGCATCAGCTCGTACTCGGAGACCGAGTCGAGCCGTGGATTGCGGAACAGGTGGTGCAGGAGGTAGCCGCTGGCCGCCGCGGCGGCGTACACGCCGACCAGCCGGTCGGGGTCACCGGCGAGGTGACCGGCGCGTTCCAGGGCGGTCCAGGCCGTTTGGAGGAAGAGCCGCTGTTGCGGGTCGAGCAGCCGTGCGTCGCGGGGCGAGTAGCCGAAGAAGCCGGCGTCGAAGCGGTCGACGTCCGGCAGCGCGCCGTGCGCCGGCACGTGGTCGGGGTGCCGCCGCTCCTGTTCGCTCAGCCCGTTGGCGGCCAACTCCGCGTCCGTGAACCGGGTGATGGTCTCCTGTCCGGCGAGGACCCGACGCCACAGTTCGTCGACGTCGGCCGCGCCCGGAAAGCGGCCGGCCATCCCGACGATGGCGATCTCCAGTCCGGTCTCCTGCTCGCTCACGCTCGTCCCTCCCCCGCCGGCACCGGGCGGGCCCGGCGGGCCCGGTCGGCCAGCGCCTGCTTGCGTTCGTCTCGTCGGCGGCCGCCGGTCGGCGTCGCCGTGGGCGCGGACCCGCCGTCGAGGAAGCGGGCCAGCTGCGCGACGGTCGGGTAGCGGAACAGCTCCACCGCCGGAACCGGTCGGCCCAGCCGGTCGGCGAGTCGGGTCTGCACCCGTGCAAGCAGCAGGGACGTGCCCCCGAGGTCGAAGAAGTTGTCGTCCGCACCGACGTCGTCCAGCCCGAGCACCTGTCGCCAGGTGTCGGCGATGGTCCGTTCGACGGCCCCGTCGGGCGCCACGTACCTGGCGCCGAGATCGGCGCGGGCCACGGCGGGGGCCGGCAGACGCGACGCGTCGAGTTTGCCGCTGGACGTGAACGGCAGGTCGGGCACCACCACGAACGCGCTCGGCACGAGGTAGCGGGGCAGCCGCCGGAGCAGGCTCTGGCGTAGCTCGTCCACCGCCAACCCGTCGCCCACGAGGTAGCCGACGAGTCGTCGGCCACCGGGCGAGTCGGTCCGCACCACGGCGGCGGCGCGGCGTACGCCCGGGTGCTGCCGCAGGTGGGCTTCCACCTCACCCAGCTCGATCCGGAAACCGTTGATCTTGACTTGGTTGTCCGCCCGGCCGAGGAAGACGAGTTGTCCGTCGGCACGCCAGCGGACCAGGTCACCGGTGGCGTACATGCGCGCCCCCGGCGTCGGCGCGTACGGGTCGGGCAGGAAGCGTCCGGCCGTGAGCGCGGCGTCGCCGTGGTAGCCGCGGGCCACGCCGAGGCCGCCGAGATGCAGCTCGCCGGGCACCCCGGGCGGTACCGGCCGCAGCTCGGTGTCGAGGACGTAGGCGCGTACCCCGGTCAGCGGGCGACCGATCGGCAGCTCGCTGTCGGTGGGCGCGCAGTGGGCGGCCGTGGCGGTGACGGTGGCCTCGGTGGGGCCGTACCCGTTGATCAAGAGCCGGCCGCGCGACCAGGCGGCGGCGACGTCCGGCGCGCAGGGTTCCCCACCCACGGTGAGTACCCGCAGGTCGGGCAGGGCGGTGGGGTCCAACGCGTCGAGGACCACCGGCGGCAGGTCGGCGACCGTGACGCGGTGCCGGACGAGCGCGGCGGCCAGGTCGGGGCCGGGTGTGCGCTCGTCCGGGCCGAGCAGGCGCAGGGTCGCGCCGACGGTGAGCGTGGTGACCACGTCGGACAGCGCGACGTCGAACCCGATCGAGTGGAACTGCAGGACCCGGTCGCCGGCCTGGACGCCGACCAGCCGGGCCTGCGCCTCGGCGAGGTTGGCCAGCCCCCGGTGGGTGCCGATGACGCCCTTCGGCAGCCCGGTCGAGCCGGACGTGTAGATCAGGTAGGCGGCGGCGTCGGGGTGGACGGGCGCCGGGAGCGTGGCGTCGACGGCCGGCGGTTGCTCGTCGAGGCGCAGCAGCGGCACGTCGGTGGTCGGCAGCGCCAACTGCGCGTCGGCGGTGGTGACCACCAGCGCGGCGGCCGAGTCGGCGAGCAGGTGCGCCAGCCGGGCCGCCGGTAGCTGCGGGTCCAGGGGCAGGTACATCCCACCCGATCGGAGTACGGCCAAGAAGGTGACCACCCAGTCGGGGCCGGCGGGCAGGCAGACGCCGACGGTCGTCTCGTCCCGCACACCCCGGGCGGCGAAGGTCCGGGCCAGGCGGTCGGCCCGGGCGTCCAGGTCCCGGTAGGTGACAGCCTGATCGCGGTACGCCACCGCCACCGCGTCCGGGTTGGTCCTCGCCTGGCGGGCGACCAGTTCGCCCAGGCTCGGCTGCTCGGGTGACGCGGGCGCGGCGGCGGCCCAGCGGTCGACCAGGTCCCGACCGGCGGCCGGGTCGAGCAGCGGCAGCCGGTCGACCGGGGTGTCCGGGGCGGCGAGCGCGGCCATGAGCAGGGTGTCGAGCTGGTCGGCGAGCGCGCGGGCGGTGGACTCGTCGAAGAGTCTCATCCGGTACTCGATCCGCCCGTCGATTCGCCCCTCGTGTGCGACGACGGTCAACGTCAGGTCGAACATGGACGTACCGGTGTGCGTCTCGCCGCTGGTCAGCACGGTCACCCCGGGCAACGTCAGCCGCTGTTCCCAGCCGTCCTCGACGGCGAACATGACCTGAGCGAGGGGATGACGGCCGGGATCGCGGACCGGGCGCAGCTCCTGCACCAGGGCGTCGAAGGGCACCGGATCGGTCAGCGCGGTCAGCGCCGAGTCGCGGAGCCGGTCCAGCAGCGCGGCGAACGTCAGTCCACCGTCGACCCGACTGCGCAGCACCAGCGTGTTGACGAAGAAACCGACGGCGGTCTCGCTGTCGATCGTCTGACGGTTGGCCACCGGCGTGGCGATGAGCAGGTCCGACTGCTGGCTGCGCCGGTGCAGCAACGCCGCCCAGGCCGCCGCGAAGATCATGTACGGGGTCGCGCCGGTGCGTCGTTGCGCCTCGGCCACCCGGTCGGCCAACGCGGGAGGCCAGGAGAATTCGATCTCGTGGCCGGCGTCCTCCAGCTCCACCGGACGGGGCCGGTCGGTGGGCAGGTCGAGGCCGGGCGGCGCGCCGGCCAGCGCGTCACGCCACCAGTCGAGCCGCCGGGCCAGCTCGGTCGGGCCGAGCAGCCGGTCCTGGGCCAGCGCCGCCGGCACGTCCCGGGGGACCGTCGGCAACGCCACGGCACGGCCCTCCCGCAGGGCCGCGTACGCCGCCGACAACTCCTCGAAGAGCAGACCCATGCTCCAGCCGTCGCAGACCACGTGGTGCAGGCTGAGCAGCAGCGAGAAGTCATCCGGGCCGGTGCGGCACAGGGTGGCGCGCACCAGTGGCCCCCGGGACAGGTCGAACGGGCGTACCGCCTCGGCGGCGGCGTACCCGTCGATCCGCTCCGGCGCGACGTCCACCACCGTGAGCGGCAGACCGGTCGCCGGCAGGACCAGCTGGTACGACTGGCCGTCCAGCGGCACGAAGACCGTGCGCAGCGCCTCGTGCCGCGCCACGATCTCGTCGAGCGCGCCGCGTAACGCGGCCACGTCCAGGTCACCGCGCAGGTCCACCCGGTACGGCACGTGGTAGGCGGGGCTGTCCGGTCGGAGCTGGGCCAGCAGGAGCATCCACTCCTGGGCGGCGGTGAGCGGGTGGATGCCGTACCGGTCGCCGTCCGCGCGGATCGCCGCGAGGAACGTCCGCCGCCGCTCGGGTGGCAGGGCCTCCACGCGCTGGCGCAACTGGGCGGGGGTGAGCGCGCCGATCATCGGGCGGCGTCCTGTTCGAGCTGGTCGAGCAGGCCCGCGAGATCGGCGGGGGGCGGCCCGTCCAGCACGACCGGCGCGACCGGATCGGCGGACTCGGCGGGCGTGCCACCGATCTCGTCCAACGCGGCGGCCAGCGCGGCAACCGTCGGGTGGTCGAAGATCAGCCGCAACGGCACCTCCGCGCCGATCGCGGCGGCGAGCCGGGAGCGGACCCGGGTCGCCTTGAGGGACCGTCCACCCAGGTCGAAGAAGTCGTCGGCGCGGCGGCGCACCGGCACGCCGAGGACCTCCTGCCAGATCTCGGTCACCGCCCGCTCGGTGGGCGTACGGGGAGCGTCGTCGTCGGCTGCCGGGGTGGCGTCGGGGGCGGGCAGCGCCGCGACGTCCACCTTGCCGTTGCGGTTGAGCGGCAGCCGGGGCAGCACCACGAACACGGCCGGCACCAGGTGGTCGGGCAGTTGCTCGCGGGCCCGTTCCCGGATCGCCTCGACGCCCACTTCCTCGTCGGGCACGACGTACGCGACCAGCCGGGCGTCACCGGCGGCGTCGCGATCGGCGCGCACGATCGCGTCGCGAACCAGCCCGCCGCGGCGCAGCGCCTCGGTCACCTCCCCCGGCTCGACCCGGTACCCACGAATCTTCACCTGGTGGTCGGACCGGCCGACGAACTCGATCAACCCGTCCGGGCGCTGCCGGACCACGTCCCCGGTGCGGTAGAGCCGGCCACCGGCGCGGGGGCCGAACGGGTCGGGCACGAACGTCTCGGCCGTCGCGTCGGGGCGGCCGAGGTAGCCTCGGGCCACCCCGTCGCCGCCGATGCACAGCTCGCCCAGCACGCCGGGCGGTACCGGTCGCAGGAGACGGTCCAGCACGTACACCCGGGTGTTGGCGATCGGACCGCCGATCGGCACGACCGGGTCCGCGGCGGTGAGCCGGGCGCAGTCGTACGTGGTGCTGTAGGTGGTCGCCTCGGTCGGGCCGTACCCGTTGACGAGCGTCGTGTCCGGGCACGCCGCCCGCAGCCGCTCCACGGCGGTCCGGTCGGCCTGTTCGCCACCGAAGGTCAGGTAGCGCAGCGCGGCCAGGGCGTCCGGCGCCTCGGTCGCCACCTGCCGGGCCACGGAGGTGGCCAGGAACATCATCGTCACGCCGGTGTCGCGCAGCCGGGCGCGGAGCCGGTCCGGCACGATCACGTCGTTGATGTCCAGGTCCGCGAGGCAGGCGCCGTTGAGCAGCGCGCCCCAGACCTCCAGCGTGGCCGCGTCGAACGACATCGTGGCGGCCTGCCCCATCACGTCGTCGGGGCGCACGTCGATGAAGGTGGTGTCGCGGACCAGCCGGACGATGTTGCGGTGGCTGACGCCGGTGCCCTTGGGGCGGCCGGTGGATCCCGACGTGTACATGACGTACGCGAGTTGGTCGGGGTGAACCGTCACCGCCGGGGGCTGGGCCGGGCCGTCGTCGGTCGGCAGGCGGTCCACAGCGATCCGGGGCGTGCCGTCGTCGGGAAGCCGGTCGGCCAGCGCGGCGGCGTGCAGGATGACGCCCGGCGCGGCGTCCTGGCACATCAGCGCCAGCCGCTCCGGCGGGTAACCCGGGTCCAGCGGCAGGTACGCGGCGCCCACCTTGAGCGTCGCCAGGGCGGCGACCACCCAGGTCGTGGTGTCGGCGAGGCAGATCCCGACGATCGTCTCGGCGCCGATGCCGCGCCGGAGCAGACGCCCGGCCAGGTGGTTGGCGCGCCGGTCCACCTCGCGGTAGTCGAGCCTCTGGTTGTCGTCGCGCAGCGCGGGCGCGTCCGGGGTTCGCCGGGCCCACTCGGCGAACAGCGCGGGCACCGACGACTCGCGCGGATAGGCGGTGTCGGTGGCGTTCCAGTCACGCACCACCCGCCGTTCGGTCGCCGGGTCGAGCAGCGGTAGGTCGGACAGCCGCGCCCCGGGGCGTTCCCGCGCCCGGTCGAGCAGGACGGCAAGGGCCGCCGCGATCGACGCGACGTGCGGGTGTCCGGCCACCGTGGCCGTCGGCCGTTCGTCGGCGTCGTCGATCAGCAGCCGCAACACACCACGATTACCGGGCGGCGGTTGATCGGAGCCAATCGATACCACCGGCCGATAGCCGAGAGGAGTTTCGGGCAATTCCCTGTCATGCGCCCGGGCTTCACGTAGCGCCGTTCGGACCAGGTCCCGCAGCTCGGTCCAGGTGGGATCCTCGGGCAGCCGAACCCGGACCGGCAGCCAGCGTCCACCGTCGGTCGGGGCGGCCGGCGTCGCGGCGAGCAGATCCCGACCACCGACCCAGCGGTGCAGCAGCGCGAACAGGCCGGCCAACACGCTGACCTGCGGCTCGACCTCCTCGCCCAGGTCAACTCGGGCGTCGCCGGGCGGGTCTGCCGTCGGCGGGAAGGGCAGGTCCGGCGGGTCCGGGAGGGCGGCGAGCTGCCGCTCCCAGAAGGCGGAAAGGACAGGAAGAATTGTCTGTTCGGTCATCGGATCTCAGCTCCGATCGGCGGGTGACACGCAATGACCGAGAGTCTGGCCCGCGCCCGTGCCAGTTGCTTGTACGGACAGTTCGGGTGCCGTTGCGGCGACCTGAGGGAAACCTGAGCGCGGCTTTATGCCGATAGCGCATTGCAGTCAGTAAGTACACCGACTCTTTTGGTTATGGCGATGCCGCTCGATGAAGGCAATGATCGTGCCGGGGGGAAGCCACGCCGGGTGACGACTCGCAGGGCCCGGTTGTCTCTTCGCTCGCCTGAGCCTCCACGAGAGAACACAGGAGCGGTGCATGTCCGGAGACCTTGTCAACCATGCCTGGCGCGCGTCGCCGCCGGCTCGCAGCGAAGGTGGAGGCGACGCATCGACAGCAGAACGACAACCCACGAGTGGTGATCCGGGGCGGACGCTGCGCCACCTCGCCGCCGCCGGTGACCGCAGGGCGGCGCACCTGTGGCTCGCCACCCAGACCGACCTGCTCGCCGTACGCCCTGAAGACGCCGACGTCCCGGTCGCCCAGATCTGGCGCACGGCGCTGCGGCACCACCTCGCCGGGGAACCACACCTGGCGACAGCCCTCCTGGCGACCGCGCCGATCGGCGCGACCGGGCCGCACGCCGTGCAGATGTACTGCCACGCCGCGGTGCACCACCTGCTCGACGACGACATCGAGCGGGCCAGCGCCGACGTCGAGGAGGCGGCCCGCGCCGCCCACGCGTGCGGCGTACCGACCGCCCACCAGGCGTACGCCCGGGTGGTCGTGCTGCTCGCCGCCGCCACCGGCGACCCGACGGCGACCCTCGGGCGGGCGGAGGCGACCGACGGGCTGCGCCGCGCCGACGCCAACCTGTTCCGGCTGATGGTCCACCTGGACCTGGCCGGCCACCTGCTGCGGGCCGGCGACGCCGCCGACGCGCTGCGGCAGGCCGAGGCCGCCGTACGACTGACCGAGGTGGCGGGTGACTCCGGCTACGAGCCGTACGCGCTGACCCTGGCCGCCGTGGCGAAGTGCCAGCTCGGACGGTTGGAGGAGGCGCTCGCCGACGGCGCCGCCGGGCTTCGCCTGCGGGAGCTGGCGGGCGTCACCGCCGACGAGGCGTTCTCGCTGGCCGCCCTCGGCATGGTGCACCGCCGACGGCGCGAGCCACGCCAGGCCCGGCAGGCGTTGGAGGGCGCCCTGAGCGCCATGGCCACGTCTCCGTCACGCCCCACCTCGCCGGCCTGGGTGCTCGCCGAGCTGGCGCGGATCCGCGCCGCCGACGACCTGGCCGCCGCGCAGGACCTCGCCGACCGGGCGGTCACCCTGGCCCGGGAGCTCGAACGGCCGTACGCCCTGCTGGCGCGCGGCTGGGTGGCGCTGCTGCGGGGCGACACCGCCGCCGCCCACTTCGACGCCGCCGAAGCCCGTACCGGGGCCACCGTCGGGCGGCGACGCGCCACCCTCATCGAGGCGCTTCAGCTCACCGTGCTCGCGGCGGACGACCCACGCGCGTCCGCCGGGCTGCTCGACGACGCGGCGGCGCTCTGCCGAGAGCTGGGCGACCCGGCCGAGGAGGCCACCGTCCGGCTGATCGCCGCACGCCTGCAGGGTCGGCAGGCCCGTCGCGGCGCCGAGGGCGCCGAACAGAAACTGCGCCGCTGCGGGGTACGCCTCGACCCGGGCGTCGCCGACGGGCTCAGCGCGATCACACTGCGCGTACCGGCGGTGGTCATCCACACCCTCGGCGACTTCCGGGTGTTCCGGGCCGGCGCCGTCGTCCCGTACGGCGAGTGGCAGTCCAAGAAGGCCCGGGACCTGCTGAAGATCCTCGTCGCGCACCGGGGCCGCGCCGTGCCCCGGGCCCGGCTGATGGAGCTGCTCTGGCCGGACGAGTCACCGTCGCGCACCGCGAACCGACTGTCGGTGCTGCTGTCCACGCTGCGTCGGGTGCTCAGCACCGGTCATCGCACCAGCGGTCGGGGGGCGGTCCTGGCCGACCGGGGTTCGGTGGCGATCGACCTCGACGTGATCGACGTGGACGTCGAGACGTTCCTCACCGCGGCCGAGGAGGCACAGGCCGCCCTACGGGCCGGGCACCCCGACACGTCCCGCGCGCTGATGCGCGCCGACGAGTTGTACGGCGGGGACTTCCTCTCCGACGACCCGTACGAGGACTGGGCCCAGCCGCTGCGGGAGGAGGCGCAGGCCGCCCACACCAGTGTGCTGCGGGCCCTGGCCCAGCACACCCCGGACACCGACCAGAAGCTCGTCTACCTGATGCGGCTGGTGCACCGCGACCCGTACGACGAGGACGCCCACCTGGAGTTGGTGCAGGTGCTGCGCTCGGCCGGGCGGCACGGCGAGGCGCAACGCCGCTACCGCACGTACGTCGAGCGGATGCGGGAGCTGGGCATCGCCCCGGCGGGCTGCCCGGGGACGGGCGCCGACACCGGGCAGCACGCGGACTCGGCGGCTGCGCCGGAGGCGCGGGTCGCCCGGTGGCGGACTCCCGACGCGCAGCCCCCGTGGACGGCAGAGGTGGACGCGGGCCGTCCGGCCGGTGTCCCGGCGCAGCGGACGTCGAGGAGGCTCATCGAGCATCCAGCCTGACCGGCGCTCGTGGGTGACCCTGCGGGCTCACCGCGAGCAGGTCCAGGCGGGTTCCGGCGATGACACGTATGGGGGTCCCTTCTCCGTGATGTCACCTGTCACAGAGTGGGATGCCCCGACCCGGTGGCGGTTCGCGGATCGGGGCAGACCCGATCAGTGGCGGGGCTGGTAGCTCTTGGGCAGGCGCATGCCGCGCTCGGCCATGATCGCCCGCACCCGGTTGGGATAGTTGGTGATGATCCCGTCGACACCCATGTCCATCAGCGCGGACACGGTGGCCGGGTCGTCGCAGGTCCACGGGATGACCTTCAGGCCACGGGCGTGCGCCTCCGCGATCATGGTGGCGTCGGGGTAGAAGCGGAAGTTCGGGTCGGCGATGGTGCCGTTCTGCGGGAAACCGTAGTTCGGCGACAGGGCGGTGACGCCGGGGATGGCGGCGGCCGCCTTGACGAAGTCACCGTCGTAGTCGTCGGCGTCGATCCCACCGAGCCAGGGGGACGCGCCGGGCTTGCCGACCTGGAGGAAGTCGTAGTTCGTCAGGGCCACCAGCGGCCACTTCGGCGCGAGCCGGTGCATTTCCTTCAACGCGCCCCAGTCGAACGACTGGATGGTGACCTGCTTCTCGAGGCCGGAGGCGTGGATCTCCTCGAAGACGCGCCGGACGAACAGCTCTCGGGGCGCGGTCTGCTCGGGTGCTCCCGCCTCGACCTTCGTCTCGATGTTGAGGGTGACCTGCTTCGCCCGGTAGCTCTTGACGAGGTCGAGGACGTCCCTCAACTCGACCATCCGGAAGCCCTTGACCTGCTCCTGCTCGGGAAAGCCCGGGAGCTGCTGGTAGCCGCAGTCCATGGTCTTGACCTGGGCGAGGGTGAGGTCCTTGAGGTACTTGCCGACGTACGGGTACATCGGGTCGCCGGCCGTGACCGGCGCGGTGTCGGCGCACTTCTGCGCGCTGACCTGGCGGTCGTGGTTGACCACGACCTTCTGGTCCTTGGTGATCTGGGTGTCCATCTCCAGGGTGGTGACACCGAGGCGCAGGGCCTTGGCGAAGCCCTCCAGCGACTCCTCGGTGGTCATGCCGATGCCACCGCGGTGCGCCTGGAGGTCGAAGTGAGTCTTCTGCGGGAGCAGCGCGTTGGCACTGTCGACGGTCGACGCGTGCGCGGCCACCGGAACGGCGAGCGCGGGCAGGACGACGAGGCCCGCCAGAATGTGACGCAGGGACATGGTACGAGAACCTCAGCTCTTCAGGTGCAGATGCGCTGGCCACGCTAGGTGGGAGACGGTCGGCCCCGATGACCTCGCCGCGTGCGGAACGTGAACGCTCGCCGAACCTCAGAAGCACCTGCCGTTCGCCGACGGCCGCCCTGTCGATGCGGTGACCGTCGGCGAACGCCCCACGGCTAACCGCCGAGGGTGACGTGCAGGACGCGCTCGTTGCTGTTGTTCGGGGTGCTGTCCTTGTCACCGGTGTTGGTGGTGGTCAGCCACAGACCCCCGCCCGGGGCCGGCTCCACCGTGCGCAGCCGACCGTAGGTGCCGCTGAAGTACGTCTGCACATTCGTCAGGCTGCTGCCGCTGATCACGGCGCGGTACATCCGCGCGCCACGAGCGCAGGCGACGTAGAGGGCGTCGCGCACGATCGTGATGCCGGAGCAGGAGCCCTCGGCGGTCGGGTAGGTGCGCGCCGGCGCGAGGTAACCGGCGGTGCCGCAGGTGCCGCTGGTGCCCTCGCAGGCCGGCCAGCCGTAGTTCCCACCCTTGGTGATCAGGTTCGTCTCGTCCATGATCGAGTTACCGAACTCCTGCTCCCACAGGCGGCCCTGCGAGTCGAACGCGAGCCCCTGCGGATTGCGGTGCCCGTAGCTCCACACGTGGTTGCCGAACGGATTGTCACTCGGGACGCTGCCGTCCGGGTTGAGGCGAAGGATCTTGCCCTCCAGAGCGGCACGATCCTGGGCGTACGCGCCGTTCTGCGCGTCGCCGGTGCTCGCGTAGAGCTTGCCGTCCGGGCCGAACCGCAGCCGGCCGCCGTTGTGGTACTTGTTACGCCGGATCCCGCTCAGCAGGACCTGTTCGCCGGAGGTGGTGAGCCTGCCGTTCTCCAGCTTGATCCGCACGATCCGGTTGTCGCTCGGCGAGGTGTGCATGATGTAGAGCCACCGGTCGCTGGCGAAGCTCGACGAGATCGCGAGGCCCATCAGTCCACCCTCGCCGTCGGTGCTCTGCACGTTCGGCACGGTGCCGACGGTGGTCTTCGCCCCCGTGGCCGGGTCGAGCTGGATGATGTCGTGCGCGTCGCGGCGGTTGTACAGGACGGTCCCGTCCGGCAGCGTCACCAGCCCCCACGGAACGTCGGTGTCGGTCGTGACCTGGCGCACCGTGCACACCGGGTTGGCGCAGGTGGCACCGGTGCTCACCGCGACGGAGGCGCTGCGCGAGGAGGCGTTGTCCTGCCCGTCGCGGGCCGCCACCTGGTACTGGTAGGTGGTGTTCGCCGCCAGGCCGCTGTCGGTGAAGGTGGTCACCGGCGGAGCGCCGGTCACGGCGCCGATCTTCACGCCACCGCGGTAGATGTCGTACGCCCGGACCCCGACGTTGTCGCTGGACGCGGTCCAGCGCAGGGTGACGGTGGTGCCCGAGGCGCTGCCCGTGAGCTGCGTCGGCGTGCTCGGCGGCACCGTGTCGGCCTGGCACTGCGGCGGGGTGATCGTCACGGTGGAGCTGGCCTGCGACACGTTGCCGGCGGCGTCCCGCGCGTTGACGTAGAGGCCCCAGGTCGCGCCGGGCACGACGGTGAGGTTGGCGGACAGGGTGCTTGCGCTCACCGACGTCATCAGCTGGCCGTCGTGGTAGATGTCGTAGTACGCCACCGCCACGTTGTCCGTCGAGGCGTTCCAGGCGAACGTCACCGAGTTGCAGGTCAGACCGCTGACCCGGGCGTTGCCGGGCGGCGTGGGTGGCTGGCTGTCGGCGCTGCCGAACGACGACGTCCAGCGCTGGTTGGCCTGCCCGTTACAGGTCCAGAGACCGACCGTCGTGCTGTTGGCGGTGCCGCCACCCGTCACGTCCAGGCAGAGTCCCGACTGGACGCCGACGATGGTCCCGTTGGTGTTGATCTGCCAGCGCTGGTTCGCCCCGCCGGTGCAGCCGTAGATCTGCACGGCGGCCGGCGCGGTGGTGTCCTGCCCGACGACGTCCAGGCACATCGTCGCGTCGTAGACCCGCAACTCGCCGGCCGCGGTGAGGGTCCACGCCTGGTTGGCCTGTCCGCCGCAGTCATAGATATTGATCCCGGTGCCGGCGGTCCGGCCGCCGCCCACCACGTCCAGGCATCGGCCGGACGCCGCGCCGACGATCGTCGACGGACCGGCCGCCGACGCCGGCACGCCGAGCGTCACGGCCACCAGCACCGCCACGGTCACCGGCGGCAGGAGCCGTCGTGGTCTGAGCCGCGCGAAAATGCTCATCCGTCCTCCAAGGTCGGGGCATCGACCGGCCCGACCCGACGCCGGGCGACCCAGCGCCCGACCAGACCGACGAGAAGGCAACATCGACCATCAAAGATGGATTCCCGACACATGTCAACGATCTCGTTCGATCGAGGACAAACCGCGTCAACAAAGCCGGCTCTCCACGGATCGGCCTTCATGCGGCGTAATGGTGCAGCGACACGGCGTGGCGGGGCCTGCGCGGGGTGCGGCGTGGTGGGGCCTGCTCGCGGCGGCGTGGTGTGGCGGGGCCCGCTCGCGGCGGCGTGGTGTGGTGGGCCGGCATGGCGGCGCGGCGTGGCGCGGCGGCCCAGCAACCGCCGCGCCACCAGCGCCTGTCGGCGCCGAGCCGGACCGCCCGGTCCGCCGCTCCGGGCGGCCCCGCAGCGCAGTCTCCACCCGACCGGGCGGGCCTCCCGGCGGATGGATCCCTGCGCGTACCGACGTCGTGCGCCGCGATGGCGTCGGCCGGCCCGCCCCGCCAACAGCGGCCGGCGCTCGGGTCGCCGTGGACGACCTTGATCGACGCTCATCGAGGTCCGTCGGTGGCGAAAGTATTGGTACGGCGGAACTGCGATGTCAACGTTTCTCGGAAAGTTTGCGAAAGGTCAGACGGCACGCGGGTGCCAACCAATAGCCGTCTTCGCTGGCCCTGACACTGGCCAGGAGATTGAACTCACAACCGACGTTGCAGAACCTCGTCAGGCGATCTGATTGACGCCGATAGTTCCGATGAATTTCCGGATCACCGTGATCGACGCTCGGCCTTCGGCAGCCGACGCGCCTGCGGTCCGCGCATCGCCGCAGGTGGATCGCCACTGCTCGGCACCAGGATGACCGCGCTGCGACGGCCCTGCGGCGCTATCGGAGGACTTCCGGAACTTATTGACGGCCTCGAATTTGCGCTGCGATACTCCGATCCACCGTGATCGATGCACCCGGTGTCCGTGGGGTAGCCGTCGATCTCCCACCCACCACCAACCACGTCCGGACCGTGCTCTCCTTCCACACCGGGACGGGACCGGGCCGGTAGAAGGGGCACAGATGAGCACTGTCTCCGCTGGCACGCTCGTACGGTCCAGGCCACTACGGGCGGCGCTGTCCATCCTCGTCACCGCCGCCGCGGCGTGCGCCGTCGTCGCGGCCACCGCCACCCCGTCGAACGCCGCCACCTGCAACGGCTACGTCGGCCTCACCTTCGATGACGGCCCGACCGGCAGCACCAGCGCTCTGCTGAACGTGCTGCGGGCCAACGGCGTACGGGCCACCATGTTCAACGTCGGGCAGAACGTGCAGAACAACCGGTCGGCGGCGCAGGCGCAGGTGTCCGCCGGCATGTGGGTCGGTAACCACAGCTGGAACCACGCCCACATGACGTCGATGAGTCAGTCCCAGATGCAGTCCGACCTGTCCCAGACGAGTTCGGCCATCCAGTCGGCGACCGGCGTCCGACCCCAGTTGTTCCGGCCTCCGTACGGGGAGACCAACTCCACCCTTCAGTCGGTCGCCTCCTCGCTCGGGATGCGGCAGGTGATCTGGGACGTCGACTCCCAGGACTGGAACGGCGCCAGCGTCAGCCAGATCGTGTCGAACGCCAGCCGCCTCCAGGCTGGTCAGGTCATCCTCATGCACGACGGCATCCAGAACACCCGGGACGCCATCGGGCAGATCATGGCCAACCTGACCAGCCGCAACCTCTGCCCGGGCATGATCTCGCCGTCCACCGGCCGGGCGGTCGCGCCCGACGGGGCCACCCCGCCGCCGAGCGGCACCACGCCGCCCCCCAGCGCGACGACCCCACCGCCCAGCGGCGGATCCTGCACCGCCACCGCGTCGACCCCCAACGTGTGGGGCGACCGGTACAACACCTCGGTGACGGTCAGCGGCAGCAACACCTGGACCGTGGTCATCGCCCTCACCTCGCCGCAGCGCGTCTCCACCGTCTGGAACGGCAACGCCAGCTGGGACAGCAGCGGCACGGTGATGACCGTGCGGTCCAACGGCAGCGGCAACACCTTCGGCTTCACCACGATGTTCAACGGCAACAGCAGCGCCCGACCACAGATCCGCTCCTGTAGCGCCGGCTGACACCCCGGACGCGTCCCGCGTGGCGGCCACGGCAGCGCCACGCGGGACACGTCCCCTGACCGCGGCCCACGCCGCCGCCGCGACCCCGGTCCGATCCGGAAGTGGCGGGAACCACACCGGCCGATGTCGCGACTACCAGACATGTCACTGACCGAGCTGTCCGGCACGCCGACGCCGGAGGAGTCCATCCCGGCGGAACCCCCGACCCAGCCGACCCGGCGCACCTCGCCGTTCGGTGCGCTGCTGGTCCGGCTGCACTTCTACGCCGGCATCCTCGTCGCGCCGTTCCTCGTGGTCGCCGCGCTGACCGGGCTCGCCTACACGGTCGCGCCGCAACTGGACGGCGCGCTCTACGGCGACCAGTTGACCGTGGCCGCGCGGGGTGACCGTCCACTCCCCCTCGCCGACCAGATCGCCGCCGCCCGCGCCGCGCACCCCACCGGCACCATCGCCACCGTCCAGCCCGGGGACGGCGACCGGACCACCCGGGTGGCGTTCTCCCTGCCCGAGCTCGGCGAGAAGGTGCACACCGTCTACGTCGACCCGTACACCGCCGAGGTCCGAGGTCAGCTCACCACCTGGTTCGGCTCCACGCCGGCCACCACCTGGCTGGACGACCTGCACCGCAACCTGCACCTCGGCGTGGTGGGCCGGCACTACTCGGAGCTGGCGGCGAGTTGGCTCTGGGTGCTGGCCCTCGGCGGCCTGCTCCTGTGGTGGCGACGACGCAGCGCCTCCCGGTCCGCCGCCCGGCACCTGTTCGTGCCGAACCTGTCCACCGGCAGGGGTGTCCGCCGTACCCGGGGATGGCACGCCACGACCGGCGTCTGGCTGGTCGTCGGCCTGCTGTTCCTCTCGGTGACCGGCCTGACCTGGTCCCGCTACGCCGGAGCCAACTTCGGCGCCGGCCTCGACGCCCTCGACGCCCGCTCCCCCGAGATCTCCACCAGCCTCACCGCCGTCCCCGCCGAGAGCGGCGGCGGCCACCACCACGGGGACGCCCCGGCGGAAGGGGTCGTCGACCCGGCGGCCTTCGACCGGGTCCTGACGGCTGCTCGTACGGCCGACCTCTCCGGCCCGGTCGAGATGACCCCGGCAGAGGCGGGCACCGCGTGGACCGTCACGCAGATCGACAACACCTGGCCGGTCGCGAAGGACCGGGTCGCCGTCGACCCCACCAGCGCGATGATCACCGCCCGCAGCGACTTCGCCGACTGGCCTCTCCTGGCGAAACTGAGCGGCCTCGGCACCCAGGCCCACATGGGTGTCCTCTTCGGCCCGGTCAACCAGATCCTGCTCGCCGCGCTGGCCCTCGGGCTGCTCTGCGTCGTCGTCTGGGGTTACCGCATGTGGTGGCAGCGCCGGCCGACCCGCGCCGACCGTCGCGCGCTCGTCGGCGCACCGCCGGCCCGTGGAGGCGTACGCCGGCTGCCCTGGTGGGCGGTGCTGCTCGGCGCGGCGGCGACCGTGGCGGTGGGTTGGGCCCTACCCCTGTTCGGCCTCAGCCTGCTCGCCTTCGGAGTCGTCGACGTCGTCGCGGGCGTGGTGTCCCGGCGTCGGCGTCCCGACGCCATGCCCGTCTCCCCGGCGCCGGCCGGGAGCTGACCCGTCGGACCCGAGTGGGTCGGGCCGGCCCCGGCCTCCGGGGGCCTTCAGCCTTCGGTGTCGTCGCCGCCGTTCGGAAGGGCCGCCAGGCTGCCGCGCAGGGCGGTGCGGAACTCCGCGTACCGGTCGGGGCCGAGCGCGTCGGAGAGTTGCCGTTCGATCGCCGCCACGAAGTCGTCGGACGCCTCCATGAGCCGGAGCCCCCGCTCGGTCGGCACGATCAGTTTCGCCCGGCGGTCGGCCGGGTCTGGCGTACGTCGCACGTAGCCGAGCCGTTCCAGCTCGTCGAGGATCGCGCCCATCGTCTGCTTGTTCCGCCCGGCCAGTCGCGCCAGCTCGCCGGGGCGCGTCCCCTCCGGATCCAGGTAGGCCAGGACGGCGCCATGGCGGGGTCGCACGTCGTCGAAGCCGTAATCGGCGGCGCGCGTGAAGATCTCCCGCTGGACACGCCCGGAGAGCTGCACGGCCAGGATGCCGAGGTCGGGATCCTGCTCCTTACGTGTGCTGCGCTTCATATTTTGGTCCAATCATTGGACGGTACAAGTTTTGGACTATAACGTCTCACCGGTGACCAGCGGGCCCGTCCGGGTCCGCGCGAATCCGGAGGACGACCATGACCATTCTGATCACCGGAGCGACCGGCACGGTCTCGCGGGAGGTGCTGCGCGAACTCGCCGGCAGCGAGCAGGTACGGGCGCTCGTGCGGGACCCGTCGCGAGCATCCGCGCTCGACGGCGTCGAGTACGTCGTCGGCGACCTGGACCGCCCCTCGACGCTGACGCAGGCGTTCGAGGGCGTACGCACCCTGTGGCTGCTCACTCCGATGGGCCCGATCGCGCCCAGTCAGAGTATGAACGCGGTCTGGGCCGCGCGGCAGGCCGGCGTGCAGCACATCGTCCGGCTCTCCGCGATCGGCGCCGCGCACGACGCCCCCACCCGCAACGGCCGCCTGCACGCGCTGTCCGACGCCGAGGTACAGGCGTCCGGCATCCCCTGGACGATCCTGCGACCGAGTTACTTCATGCAGAACCTGCTTGGGTCGCTGGCCGGCGAGCAGCTCTACGGACTCTTCGGCGCGGCGCGGGTCGGCCTCGTGGACGCGCGGGACATCGCCGCCGTCGGGGCCGCGATCCTCGCCGCGCCGCGGCCGCACGAGGGCATGATCTACACGCCCACCGGCCCGGAGAGCATCACCCTGGACCAGGCGGCGCAGGACATCAGCCGGACGATCGACCGCCCGGTCCGGTACCTCCCGCAGAGCCCCGAGCAGACGCGTGACGGGCTCCTCGCGGCCGGTCTGGACCAGTGGTCGGCGGAGGTCCTCACCGAGTACCGGGTCGCCTACGGCAGCGGCTGGGGCGACTTCACCAACGACCACGTCGCCCGGGTGACCGGCCGACCGCCGCGAACCTTCGCCGAGTTCGCGCACGACCACCGCGAGCGGCTCGCGGCGGCCTGAGCCGTCGCGCCGGCGCGCTGCGGCCGGCACGGCTCCGCGACCCGGACGCCGCAGCGGGGCGATGCGCTCTCCGGTGGCCGTGCCGGAGAGCGCATCAGCGGCGGCCAACGCGTCGGTGTCGCGCGAAGCACATCATCGGTTCGGCGATTTGTCCGGTTCAGCCGCTCGAACCGACAAATTGGTGGAACGATGACTGTCGTGGGAACTGCCAATACCGCCATGCCTGCCATCTCGCCCCTCGCCGGTGAGCCGATCAAGCGCGCCGACGCCGAACGGCTCGCCGGGGTGCTGAAGGCGTTCGCCGATCCGGCCCGACTGCGCCTGCTCAGCCTGATCCAGGCCGCCCCGGAGGGCGAGGCCTCGGTCACCGACCTCACCGCGCCGCTCAACCTCTCTCAGCCGACCGTGAGCCATCACCTGCGGATTCTCACCGAGGCCGGGCTGATCGAGCGGGAGAAGCGTGGGGTCTGGGCCTATTACCGCATCGTGCCCTCGGCGATCGCGGCGATAGCCGACCTGCTGACCCCGCCCCGCAAGAGGCCGACCAAAAAGACCCGCTGAGCGGTCGCCTCGTCGGCGACGGTGACGCTGGTCGTCAGCGGACGCGGGCGACCGCGCCGTTGAACGACACGTCCTGCGCGGACGGACGCGGCTGCGGCGCGTCGTCGGCGTGCCACCGCGCCACCGAGACGATGCCCGGCTCGACGAGTTCCAGCCCGTCCAACAGGGCCGCGAACTGCTCGGTGCTGCGCGCCTGGAAGCGGCCGTCGCGATTGTTGGCGGCCAACCCGGCGGTGACCGCAGGCGGCAGATGCTCCCAGGTGACGTGTGAGGCGACCACGTAGCTGCCGGACGGCAGCGCGGCGACGAGCTGATCCAGGATGCCCTTGGGGTCCTCGTCGTCGCGGACGAAGTGCAGGATGGCCACCAGCATCAACGCGACGGGCTGCGCCAGGTCCAACGTCGCGCGCAGGTCGGGATGGGCGAGGATCCCGGCCGGCGCGCGCAGGTCGGCGTCGAGGTACGCCGTCCGCCCCTCGGGCGTGCTGGACAACAGCGCGCGGGCGTGGGCGAGGACGATCGGGTCGTTGTCGACGTAGACGACACGGGCCGACGGGTCGACGGCCTGCGCGACCTCGTGGGTGTTGTCGGCGGTCGGGATGCCGGTCCCGATGTCCAGGAACTGCCGGACACCGCGCTGGGCCAGGAAGCGCACCGCGCGTTGCAGGAACATCCGATTCTCGATCGCGGCGAGCCGGATGGTGGGCATCGCCGCCGCGAGGGCGTCACCGGACGCCCGGTCGGCAGCGAAGTTGTCCTTGCCGCCCAGCAGGTAGTTGTACCTGCGCGCCGGGTGCGCGACCGAGGTGTCGATCCGGTCGGTGGCCGCCGGGTGTCCGCCGTGCGATGTCATCCGGCCTCCCCCATCGCTGCGCATCCTCCACAAGGTACACACCTCGGCGGCGAGGCGAATGCCCGCCGACGCCGCGCTCAGGAGGCGCAGCCCTCGCCCGCCTCGGCCGGCTCGACGCCGCGTACCCCGGCGAGGATGTCGGCGGCGGTGTGCGCCCGGATGCCGGACTGCGCCTCCTCGGCGAACCGGGCGACGACCGCTCGGACGTGCCGCTCGGCGGGCGCGGCGAGGCCGTCGTAGATGGCCTCGAAGAGTTCCCGCGCCGGCCGCCGGAGCCATCCGGCCGGCAGGAGGTCCAGGGGCAGCCGCGGGTCGAGGGTCGGAAAGCGGCGGAAGGTGTCCATGACCTCGGTACGCGTTCGCACGGCCGCCGCGCCGTCGACGCGCTCCGACCGCGCCTGCGGCACCAGAGGCGTCCACCGCCGAAGGAACTCCTCGTAGTGCCGGCCGATCGCCTCGATGTCCCAGGCGTCGATCGGAGAGCGCTGGGCGATGGCGTCAAGGTCGGCCTGCCGTCCCCGGAACACCGTGACGGCGCCCCGGGTGAACCGGGCGATCTGGGCTCTGCCCTGCGGGCTCAGCTCGTACGGCGAGATCCACAGCCCGTCGTACAGGGGCGCGTACCCGAGCCAGCGGAGTTGGCCGCGCAGGGCCCGCCGCTGCGCGCCACGGTCCTGGGGCAGGGAGAAGGCGACGATGGTCCAGCAGCCGTCCCACGCGACCACCTCGGTGGTCGCGGCCAGGATCCAACTCCCGCCGCTGGACAGGTTCGCGGCGGCGGCCCGGCTGAGCCGGTAGGAGCTGCGTCGACCCTCCCGGCTGCCCTCCAGCACACCGCGCCGGGCCAACCGGCTGATCGCGGCACGCGCGCCGGCCGTACTCACACCGGACTCGGCGAGCAGCGCGACGAGGGCTGCGGACGGAACCCGCGCACGGGTCCGCAGCGTGTAGTCGGCCAGCAGGGTCACCGCGAGGTCCTGCGGGGAGCTGCCGGCCTGCCGCCGGGGCAGTCGCGGCGGCTCGTCCCCGTCGTCGGGATAGATCTCCTCGATCGGGAAGGGGTTTGCCACAGGCGCTCCCGGCTCGACTCAGGGACGGTGCACCGACTGTAGACGCCGCCACCCGGGCGGCGGCGTCGGCACCAACGCCATTCGATCGAGGTGCATCGATTGACACTTCAGCGACCGCGAGGAACACTATCTGCTACGCGACGCCGTACGCAGCCGGGCACAGGGCGAGCACACGTAGTGGGCGAGGCGCGATCACCACGGGAGTCGGGCGCACCCGTGACCGCACAGCGCGCGACCCCACACCCACCCCGCACAGGTGATCGAAGGAGCCATCCCCGTGAAAATCCGAAGGAAACTGCTGCTCGGCCTGGTCACGTCACTGGTGGCGGCCGGCCTGGTGGCCCCCGCGCTCCAACCCGCGTACGCCGCCTCCCTCACCGAGGTGACCACGTTCGGCGACAACCCGGGCCGGATGCGCATGCACGTCTACGTGCCGGACACCCGCCCGACCAGGCCGGCGATCGTCGTGGCCATGCACGGCTGCGGCGGGTCGGGCCCCGGCTTCTACTCCGGGAGCGAGTTCGCCGCCCAGGCCGACCGGTACGGGTTCATCGTGATCTACCCGTCGGCGACCCAGCAGGCCGGCTTCGGCAACTGCTTCGACACCTGGTCGGACGCCGCCAAGCGCCGTGGCGGTGGCAGCGACCCCGTGTCGATCATCTCGATGATCCGCTACGCGCAGCAGCAGTACGGGGGCGACCCCGACCGGGTGTACGCCACCGGCAGCTCGTCCGGCGGCATGATGACCAACCACATGCTGGCCCTCTACCCTGACGTCTTCAAGGCCGGCGCGGCGTTCATGGGTGTCCCCTACAACTGCTTCGCCAACGCGGCCGACTACCCGCCGGGCAGCAGCCAGTGCACCGGCGGGAACATGAACCGGACCCCGCAGCAGTGGGGTGACGCGGTGCGCGGGGCGTATCCCGGCTATACCGGTCCCCGCCCACGGGTGCAGTTGTGGCACGGCACCAGCGACACGCTCGTTCCGTTCTCGCTGCTGCAGGAGACGATCGAGCAGTGGACCAACGTGTTCGGGCTCAGCCAGACACCCACCTCCACCGACACGCCGCAGACCAACTGGAACCGCCGCCGGTACGCCGACGCCAGCGGGACCGTCCAGGTCGAGGCGTACAGCATCCAGGGCGCGGGGCACAGCCTGCCGGCCGGTGGCATGGCCGCCGCCGCCGTCGCGTTCTTCGGCCTGACCGCCCCGCCGAACCCGACGACCCCGCCGCCGAACCCGACGACCCCGCCGCCCAACCCGACCACCCCGCCGCCGAACCCGACCACGCCGCCGCCCAACCCGACCACCCCGCCGCCGAACCCGACCACCCCGCCGCCGAGTTCGGGCGCGTGCCGGGTCGGCGTCGCGATCAACGCCTGGAACAACGGGCTGACCGAGAACATCACCATCACCAACACCGGAACCAGCGCCGTCAACGGCTGGTCGCTCGTCTTCACCCTGCCCGGCGGGCAGAGCATCACCTCGGGCTGGAACGCGACCTACTCGCCCACGTCCGGCCAGGTGACAGCCCGCAACGCCGCCTACAACGCCAGCATCCCGCCGAACGGATCGTTAACCATCGGCTTCCAGGCCACGCACACCGGCAACACCGCCCGGCCAGGTGCGTTCACCCTCAACGGCGCGACCTGCGCGATCGCCTGACCGACAGCGAGCCGTTCCGACCAGATCGAGCGGGCCCCGTCGCCCACGGCGGCGGGGCCGGCCCGATTCAGTTCCCGGACGGCACCTGGTCGACGACCTCGTCGTAGCCGACCGCGCCGGGCGCCGCCGTCGGCGCGTAGATCACGCGGAGCACGCCCGTCGGGAACACCTCGGTCGCGGTGACCCGCAGGTGGTACGGCGTGTCGCCGTCGTCGAAGAGCCGGCGCCCCTTGCGGGCCGCCACCGGGTGTACCAGCAGACGCAGCTCGTCGACCAGCCCGGCGGCGAGGAGCTGCTGGACGACCGAGATCGACCCGGGGATGAGAATGCCCTTGATCCCGGGGTCGGCCTTGAGCGCGGCGACGGCCTCGGGGAGATCGCCGGCGACGAGCTCCGAGTTGCGCCACGCGAAGTCCACCGGCTGGCGGGAGACGACGACTTTACGGACGTCACCGAGCTGCTTGGCGAACCCGGCGTCCTCGCCGCCGGCGGCCTCCCGGTCGGGCCAGGCCCCGGCGAAGCTGTCGTAGGTCACCCGGCCGATCAGCAGCACGTCGGACGTGTCGTAGTCCTCGGTGACGGCGCGACCCATGTTCTCGTCGAAGTACGGGAAGTGCCAGTCCGGGTCGATCTCGGCCACGCCGTCGGCCGAGATGAACAGCGTGGAGATGACCTTCGCCATCGCGGTGCTCCTTCACGTGAGGTGCTGTCGGGCTCATAGACGGGCACAGCATCGCAAACTCGTACGACGGTTACCGCCCTCTGCGGCCGGAAAACGCGGACGAGCCCCAGCCACCGGTCCCCGGGGCTCACCGGCCGTCAGGGCAAAGAAGGCGGCGCCGGGTCACATCCTCCACGGGGAATGGAGATCCCAGGGCGGGCGGTGCGGCTATCACGGAGCCTCGACGATGGGCTTACGGAACGGGCCCCAGCCGACGAACCGGTCGAACAGGGCGCGCGGGCTCGGCCCGTCGTGCGGGTTCAGGTGGTACAGGTCGCGCATCGCCTCGTACAGCAGCCCGGCCAGGTAGATCGACAGGCTCGGCATTGAGTTTTCGTACTCGGCCTTCAACATGAGCCGCGCCGTCGCGCACGGCCACGGCTGACCGTCGGCGCGGCACGCCCAGTGCGGCCGTAACGGCGTGTGCGGCGGGCCCTGGCGGTGCTGACGCGGACGGTCCGCGACCGGTCCCCGCTCAGGGACGGAAACCTGCGTAGATATCACTTCCGACCCCCGCTCGCCCGGAACTCCTGCGCCGGGGTCAGGTGACCTATTCGCCCGATCTCGTCCAAGCGGAACGCCTCGGTGTGCGACGTGACCCAGGCCGGAAGTCGCGGGGCAGGCCGCGGGGCAGGGCCACGCACAGACAATTTCGGAGCGGGTTCGCTGCGCCGGAACGTGAAGCGCACGGTGCCTCCTTCGCGCTTTCGTCGGAGGGGGCCGCCCCCGTGTTTACTCGCCGGACAGGGGCGGCCCCGGGTACGAACGCGTCCGCCGGGTTCGGGTCCTCCACCGGCCGCGCCGTCTGGTGACACTCTGTTCCGTGACCGCCTAGTGTCGGAAGGTGTTCGACCACGTTGGAGAGACCCCGACGGCCAACGATTGCCCTGGTGAGGGGACTTGGGGGGCGCGAGGGCTGGAGGTGGGGAGGAGTTGGGGACATGAGCATGACCGCAGCCGAAATTCTGCTTGACGAGTTGCGTCACGCCCGAATGGCACGGGGACTGAATCAAGACGACTTCGGCAGACTCATCAGCTACTCCGGCACCCATGTGAGCGCCGTTGAGACCGGCACTCGCCCGCCGACCAGTGACTACGCGACGGCAATCGACAGGGCGCTGACGACCGGTGGCATGTTCGCGAGGCTGGTAGAGCGGCTGGCGGCGCTCGACACGGCCCCGGTCTGGCTCCGCGAATGGATCAAGTTCGAGGAACAAGCTCGGGCGTTGCGTTGGTACGAACCGGCCTTCGTGCCGGGCCTGTTACAAACCGAGGCGTACGCACGGGCGACGCTTCAAGCGAGCGGATTGCTGACCACCGAGCAGATATCGCAGCGGGTACGGTCGCGAATGGAGCGGCAAGCAATCCTCACCCGCGACGATCCTCCCCACGTAATGATCGTGCTCGACGTCGCGGTGCTGCGCCGGACGGTGGACGACGACCGCACGCTGATGCGGGAACAGGTCGAGCACCTCGCGGCGGTCGCCGACCTTCCGCACGTCCACATTCATGTCGTGCCGGACGACGCAGGGCTCTACCCTGGCCTACAGGGCGGGTTCATCATCGCCACGATGCCGGATGGCTCTGTCGTCGGGCACACGGACTACCAGGTGCGGTCTCAGACCGTCAGCGGCACGGCCGAGATTGTTACGCTTCAAAAGACGTGGGAAGCGATCCTCCGCGACGCCCTCCCGCGCAGATCCTCCCGAGACGTGATCAAGGAAACGGCGAAGACATGGACATGACCCACGCCCGTTGGCGTAAGTCGACGAAGTCCGGGACGAACGGCGGCAACTGCGTGGAGGTCTCCGACAACCTGCCCGGCGTCGTTGGCGTCCGGGACTCGAAGGACCAGGCAGGTCCCGCACTGGTCTTCAGCCCGACGGCTTGGCGGGCGTTCGTCGACATGGCGAAGACTCACCCCGCGACCTGACCAGTACTACGCAGAGGCCACCGGTCCGCTGCGGGTTCTAGCGATCCCCGCAACTCCCTGAATTCTAGGGAGTTGCGGGGATCGTGGGTTTTGCGGACTTGGCGGTGGATTCGCCACGCGAGGCCCTGCGGCGCGGAACGCGGACGAGCCCCGGCCGATCGGCCGGGGCTCGTCGGGTCAAGCGGGATCAGGCGATGTCGAACCGGTCGAGCTCCATGACCTTCGTCCAGGCGGCCACGAAGTCACGCACAAACTTCTCGCGCGCGTCCTGGCTGGCGTAGACCTCGGCGAGGGCGCGCAGCTGGGAGTTCGAGCCGAAGATGAGGTCGACCGCGGTGGCGGTCCACTTCACCTCGTCGGTGGCCAGGTCGCGGATCTCGTACACGTGCTCGTCGGTCTCCGACGCCTTCCACCGGGTGCCCGGGGAGAGCAGGTTGGCGAAGAAGTCACCGGTGAGCACGCCCGGCCGGTCGGTGAGGACGCCGTGCGACGCGCCTCCGACGTTGTTCCCGAGGGCGCGCAGGCCGCCGACGAGGACGGTCATCTCCGGCGCGCTCAGGTTCAGCATGTAGGCGCGGTCGATGAGCAGCACCTCCGGCTGGGTCTTCTCGCCGGCGCGCAGGTAGTTACGGAAACCGTCCGCGCGCGGCTCGAGGACCCGGAAGGAGTCGACGTCGGTCTGCTCCTGGGTGGCGTCGGTGCGGCCCGGCCGGAACGGCACGGTCACCTCGACGCCCCCGTCGCGCGCCGCCTTCTCGACGGCGGCCGAACCGGCCAGCACGATCAGGTCGGCGAGCGAGATCTTCGCCCCACCGGCGGCGTTGAACTCCTGCTGGATGCCCTCCAGCGCGCTCAGCACCGTCGCGAGCTGCTCGGGCTGGTTGACCTCCCAGTTGCGCTGCGGCTCCAGGCGGATGCGCGCGCCGTTGGCGCCACCGCGCTTGTCGGTGTTGCGGAAGCTCGCGGCGGAGGCCCAGGCGGTGGAGACGAGCTGCTCGACCGTGAGGCCCGAGTCGAGGACCTTCGCCTTGAGGGCGGCGATGTCGGCGTCACCCACCAGCGCGTGGTCGACGGCCGGCACCGGGTCCTGCCACAGCTGCGGCTCGGCGACCCACGGCCCGAGGAAGCGCTCGATCGGACCCATGTCGCGGTGCAGCAGCTTGTACCAGGCCTTGGCGAAGGCCAGCGCGAACTGGTCGGGGTTCTCCAGGAAACGGCGCGAGATCTTCTCGTACGCCGGGTCGACGCGCAGCGACAGGTCGGTCGTGAGCATCGTCGGCCGGTACTTCTTCGACGGGTCGAACGGGTCCGGGATGATCTCCTCGGCGTCCTTCGCGACCCACTGCTTCGCGCCACCCGGGCTGGTGGTCAGCTCCCACTCGTAGCCGAACAGGATCTCGAAGAAGCGATTGCTCCACTGCGTCGGCACGTCGGTCCAGGTCACCTCGAGACCGCTGGTGATCGTGTCGCTGCCCTTGCCGCTGCCGTGGGTGCTCAGCCAGCCGAGGCCCTGCGCCTCGATCGGGGCGCCCTCGGGCTCCGGGCCCACGTGGTTGTCCGCGACACCGGCGCCGTGGGTCTTGCCGAAGGTGTGGCCACCGGCGATGAGGGCGACGGTCTCCTCGTCGTTCATCGCCATCCGGCCGAAGGTCTCCCGGATGAAGTGCGCCGCAGCGGCCGGGTCCGCGTTGCCGCGGGGGCCCTCCGGGTTGACGTAGATGAGGCCCATCTCGGTCGAGCCGACGCCGGCCGCCATCTCCTTCTCGGAGGCGTAGCGCTCGTCGCCGAGCCAGGTGTCCTCCGGGCCCCAGAAGATCTCCTCGGGCTCCCACACGTCCTCACGACCGAAGCCGAAGCCGAAGGTCTTGAACCCCATCGACTCCAGGGCCACGTTACCGGCGAGCACCAGCAGGTCCGCCCAGGAGATCTGCTGGCCGTACTTCTGCTTGACCGGCCACAGCAGGCGGCGGGCCTTGTCCAGGTTGGCGTTGTCCGGCCAGCTGTTGAGCGGGGCGAACCGCTGACCACCGTCACCGGCGCCGCCACGGCCGTCCTCGATGCGGTAGGTGCCCGCGGCGTGCCAGCTCATGCGGATCATCAGGCCGCCGTAGTGGCCGAAGTCGGCCGGCCACCAGTCCTGCGAGGTGGTGAGGACCTCGGTGATGTCCCGCTTGAGGGCCTCGACGTCGAGCTTGGCGAACTCCTTGGCGTAGCTGAAGTCCGGCCCGAGCGGGTTGCCCTTGTGCGAGTGGGCGTGCAGCACCGAGAGGTCGAGCTGGTTCGGCCACCAGTCCCGGTTGGTGCGCGGACGACCACCGGTCTTCGGGGTCGGCGAGTCGATCGCCGGGTTCTCGCTCTCGCTGCCCTGGGCGGTCACCGAGTCGTGCGCGACCGGGCAACCGGCCGCAGCCTTCTGGTCCACGCCCTGCGCGCTGGTGGGGACGTTGTCCTGGGTGTCGCTCATGTACTTCCTTCCGAACTGGCGGATCGCTGGGAGATGCGGTCGGCCGCGCAACCGGGGCAGGTGCCCCAGTAGACGACCTCCGCCTCGTCGACCACGAAGCCGTGGTCGTTCGAGGCGGTGAGACAGGGTGCGTGGCCGACGGCGCACTCGACGTCGGCGATGGCGCCGCAGGAGCGGCACACGACGTGGTGGTGGTTGTCCCCCACCCGTGACTCGTAGCGCGCGGTCGCGCGGGCCGGCTGGATGCGCCGCACCAGACCCGCGTCGGTGAGCGCGCGCAGCACGTCGTACACCGCCTGGTGGGAGATGGTGGGGTGGTCCGCCCGGACCAGCGCGATCACCGTGTCGGTGTCGACGTGGGGGTGATCCCGCAGCACCGCGAGCACGGCCAGCCGGGGTCGCGTCACTCGTAACGAGACCCCTCTCAGCTGCGCTTCGAGGTCGGACATCACGCGCTGCACACTAGCTCACTTTTTTGGAACGAATCAAGTTTTCCCCGATCCCGCGCCTCGGCGTGCCGCCCGAGGGTCCGGAAAGTCTCCGGAAGTTCCGGCCGCTATTCGTCGGATGTTGTCCGGCGAACGATCGGTCACCACCCTCGCCGTCGCCACCCCGGATCGATTACTGACCTCGGAAGATGCGCACCCTTTCGAGCATGGCGACGCGCTGGTCGCCGCCGCAGACCTTCCGGAAAATGTTGACAAGTGGACGACCGGCTCAATACCGTCCCCATCGACGACACTCAATTGCCGTCACCACCCGCGCCGCGACTGCCGCCTCCGGTCGTCGTGCGGGACAACCGGTCTACCACCACCACGCGGTACGACTCCGTGGCCGACAGTCCGCCGGGTCGCACCGCACCGCTGGCCCTGTGCCAGCCGTGACGAGGAGGAAACACCTACATGATCGACACCGACCACACTCCCACCGCAGCACCGCGGCGCGGCCGGATACGGCTGCTCCTCGGCGCCGCCTGTGCGGTCGTCCTGGCCGTCACGGGCACGGTCGCGGTCACGGCCACCAGCGCGTACGCCGAGGCCGACCGGACGCTCACCTCGAGCCTGACCGGCACGCACAACGGCTACTACTTCTCCTTCTGGAAGGACGGCGGCAACGCCAGCATGACGCTGCGCGAGAACGGCCGGTACTCCAGCAGCTGGGACCGGAGCACCAACAACTGGGTCGGCGGCAAGGGCTGGGCCACCGGCTCGCGGCGGACGGTCAGCTACTCGGCCAACTACAACCCGGGGAACAACAACACCTACCTCGCCCTGTACGGGTGGACGCGCAACCCGCTCATCGAGTACTACGTGGTGGAGAACTTCGGTAGCTACAACCCGAGCAACGGCGCCCAGCGGCTGGGCACGGTCACCACCGACGGCGGCACCTACGACATCCTGCGCAGCCAGCGGGTCAACGCCCCGTCGATCGACGGCAACCAGACGTTCTACCAGTACTGGAGCGTCCGTCAGAACAAGCGCTCGAGTGGCACCATCACCACGGCCAACCACTTCGACGCCTGGGCCCGCGCCGGCCTGAACCTCGGCACCAACCACGCGTACCAGATCATGGCGACCGAGGGCTACCAGAGCGCCGGCAGCTCCGACGTCACCGTGTCCGAGGGCAGCGGCGGCAACCCGACCTCGGGGCCGACCTCCGGGCCCACCACCGGCAACCCGGGTGGCGGCAACTGCAACGCGACGCTCTCCGCCGGCCAGCAGTGGGGTGACCGGTTCAACCTGAACGTCGCGGTCAGCGGCACCAACAACTGGATCGTCAGCCTCAACCTCAACGGCGGTCAGTCCATCCAGAACAGTTGGAACGCGTCCGTCAGCGGCACCAGCGGGACGGTGACCGCCCGACCGAACGGCAACGGCAACAACTTCGGGATCACGATCATGGCCAACGGCAACTGGACCTGGCCGACGATCAGCTGTCGCACGAGCTGACCCGCACCACCGCACCACGTACCGGCCCCCGCCGCCACGCGACGGGGGCCGGGCCCTGCCCGGGTCCTCACGAGTACACGAGGTGCAGCATCATCCCGGCGTCGGCGTGCCCCAGGTTGTGGCAGTGGTTGGCCCACATCCCCGGGTTGTCGGCCCGGAACGCCACCTCCCACACCTCACCGGGCCGGACGTCGAACGAGTCCAACCAGAGTGGGCTTCCGGTGGCCGGCCGCCGGTCGCGGGACAGCACGAGCACGTGATGGCCGTGCAGATGCCACGGGTGCACGGTCTGCGACCGGTTGACGATCGTGAACCGGACGACGTCGCCGGGGTGGACGACCTGCGGCGGGATGTCCGGATCGGCCGCGCCGTTGACGGTGTGGGCGTAGCGCGGAAGCAGTCCACGCAGGTCGAGACCGCGATCGAGGACGAGCGTGAACGTCCGGTCGAACCGGGACCAGGGCGTCGGGACCGGCCGGCCGTAGCTGAGCGGGTCCAGTACGGGCCACCTGTCGGTCGCCGTCGACTGCGCGCCGGTCGAGTAGACCCGACGTCCGTCGACGTACAGCGCCACCGGTGTGGCCGGGGCACTGAACACCAGGTCGTAGCGACCTCCGGCCGGGATCAGCACGGCGGTGTCCCGCAGCGGCGTCGGCCCGCCCAGGTCGTAGCCGTCGATCGCGGCGACCCGGAAGTCGGTTCCGGCCAGCGCGTAGCGGTGCGTGGTGCTGTCCGTGTTGATCAACCGCAGCCGGACCGGAACGCCGGCCTCGACCTGCTCCACCCGCGCGTCCGGTAGCGGACGCCCCCCGAGGGTGTGCACCGGCACCGTCACGTCGAGGCCGCTCGTCGGCCCGGGACGCACCACGAGGACGCCGTAGAGGCCCATCCGCACACCGACGTCGGACACCGAGTGGGTGTGGTACCAGTACGTGCCGGCCTGGTCGGCCCGGAACCGGTAGACGAACTCCTGGCCCGGCAGCACCGCCGGCTGCGTCACCCCGGGGACCCCGTCCTGGCTGTTCGGCACGTCGTACCCGTGCCAGTGCAGGGTGACACCCCGGCCGATGTCCCGGTTGCGCAGCGTCACCTGCACGACGTCGCCGACGGTGGCGGTCAGCTCCGGCCCGGGTACCTGCCCGTCGAACGCCCACGCCGCGACGTCGTGGCCACCGACGCGCACCGTGGCGGTACCGGCCGTCAGGGTGAACCGCCGGGTGGGCTCGTCGGAGATCCGGGCCTGCGGGTACCGGTGATCATGCGGTGCGGCGGGCGCCGGGCCCGGGGTGACGGCCAACCCGGTGCCGGCCAGCAGCGCCGCCACCGCCACCGCCACCGCCGCCCGGGACACCGCCCGGGACGGGCGCGCGTCGAGCAGACGCCACGAGAGGGCGGTCGCCGCGACGACCCCGGCGACCGCGAGCAGCCCCACCGACGCCGACACCGGGTAGCCGTGCAGGACCGTGACGAGCAGGGCGGCGCTCAGGGCGTACCCCGCGAAGAGGAGCGGCAGCGCGACGGACCGGATGTCGCCCGCGGCCCGCAGCAGCCGCGGCCCGGCGACGACGACCGCCGCGAGCGACAGCGGCGCGGCGACGACGACCTTCTCCGCGGCGAACCACCAGCCGACGCGCGCGAGCGCGAGCACGGTCGTCGCGCGGGCGAGCGTGGCGAGCAGCGCGACGGTGGCCAGCGCGAGCGCCAGCGGCCGCCGCCGGGCGGCCGCCGCGACCCCGCCACCCAGCCAGCCGGCGGCGGCCAGGACTGCCAGCAGGAGGTCCGCCGCGAGCAGCGAGGCGGTGGTCATGCCGGCTCCCCCTGGGGTACGACCACCGGCGCGTCGCCCGATGGCGTCTCGGCGGCCAGCCGGCGCGCTCCCCGCATGACGCCGACCACGACGTGTACCGCGACGATGCCGTTGACCGCGTGCAGCCCGCCGATGACCAGGCCGAACGGCGTGCTGACGCCGACGGCGTCGGTGCCGGCGTTGGCGAGCATGGCGAGCAGCGCCTGCACGACGACCAGGCCCAGCGGCAGGACCGCCAGCCCGACGAGCCGACCGGGCGCCCTGGCCAGCGCCGCGAACAGGACGGTGAGCAGGGTGAGGACGGGGATGACCGCCATGCCGTTCACGCTGTGCAGGGCGTACGCGCCGTCCTCGGCGGGCTTGGTGAACGCGCCGACGGCGGCGAAGACGAACTGGAGGGCGAACGCGGTGAGGAGCACGCCGCTGCTGATGACGAAGGCCTTTCGCATGCTGGGCTCCTTAGAGCTGCGCCGAGGTCAACGCCTGGGCGACGTGGTCGGTGGCGGTGATCGCGCCGTACGCGACGATCCGGACGAGGTCGGCGTCGGCGGGGTGCGACAGCCGCCAGAGGGCGACGTCGCCCGGGCTGACCGCGCTGGGCGAGAACGCCGCCAGCAACGCGATCCGCGTTCCGACCCGGTCCCGGCCGGGCACGTCCCGGACCAGGTCGACGGCCCAGTCCGCGGGCCGGGTCGGGAACCGCCCGTCCTCCCAGCGCACGGTGGCCGTCACGGTCTGGCGGGCGACGTCACCCAGCAGCTCGCCGCCCCGGGTGGCGGCGTCCCGCAACAACGCGTACGCGACCCCGACCGGGCTGTCCCCCGCCCAGGCCGGCGGCGGGGTCGTACCGGTGGGCAGCAGCCCGATGCTGCGTCCGGGCGCCTTCGGTTCCCGGGCGGATCTGGCGTACAGCCGGCCACCGACCGACCGCACCATCGGGGCGCGTTGCAGGCCGCCGGGGAGCAGGTCGGGGTCGAGCAGCGCCGAGACGACCCGGTTGACGAAGTGGAACGCGAGCAGGGTGCCGGTGACCTCGGGGCCGTACGGGCTGGTCCACTCGCCGGTGCGGGGGCTGCGGCTGGCCCGGGCCCAGCGGTCGAGTTCGGCGTGACTCGGGTCGGCGGGTGTCTCGCCCCGGGCGACGACCTCGGCCAACCCGTGCTCGCCCAGGGCGTGCAGCAGCAGCACGTGGGCGTCGAGGCAGAACTGACAGCCGTTGGCCCGGGACACCACCGCCGCGACGAGTTCGCGGTCGACCCGGGACGTGTCGCCGGCGAGCAGGGCCTCGCGCATCAGCGACCAGGTCGCGGCCAGCACCTCGGGCACGGCCGAGAGCGCCTGGAAGGTGGGCAGCGGTCCGAGGAAGTCCTCGCGTAGCTGCTGGTAGACCTCCGCGGTGCGGCCGGTGGCCGCCCTCGTGGGTACGGGGGTGAAGAAGCGGTATGTCATGCGGTCGATGCTCGTGGCGACGGCCGCCAAAGACGTCGTGCCGGCGCAGACACTTCGCGCCGCCGGGATACCACGACCGTGGTACGCCGGATCTACCGCGCGCGCGGGATGCTCCACCAACGACGGCCGTTCTACAGTGCGACCATGCGCCGCGACCTGCCGTACGTCCTCAGCGGCCTCGCCCTCGGCGGTCTCCTGCTCGGCAACGCCGCGCTCGCACCGGACGCCGCGACGGTCGGGGCGCTCGACGTCGCTCTGGTCCTCGTCATGGCCGCGGCGCTCGGGGTGTGCCGGCGGCATCCGGTGCTCGCGCTGGGCGTGGTGACCGTCGCCATGCTGGCCCTGCACGTCCGGGTGCACTCGGGGGTGTCGGCCGCCTTCCCCGTCCTCGGCGTGGTCTACGTGACCGCCTGGCGGGGGCACCGGGCGGCGGCCGCCGTGGCCAGCGTCGTCTTCCTCGGTGGCTTTCTGGCCCGCGACGTCTCGGTGGCCCCGGTCGACCGTCCCAACCAGTTGATCGCCGAGCGGACGGCCCTGCTGCTGGGATGGTTCGTGGCGGCGAACGTGGCCGGGCTGGTCGGCCGGCAACGCCGCGCCTACCTGGAGCAGGTCGAGCAGCGGGCCGTCGAGGCCGAACGCACCCGCGAGGAGATGGCGTTGCGGCGGGCCGGCGAAGAGCGGCTGCGCATCGCCCGCGACCTGCACGACTCCCTGACGCACAGCATTTCGGTGATCAAGGTGCAGGCCGGGATCGCCGTTCACCTGGCCCGCAAGCAGGGCGACGAGCCCTCGGCCACGCTACTGGCGATCCAGGAGGCCAGCGCCGCCGCGATGCGCGAACTGCGCACCACCCTCGACGTCCTGCGCGCGCCCGACGACGACCGTGTCGGGCTGGCCCGCGTCGACGAACTCGCCGAACGGACCCGTGCGGTCGGCGTGCCGGTCCAGGTGACCGTCACCGGCCGGCCACGGCGTCTGCCGGACGAGGTCGACCAGGCCGGTTACCGGGTCGTCCAGGAGGCCCTGACCAACGTGGCCCGTCACGCCGGTGCCGCGACCGCACGCGTGCACGTCGAGTACGCGCCGGCCGGACTGACCGTCGCGGTGAGCGACGACGGGCAGGCGTCGCCGGCCCGTCCCCCGACGCCGGGGGTGGGACTGCGCGGGATGCGTGAGCGGGTCACCGGACTGGGCGGCACCCTGCTGGCCGCCGCCAACGACGACCAGGGGTTCACGGTGCGGGCCACGTTCCCGCTGGACGAGCCGGCATGACCGGACGGTCGCACCGATGATCCGGGTTCTGCTCGCCGACGACCAGGCGCTGATGCGGGCCGGCTTCCGGGCCCTGCTGGCCGCCGAGGACGACCTGGAGGTCGTGGGCGAGGCCACCGACGGCGCCTCGGCCGTGCAGCTCGCCCGACGTCTCCGCCCGGACGTCGTGTTGATGGACGTGCAGATGCCCGGCCTCGACGGGATCGAGGCGACCCGGCGCATCGCCGCCGATCCGGACCTCGCCGCCACCCGCGTGCTCATCCTCACCAACTACGGGCTCGACTCGTACGTCTTCGCCGCCCTGCGCGCGGGCGCGAGCGGTTTCCTCCTCAAGGACGCCGATCCCGCCGACCTGTTGCAGGCCGTCGCCGTCGTGGCCGGTGGCGACGCGCTGCTCGCGCCGGCCGTGACCCGCACGCTGATCAGCGAGTTCGCGGCCGGGCCACCGCCGGCCGTGCCGACGGCCGGTCGGGATGTGCTGACCGCCCGGGAGCAGGAGATCGTCGAGCTGGTGGCGCGAGGGCTGACCAACGACGAGATCGCCCAGCGCATGGTGATCAGCCCGTTGACCGCCAAGACGCACGTGAACCGGGCCATGACGAAGCTGCACTGCCGGGACCGCGCCCAGCTGGTCGTGTGGGCGTACGAGTCGGGACTTGTCACGCCGCGCCGCCGGTGACCGTGCCGTCACCGGCGGCGCGACGCGAGCCGATGTCAGGACCCGATCGCGATGGCGAAGACGTGCATCGTCGGCACGTTCGCCGCCGCCCGTGCGCTGATGTTGGGCAGCACGACCTGGGTCACCGCCTTGTTCTGCAGCGCGACGCCCACGTAGTAGACGCACGCCGCCGTGGCCTGTCGGCCGTTGTTGGGCCGGTTCTGGTACGCGGACACGATGGCGGCGGTCGCGCCGGACGCCGGGCCGCCGTACCAGTCGGGCGTGCTCAGGGTGAACGTCTGGCGGGTCCCGTCCGCGTACACCACCGTGCCGGTCCCCGAGACCGCGCCGTAGGTGCCGGTAATCAGGAAGCCGAGCGTGCTGCCGGTGCCGCTGATACCGAGGGTCTGACCCGAGGCGATGGCGTTGTCGGCCGTGCCGGGACTGACGTTGGGCCAGCGGAAGTTCACCCCGTTGCGGCTCACCGTGCCGCCCGGGCTCGCGCCGGCCTGCGCCAGGGCCTGCGCCGACAGGGTGGCCCCGTTGCCGTCGAAGTTGCCGACGTTGGTGTTGCTGTCGTTGGTGATGCCCGCGTTGGTGAAGCTCTGCTCCAACGTCGGCGTGGTGGCGCCCGTGCTGGTGACCCGGTAGGTGCGCCCGGCCTGCACGGTGACCTCGACCAGGTCGGACTCGACCCGGGTGACCCGGGGCGACGTGCCGTCGGCGGTGTCGACGACGCTGACGGTGCCGGTCAGGAACCGCGACCGCAGGCGGACGGTGCCGGCGCGGTCGGGTCGCACCAGCACCTCGGTGGCGGCGCCGCTGGCCCAGGTGATGCTGACCGTGTGCCCACCGCGACCCCGCAGGCCGGTCACCCGGCCGCTGGGCCAGGCCGGCGGCAGCGCGGGCAGGATGTGCAGCTCACCGATGTGGCTCTGGAGCAGCATCTCGGCGATGCCGGCGGTGGCGCCGAAGTTGCCGTCGATCTGGAAGGGCGGGTGCAGGTCGAACATGTTCGGGGCGAGCCGGGCGGTGGTGGCGAGGTAGCGGATCAGGTCGTGAGCCCGCTTGCCCTCCTCCATCCGCGCCCAGAAGTTGATTTTCCAGGCCAGCGACCAGCCGGTGCCGTCGTCGCCGCGCAGCGCCAGGGTCCGCCGGGCGGCCTCGAACAACTGTGGGGTGCCGCGCTTGGTGATCTGGTTGCTGGGCGCGAGCCCGTACAGGTGCGAGATGTGCCGGTGGTTGGGCTCGGTCTCCACCCAGTCGTAGAGCCACTCCATGATGTTGCCGCGCGAGCCGACCTTCATCGGTGGAAGGCGGTCCCGGGTGGCGCGTACCTGCGCCCGGAAGGTGCTGTCCACGTCGAGGATCTCGCTCGCGCGGGCGACGCCGTCGAAGAGGTCCCGCAGGATCTGGTTGTCCATCGTGGGACCGGCGCAGACGCTGGCGTTCGAGTGGTGGCTGAGTTCCGGTGAGTTCGACGGGTTGGTCACCAGGTAACCGAGGGTCGGCTCGGTCACCAGGGTGTTGAGGAAGAACTGCGCCGCGCCCTTCATGGCCGGGTAGTTCGTCCGCAGGAACTCGATGTCGCCGTTGAACTGGTAGTGGTCCCAGATCAACGTGGACAGCCACGCGCCGCCGGTCTGCCACATGCCCCAGAACGCGCCGTCGACGACCGCGGTGGCCCGCCACGCGTCGGTGTTGTGGTGGGTGACCCAGCCACTCGCGGAGCCGTACTGCACCTGGGCGGTGCGCGCGCCGGTGACGGCGAGTTCCCGGACCATGTCGAAGACCGGGTTGTGGCACTCGGCCAGGTTGGTCGTGTTGGCCGGCCAGTAGTTCATCGGCAGGTTGGCGTTGATCGTGTACTTCGAGTCCCAGGAGGGGGTCAGCGAGTCGTTCCAGATGCCCTGCAGGTTCGCCGGTTGGGTGCCGGGCCGCGACGACGAGATCAGCAGGTACCGCCCGAACTGGAACAGCAGCGCGGAGAACTGCGGGTCGTTGACGCTGTTGTGCTGGGCGATGCGCACGTCGGTCGTCTGGTCGGCGGCGGAGGTGCGGCCCAGGTCGAGGGTCACCCGTCCGAACAGCGCCTGGTAGTCGGCGACGTGCCGGGTGCGCAACTGGTCGTAGCTGTAGGCGCGCACCGCGCTGAGGCGCTGCCGGGCGATGCCCCCGTAGTCGCCACCGACGTTGCGGTAGTTGACGTAGCTGGAGCCGATCGAGATCAGCAGGACGACGCTGGTGGCGTTGGTGACCCGCAGGGTGCCGCCCGAGCTGGACACGCTGCCGCCGGTGACGGTGGCGTTGGCCAGGGCGAGGAAGCGGACCTGCCCGGTGACGCCCTCCATGCTCCCGGAGATGCCGTCGAGGCCGATCGTCGTGCCGTCCGGACTGGACACCGTCGTCCGCTGCGGGCTGTCGAAGGTGGCGGTGAAGCTGATCGAGGTGGCGCGGTCGGCCGTCAGCCGCATCGCGATGACCTGGTCCGGCGCGCTGGCGAAGACCTCACGCTGGTAGCGGATGCCGTTCAGGACGTACGAGGTCGTGGCCGTCGCGGTGGTGACGTCGAGCGTGCGGTTGTGCTGGGACGCTCCGCTGGCCGACCCGAAGGCGAGCCGGAGGTTGCCGACGGTCTGGTACGCCAACTGCCCGCCGGGGTTGCCCATCATGGTCTGGTTGATCAGGTCCTGGGCCTGGGTCCACTGGTTGGCGTTGACCAGCCGCCGGATCTCCGGCAGGGCCGCCGCGCCCCGGGTGTTGCTGGGGTCGTGCGGGCCGCCGGCCCAGACGGTGTCCTCGTTGAGCTGAAGTCGCTCGGTGTCGACGTTGCCGAACACCATGGCGCCGAGCCGGCCGTTGCCGATCGGTAGGGCCCGCAGCCAGTCCGTCCCGGCGCCCTCGTCGTACCAGAGGGCGAGGTCGTTGGCCGCGAGCACCTGCGGCGGCGCGACGGAGTCGGCGTTGGCGGTCGCCGTCCACGGCAGCGGCAGCAGGGCGCCACCCGCGCCGGCCGCACCGATCTTGAGGGCCTGCCGCCGGGTCAGGTCTGACATCGATCCTCCAAACGGTGACCGATGTGGCCACCCAAGCGCGACAACGACGACCCCCGATGGTGGATCCGCGCGGTGACACCGACCATGCTGCGCAGGTCGTAGGCAGACCCGGTGGACGACCAAACGTCCGATGTGTTTCGGGAAGATTACTCCGGTGTCACGCAATAGGCAACGGTCGATTGCTTGCGCGATCATCGCTGCCGCCCTGCGCACCGACCATGATCGACGCCAGTGCGGCCATGTGGGGGCATCCCGCCGCCCGGTCAGCCCCATATCAGCGATGTCGTGTCGATCACCGGTGGTCGTGGCGCGGATCGGCGCGCATGACGACGGTGCGGGTCAGGCCACCCGCCGCGTATACATCGGATGATTGCGGCAGCCGCGCCCGCGTCGGCCTCAGTGGACCGGCGGGCGCGGCTGGGTGTCGCTCACTCGGGCAGCGTCGCCCCGGACTTCTCGGCCACCAGGTACCTCGCGTACCAGTCGGGCCAGTTGTCGTCCCGCTGGCCGGTGCGCTTCTCGTGCTCGTCGTGGGCCGCCGCCGCGCGCCGCAGCGCGTCCGCCAGGTCGGTCGCCGACCGATACGACGTCAGATCGCCCTCACCGGCGTTCGGACTCATCGCGACCTCCTGGGTTCCTCGCCCCACCGTCGACGACCACGCTACGTCCTACGCGCCGGTGAGGTGCGGCGTTCGGGGCATCAGCCCGGCGCCGCCCTCGTCGCCCGGCGCAGCCCGAACAGGGCGACAAGCGCGAGCAGGATGACGGCGACGGAATACTCGTCGGCGGTCCGCGGGAGGCCCCCGGCGTACACCACGAGGAAGCCGGCGATCACGGTGGGAAGGCCGAAACCGACGTAGCAGACGACGTAGAGCAGCGACAGCACGCTGGCGCGTTCGTGCGCCTCGACCAGCGGCATGATCGTCTTGAGGCTGCCCTGGAACCCGCCGCCGAAGCCGACGCCGCCGAGCGCGAGACCGACGAAGAACCCGGGTACGGAGTCGGCCATGACCGAGACCACCGTGACGACCATGCCCAGGATGAGGGCGACGATCCCGGTCAGGATGACCGTCCGCGCGGCGGTGTCGCGCAACAGCAGGACGGCGACCGACCCGAAGAGCGCGAAGACGAAGAGCACCAGACCGGCGACCACGATCGACGTGTCCATGAGGCTGCGCACGAGCGCCGGGCCGAGCGCGCCGAAGAAGCCGGCCAGCGCCCAGACCGCGAACAGCACCGGAGCGACGACCAGCACCGGCCCGCGTACCGGGCGCGGCAGCCTGATCTCCGGTCGCAGGCTGCGCCGCGCGCCGGGCATCCGGGTGACGGTCTCCGGCATCAGCGCGACCCCGACGGCCTGGATCAGCAGGATCGCGACGAGGACGACGTACACCAGGCGGGTCGGCGCGGGCAGGTAGCGGATGAACAGCGCCGAGAGCAGCGCCCCGCTGCCGGTGCCGAGGCCGGGTGCGATCGAGTTGGCGAGCGTCCCGCGAGCGCGGTCGATGTCCAGCATGGCCGCGCCGACGGCGCCCGTCGCCGCGCCCGCCGCGAGCCCCTGCACGAGGCGGGCGGCCAGCAGCGCGGGTACGCCGTTGGCGAGGATGAACACCAGCAGCGACAGGATCTGTACGGCGATCGCGGCGGCCAGGACCGGACGCCGGCCGACGTGGTCGGAGAGCTTGCCGAAGGTGAGCAGCGATGCCAGCACCGCGAGCGCGTAGACCGCGAACACCACGGTGGTCGTGACCGACGAGAAGTGCCAGCGCTCCTGGTAGATCCCGTAGAGCGGGGTCGGGGCCGCCGAGGCGGCCAGGAACGACACGAGGATCGACGCCAGCAGCACCAGGGAGACGTTCGGCGCGAGTCGTACCCGCCCCGCGATCGACATGTCCTGCTCCTCGGGCTGCGCGGCGCTCGTCGGACTCGACGGCCGCAGGCGCGTACCCGATGTGCCGCTCTCCATGCGCCGACTACTCGTCGGCGCGCGGCCCGAGATGCTCGCGCAGCGCCCGCGCGATGTCGCCGGCCGCGCGGAGCTGGTCCGGCGTGAGAGCGTCGACGAACAGCTCCCGGATGGTGCGCAGGTGCGGATAGGTGGCCCGCTGGAACGCCGCGGCCCCGGCCGGGGTGAGGATCACCTCCGCCCCGCGCGGGACGGTCGCGCACTCCTCGCGACGGATCAGCCCGCGTCGTTCCATGCGTCCCAGGTGGTGCGAGAGTCGACTCCGCTCCCACCCGATCTGCGCGGCCAGGGCGGAGGAGCGCATCCGCCGCTCCTTAGCCTCGCTGAGGGCGAGCAGGACGGCGTAGTCACCCGGCGAGAGGGAAGAGTCGACCTGGAGACGCGACCCGACCCGGGAGGTGAGCGCCTCTGTCGTCTCGACGAAGTCCCGCCAGATCCGCAGCTCCTCCGCCGTCGGCAACTGCCGGCCCCCGCGTCGTTCGGGTGTGGTGTCGACCATCGAACCCTCCGGGAATTGACGTGTCAATTCGCAGGTTAGCATCATTGACACGTCAACCGGGAAGACCACTTCCCGCGTGTCGACGGCGAAGAACGCCGAGGAGGAGACATGTCCGCCGCACCCTTCGAACTGGGGCTCAACTCGTTCGGCGAGGTGGCCACGGACGGCGACCGGACCCTGAGTGACGCCGAGACCGTCCGGCTGCTGGTGGACGAGGCCCGGCTCGCGGAGTCGGTCGGGCTCGACGTGTTCAGCCTGGGCGAGCACTACCGGGAGGGGCACAACGACTCGGCCACCCCCGTCCTGCTCGCGGCCATGGCCACGGCGACCGACCGGATCCGGCTCGGCACCTCGGTCACCGTCCTGAGCACGAACGACCCGGTACGGCTCTACCACGAGTTCGCCACCCTGGACGCGGTCAGCGACGGCCGGGCCCAACTGGTCCTCGGACGGGCATCCGCGACCGAGTCGTTCCCCCTCTTCGGCTACGACCTGGCGGACTACGAGCGGTTGTTCGAGGAGAAGCTGGACCTCTTCCTCCAGCTTCAACGCGACGAAACGGTCACCTGGTCGGGAACCGTACGCACTCCCCTGGTCGCGCAACGACTCCATCCGCGCATGCGCCCGGGCGGAATCCCCACCTGGATCGGCGTCGGAGGAAGCCCCAACTCGGTGATCCGCGCCGCCCGGCACGGGCTCCCGCTCATGCTGGCGATCATCGGTGGACGCCCGCAGCGGTTCGCCGGCCACGTCGACCTCTACCATCGGGCGCTCGAACAGTTCGGGCAGGCCGCGCAACCGGTCGGGCAACACTCGCTCGGCCTCGTCGCGGACACCGACGAGGAGGCCGTCGAGACGTGGTGGCGGTACTGGCAGCCCACCGTGGCACGGCTCGCCGAGGAGCGCGGCTTCTACAAGCCGGACCGCGCGCGCTACGAGACCGAGATCGACCACGGCGCGCTGTTCGTGGGGTCACCGGAGACGGTGGCCCGCAAGATCGCAACCATGGCCCGCGACCTGCGGCTGAGTCGGTTCGACCTGAAGTACGACATCATGCACCTGCCTCGCGAGGCGCGGGCGCGCACCATCGAGCTGCTCGGCAGCGAGGTCGCGCCACGGGTCCGTGAGCTGTTGGCGAAGGAGCCCACCAATGTCTGATCTCGTGTTCGGCCTCGACACCTTCGGTGACGTGCCGGAGGACGACTCCGGCAAGCCCGTCTCCCACGCCACCGCCATCCGGCAGGTCGTCGACGAGGCGGTGCTGGCCGACGACCTCGGCGTCGACGTCATCGCCCTGGGCGAGCACCACCGACCCGAGTACTCGGTGTCGACGCCGGAGACGGTGCTGGCGGGCATCGCCACCCGTACCTCGCGGATCCGGCTCTCCTCCGGCGTCACCGTGCTGAGCTCGGACGACCCGGTCCGCGTCTTCCAGCGTTTCGCCACGGTCGACGCGCTGTCGCACGGTCGGGCCGAGGTCATCCTCGGCCGGGGCTCGTTCACCGAGTCCTTCCCGCTGTTCGGCTACGACCTGGCCGACTACGACGTGCTGTTCGAGGAGCGGATCGAGCTGTTCGCGAAGCTGCTCGACGAACAGCCGGTCACCTGGAGCGGCACCACCCGCGCCCCGCTCACCGACGCCGACGTGTTTCCCAAGACGGAGTCGGGACGCCTCACCACCTGGGTGGGCGTCGGCGGCTCACCGCAGTCGGTGGTACGGACCGCCCGGTACGGCCTGCCGCTCATGCTCGCCATCATCGGCGGCGCTCCGGAGCGTTTCGCGCCCTACATCGACCTCTACCGGCGGGCGGCCGACCAACTCGGCACCACCGCGCACCCGGTCGGGATGCACTCGCCCGGCTTCGTCGCCGACACCGACGAGGAGGCGAAGGAGCTGTTCTGGCCGTACTACCGGGTCATGCGCGACCGGATCGGCGCGCTGCGCGGCTGGCCTCCGATCCGCCGCCAGGAGTTCGACTCGGAGGTGGAGCACGGCTCGCTCTACATCGGCTCGCCGGAGACGGTCGCCCGCCGGATGGCCGCCGCCATCAAGGGTCTCGGTGTCGGCCGGTTCGACCTCATCTACACCGCCGGGGCGCAGCCCGTGAGCGCCCGGATGCGCGCCGTGGAGCTGTACGGCTCGCGGGTGATCCCCATGGTCCGCGACATCCTGGCCAGCTGACCCGCCGGCTGCCCCTCGGAGAGGAAGACATGAACGACAACGGATCCGACCGGCCACGGACCCTCGCCATCCTTGGCGCCGGCAAGGTGGGCACCGTCCTCGCCCGGCTCGCGCTCGCCGCCGGCTACCGGGTGCTCGTCGCCGGCTCCGGGGATCCGGCGAAGATCGCCCTGACCGTCGAGGTGCTCACGCCTGGAGCGGTGGCGACCACCGCCGTCGACGCCGTGGCGGACGCCGACATCGTCGTCCTCGCCCTGCCGCTGGGCAAGTACCGCACGCTGCCCGCCGAGGCGCTGCGGGGCAAACTCGTCGTCGACGCGATGAACTACTGGTGGGAGGTCGACGGCATCCGCGACGACCTGACCGATCCGCGCACCTCGTCCAGCGAGATCGTCCAGGCGTTCCTGGCCGGGTCGCGGGTCGTCAAGGCGTTCAACCACATGGGCTACCACGATCTCGAGGACGGGGCCCGGCCGACGGGCACGGCCGGCCGCAAGGCCATCGCGATCGCCGGCGACGACGAGGCGGACGTCGCCCCGGTGGCCTCGCTGGTGGACGCCCTCGGCTTCGACCCGGTCGTCGCCGGCCCGCTCGCCGAGGGCGTACGCCTCGAACCGGGTAGCGAGTTGTTCGGCGCCAACGTCAGCGCCGACGAGGTGCGCGCCATGCTCCGGCGCTTTCCCGAGTCGGAGCGCGGCCAGGCCGTCGCCGCCGCCCGGTCGGCCTGACCCGCTGGTCCTCTCAGTGCTCGTCGTCGAACGCCGTACGAGGATCGAGGTGCCGACCCCGCTCCTGCGCGGCGGCGTAGGCGGCGGGGCCGAGCGCCCCGACCGCGCCGTCGCGCACGGCGGCGAGGTCGGCCGCGTCGTCCGGGTCCGGCACCTGGCCGATCGCCGCGAACGCCGCGTCCGCGAGGCCGACCATGAGCGCCGCCCGCGAATGGTCACCCTCGGCGGACGCGAGCGCCGCACCCGCCACGCAGACGTACGGCACGAAGTCGTCCCAGCCGTGCTGGAACACCCGGGTACGGCTGAGGGTGAACAGCTTGCGCGCCTCGGCGAGGTTACCGAGACCCAGCTCGCAGAAGGCCAGGTTGTGCGTCTCGGAATTCACCGTCTCCGGTCGGCCCAGCGACTCGTTCAGCGCGATGCTCTCGCGATACAGGTCCCGCGCCCGGTCCAGGTCGCCGGCCATCCGCGCCACCGCCGCCAGCACGTGCCTCGGCCGCTCCTGGAGCGCGCGGTCACCCGAGCGAACCGCGACGTCGAGGGCCTCGCGCGCCCGGGTCTCCCCGAGCGCCAGGTCGCCGCCACGAATCGCCACCCGGGCCAGGCTGTAGCGGGCCTCCACCTCGCCCGCCGCGTCGCCGACGGCACGAGCACGCTCGATCTCGGCCGTGCTCATCCGTACCACCGCGTCGCTCTCCCCCCGACGGAAGGCCGAGCGGACGTCGTCACTGAAGCTCACGGTTACTTTCCCCCTCGTGCGTCGCGGCTCCGGCCCTGGCGGTGGCCCTCAGGCATGGAAGGCGATCCAGTTCTCCTGGAAACGGAAGCCCATCGACTCGTACAGCGGCCGGCCGAGCGCGCTGGACTGCAGGTACGCCGCGTCCGCGCCGGCCGCGACGCCGTCACGTACCACCTTCTCGGTGATCGCGCGGCCCAGGCCGCGACCACGCGCGTCCGGGACGACGGCGATGTTGAACACGCCGACCACACCGCGGGTGCGCATCCCGAGACCGGTGCCGAGGACCTGGCCGGCCTCCTCGTACAGGTATCCGTCGATCCGCTCGGCGTCGAGCACCGCGCCCCCCATCAGCGACCCGAACAGACCGTCCGGCACCTCGAAGCCCCTGGTCAGGACGTCCGTGTACCGATCGCTGTCCGCCGCGCCGACCTGCCGTACGCGCTCGCGCTGCGCCTCGTCCGCCCGGAACACCAGCTCGTCCACCCCGCAGGCCAGCAGGGGCAGCTCGCTGCGCGCGGCGAGCCTGTGCCGGGTGGCGAGATCGGCCACCGCGCCGTCGACACCGTCCCGGACCACGATCGACCAGGCCTCGACCTGCCCGGACACCTCGGTGGCCAGCTCGTGCAGGGCGTCGAGATCCGGCTCGCGCGACAGGTCGTACGCCACGTTCAGCGTCGCCGCTCCCGCGTGGGTCACCGCCGCACGGGCGGTGCCCCGCCGCGCGTAGTAGCCCTTCGGTGTCGCTCCGCACAGATCCTCGATGGCGTCGTCGTACGCCGCCGCCATCCGATCACCGATGATGTTCATGTCCCTGTCCCCCTGACGCTCCCCCGAGCGTGCGCAAACATAGCCGCAACGCCGCGAGCTGCGCGAACCGAGGTGCGGCGGGGTCAGCGTCGGTGGGTGGCGCGCCCCGGCCACCACCGCCCGGAGCGGAGCCCCTGACTGGTGGCGCCGTGGAAGATGATCATCACGACCACGCCGATCAGGCCGAGGAACGGGTTCACCAGCCAGCCAAGCAGACCGGTCAGGCCGTAGAGGACCAGGCCGACGATCGGGCGGAACTCCTGCACCCGTACCTGGTCCTGGCCGATGGTGTCGGCCCGCAGCGCCGGGTGGCGGCGGACATAGGAGAAGAGCACCCACCAGGGCGCCGACATCAGCGAGGCGGCGAACGCGTACAGGACGACGGCGACCCGGAGGTCGTCGGTGTTGCCGTCGGCCAGCGCCGACGCCAGAACTGCGGTGGGAAAGGGAATGATCACCACGCCGAAGAGAATGCCGAGATTGATCGAGCTGAACGCCGGGGTGGTGCCCCGCACCAACTGGAGCACGGCGTGATGGTTCATCCAGAGAACCCCGACGTAGATGAACGACACGACGAAGGCCAGGTATGACGGCCCTTCACCGAGAAGCCCCTCGGCCAGCCCGCCCTCGTGGAAATCCGGTGCCCGCAGGTCGAGCACCAGCAGGGTGATGACGATGGCGAACACGCCGTCGCTGAACGCCGCCAGGCGACCCGCGTCGGTCACCGCGGGATCACCGTCGCCTGCCTGGATCCCCCGTTGACCTGCGGACATTGCCGCATGCTAACAGTGACGCCGCGACAACCGAACGTGATTGCGGATCGCGGCACCGGCCTGAGCCGGTCGTCGCTCTTCACCACGGCCACGGGCCGTTGCCGGGCGCGCCATGGCGACGGGTTGAAGAGCGGCATTCCTCAGGGTCATCTTCATACCTCTGCGGAATACCGCTCCTCACCGCGTGCCCGACGCGCCCGCCACCGGATGGTCAGCTGGCGTACGTCTCGAACTCGCCGACCCGGGGCGTACCGCTGGAGCTGTTGATCTTAAAAGTGATCTTGCTCAGCGTCGTCGCGGCGAACGTGATCGCACCCGCACCCGCACCGGAGGCCAGGACGGCGCCGGTGTCGTGATTGACGAGCTGCCAGGACCCGATGGAGCCCTGGGTGCCGGAGGGCTCCCGGATGGTCACGCGGGACACCCGTGTAGCGGATCCCCACTTGATCGAGATCGAACCGGTCGAGCCGGCCGGCGACCAGTAGGTGGCGATGTCGCCGTCGCGCACGTTGCCGTAGCTGGTCCCGCTGGCCTTGTTGGAACCGTCCGCGCCGGCACCCAGGCTGAGATTCGTCCCGCTGGGTGGCGGCGTGGTCGGCGCTGGCGTGGTGGGCGCTGGCGTGGTGGGCGCTGGCGTCTGCGGCGAGCAACTTCCGTCGGACACCCGCAGGCCCGTGTTGGCGCCCGCCGTCTGGCCGACGACGTTCGGCACGCAGCTCGCGCCGTCCAGCCGGTAGGCGTACGGAATGCTGACGGTGGTGATGGACGTCGGATTGGGGCCAGCCGGGTAGTTGTCGCTGCCCGGGTTGGACCAGGTGACGTTGTCGAAGATGTTGCCGCTGACCTGCCAGTAGCCGCGCTCGTCGGTGTAGAACGTGCCCAGGACATCCTTCGAGTCGCGGAAGTGGTTGTTCTCGACCTTGGCTCGGGCCCCGGCCCGGGAGTTGATACCGGACTCGTTCAGGCTCACGTAGCTGTTGTTGTAGACGTGGGCGACGCCGCCGCGCAGCAACGGCGTACGGGAATCGATGTTCTGGTACAGGTTGTGGTGGAACGTGACGAAGCCGTTCGACAGGTCGCTCTCACTGGACCCGATGAGACCACCGCGCCCCGAGTTGCGCAGGATGCTGTACGACAGGGTCACGTACTGGGTGTCGTTCTTCATGTCGAAGAGGCCGTCGTACCCCTCCGACTCCCCGCCGGACGCTTCCAGCGTGACGTGGTCGACCCAGACGTTGCGGACGGCGCTCTCCATGCCGATGGCGTCCCCGCCGTTGGAGGTCGGCGAACCCGACTTCTTGACGTTCCGGACCGTGACGTTCTGGATGATGATGTTGCGGGAGTCGCGGATGTGGATGCCCACCTGGTCGAAGACGGCTCCACTGCCGACCCCGATGATGGTGACGTTGCTGATCTGCTTCAGCTCGATCACGCCGTCCGCCGTGCTGCAGCTCGATCCCGACACCTTGCTGGTGTTGCCGTGGTTGATCGTCCCGGTGACCTCGATGGTGAGCGGGGTGCTGCTGCTGGCCCGTCCGCACAGGGCCGCGTGGATCGCGGTGCCCGTACTGGCGCGCACCGTCTGTCCTCCCGCGCCACCGGTGGTCCCGCCGTTCTGGGTGGCGTAACCGGTGGCGGCGCCCACCGCCGCCGCCGGCCGGGGACCCTGAAGAGTCACGCCGGCCGCGACCCCGACAGCCACCGTCACGAGTGCCGCCGGAAGACGGCGTACGAGTGTTCGTCTCATCTCGCCTCACTTTCGAAGAATCGGTGTGACGCGTCGATGTCGGAAGGCGTCAGCGGACGGCCGTCACCCGACCCGGAATAGGCGACAATCAATTACGCATCGATCGTCGGCAATGCCGCCACCCTGACGTCCGAGGCGGAGCCGCTGGCCAAGCGGCACACAACCGACAGCGCCCGAGGCGCACCCACTCGATCCGGGGACGAAACATCGACGTGACACGATCGTAGGAAAGCGTTTTCCGTGAAGCAACACCTACCGCTTGCAGGTTTGTTGCAGCGCACCCCCCGGGCTCCGGTGATCATGAAGTTATCGCCACGACACGCCGACAACCACGGCAACGACTTCATGATCACCGGGGGGGCGGGGAGAGAGGAGCGAGGGCGGGGTGGTGTGGCGTTGACAAGGGGGCATTGAACGAAATAAATTCCTGGCTACGAGAAACTGTTTCGCGCGCTCGCTGTGCGGCACTCACCCGCGAGCCGCGAATGAGCAGAGCGGCCGCCCGCCCCACGAGCCGGTCGACAAAGGAGGGTGCCGCAGCCCCGCCGGACCCGCTCGTCGCATCGTCACTCGTCGCGCCCCACAGCACCGCCGGCGCGAGGGCCGATCCGGCGTCGACTCCCGGCCGCCGCACCGGCGTTCCCCCGGTGACCCCCTCCGCGAATCGTCGCGGCGTGGGGCTCGGCGACCGGCAGGTCGAGGGTGACCGGCCCGGCTGATCCGGACAGCAGATCCGACAGCCCCCGCCTCGCGCGCTTGGGAGCGCTCCCGGCGACGCCGGGCGTACCGACGCTCTCCGAACCGACCAGCCCGGACGCGTCGGCCGCCACCACCACCACCTCGGGAGAAGTCTGATGAGAAAACGAAGGGTCACCAACGCCGCCCTGGTGTCGGCGGGCGCCGTCCTGCTGGCATCGACGGCGGTCGCACTGGCCGCGCCCGCCGGCGCCGCAGCCGCCGGCTGTGCCGTGAACTACGCCGTGTCATCGCAGTGGCAGGGCGGCTTCGGCGCGAACGTCACCATCACCAATCTGGGCGACCCGGTCAGCAGTTGGACGCTGAACTGGTCCTACAGCGCCGGACAGACCGTCACGCAGGCCTGGAACACGACGCTGACCCAGAGCGGCGCCGCGGTCACCGCCAAGAACGTCAGCTACAACGGCGCCATCGGGACCAACGGCACCGCGTCGTTCGGCTTCAACGGCTCGTGGACGGGCAGCAACCCCGATCCGTCCAGCTTCGCGCTCAACGGCGTGACGTGCACCGGCGAGCCGACGCCGACGACACCGGCCCCGACGACGCCGCCACCGACCACGCCGCCCCCAACCACGCCACCGCCGACCACACCGCCACCGACCACCCCACCGCCCACCGGCCCGGCCGACATCACGGTGAACAGCAACACCAGGTACCAGACCGTCGACGGGTTCGGGGCCGCCCAGTCCATCTGGGGTAGCGCCTGGTCGACCACCGACACCCAGACGCTGGTCGGGCTGGGCGCCAACCAGCTCGGCCTGTCCATCGTGCGTACCGGCCTCTCGCCGGAGTCCAGCGAATGGGCGACCCACGTCAACTCGTTGAAGACGGCGAAGGCGTACGGGTCGAACGTGAAGATCCTCGCCTCGCCGTGGACCGCACCCGCCGCGTGGAAGACCAACAACAGCCGCACCGGCGGCGGCAAGCTGAAGACCGACTACTACGACGACTACGCGAACCATCTGAACAGCTATGTGCAGTACATGCGGGGTCAGGGTGTGACCATCGACGTCACGTCCGTGCAGAACGAGCCGGACTGGCACCCCGACTACGACTCGATGGACTGGAGCGGCACCGAGCTGCGCACCTTCGTCCGCGACCAGGGTTCGAAGGTGCAGAACAGCAAGCTGATGGTCGCCGAGGCGGTCAACCTGAACTACGGCTACACCGACCCGACCCTGAACGACGCGACCGCTCGGAACAACATCGGTTACATCGGCGGGCACCTGTACGGCACCGAGTCCGCAGGACGGCTGGCGCCGTACAACCTGGCCGCCCAGTACAACAAGCCGGTGTGGATGACCGAGTGGAACCTGCACGCGGCGGACGGCGGCGGCTCGAACATCTGGGGCAACCCCAGCAACCTGGCCGTCTGGAACGAGACGCTCGACGACATCATGCGGACGGTGCACAGGTCGATGGAGGCCAACTGGGCCGCCTACATCTGGTGGTACGGCAAGCGCTACTACTCCTTCATCGGTGACGGCGAGGCGGCCTACGGCACCACGGCCGGCGCCCCGCTCAAGCGCGGGTACGCGTTCTCCCAGTACGCCAAGTACGTCCGGCCGGGCTACCAGCGGGTGGCCCTGACCAAGAGTTCCAAGGCGTCCCCGCTGGAGGTGACGGCCTATCAGGGGGACGGCAAGATCACGCTGGTCATCCTCAACCGGTCGAACAGCGCGGTCAACAACGCCGTGATCCAGGCCCCGCAGAACGTCAGCAAAGCGGAGTACTACCTGACCTCGCAGAACGCCAACGCGGCGAGCCAGCCGACAAGCGTGAACGGAGGCCAGGCCACCATCAACGTCGGCGCGCGGAGCATCTCGACCCTCGTGTTCACGCTCTGACCGCCGGGAGGCGGCGGGCGTGAGCCAGATCCCTCCGGCCGGGGAGCGCCATCCCCGGCCGGAGGGAAGCCCGGCGGCGGAGACGCCGCGAGGATCACAGGCATGACGACGACGGCACCCCGCACCCGTGGCAGCGGCCACGGCCTGACGTACGCCATGCTCGGCTGGGCCGTGGCCTACGGCGGCCTACGCCTGGTGTGGACGGTCGGCCCGCCGCCGGAATTCCCACCGTTCGGGTCCGACCTGCTCGGCTTCACGGGCTGGCGGTCGGTGGCGTTGTGCCTGGTCGCGGGCGCGGTGACGGTCGCCCTGGACCGCACGGCGACCTGGCGACCGGCGCTCGCGGGGCTGGCCTGGATCGTCGCCGGCGCGCTGGTCGCGGCGGCGGCGATCCTACTGCCGGAGCTGGTGAGCCTCCTGCTGTTCGCGCCCGGCCCGTCGTTCGACCCGGTGGCGTTCGCCAGCCGGCTCGGCTGCGCCACCGGAGCGGCGCTCCTCGGCCTGGCCGTCTTCGACTATCAGCGCCGCACCCGGGGCGACTGCCCCGCCTGCTGCCGCACCGTCCGACCCGGCCACCGACGCTCGACGCCCGCGCCGTGGGCACGCTGGGCGGCGTACGTGGCGGTGGCCGGGCTCGTCACCCGCTTCGCCGCGCAGGCCGTGGTGGGCTTCGACAACGTGGCGCAGGACGCCTCCATCATCGGGTTGGAGATCGGTCTGGTGCTGGCCGGTGTGCTGTTGCCGCTGGCGCTGGTGCACCACTGGGGTGAGGTCTGGCCGGGATGGGTTCCCCTGCTCGCCGGTCGTCGGATTCCCCGCCGGCTGTTGCTGGTGCCGGGATTCGGGCTCGGGGCGGCCATCGTCGCCTACTTCGGCATGGGGATGGCGCAGGTGGCGTCCGGGTCGGCCAGCGAATTCTCCGACGCGTTCCTCTGGGTGGCCATGTCGGCGTACTGCCTCCTGGGGCTCGGCCTCCTCACCGCGTCCAGCGACTACCACCTCCGTACCCGCACAGCGTGCCGGGCCTGCAGGCGCTGACCGCCCGCAGGCCCCGCTCAGCTCAGCTCCGGTCGCGGTCGCCGACGTCGGGCCGCGCCGGCCGGGAGAGGGGATTCTCCCGGGCCAACGTCACCCGCTGGCCCCGTACCGGAGAGCGCGGCGCGGGCGGCACCGGCCGCCGCGACGCCTCGCCGGTCTCGGCCAGGAGGTACTCGGTCTCCTGCACCAGGTAGTGCGGTCGACGTTTGGTCTCGTAGTAGATCCGGCCGATGTACTCGCCGATCACGCCGAGGATGGTCATCTGGATGCCGCCGAGCCCGATCACACTGACGATGATCGTCGTGTACCCGGGGACGTCGATGCCCTTCTCGACGGCGTCGGCGACCACCCACGCCATGTAGGCCAGCGCGATGAGGGTGAGGAACAGGCCGCCGTAGATGGCCAGGCGCAGGGGCCGGTTGTTGAACGACAACAGACCGTCGAACGCGTAGTTGAAGAGCTTGCTGAGCGTCCACCTGCTCCGCCCGGCCTGCCTGGTCTCGTTGGGGTGGGCGACGACGGCCGTACGGAAGCCGATCCAGGAGAACAGGCCCTTGGAGAAGCGGTTGTACTCGGGCATCGCCAGTATCGCGTCCACCGCGAGCCGGGACAGCAGGCGGAAGTCGCCCGCGCCGTCCTGGAGGCGCACGTCGATCCACCAGTTGATCACCCGGTAGAAGGACCGGGAGGCGACCATGCGCACGAACCGGTCGCCGCGCCGGTCCCGCCGGGCGATCACCTGGTCGAAGCCCTGCTGGTACAGCGTCACCATCTCCGGCAGCAGCCGGGGCGGATGCTGCAGGTCGGCGTCCATGATGACGACCGCGTCACCGGTGGCGCGCTGCAACCCGGCGAGCATCGCCGCCTCCTTGCCGAAGTTGCGGCTCAGCGACGTGTAGCAGACGGTCGGATCGGCGGCGGCGAGCCGACGCAGCGCCTCGAGAGTGCCGTCCTCGCTGCCGTCGTCGACGTACACCACCTCGACCTCGACGTCGGGCAGCTCGGCGAGGGCGGCGCACACGGTCTCGTGCAGCCGCTCGACCGACGCCTCCTCGTTGAAGCAGGGCACCACGACGGACAGTCGCATGCTCGTCACCTCACCCCGCCCGTACCCGGGCATCCGCCGTTCACGCGGTCAGAGGTGGTAGACCAGCGTGCCATCGAGATCCTCCCGGGTGATGCCCAACCCGTCGATGGGTCGGGTCGCGATGCTCTCCCACGGCGTTCCCACGGCACGGCTCGGCACGACGACCACCGACCGCACGCCGATCCCCCGTAGGTGCGCGACGCTGACCGGATCGGGGAACGACGCCACCGCCGTCCGGGTCTGCGCCTGACTGACCGGCTCGAAGCCGGCGAGACCGTTCGTCACGCGGGGGAACCCGTCGGTCGTCCACAACATGTACGTCAGGTCGCCCACCCCGCCGGCCGGCAGCACGAGGATCGGGTCCTGCACCGTCCGCATCGCGGCCGGCGGCGGCGGCACGGTCAGGTGGGGCGTGGAGTTGACGCCTTCCAGGGTGACCACCGTCAGGGGAATCAACAGGACCAGCGGCGTGAGGGTCCGCGCCCACTGGCGGGGCGTGGACTGTCGCAGCGACTCGGCCAGTGCGGTCACCGCGCCGGCCGCCAGCACCGCGAGCAGCAGGCTCGTCCAGTGCATCATCCGGCCGGGCGTCCGCAACGCGTCCCAGCCCGGCAGGAGCGTGGACAGGGTCAGGTAGCCCGGGTCCCCGTCACCGCCGAGGGTGGCGCCCAGCCCCAACAGCACGGTGCCGACCACGCCGAGCCCCAGCGCGACCCGGTGCCGCAGCGGGTACGCCGAGAGGAACAGACCCGCCGCGGCCAGCCCGATCACCATCATGCCCGGCAGCAGCGCCATCTCCGGCGGCCAGGAGAGCTGCTCGCGCGCGCCGGCGTGCCGCTCCCCCCACAGCCACGAGTCGGCGGGCGCGGTGACGAACCCGATCAGCGGGGGCGAGAACATCTTCGTCCAGTCCAGCGTCCGCTCGGCCTGCGGGTTGAGGTCGACGACGCGCAGGTAGACCATGCCCAGCAGCAGGGTCACCAGGCCGAACACCCCGCCGCCGACGAGATCCGCGATCAGCAGCCGCCGGCCGAACGGGGGCCGTTCCCGCTTGCGCCACCAGGACCAGCCGTAGCAGCCGGCCGCCACCAGGACCGTGGCCAGCAGGAAGTAGACAAGCGGCAGGCCGATGCCGAACCCGAGGCTGACCTGCCAGGCGGCGACGAGCCACCCGGCCACCGCCCAGCCCGGCTTGCGCAGCTCGGGCCGGTACCCGTGGCGCAGCGACCAGCCGTGGCCACGGGCCAACATGGCCAGCGACAGCGCGATCGCCCCGCTGGACAGGATGTTCAGGTGCCCCGAGTGCGCCAGCCGCCAGGGCGCGTACGCCCAGGCGACGGCGGCGACCGCGCCGCCCCAACGGTTCGAGCCGAGCTGCCGTGCCAGGGCGTACGCCCCGAACGACGCCAGCGCGTGCAGCAGCACGTACAGCAGGTTGTAGTGGATCACGGCGGCCGTGAAACCGGAGCCCAGCATCCCCATCGGGGCGTACCCGAGCAGGGTGTCGCTGTAGGCGTACGTGTACGTCTCGGGGTAGAACGTGTTCGAGTTCCAGAGGTCACCCGGGCTGTTCAGCAGGGCATGCCCCGACCAGGCGACCTGCCACGCCTGCAACAGCGGATCACCCAGGTCGCCGGGGATCGTGGTCGCCGGGTGGCGCAGGGTCGGCCAGGTCAGCACCACCGCCAGTAGCAGGCTCGCCGCCACCGCCACGGTCCATTCGGAACGCGCCCAGTTCCAACGACCCCAGTCGGCCGGCGGCCGATCCTCGGGGATCTCCTCGGGGGGCACGTCTTCCGAGGTTGGTGGCGGGGTGGCGGACCGGATAATCATGAAATTGATGCTCTCCAATAGTGCCGGGCTTGTCCATCTGCTGTCCGAAGCGTGGCGTGTTCTCGCGCACGACGCAACGGCCGCATACCAATAGACGCTGCGGGGAGCGGAAACGGTGGCGCGGACGACGAGCGTCCGCGCCACCGCGCCGACTCGATCGACGGATGTCAGCCGATTTTGACCAACTGCCACTGCTGGTTGTTGCCGCCCCAGTCCGCGTACTGCACGACGTTGCCGCCGTCGGCGGTGGACGCGCCCTGCACCTCGACGGCCTTGCCGCTGTTGCGGTTGATGAGGCGCACGTAGCCCCCGGAATCGGCCAGCCGGAACTGCTGGTTGGTGCCGTTGCCGTCGGTCCACTGCACGACCGCTGCGGAGTCGGCGGTCGAGCGGTTGTAGACGTCCAGCACCTTGCCGGAGTTACGGGACTTCAGTCGGTAGTAGCCGCTACCCGAGTCGACGAACTGCCACTGCTGCCACGCGCCGTCGTTGCGGGTCCACTGGTCGATCCGGGCGCCGTCGGTGGTCGCCCGCTCGTACACGTCCAGGGCCTTGCCGCTGTTGCGGTTGATCAGGACGTACCAGGCGGTGGTGTCGACCCCGGAGCCCGGCGGCGGGGTGGTCGGGGTGCCGCTGCCCGCGTTGAGAGCGTTGAGGACGGAGGTGTACGCCGCCTTCTTGTTGCCCGACCGGTCGAACAGCAGGGCGTTGTCGGAGCCGCGCCAGGAGTCGCTGTCCCGCACGCCCCAGGTGGTGATGCCGGTGCAGCGCGCCACGGCGAGGCAGGCGCGGGTCACGGAGGCGTAGATGTTGGCCTGGTTGGAGCCGGTCATCACGTCCAGCTCGGTGATCTGCACGTCGACGCCGAGGTCGGCGAAGCGCTGCAGGTTGGCCTGGTAGTCGCTCGCCAGCGTGGTGCCGAGGTGGGACTGGAAGCCGACGCAGTCGATCGGCACGCCGCGGGACTTGAAGTCGCGGACCATGTTGTAGATGCCGGTGGACTTCGCGTTGATGCCGTCGGTGTTGTAGTCGTTGTAGCAGAGCTTGGCGCCCGGGTCGGCGGCGCGGGCGGCGCGGAACGCCGCTTCGATCCAGTCGTTGCCGGTGCGCTGCAGGTTCGAGTCGCGTCGCCCGCCGGAGCCGCCGTCGGCGAACGCCTCGTTCACCACGTCCCACGCGTAGATCTTGCCCCGGAAGTGGGTGGCGACCTGGGTGACGTGGTTGATGGCGGCGTTACGCAGCGCGGTGCCGGACATGCCCTGCGCCCAACTCGGCTGCTGGGCGTGCCACAGCAGCGCGTGTCCGCGCACGCTCATGCCGTTGGCCTGGGCATGGCTGACGAGACGGTCACCACCCGTGTAGCTGAACCGACCCTGCTGGGGCTCGGTGGCGTCCCACTTCATCTCGTTCTCGGGGGTGACGCTGTTGAACTCGCCGTTCAGGATGCTGACGTACTGGCTGTCGGAGAGCTTGCCCGTCGCGACGGCGGCGCCGAAGTAGCGGCCCTTCTCGGCCGCCGACGCCTTCAACGTCGTTCCGGCGCTGGCCATGGGTGCCAGCGCGACCGTCATACCCGCGGTCAGCGCGACCGCGAGGGTCGCCGTCGCCAGCAGAGCTTTTCTAGGTCTCATGTCGATCCTTCTGTAGGTGCATCGGCGGTGGTGAGGTGCCACTTCGCTCAGGACGACCTGTTCCCGGCGGCGCGCGCCGGCTGGGCCAAGGAATCCGGGACGGTCATCCTGGGCCACCTCGCACCGGCACACGCGGAATCGGCCGGCGTTCGCCGGGAACCGCACGAGTCCTGAGACGGCGTCCGTTGCCCGGAGGGACGCCGCGCGTCGAGGCGCGACCACGGGACTCGCCCGGTGAGCCACCGACGCCGCGGACCTCTGCATCGAGGGTGAGCGATAACATGCTGTTCGTCAAGATGTAACGAGCCGGACATACGCCGCGGTGGCCGCAGTGACTCACGACGATGCTGCTACGGGGTCACAGCGGCCGGACCGTGCGGCAGTATCGATGGAAGCGATCCTTGTTATCGCTCACAGGGCCAGCCCGCCCCGCCCTCTCACCGCGCGCGACGTCGATCGGCCGGCGACAGGTGTAGCCCGCGTTCCCGAGGGGCAACAATCCGCTCATGGGTGGGACGCCGCGGGTCGACGAGCGACCGCTCGGGCGGCGGCGACGTGCCGGGGCCGATCCGACCCGGCGGTCGGCGGCACCCGCGTGACGCCGCCGAAGCACTGCCCGCCGCCGGTGGCCCTCGGCGCGGTGGCACTCGGCGCGGCCGCGCTCGCGGCCGCCCTGGGCGCCGAGCCCGCCTCCGCCGAGCCGACGCCGATCCCGATCCCGACGCCGACGCCGACGACCAGCGGACCGGTGGAGACCGCCACCGCTGGCGGCATCGTCGGATCGCTGGCGCGGGACCTGCTCGACACTCCATCGCACCTCGACCTGCCCCTGCCGACGGCGCTCCCCCTGCCGACGACTGTCCCGGTGCCGACGGCGCTCCCTCTGCCGACGGCAGTCCCGCTGCCGACCACCGGCTCCCTGCCGTTGCCGCTGCCGCTGGTGACCACGTCACCGGCGTCGACGGGCGGACCTACCGCTCCCACGCCCACCCGGGCACCCCGTACCCGGCGATCGTCCCCGCCACCGGAGGCGGGGACGCCGGTCACCTCGTCGACGACGCGCGCCACCCCGCCGTCGTCGGCACCGGTGACGGTGCGGGCATCCCGCGCCGACGCCGCCGACCGTCGCATGCCGGCGCGCGGGCGGGCGGCGATGACCGCCGAACCGTCATCACCGCCGATCCCGACCCCCCGTCCGCTACCGGCGCAACCCGCGCTGGCACTGGCATTCGTGTCCGCGCCCACCAGCACCGGTGCCGGGGGCGCCGACCTGACAGCGTCGGCGACCGACACGCCGCCGTCCGTCGGGCCGCTGCGTCGAGGGGGCGCCGTCGGTCCCTTCGACAGTCGGGCCACCAGTCGACCCGTCCAGCGGGGTCCCCCGCCGCCCCGGCAGCTCCTGATCACCCATCCACGTCCACGACGTTGATCAGGAGAGATCATGGAGCTAGCCATCATCTGGGTACCCGCCGACATGGAGCCGTCGGAACACGCCATCGCGACGTGTCTGAACCACCTGCGCCGACATGACTACCGGCTGAACGGGATCATCCGCGCACCGTGGGAGACCGTCGAGCAGAAGATGGTCGACGGCGAGGTGGACGTGGTCGTCATCGCCGACCTCGCGCACCTTCCGCCGGACCGGTCACCCCGGATCGAGGTGGCCACGCCGCTGCCCCGTGGCGACGAGGACCGTCCGACGCCCGGCACGCCGTCCGGCTGACGCCACGAAGCGCCCCGTCCACGGCGGACGGGGCGCTTCGTCGTGCGCGGCGGACAGCGACCGGTACACGGTCGACCGCCGGGCCGCACCGGGGCTGCGACCACGTCCGGCCGGTGCCGGCCCGTCGACCGGTCAGTCGAGGTTCGGCGCGGGCTCGGAGACGTGGGCGGTGACGATCCGCCAACCGACGGGCAGGCGTACCCAGGTCTGGGTCTGCCGTCCCGTGGCGGAGCTGTCGGCGTACCCGAATCGGGTCGTCACCACCGCGAGGTCCGCGCCGAATGTGCTGACCCTCGTCTCGACCAGCCGGCGGCCGGCCGGCAGCGGTGGCTGCGCGGCCCGCCACTTGCGCTGCTCCTCCAGCCCGTACTGATGGTCGGCGAGGCCGAACCGCACCGTCCGGTCGGAGTCCCAGAAGTACCCGCAGATCGCCTCGGCGTCACCGTCGACGAGCGCCCGTTCGTATCCGCCGAAGGCCGCCGCCACCTCGGCGACCACGTCCGCGCGATCGATCTCCATCCGGTCCGTCCTCTCCATCCGGTCGGGTCGGCCCGGCGGCTCAGCCACGCGCCGCCGCGGTCTGCTGCTCGTCGGCCGCCCGATCGGCGGCCGGCGCGGACGCCTCGTCCAACTCGGCCTCCTCCGGGTCCGGTTCGCGTGGCGTGGGACGACCGAGCGCGAAGACCGCGCAGATCACCGCGACGAAGAGGTAGCCGAGCGCCACCTGGCCGTTGGCGTTCCACTCGACCCGCTCGCCGTGGATCAGCCCGACGAACGACAGCACCGCGCCCGAGCCGGCGAAGATCGCGGCGCGGACGAACCGCTTGTCGATGACGAAGACCACCACCGCGCCGAGCACCAGGCCGGCAAGGATGGCGCCCTGCCCCAGCACCAGCAGCCCGTCGTACACGACACCGGCGCCGTTGAGCGCGTCGTCGCCCACCGCGGCGGCGCTGGTGCCGGCCGCCGCCAGCGCGTTGTCGATCTGCCCGGTCGCCCAGGCCGCGATGTTCGGCACCAGTGCGGCGACCACGGCCGCGGCGTGCGCCCGCGGCGTCGCCTGGAACGCCTGCGCCCCGATCAGCAGGCCGATGTAGAGCAGGATCGGCACGATGGCCGCCGTCGGGAAGATCGCCGCGAGCAGTCCGAACATGCCGAGGAAGCAGAGCACGGCGATCACCACGCCGGTCGCCATCGAGTAACCGCTGCGGCCACCCGCGGCCTTCCAGCCCGGGTGGCCGACGTAGACGGCGGGCGGGAACGGCGAGCCGAGCGCCGCGCCGATCACCGCGCCCGCGCCGTCGGCGAGCAGCACGCTGCGCAGGTTGTAGTTGTCCCCGGCGGTCGCCGCGCTTTCCACGTTCGTCATGCCCTCGGTGAAGTTGTAGACGCCGAGGGGGATGGCCGTCGCCAGCAGCGGCGCCATGTCGGACAGCCCGGTGAACAACAGGTCCAGCTTGAACGAGGGTACGGCGACCGCGATGTCCCGGGCGGCCGCCGTCACGTCCGGCACCGACATCGCCCCGCCGGCCCAGCCGATCGCGGTGCCCACCAGCAGGGCCGCGAGCCCGATCGGGAAGTTGAACGGCAGCTTGGTGTCGGTGAGCAGGCCGATCAGCAGCAGCGCGAAGACCGGCAGGGCGACCCAGGCCATCCGCCACATCTGCCCGGCCGGGTTCATCGAGATGAAGGTGATCGAGATCCCGGCGAGCGTGCCGAGCAGCGCCGCCCGGGGCGCGTACCGACGGATGTAGGGGCCGACGAACGCGCCGATCAGCACGATCACGCCGATGATGAAGGCCCACGCCAGCCCGGCCTCCCAGGCCCGGAGCGGGTCCTGGGTGCGCAGGTAGATCGGGAGCATGATGACGAAGATGACGATGAACATGTGCGGCACGCTCGGCCCGTACGGCAGGGCCGTCACGTCGGTGCGGTTCTCCCGACGGGCCAGGCGGCGGGCCAGGTAGGTGTAGTAGATGTTGCCGGCGACCAGGGCGATGCCGAGCGCCGGCAGGATGGTGCCGAACACCTCCCCCTCGGGCAGCTTCACCACCCCGATGCAGAGCCCGGTCAGGGTGAGCACGTTGACCAGGACGTTGACGCCGAAACCGAAGAACGCGTTGGTGTCACCACGCACCCAGAACGGGAGCGGGACGACGGTGGACTTCGAGGAGACCATGGCTGCTCCCGGTCAGGAGGAGGGTTGCAACGCGGACGTGGTGGGCAGCACGGCTCGGACCTGCGTCGAGTCGGCGACCCACCCGAAGATCCCGCCCTGGGCGGCGATCATGTCGAGCCCGACCCGGTGGAACTCGGGAAAGTAGGACCCGACGCAGTCGGCGAGTACGAGGCACTCGTACCCCCGGTCGTTGGCCTCCCGGACGCTGGTGTGCACGCACACCTCGGTGGTGACTCCGGCGACCAGGAGGCTGCGGATGCCCCGCTCGGCGAGCAGGACGTCCAGGTCGGTGGCGTGGAACGCGCCCTTGCCGGGCTTGTCGACGACCGGCTCGCCGGGCAGTGGCGCGAGCTCGTCGATGATGTCGTGGCCGTACTCGCCACGGACCAGGATCCGGCCGGTGGGCCCGGGATCGCCGATCCGCTTGCTCGGGGCGCCCCGGTTCAGCTTGGCCGGCGGGCAGTCGGACAGGTCGGGCAGGTGCCCCTCGCGGGTGTGCACGACGGCCAGGCCGACGGCGCGGGCGTCGGCCAGCAGGGCCGCGAGCGGCGCGATGGTACGGCGGAGCTGGCTCACGTCGTTGCCGAGGCTCTCACCGAATCCGCCGGGCTCCAGGAAGTCCCGCTGCATGTCGATGACGAGCAGCGCGGTGGTCGAGATGTCGAAGGAGTAGGGGCCGGGTCGCGCGGTGGCGATGGTCGGCATGGCTCACCTCACTTCGCCGTGGCGGCGATGACGTCGTCGGATGTGGCGACGCAGCCGAAGACGCCGCCCTGCATGGTGACCATGTGCAGGGCGGCCTCGTGGTTGGCCTTGTCGGTGGCGCCGGTGCAGTCGGCCAGGATCAGGCACTCGTAACCCCGGTCGTTCGCCTCGCGCATCGTCGTGTGCACGCAGACGTCGGTGGTGATGCCGGTGAGGATCAGGTGGGTGATGCCCCGGGTCCGGAGCACGAGGTCGAGGTTGGTGGCGTAGAAGGCGCCCTTGCCGGGCTTGTCGATGATCACCTCGCCGGGCAGCGCGGCGACCTCGGGCACGATCTCCCACCCGGGCTCGCCCCGGACCAGGATCCGGCCGGCCGGACCGGCCCCGCCGATCTCGGCGCCGATGCGGGCCGAACGCCAGCGCTTGTTCGCCGGCAGGTCGGACAGGTCGGGGTCGTGCCCCTCGCGGGTGTGCACGATCAGCATCCCGAGCGACCGGGCGTGCTCCAGCAGCCGGGCGGTGGCCGGCAGGCCGGCCCGGGTGAGGCCGATGTCGTAGCCCATGGCGTCGACGTAACCGCCCGGCCCGCAGAAATCGGTCTGCCAGTCGATGCAGAGCAGCGCGGTCCGCGCGGTGTCGACCACACCGTCGTACGGCCACGGGTAGGGGTTGGCCGGTACCGGCCCGATGCTTCCCATCCTCTCGCCTCCTGTCGTGATCGCTGGTGCGGCCCGCTTCACCGCCGGGTGGCGGCGGAGCGGCGGTAGGCCCGCCACCCACCACTGGCGCTGATGTCCTCGGCCGGCGGGCTGGCGGCGTACGCCTCGCAGAGGAAGCCGAGCACGTCCCGCCCGTCGTGCAGCCGGATCCAACCGAGCGAGAGGGGCGCCGGCACGCCGGCCAGCAGCTCACCGAGGGCGGCGCTGGGCAGCCGCCACAGCTCGACCTCGATCGGGTGACCGGCCGAGGTGTCCGGCGCGACCCGGACCAGCCCCGGCAGCCCCTCGCCGTCGGCGGTGTCCATCCGGTAGAGCCGGTAGAGCGGCGCGGTACGGGCGGCGCCCGCGAAGGCCCCGCCGTAGCCGAGCAGCTCGCCGTTGCGGGACTCGCCCCTCAGGTGCCGGCCGACCACGGCGATCAGCACGTCCGTCGGCCGTGGAGCCGGCGGCGGAACGGGCTCGACGTCCGGGTTGGCCGCGCCGCCCGTGCTGAGGGTGGCGGCGAGCCGGGCCAGGGTGGTGTCGCTGAACGCCGGACCGAGCAGGGTGAGACTCGCCGGCCGGCCGGTGGCGGTGAAGCCGTTGGGCACGCTCACCGCGGCCAGGTCGAGCAGGTTCGCGAACTGGGTGTAGCGGCCCAGCATGGCGTTCCGCCCGATCGGGTCCTCGGCGATCTCGTCGAGCGTGAAGGTGGTGCCGACGGTGGGCACGACGAGCACGTCGACGTCCTGCCAGAGCGTGTCGACCTGGGCGCGCAGCTCACGCAGCCGGTGGTGCCCCCGGAAGGCGTCGACCGCGTCGTAGCGCCAGCCGGTCTCCAGCACGGCCCGGGTGACCGCCAACACCGACTCCGGGTTCGACCGCAGGAAGTCGCCCAGGCCGACGAGCCGCTCGGCCACCCAGGGACCCTGGTAGAGCAGGTCACCCGCCGCGAAGAAGGCGCCGAGCGGCACCGACCGCAGAGATCCGACGAGGGTACGCAGCAGTTGCACTCCGGCGGCGAAGCGGGCTTCCTGCCCGGTGTCACCGAAGAACTCGAGGTCTTCTGCCCAGGGCACCCCGAGGCGTAGCGTGCCCGGCATGCGGGCGACCACCCGCTCCGCCGGTAACGGACGGCCCCACGGGTCGGCCGTGGTGACACCACGGGCGGCGTGCAGCACGTCGACGGCGCCCGCCACGTCGGGCGTGAAGACCGACACGCAGTCGAGCGAGCGGCAGGCCGGCACCACGCCGGCAGTGCTGAGCAGGCCACGGGTGGGCTTGAGGCCGACGATCCCGTTGAGCGCCGCCGGCACCCGGCCGGAGCCCGCGGTGTCCGTACCGAGAGCGAAGCTGACCTGGCCGGCGGCCACCGCGACGGCGGATCCGGAGCTGGAGCCGCCGGAGATGAGGCCGCCGCCGAAGACGCTCTCGCAACTGCCGTACGGCGAGCGGGCGCCGGTCAGGCCGGTGGCGAACTGGTCCAGATTGGTCTTGCCGACGAGCAGCGCGCCGGCGTCGAGGAGCCGCCGCACGACCGGCGCGTCCTGCGCGGCCTCGTATCCGAAGTCGGGGCAGCCGGCCGTGGTGACCAGGCCGGCCACGTCGATGTTGTCCTTGACCGCGAACGGGATCCCGTACAGCGGGGAGGTGGGGTCACCGTGGCGGGTCAGCGACTCGGCGCGGGCCCGTAGCTCGTCGGCCGGCACGGTGCTGATCCAGACCGGGCCCGCACCGCCTCCGGCGAGCCCGTCGAGGACGCGTTCGACCTGGTCCGTCGGCGTCAGACGACCGTCGCGGTACGCCGTCCGCAGGTCCGAGATGGATCCGACTGACTCTGGCATACAGTCGATTGTCGACCGTTCTGTTACAGCGGGCGGCGCGTTCTGTAACGGGGACATGACGGCCGATTGGCCGCCGGCTGGGCCTGTTTCATGGGGGCGGCCGAGCCGAGGCGAAGCCGGGGCGGCGATCCGGCAAGGCGCGGCGGCGCGGCCAGGTGGCGCCCGTCCGGGCCGGACGGGCGCCGCGGGCGTTGATCAGCAGCGCGGGCAGGGAGATTCCTTGCGGACGCTCCAGGTGAAGGTGGTGCTGCCCAGGCTGCCGAATCCGTCGTCGGCGGTGACGGTGACGTTGTAGGAGCCGATCTGGGCGAGCGTGCCGCTGATCCGGCCGGTCCCGGGTTCGATGGTCAGCCCGGGCGGTAGGTTGACCGCCGTCCAGGTGTACGAGTAACTGCCGCCGGTGGCCTGCATCTGCAGCCCTCCGTTGTCCCCCTTGAGCGAACTCTGGGTGCCTGGGTTAGTGACCGTCACCGTGCTGGGACTCGGGCCGGTGGGCGGAATTTCCGGAAACGAGCAGTTCAGCGATACCTGCTGCGACGCGATCGATCTGGTGATGTACTCCGGTTCACCCGAGCGGTACTGGACGGTGGCGGTCGCTCGACCCGAGTAGAAGCCCGAGTCGCAGAGCGTGTTCGGGGTGGTGACGCCGAGTGCGACCACGGGGATCGAGGTGCCGTCGGTCCACAGCGTCGTCCGGCCGTTCACGGTCGTGCCGGCACCCCCGCTCGTCCCGTGGTACAGCAACTCCACCGCGAGGTCGACGCGCCGCACCGCGCCGTCGCACGTGACCGTCGCGGTGTAGTTGACGATGTTGTTGGCCGGCTTCCACGGCACCTTGTCCGGCAGGACGTACCAGCAGTAGTGGCCGTCGGGGGTCGCGGCGGCGGCCGGCGTGCTGAGGCCCAGGGACGCGATGGACATGGCCGCCGCGGCCACGGTCAGCAACAGGCGGGACCTGTTGCGACGCAAGAGATTTACCCTCATCGATGCATGTTCCCACGGGCGAGTCGGGGGCGGCAATGGCTCGTACAGCTAGTCCAGGTAGGAGCGCGCGCCGTGCCCGGACAGCACGGCGAGGACCTCCTCCGGGTCTCCCCCGGCGACCGCCTCGAACAACCGCTCGTGCCGGTGGACCCCGTCCAAGGGCTGCGCCACCTCCGCCTCACGCCGCAGGTTGATCGCCATGTAGAGCTGCAACTTCACCAGGATCGAGCCGTACACGGCGGACAGCTGGCGATTGCCGGCGAGCGCGACGAGCGCGACGTGGAACGCCCGGTGCGACTCGGCGACCGCCATCCGGTCGCCGGCCCGGGTCGCCTCCCGCATCTCGTCGAGCGTCGCCCGCAACCCCGCCAGGTCGCTCTCGCGGCCGACCGGGATCCCCGCCCGCACCGCGAATCGTTCGAGGACGTCCCGCAGCTCGTACAGCTCCCGCACGTCACGATCGGAGAGGGTGGCCACCCGTACGCCGCGCCGGGGCACGTGCTCGACCAGCCCCTGCTGGGCCAGCAACCGCAGCGCCTCCCGCAGCGGCGCCCGGCTGATCCCGAGCCGACGGGTGAGCTGCTCCTCGACGAGGCGTTCCCCCGGATCGCTCCTGCCGCTGAGGATCTCCCGGGTCAACCGGGCGACGGCGAGGTCCACCAGACTGACGCTCTCCAGCTCACCGTCCATCGTCGGTGCGGCCATGTCGTTCACTCCGCCGAGTCTGCCACCTGTCGCCGTGGGAGCGGCGTCGGCGCGTCCCCACGGCCCGGCGACCCGTCCGGGCTGCCCACGACAGTGCCGCCCGCCGCGGATGTGCGGCGGGCGGCACGGTTGACGCGGGACGTCAGGAGATGACCACGTCACGGTAGTAGTGGCGCAGGATCGCCTGGTAGCTGCTACCCGAGTTGGCGAGATCACGCGAGCCGTACTGGGACATCCAGTCGCCGTCCACCCAGCCACCGCACGCGGTGGTGGTCGCGCAGTAGTGCGCCCGCAGGATATTGCCGCTGCGGGTCAGCCGGTTCGACCAGGTCCGGTCCACCGCCGCCGACGTCGAGGTCTGCGCCGACGACGGCCGGTAGACCTGGTCGCCCGTGTCGTCCCGGACGTCATAGCACTGGCCGCCGGAGGTCTTCCGGGTCGAGTGCAGCGCCCAGTACCAGGCGTAGCTCTTCACGGCCATCGCACCGGCGTCCAGCGAGGCGGCCGGCCAGCTCGTCACCCACTCGTTCGGGAGGACGTTCTTGACGTACGTCTTGAAGTCGACCCGGTCGACGCGCCCGAGACTGACCCGGTAGACGAGGATGGTGCTCGGCAGCTTGCTGTTGGTGCCGTCGGTGCTGCAGCCCGTCGGCCCGCTCAGCAGTTCGTGCGAGGCGTTGTTGTTCTTCAACGTGGCGTTGAGGTTGCCCTTCGCCCCGGCCGCGAAGTCCTGCGTCGTACCGGCGAAGTTGCTGTTGAAGTAGACCCGCACGGTCTTGCCGGTCCGGTTCCACACCGACGCCGCGTTGTTCTTGACGCACAGGCCCTTGCCGGCGCCCGCGCCCTTGAAGTCGTAGCAGGTCGGCTGGGTCGTGCCGTAGTCGTCCAGCGAGTCGGTGAAGTCGGAAACCGAGCCGGCCTGGTTGCTGTTGTAGTAGTAGCAGAACTCGCCGCTGTCGCAGGTCCCGTCCCGTTCGGCCGCCGCTGCCGGCGAGGCGACGCTCAGGACGGAGGTGGACATGGCCAGGACGGCACCGACGATGGCGAGGCCCTTGCGGATTCTCATGACGTCCTACTTCTCGTTGTAGCCCTGGGAGTTCCAGAACGCGGTCGGGTCGGCGTTGTCCAGGGTGGGGTCGCCGACGCTGACGGCCGCGTGGGTCTGCCGACCGGCCCGGACCTCGACGTGGGTGTGCGCGCCCGAGCTGGAGGACACCCCGTGCCACGACTCGTCGGCGATGACCTGGCCCTTGCTGATGGCGTCACCCACGCTCACCCCGGACCTCGGCGCGGTGTGCAGGTAGATCACGGTCTTGTTGGACGAGGAGTTGTAGACCGAGATCGTGGACAGGCCACCGCTGCCGGTGCTGCCCTGCGCGACGTAGGTGACCGTTCCGGAGACCAGGGCGCGCACGTCCGAACCGACGCTGCGGGCGATGTCGATGCCCTCGTGCCGGCCGGGCGTGGTGGTGTAACCGTCGAAGCCGCACGTGACACTGCCGCCACTGGCCTGGTACAGGGCGTACGACAGGTTCGTGCGCGTCGACGGCGAGAACTGGTGCGAGGCGTTGTTGTTCTTCAGCGTGGCGTTGAGGTTGGTCTTCGCACCGGCCGCGAAGTCCTGGTAGGAACCGGCGTAGCCGCTGTTGTAGTAGACGCGGACCGTCTTGGTGCTGCGGTTCCAGACCGAGGCGGCCTCGTTCTTGATGCACAGGCCCTTGCCGGCGCCAGCGCCCTTGAAGTCGTAGCAGGAGGGCTGCTCGGTGCCGTAGTCGTCGAGCGATCCGGTGAAGTCAGAGATCGATCCCGCGTTGTCGCTGTTGTAGTAGTAGCAGAACTCGCCGCTGTCGCAGATCCCGTCCCGGGCCGCCGCCGAGGCGGGCGATGCGACGCTGAGGATCGAGGTGGTCGCGGCCAGCGCGACGCCGACGGCGGCCAGGCTCTTCCGGATGTTCATGGGTGTCCTTTCGAGGGTGGTGAGGGGGTGCGGGTCACTGCCCGCGCTGGTACTGCTCCCAGGTCTTGATCGGGATCTGGGGTCCGTCGTCCGGGCCCTGGTTGGCCAGACCGTTCATACCGAGGTAGTAGTCGCCGACCTGGTGCTGCGCCTGGCTGGACAGGTCCGTGTCGCTGATCGCCACGGCGTGGATGTGCCACGGCCAGTCGCCCTGGTTCGGGTTGCGGACCCAGGCGGCGAAGCCCACCTGGCGCAGGGCCCGGGCGACGGCGGTGCGCCGGGTCGCGGTCATGCCGGTGACCGCGATGTCGACCACACCCCCGCCGTCGTGCGTGCCGGCCGAGGTCGGGTCACCCCCGGGGTTGTACGAGCCCTGCTCGAGCACCAGGGTCTGGCCCAGCAGACGCTGCGCCTCGGCCAGCATCGCCTGGGTCCGGGCGTTGACGACGTACCCGTCGCGCGGGACCTTCGCGCCCGGACCGATCGTGTTGGCGACCGTGTAGCGGTCCAGCCCGAGCTTCGTCAGCGACGTCGTGCCGGGCAGCCCGTTCGCGGCGAGCCCGGTGTAGCCGAGCGAGCGTTGGTACGCCGCGTACGCCGAGACGGTGACCGTGCCGAAGTAGCCGTCGACCCACTGCGCGTTCAGCAGGCCCCGCGCCTGCAACGCCTGCTCCACGGCGAGCACCGAGCTCTTCGCACCGGGGGTCAGTGTGTTGTCCGCCCGACGGGGGTCGATCTGGGCGGCCAGGACGGTGGCCTCCATGTCCACGATCGGCCGCGCGGCCGCGGTGGCGGTCCGCTGCGGTGTGGCGCCGGATGCCGCCGCGTGGGCCGGGACGCCGACGGCCACGCAGAGCGCGGCGAGTCCGACGGTCAACCAGGGACGTCGCAAGATGGGTCCTCCTCGTAGCCGGTGAGTCGTTCTCGGTTCGACATCACCCTGCGAGAAGCGCCCTGCTGTTCGGTACCCCCGGCGGCCTGTCAGATCCGTCAGACCGTCACCGACCTCGATGAATGCGGTGTTGTCAGCTTGGCTTGGAGCCCGTGCCTGACATCGCGGCCGGACCTCAGGCGGTCACGGTGACCATGAAGTACACCGGCCGCCGGGTCGGGAAGTACTCCCGGCCGGCCTCGTCGACCATCTTCCAACTGACCCAGCACCTGCCCGGGCGGCTCGGCGCGGTGACCCGAACACGGATCATCACCTGTTCGCCGGGCGGCGTGTCGCCGATCGGCACCCGATCCGGTGTCCGGCAGCCGGCACCGTCTGCGGCGGGGTCCATCCGCGCCAGGTACCGGTTGTGCCAGTCGACCTTTCCCACGTTCGCGAGAGACCACACCTTGTCGAACTGGGCGTTCACCTTCACCTGGGTGCCGTCGGGGATGGTGACGTCGGCGACGAACCTGCTCGAGTCTCCGGGGATCAGGGAGTCCGAGAACGCCGTCGCGTTCGGTGACGCGGACGGTGACGGTGACGCCGTCGGTGCGCTGGAGCCGTCGGCGCCCGACCGGCCACGAACGGTCGCGCCCAGGACACCGGCCACCGCCACCACCAGCACCACCGCCGCGATGTTCAGCCACGGCAGACGGCGTCGCCGCGTCGTCACGACGCGATCCTCGGCCCCCGGATGCTCCACGACCTGCACCACGCCCTGTTCCGCCGGCGCGGACGCGGCGAGGACCGGCGCGGGGTCACCGTCCCCGCTGGACCGGGCGGCCGTCACCGGGCGCTGCGCCTCCTCCCATCGACGCCGCCACAGGGCCTCGTCCGCCTCGCAGGCTCGGACGAACTCCCGCGTGGTCTCCCACGAGGGAAACCGGGTGCCGGCGGCGGCCTCGTGCAGGGTCGTGTGCGAGATCCGTCCTGATCGCCCCGCCATCTTGCGGAACGAGGGGTCTCCCGCGGCGCCGCGCAGCGCCCGTAACTGCTCGGCGAACCTCTGGGCGGGCCGTCCGTCCTGACCAGACTCCCCGGCACGCTGGTCCTTCATCAGTCCCCCATGTCAGACGACTTTGTCAGACGTTGTCAGAGCGTGTCAGAGGCTACCGAACGACCGACGGGGAGGGTTCAGGTGTGCGGGGTGGGTCGGTAGACGAGTTCCTGAGTCCGGCCGTCGAGCGTGCGGCCCTCGACCAGCTCCAGGTCGAAGTCGGCCGCACCGTGGAAGATCGGCTCGGTCCCGGTCTGACCGGTGACCACCGGGAAGAGCGTCACCTGGATGAAGTCGACCAGGCCGGCGGCCAGCAGTGCCCGGTTCATCGAGAGGCTGCCGTGCGACCGCAGCGGCACCTCGGACTCCTCCTTGAGCCGGGCGACGACGTCGACGGCGTCACCGCGTACCAGGGTGGCGTCCGGCCAGTCGAGCGGTTCCTCGATGGTGTTCGACACGACGATGGCCGGAAGGCTGATCATGCGGGTGACCCAGGCGTCGCGGACGCCGGACTCCTCGACGCTGTCGGCCAGCATCTGTCGGAACAGCGCGAACGTGCGGGCGCCGAAGACCATGCGGTGGTCATCCGTGTACGTGGCAAGGCGACGTTCCAGCAGCTCGGGACCCTGCTTGCCCCAGTAGCCTCCCCAGTTGCCGGTGGTGCTTCCGAAGCCGTCGAGGCTGGTGAAGACGTCGAAGGTGTAGGTGGCGCTCACGCCGGTCTCCTCCTGTGGGTGAGTTCGCTACGCCGCGCCTTCAGGAAGGCGCGCTCAGTATCGTTGCCGGTCAGCGCGATGGCCTCGTCGTAGGCGGCGCGGGCCTGCGTGTCGCGTCCGAGCCGAGCCAGCAGCTCGGCCCGGGTGGCGGGCAGCCGGTGGTACCCGGGAAGCTCGACCGTCTCCAGCGCGGCGAGAGCCGCGTCGGGACCGTGCGCCTCGGCCACCGCGACCGCCCTGTTGAGGGCCACGACGGGGTTCGGCGTGAGTACGAGAAGCTGGTCGTACAGCGCCAGGACCTGCCGCCAGTCGGTGGCCACGCCGTCGGTGTGCACCGCGTTGATCGCGGCCTGGATCTGGTACGGGCCGGGCCGGTTGCGTCGCAGACACCGCCGGACCAGGTCGTGTCCCTCGGCGATCAACGTGTCGTTCCACAGTGACCGGTCCTGCTCGCCCAGGAGAACCAGCTCACCGTTCGGGCCGAGCCGGGCCGGGCGACGTGCCTCGATCAGCAGCAGCAGGGCGAGCAGGCCGAGCACCTCGGGCTCGTCGGGCATCAGCGCGGCCAGCTCGCGGGCGAGCCGGATCGCCTCGGCGCACAGGTCGGTCCTGATCAACGGTCCGGCGGTGGACGTGTAGCCCTCGTTGAACATCAGGTAGAGCACGGTGAGCACGGGCGGCAGCCGGTCCGGCAGCTCGTGGTCGGCGGGTACCCGGTAGGGAATGGCGGCTTCCCGGATCTTCTTCTTCGCGCGCACGATCCGCTGGGCGATGGTCGTCTCCCGGACCAGGTAGGCCCGGGCGATCTCAGGGACCTCGAGGCCACCGAGCAGGCGCAGCGTGAGGGCTGTGCGCGCCTGGAGGGCGAGCGCCGGGTGGCAGCAGGTGAAGATGAGTCGTAACTGGTCGTCCCGCACGGGTCCCACCTCCTGGGGCGCGTCCTGGTGCTGGAGCAGCAGGGCCTGGGCGTGCCGGGCCTCGCGGGTCGACTCGCGGCGGAGCCGGTCGATCGCCCGGTTGCGGGCGGTCGTCACGATCCAGCCACCCGGGTTGGGTGGCGGCGTCCGCCACTTCTCGAGCGCCGTGGCGAAGGCGTCCTGGACCGCCTCCTCGGCGAGGTTGATGTCGCCAAGGAGACGGGCCAGGGTGGCGACGCAGCGGCCGTACTCCGCGCGGTAGATGCTCGCCAGATCCATGTCGGCCGGCCGGCTCCGGGTCAGGCCTGGGACAGGTCGTCGAAGGGGCGTACCTCGATCGGTCCGCAGGCCGCCGCGCACTTCTCGGCCCAGGCGAGCGCCTGGTCCAGGTCGGCGCACTTGAGGACCCAGAAGCCGACGAGGTGCTCCTTCGTTTCGGCGAAGGGTCCGTCGCTCATGGTGCTGGACCCGTTCTCGATCCGCACGACGGTGGCACTCTCCGGAGACACGAGCCCGCCGCCGAAGACCCAGACGCCCGCCGCCCGCATCTCGTCGTTGATGCGGCCGGTCTCGGCGAACATGACCTCGGTCTCCTCGTCGGACATGGCGGGCGCGCCCTCGACGGCGTGCACGGACAGCAGATACTGCTTCATGACGATCCTTCCGGTAGCTCGACAGCGGGATGGGGTGGTGACGGCTCAGGCGGCCAGGCGGCGCGCGACGACGGGGATCACGATCGCGGCAGCGACCAGGTGGGTGAGCATCAGCAGCGCCTTGGTGGTCGTGTCGGCGTCGGCGATCACGTCCGGCACCAGGGACAGGACCGTCAGCGCCACCGTCGTACGGACGAACACGTGCCGCGGGCGTCGCGCGAACCGGGACAGCAGCACGGCCAGGACCACGCCGACCAGGGAGAAGACGGCCGTCAGCATCCCGAACCCGGCGACCGGGATCGGAGCGCCGCTCACGTCGAGGCTGACTCCCGCCGCGCGGCCGGCGGCGGCGACGACCATGGTGGCCGCGCTCGCGGCGACCGTGGCGACGGCACCGGCCCAGATCAGCGCGCCGCGCGTCGACGTGGCGGCGCGGGTGGTGTTCGCGGTGGTGGTCATCATGCCCTCCAGCGGGTGGGTGCCCGTCTCGATGCCGGGCTCTCACCATGGCTACGAACAGAGCCGGTCCCGATCGACAGCCCCACCCACGATATTTTGGCGGCCTCGCCGCCGGTGTACGCCGAGCCGTTCTCCGGGCCGTCGGGTCGGGTTCAGTCGGGACGGTGCGCGGCCCCGGCTGACGCGCGAGCCGGAGAAGCCGGTCCGGGAAGACATGCCATCAGGATTAATAGAAACTTAAGGGTACGAGGGCAAAAAATTGTTATCCGGAGCCGGCTCGACGGCCACCAGGACAGTTCTCCACGGCCCTCCTTAATTCTTTTTCCGCAGATTGCCGCGCGCCTCCGACGTGCACATACTTCATCCGACAGAGCGTTATCGTCGACTCGAAGGAAATCACTGGTAATGCGGACTCCTCCCCCCGCGCACGTCGCACCGCCGGACCGGGCGCGCAAGCGCCGCCGCATCGCTCGCATCACGCTCGCCTCGGGGGTCGCCGCCGCCCTGGTGGGCAGTGGCATCTACATCGCCGGCGCCCAGGCCGAAGAGGTCGCCGTGTCGGGCCGGATCCAGGCTGAGGCCTTCGCGGCCCAGTCCGGCGCGCAGACCGAGAGCACCGGCGACGCCGACGGCGGCCGGAACGTCGGCTGGCTCGGCAACGGAGACTGGCTGCGGTACGACGGCGTCTCGATCACCGGCGCCGAGCTGAAGGCCCGGGTGGCGGCGAACAACACCGACGGCGGCGCCGTCGAGCTGCGCCTCGGTACGCAGACCGGCGCCCTGCTGGCCAGCTTCCCGATCGCCCACACCGGCGGCTGGCAGAAGTGGACGACGGTGACCGCCACGGCGGCCAGCGTGCCGTCCGGCCCGCAGACCGTCTTCGCCGTCATGAAGAGCAGCTCCCGGTCGGACTTCGTGAACCTGAACTGGTTCACGTTCGGCTCCGCGACGGGTACGACGCCGAGCGCGTCGACCACGCCGAGCGCCAGCCCGGCGACGCCGACCACCCCGGGCACCACCCCGACCACCCCGGGCGCCACGCCCACCACGCCGGGCACCGCGCCCGCGGCTGGCTGGGTACCGGTCGACCAGGCCAGGTGGGACCGGGAACTGGCTGCCTTCAACGCGATCACGCCGAAGCCGGTGACGCCGGGAACGACCCGCGTTCCCGAGTTCCACACGGACTGCGAGCTGGCCAACTCGGCGCCGGATGACCCGATCGTCGTCCCCGGCCTGCCGGGCGCGTCGCACATGCACACCTTCTTCGGCCCGAAGATCGACGCGTTCACCACGACCGACAAGCTGCTCTCCTCGACGACCACCTGCAACGCCCCCGGTGACCTGAGCGCCTACTGGACCCCGGAGCTGCGCAAGGACGGCAAGCCCGTACCGATGAAGAGTTTCCGGGTCTACTACGGCTCACGGGTGAAGGACCCGTCGACCGTCAAGCCCTTCCCGCCGGGCCTGCGGATGGTCGAGGGCGACGCCAAGAAGCAGGTCGACACGCCGAAGAACGCCGGTAGCAACCAGTTCTGGTGCGCCGGCAGCGCCGAGACCGGCCGCAGCGCCGACGGCAACTGGCCGGTCTGCGCCTCCGGCGGCAACCTCATCTTCCAGCTCGTCTTCAAGGACTGCTGGGACGGCAAGAACATCGACTCACCCGACCACAAGTCGCACATGGGCGACCCGGTCAACGGCGTCTGCACCGGCAAGTACCCGGTGGCGGTGCCGAACCTGTCCTTCATGGTCAACTACCAGTCGCTGGGTGGCAACGGCCTGAGCCTCTCCTCCGGCAAGCCGTCCTCCATGCACGGTGACTTCATGAACGCCTGGGACCCGGCCCACATCGGACCCCTGGTGAAGTCCTGCCTGAACCAGAAGGCCAAGTGCGGCACCGAGGTGACCTTCGCCGGCGGCTGACCCCGCACGTAACCCGAGAGGCGGGGCCCCCCCCCCGCCGGGGGGGGCCCCCCGGGGGGGGCCCCCCCCCCCCCACCCCCGGGGCGGCCCCCCCCCGCGCCCCCCCCACCCCCCCCCCCCCACCACCCCCCACCCACCCCCCGGCCGTGGGGGGCCAAC
>NZ_JBITMW010000011.1:198717-267550 GCF_044466585.1 Micromonospora sp. NPDC049359 | reverse complement strand
AGCAGGCTGCCAGTCCGGGGTATAAATCATAATTGGCACTGGCTTTACAAGCACCCTGTTGAGTTCTCAAAGAACAACCACACACCGATCAGCAGCTCCACATCCGTGGAACCCCGTTTCGGGGCAACCGCTCAAACCTACTTGGTCGAACTTTCATTGTCAACCTCGTATTTGAGGCGATCAATCTGGTTCGTCCGGACCCACGTTGACGCACGCCGTATCCGGCGGTCGTTACTCTCGTGGGAAGCCGCAGACCGGCCGATCGCCGCTGCGCGGCTCTCCGCCCGGCTCCTGCCGGCTTCAGAACTCTACCCGGTCGGCTTCGCGTCCGCAACCCCGTCTCCGAGGTGTTTCGCACCGCCCGATCTCAGTCTCGCTCGGCGTCTCGGCCACGAGCCTGGCGCCCGTTCTCGGCCGGTTTGTCCGGCCTCCCTCGTGCAGAGAGAAAGTTACGCGGCCGGCCGGGAGAAGGCAAATCAGGGTTCATCACTGGTTCGGGTCACGTCGACCGGCGCGCTCTCCACCGTGGTCGGCGACGCGGCACGTGTCGGCGTGCCAGAGTGTCAGTCATGGATGAGTCCGGGCTGAAAACCGCGGTGTTCGCCGAGGAAGCACTGCTCGGCATCCTCCTGCCGTTCTGGCAACTGGTGATCGGCGCGGTCGTACTGGTGGTCCTGGTCTTCTCGGTCGGACGACTGGCCCGCCGCGGCAGGTCCCGGATGACCACGGCCCTGCTGGTCACCGCCGCGGTGATCGCCGGGCTTGCGACGATCGGTGTCCTGCTCGAGGGCTGAGTCTCAGAGCCGGCGGTTGGCGAGGCTCGGCAGCTCGGCCCGGATCATCGAGAGCCGGTCAAGGTCCAGATCGGCGACGGCGACCCCCGGCCCGTCGGGCAGCTGGGTCAGGACCGTCCCCCACGGGTCGACCACCATGCTGCGCCCGAAGCAGGTGCGGCCCGGCTCGTGGTCACCGGTCTGACCCGCCGCCGCCACGAAGCACTGGTTCTCGATCGCCCTGGCCCGGAGCAGGATCTCCCAGTGGTCCCGCCCGGTGTGCATCATGAACGCCGCCGGCACCACCAGGAGCTGGGCGCCGCCCTCGGTGGCGAGCCGTCGGTACAGCTCCGGGAAGCGCAGGTCGTAGCAGATCGACAGCCCGACCCGGAGGCCTTCCACGTCCACCACGACAGGTTGGGCACCGGGCGCGACGGTCTCCGACTCCCGGTAGGAGACCCGACCGGGGATCTCCACGTCGTACAGATGGATTTTGCGGTAGCTCGCGGCCAGGCTGCCGGCGCGGTCGAAGACCAGCGAGGTGTTCCAGGTGTGCGCGGGGTCCGGGCCGGCTTCGTGGAACGACCCGGCCAGCACCCACATCCCCAGCCGCCGGGCCACCCCGGCGAAGAAGCTGCCCACCTCGCCGTCGACCGGCTCCGGCTCCGGCAGACCGGCCTCCGGGCCGAGATAGTCGACGTACTCGGGAAGAATGGCCAGGTCCGCGCCGCCGTCGGCGGCGCGTTCCAGCAGCAGCTCCGCGGCGGCCAGGTTGGCCTTGCGGTCGTCCCGGGCGTTGAGCTGGCAGACGGCGACGCGCATGAGAGAAGAGTACGACCGGACCGGCCGGTGTGGACAGCCTCAGATGCTGGCCAGCACGAGAGCCCCCGCCGCGAACCCGAGGCCGGCGATCTGAACCGGCCGCAGCCGTTCGCGGTCGACGGCGAGCGCGAGCAGTACCGTGCTGGCGGGGTAGAGCGCGGCGATCGCCGCGACGATGCTGAGGTGCCCTCGCGCGGCGGCGGCCAGGAAGAGCGCGTTGGCGGCGCTGTCGAGCAGACCGGCGAGGGCCGCCCAACCGAGCACCCGCCGTCCGAGCCGCAGTCGTACACCGGTGCCGGCGGCGAGTAGCAGGCCGAGCGCGATCGAGCTGGTCCGGACTGCGGCCACCGGCCACATGCCCGCGCTCTCGCTGGCCTGACCGAGCAGGGTGAAGAAGACGCCGAAGAGCGCGCCGGCCGCGAGGGCGAGCCCCACCAGTCGGGCCGGGACCGTCGGGCGGCCACCGCCCTCGCCGAGGCTGACCAGGGCGATCGCCACCACCGCGAGGCCGGCGCCGGTGAGCGCCGGGGCGCCGGGGAAGGTGGTGGTGAACAGGCCGGCCACGATCGGCACCACGGCGGCGGTGATCGCGGTGACCGGCGCCACCACGGCCATCATCCCGCCGGCGAGCGCACGGTAGAGCAGCACGACGCCGCCCGCGCCCGCCGTCCCCGCGAGCAGGCCCCAGGCGATGTCGGCGACCGTCGGTGACCCCGGCACCAGGAGCACCAGAGCGACCAGCAGCGGGACGCTCAGCAGCTGGGAGACCACGGTCACCGCGATGGGGTCGGCGCGGCGGGACGCCTTGCCGCCGGAGAAGTCGGCGGTGCCGAACGCGACTGCGGACACTGCTGCCAGGAGAATGGGGAACATGCCACTGTCGTACCACAATAGTAACCGTGAAGGATAGTTTGATGACCGACTCAGGTGGCCGTGTCAGTGCGGTGACGGCCGCGGTGGCCCGGCAGGTACGGGAGCTGCGCGCCGCACGGGGCTGGTCGTTCGAGGAGTTGGCCGGCCGGTCCGGCGTGAGCAAGGCGATGCTCGTACAGATCGAGAGCGCACGCACCAACCCCAGCGTCGGCACGCTGTGCCGGGTCGCCGACGCGTTCGGCGTCAACATCGCGCGGCTGCTCGAGCCCGACGAGGAGCAGACCGTCCGGATCAGCTCCACGGCCGAGGCGCCCGTGCTCTGGCGGGGCGAGCACGGCGGCACCGCCCACCTGCTCAGCGGGCTCGGCGAACCCGACCTCGTCGAGCTGTGGGACTGGCGGCTCGAACCCGGAGAACGACACCGCTCCGCCGACCATCCCCGGGGCACCCGGGAGGTCCTGCACGTGCTCGCCGGGGCGGTGGTCGTCCGGGTGGACGGGCAGGATCACGCCGTACGGGCCGGGGACACGATCGAGTTCCACGCTGACCGGGAGCACGGCTACCGCAACGACGCCGACGAACCGGCCCGGCTGATGATGGTGACGGTCACCCCGTCGGGTGAGTGGGACCGCCGGACACGGTCACGCCGACCGCGTCAGTGACGGACGGCCGGCGTGACGCGGGGAGGATCAGGCCGACTTCTCCTCGCGGTCCCGCCGGGCCCGACGCCCGGTGAACTCACGCGGAACGATCGTCGGGTTGACGTTCTCCAGGACGACCTCGCGGGTGATCAACACCCGGGCGGCGTCCGGGTTGCTCGGCACCTCGTACATCGCGGAGAGCAGGACCTCCTCGATGATGGCCCGCAGACCGCGGGCGCCGGTGCCCCGCAGCATCGCCTGGTCGGCGATGGCCTCCAGCGCCGGCTCGTCGAACTCCAGCTCGACGCCGTCCAGCTCGAACAGGCGCTGGTACTGCCGGACGAGAGCGTTGCGCGGCTCGGTGAGGATGCGCACCAGGGCGCTGCGGTCCAGGCTGCGCACGTTGGTGATCACGGGAAGCCGCCCGACGAACTCGGGGATGAGCCCGAACTTGAGCATGTCCTCCGGCATGACCTGGCTGAAGATGTCGTCGGTCGACCGCTCGGACACCGACCGCAGCCGGGCGCCGAAGCCGGTGCCACCCTGCCCGGTGCGGGACTCGATGATCTGGTCGAGGCCGGCGAACGCGCCACCGCAGATGAACAGCACGTTCGTGGTGTCGATCTGGATGAACTCCTGGTGCGGGTGCTTGCGACCGCCCTGCGGCGGGACGTTGGCGACCGTGCCCTCCAACATCTTGAGCAGGGCCTGCTGCACACCCTCGCCGGAGACGTCGCGGGTGATCGACGGGTTCTCCGACTTACGGGCGATCTTGTCGACCTCGTCGATGTAGATGATGCCGGTCTCGGCGCGCTTGATGTCGTAGTCGGCGGCCTGGATCAGCTTGAGGAGGATGTTCTCCACGTCCTCGCCCACGTAGCCCGCCTCGGTCAGCGCCGTGGCGTCGGCGATGGCGAACGGGACGTTCAGCATCCGGGCGAGGGTCTGCGCCAGGTGGGTCTTGCCGCACCCCGTCGGGCCGAGCAGCAGGATGTTGGACTTGGCCAGCTCGACGGCGTCACTGCCGGAGCCCGGCGCGTTGGCCGCCTCTGCCTGGATGCGCTTGTAGTGGTTGTAGACCGCGACGGCGAGCGCCTTCTTGGCCTGGTCCTGCCCCACGACGTAGTTGTCGAGGAACTGGCAGATCTCCATCGGCTTGGGAAGCTCTTCCCACTTCACCTCGCCGGACTCGGCCAGCTCCTCTTCGATGATCTCGTTACAGAGATCGATGCACTCGTCGCAGATGTAGACCCCTGGGCCCGCGATGAGCTTCTTGACCTGCTTCTGCGACTTACCGCAGAAGGAGCATTTCAGTAGGTCGCCGCCGTCACCGATCCGTGCCACCTACGTTCTCCCTGCACTCATCGGCCGGAGACCCGGCCCTGACCTGCGGACGCTGCGCGCCGCCCGGCTTGGTTCGCTTCGCTGGCCCGACCGGCGAAGCGGTACGGACCCGACGTTACCCGCTGGCGGGGCATTCTCCGACCCCCAAAACGGGTGTGTCAGAGGCCGGCCGGGAACTTCACGCCCCGGCCAACCTCTGACCCGGTACAGCTCAGCTGGCGGAGTGGGTCGCCAGCAGACCCTTCTTGCGGCTGGTCAGAATCGTGTCCACCAGCCCGTACTCCTTGGACTCCTCGGCCGTCATGATCTTGTCACGGTCGATGTCCTTGCGGACCTGCTCGATCGGGCGGTTGCAGTGGCGGGACAACATGTCCTCCAACTGCGTCCGCATCCGCAGGATCTCCCGGGCCTGGATCTCGATGTCCGAGCCCTGCCCGTAGCCGCCCTCGGTGGCCGGCTGGTGGATGATGATCCGCGAGTTCGGAAGCGCCATCCGCTTACCCGGGGTGCCCGCCGACAGCAGCACGGCCGCGGCGCTGGCCGCCTGCCCGAGGCAGACCGTCTGGATGTCGGGGCGGACGTACTGCATGGTGTCGTAGATCGCCGTCATCGCGGTGAAGGACCCACCCGGCGAGTTGATGTACATGATGATGTCGCGGTCCGGGTCGGTGCCCTCCAGCGTGAGCAGCTGGGCCATCACGTCGTTGGCCGACGCGTCGTCCACCTGGACACCGAGGAAGATGATCCGGTCCTCGAAGAGCTTGTTGTACGGGTTCGACTCCTTGACCCCGTACGACGTGCGCTCGACGAACGACGGCAGCACGTAACGGTTGTGCACGGCCGCGAACTGGGGCGGCAGGCTCAGGTCGGTCATCGTCAGCTCCTCAGCTCAGGGTCCCGGCGCCATCCGGAACCTGAGCGGCCCCGATGATCACCTTGTCGATGAAGCCGTAGTCCATGGCCTCCTGGGCGGTGAACCAACGGTCCCGGTCCGAGTCCGCCTCGATCTGCGACTGGTCTTGGCCGGTGTGGTGCGCGACCCGCTCCTGGAACATCCGCTTCGTGTAGAGCATCTGCTCCGCCTGGATGGCGATGTCGGACGCCGTGCCGCCCAGGCCACCGGACGGCTGGTGCATCATGATCCGGGCGTGCGGCAGGGCGTAACGCTTGCCCTTGGTGCCCGCGCAGAGCAGCAGCTGACCCATCGAGGCAGCCATGCCCATCGCCACGGTCGACACGTCGTTGTCGATGAACTGCATGGTGTCGTAGATCGCCATGCCCGAGTAGACCGAGCCACCCGGCGAGTTGATCCACAGGTTGATGTCGCGGTCCGGGTCCTCCGCGGCGAGCAGCAGGAGCTGCGCGCAGATGCGGTTGGCGACCTGGTCGGTCACCTCACTGCCCAGGAAGATGATGCGTTCCTTGAGCAACCGGTTGTAGACCGAGTCGTCGAGGTTGCCAATGGAGTCGCCACCGCGCGCGTCAATCGCCCGGAGCGACTTCTTGGGGATGTGCATGTCGGTCATGGCAGCCCTTCGCTCTCCGTACCGTCTTTCCCGACACTAACCGCTGTGCGGGGCGGCAGAGTCCCGGTCGGGGCACTGTTCGCTCTCAGCGCAGCTGTGTCGGGCACCCGCGGCGCGGGCCTTCCGGGCGTACCCCGGCAGCGCTCAACTCCGGGCGTACCCGGCAGCGCTCAATTCCGGGTGTCCCCGGCAGCGCTCAACTCCGGGTGTCCCCGGAAAGGGTTTGGCCGCCGTGCACCGCGCAGCGGCGGACGGCGGCCGCACCCGACGATCAGTGCTCGTGGTTGTGCTCGGCCTCGTTGGCGGCGCGCAGCGCGTCCAGGGTGACCGGGTTGCCGGCCGAGTCCTTGATCGTGATGCGCTCCATGACGGCCGCGAGCGCCTTGCCGCGCCGGACGTCACCGAAGACCGCGGCGGCGGCGCCGGAGCGCACCAACTGGTCGTAGTACTGCTGCGGGGCCATCCCGGCGCGCTGCGCCCGGTGCACGATCTCGTGCCCGAACTCGTCGTCGGAGACCTGCACGTCCTCCGCGTCGGCCAGCGTGTCGAGCAGGAGCTGCACCTTGACGCCCTCGGTGGCCGCCTCGGTCAGCTCGGCGTCGATCTGCTCCTCGGTCTTCTCCTCGGCCGCCAGGTATTCCTCCAGGGAGGCGCCGATCCGCTCGAGCTGGTCGACCATCGCCTGCTTGCGGCTGGCGACCTCCTCGCGCACGACGCCCTCCGGCGCCGGCACCTCGGCGGTCTCGACCAGCTGCGCCAGCGCCTTGTCGCGGGCGGCGTAGATCTGCTCGACCTGCTTGCCCTGGGTGACCCGGGACCGCAGGTCGCCGCGCAGCTCCTCGATCGTGTCGAACTCGCTGGCCATCTGCGCGAACTCGTCGTTCAGCTCCGGCAGCTCCTTCTCCTTGACCGTGCGCACGGTCACCGCCACGTCGGCGTCGCGGCCGGCGAAGTCGCCGCCCACGAGCTGGGTGGTGAAGGTGGTGCTGTCGCCGGCGGCGAGGCCGACGACGGCCTCGTCCAGGCCCGGCAGGAGCTGCTTGCTGCCCACCTCGTGGGAGATGTTGCTGGCCTGACCGCCCGGCACGTCCTCGCCGTCGACGGTCGCGTTCAGGTCGATCTGCACGTAGTCGCCCTCGGCGGCGGCCCGCTCGACCGTCTTGAGGGTGGCGAACCGCTCCCGCAGGTTCTTGACCTGCTCGTCGATCTCGCTGTCGTCGATCTGCAGCTCGTCGACGGTCACCTCGATGGTGGACGCGTCCGGGATGGTGATCTCCGGACGGACGTCGACCTCGGCGGTGAAGTTCAGCGAGTCACCGTCGTTGAACTCGGTGATCTCGACCTCGGGACGCCCCAGCGTCTTCAGGTCGTGCTCGCGCACCGCGGCCATGATGTTCTCCGGGATGGCCTCCTGGACCGCCTCGTTGAGGACGGTGCCCCGGCCCACCCGCTGATCGATCACCGCGGTCGGCACCTTGCCCCGGCGGAAGCCCGGGACCTGGACCTGCGAACCGATCTCCCGGTACGCCTTCTTGAGGCTCGGCTCGAGCTCGACGAACGGCACCTCGATGGCGAGCCGCACGCGCGTCGGGCTCAGAGTCTCGACGGTGCTCTTCACAGGCGTACTCCTTGACGGATCTGGGTTTGATTCTGGGCCTTCGATTGGCCCATCGAGTGTAGGCGAGCCGGCGGGGCCGGCTCGCAGCGCCCGGGGAGACCGGACGCGGACGACAGTCGGGGTGGCGGGATTTGAACCCACGGCCCCTCGCTCCCAAAGCGAGTGCGCTACCAAGCTGCGCCACACCCCGTGGCGACGTGCAGTCTATGCCGTCGCCGCGCCTCCGGCAGTGCCGGGGCGTCCGCCACCCGGACAGATCTGCCCATCTCACCCTTTTCCGCTCTCCAAGTTCCGCCGCGCGCCGCCGCCCGCCCGCCCGCTTCAAGATCCGCGCAACATCGGGGAAACTGCGGCTTCCCGGGGTGCGGATGCCACGACTTCGGTGATGTCGTGCGGATCTTGGAAGGCGCCACGCGGCGTCGCGACGACACCACGCCACGGGGGCGGTGGCGCGGTCGCGCGCCCAGGACCGGCATTGGGTACGCTGTCGGCGCGCCCCGTTGCGGCGGGGCCGAGCGCGGGCGTAGCTCAATGGCAGAGCTTCAGTCTTCCAAACTGACGGTGCGGGTTCGATTCCCGTCGCCCGCTCCACCCACGAAGCCCAGGCTCAGCGGCACCTTCGCTGAGCCTGGGCTTTTCCCCGTTCAGTCTTCGACGCGTTCCAGGACGACCACGGGAATCTCCCGGGTGATCCCCTGCTGGTAGGTGGCGTACTCCGACCTGGCCGACACCATCAGACGCCACAGGCGCGGACGCTCCCGCGTGGTGGCGGTGCGCGCCCGGGCGGTGAAGGTCTCCGTACCGACCTGCACGGTGACGTACGGGTCGGCGAGCAGGTTGAGATACCACGCCGGGTGGTGCTCCGCGCCACGGTTCGAGGCGGCCAGCACGTAGCCGTCGCCATCGCGTTCGTACACGAGCGCGGTGCGGCGCAGCTCGCCGGTTCTTCGGCCACGGGTCGTCAGGAGCAGGTCGCGCACGCCTGGCCGTGGTCTGCCTCCGGTCTCCTCGAAACGGCGGATGTGCTCGGCGACCCAGGTGTTCGGGCTGTCGTGGACCTCGGGCATCACACCTCCCGGACACTCAGGGCGGACCGGTGGTGGCGGGGCGCCTCGATTTCGTCGACCAGCGCTATCGCGAAGTCCGGGTAGCTGATCCGGCTGGCCGGGTCACCGTGCTCGGCGACCCGATAGCCGCCGGTACGGGTGCCGTCGTGGTCAAAGTCGCCGGCCGGGGCCACGTACGCCCAGTCGAGATCGCAGGTCCGCAGCTCGTCGAGGCCCGCCGCGTGGCCCAGGTAGAAGGAGCGGTACCCGTCGGGGTAGCCGGGCTCGTCCATCAGGGCGACGCCGGACGCCCCGGGCATGATCGACGCGAGGCCCACCACCACCAGGCGACGTACGCCCGCCTCGGCCAGGCCGGCGGCCAGGGCGCGGGACGACGTCGTGAAGAAGTCGCGCGGTGGCCGGGACAGGTCCACAGCGGCGCTGATCGCGGCGTCCTGCCCGGCGGCGGCGCGCGCGACGCTCGCGGCGTCCGTGACGTCGCCCGCCACCACGTGCGCCTCGCCCAGGTCGCCGTGGGCCGCCGGGTCACGCACCACGGCGGTGACCCGATGGCCGCGTCGACGCGCCTCGGCGACGGCCCGCCGTCCGGCCCGGCCACCCGCGCCGAAGATCACGATGTTCATGGCGAATGCCTTCCACCAGGGCCGTGACCCGTACGCCCGGCCGGTTCGCCGACGCTATCGCCGGGCCTGGTTACCGCCGGGATACCAGCTATCGCCGGGCCTGGTTACCGCCGGGATACCAGCTATCGTCAGGCCATGAGGCAACCCCTGCCCGCCGACATGTTCGACGAGCTGTGCCCCTCCTCGCTCAATCCGATCCGGTTCGGTGACAAGTGGGCGGCGCTCATCATCGGCTGCCTGGAAGACGGGCCTCGCCGGTTCTCCGAGCTGCGCGTGCCGCTGCGCCGCGTCACACCCAAGGTCCTCACCCAGTCGCTGCGCTCCCTCGAACGGGACGGGCTGGTCAGCCGCACCGTCCACGCTGGAGCGGCCGCGCACGTCGAGTACGAGCTGACGCCGGTGGGCCGGAGCATGCTCGAACCGATCGCGGTCGCCTGCGCCTGGGTGGCGCAGCACTGGGACGAGCTGCTCGACGCCCGCGAGTCGTACGACAACGGCACAGCGGCGCGGTGACCGGCGCCCGTCCCGCGCGGGCAGGACAGGCGCCGGTCGCCCCGGTCGCGGGTCAGCTCGTCGGCACCAGGAGGTAGGCCCGGCGCGCGCGATCACCGCCCTCGGCGCAGTCGACGGGGCAGGCGAGACCCACGATGACGCCGTCGTCGTTGATGTCCTCGGCGGAGCGCAGCGTCACCGTCGGAGGAAGGTTCCGCACCCGGGTGTTCAGGTCGACCATCCGGCCGCCCTGCCACAGGAACGCCCGCTCGTTGTAGAAGTCGGGGCTGCTGGTCCGGGCGATGCCCACCACCTGGCCGGTCTCGTTCACGGCCCGCGCCTCGGAGTAGTTGCCACCGAGGGAACCGAGGTCGCGGATGGTGCCGTTACGCCAGAGCGTCGCCCGCAGCTCGCCGGTGGTGTTTTGCGAGATACCGACGACCTGACCCCGGTCGTTGATGTCCCGGGCGTACGTGGACTCCGTGACACCGCCCAGGGTGCCGAGGTCCGTCAGCGCCCCACCGGAGTAGAGGAAGGCGTGCAGGCCGCCGCTCGGGACAGCGGCGCCGCCGACGACATGCCCGGACGAGTTCACGCCGTAGGCGATGCTGTCCGTCCCCCACGGGCCGGCCTGGCCGCCGAGCGTGCCCAGGTCGATGACCGTGCCGTTGCGCCAGACGACCGCCCGGGTGGGCGCTCCCTGCTTCTCGAACCGGCTGCCCACCACCAGGCCGTCGTCGTTGACGTCGTTCGCCGAGCTTCCGCTGCCCGCGCCGTGACCGGTGCCGAGGTCGGTCATCACCCCGTCGGCGTACCGGAAGGCGTGCGGAGGCTCCGTCGCGTTGACGTGGGTGGCCCCGACGACGACGCCCCGCTCGTTGATGCCCGTCGCGGAACTCGCGCCGTACGGTCCGGTGTACAGGGCGCCCAGGTCGCTCATCACCCCGCCGGCCGAGGCGAACGCGTGGAAGTTGTAGACACCGTCGATCGTGGAGACGCCCACCACGGTACGGGCGTCGTTGAGGGCGTAGCCGTCGCTGGTGGGCGGCTCCCCCGTGCTCGGCACACCGAGCGTTCCCAGGTCCACGAACGTGTACGTGGGCAGCGCCGTGGCTGCCGACGCGACGCCCGGCGCGGTCGTCAGACCGGTGGTCAGCACGATCAGGAAGGCCAGACTTCTCCGTAGTCGACTCATCGACGGTCCCCTCGTTGGCAACGGATCAGGGAATGATGTCCGTCGACGTGGCCGGATGACCTTACGTCGCCCTTACCGATCAGAGACCTTGACATGTGTCGATCGTTGCACTGGTGTAAGGACCACACGCATCGACGTCCGTCACAGGAGGGCACATGATCGTCCGACGACGGTGGACGGCTGCCGCCACCACAGCGATCCTGATCAGCGCGGCGCTGTCCCATCCCGGCACCGCGACGGCGGCACCCGTCGCCGACACCGCCCCGATCACCCTGGCCGCCACCGAGACCGCTCTGGTCCGGGTGCGGTTGCGCGATCAGGCCCAGCTCGACAGGTTGGTCGCCAGCGGCGTCGACCTCGCCAACCGGCCCCGGGCACGGGACGGCCGGATCATCGCCGACCTGGTGTTGACCGGCGCGCAGCTCGCCGACCTCACCGCGCGGGGCGCCACCGCCACCCAGGTCGTGCAGCGGGCCGGCGACGGCAGCCGGCACTTCGCCGACAGTGTCCGCGCGGCGCGGGCGCGTACCGCCGCCGGGCTCGGCGCACCGGCCGCCGGCCAGCGGACGACCGCCGCCGTCGGGGTCGACACCCTCGCGGTCCAGCAGGCGTACTGGTGGACCACCGGCGGGCAGACGTTCCTGCAGGCGCAGGTGGCCACCACCGCCACCGACGACCCGGACGTGGAGATCACCGTCAGCTGGCGGACCGCGGACGGCGTCACCGGTTCGTTCCCGCTCTACCGGTTCGAGGACTCGGGGGAATACCAGTACCACTACAACGTCCCCCAGTCGGTGCCGAGCCGACCGGTCCAGCTGACCGCCACGTCCAGCCTCGGCGGCGTCAGTCGGGCCGTCACCCCGACGCTGTGGCCGAACGCCACCCCGCCGCCGCTGCCGGCCGGCTACCAGAAGGACTTCATCGACGCGTACCTGACGCCGGTGGACATCCAGGCGCGGATCAAGCGACTGGCCCGCCAGTACCGGGACCTGGTCGACGTCATCGATCTGCCGAACAAGACCCAGGGGTACCGCCGGAACGCCGTCGCGTACCTGGGCGACCCGGCGGTCGCCGCCGTGGTCGTGGAGTCGGTCCGCTTCGGCGACCAGGGCCTGAACGGCGTGCAGGTGCGCACCGTCGACCCGGGCCGACCCAACCGACCGCTGGCCGTCGGCTACCGCGACCGTGTCCTCACGGTCACGCTCGCCACCGACGCCGCGGGCAAGACGGTGAGCACCACCGACGACGTCGCGGCGGCCGTGAACGCCCGCCAGGCGAACCGGTTCCGGGCCACCGTCGAGGACGGCTCGACCGGGCTGCCGATGCCCGTCGCCGGTCCGGCCCGCCTCGACGACGGGCTCCAGGGCACCGAGGTGCCGGCGAAGCCCTGGACGGTGCAGGCCCTGCGTCTCGGCGTACACCGGGACGGGTCCCGGATCGGCGTGCTGGCGTACTCCCAGGAACACGCCCGGGAGTGGGCCACGCCGCTGGTGACGCTGGAGTTCGCCGAGCGCATGCTGGCGAACGCGCGTACCGACCCGGCGACCCGTGAGCTGCTGGAGCAGGTCGACGTGTTCGTCATCCCGACGGTCAACCCGGACGGCGCGAACTACTCGTTCAACGACTACAACTTCCAGCGCAAGAACCTGGTCAACCACTGCGAGGGACCGGCACGGGACCCGAAGTACCGCACCTCCTGGGGCGTCGACGTGAACCGGAACTACACCGTCGGGTCGTACTTCGACGGGTACGTGGGCGCAAGCGCGAACTGCCTCTCCGGCAACTACGCCGGTACGGCGGAGCTGTCCGAGGCGGAGAGCGGCAACGTCATCGCGCTGGCCAAGGCCCATCCCAACATCAGGTTCGCGATGAACGTGCACTCCTACGGCGGGTACTTCATGTGGCCGCCGGGCGCGTACCGGGCCGACGGGCGGATCACCCTGCCCCGGCCGTCGATCGACGAGTCGACGCTGTTCCTCGACAGCGCCCGGCGGATCGTCGGCGCGATCGCGCAGGAGCGTGGCACGGTCACCTGGCCGTCGCAGACCGGCCCGGTCGCCGACGTGCTCTACTCCGCCGCCGGCAACTCGGCCGACCAGCTCTACTACGAGCTGGGCATCTTCGCCTGGGACTTCGAGGTCGGCAACGACCGCTGGAACCCGGCCACCGGCGAGTGGGAGGGCGTCGGTTTCCAGCCGCCGTTCGACGAGGCGCACGGCGAGTCCCAGGAGTATGCGGGCGGCCTGGTCGAACTGGTCCGGGTGGCCCGCGACCACGCCGCCGCCGAGGCCGCCACCGGCTGACCCGCTCCCGGTTGACCCGAACGACGGACGCTCCGGCCGGCCACGGATGAACCGTGGCCGGCCGGGTAAGCAGCAACACTGCCTGGTGGGGAGACGACCGGGTGCACGGGCGGGCGGCGCATTGCCGGCCCGTCCGTGCACGCCTCGTCACACGTTCGAGGTGACCCAGTTCCAGGCCGAGACGACCCACTCGGTCTGCTGGAGCCAGGCCACGCCCAGGCCGACGAGGAAGACCGCGGTGGCCAGGTGCGCGCCCCGCGCGCCGCGCCGAACTCGCCCGAGCTGCCGCTCCAGCACCAACCGTCCGACCGCGCGGGCCAGGGCGAACAGGCCGACCGCCACCAGCAGGCTCAACACGAGCACGAGCAGCGGGCCGGACAGGTCGCCACCGCCGGAGAGCGCCCAGATGCCCCAGCACACGAAGGCGAACAGGCCACCCGCCGCGCTCCACTCGCCGCCGCGACGCAACTGCGCCAGCCGCCAGCTCAACGGCCGGCGCGGGACGGGTTCGCCCGGCCAACCCGTACCGGTCGGCTCCTCGACCACGGGGAACGGTTCGGTGCGCGGGGTACGCGGTTGACCCACCGGCGCGACACCTCGGCGGAAGCCGTCCCGCTGCGCCGGCACATCGACGCCTGCCTGCGGTGGGACCTCCACGGTGCGTTCCGCCCACGGCTGCGTCTGGTCTGCCATCTCGTTCCTCCCCCTGACGGACGGCCTCAGCACCGCCCGAACCCGAGGGTAGCCAGCCGGCAAATCGGTCGCAGACCGCCGTCCGGCGTGACCAAGATCCGCACAACTTACGAGATGTTGCTGCCTCCGACGCTCGGGAAGCAGCAACATCCCTGATGTTGTGGGGATCTTGATGGCGTGGGGAGGTACGGTCGGCTGATGGGTGACCCGGACCGACGCCGGCGACGGCTGCGCCACCATCCCGAATCCGACGCGGCCCCTCGCAGCGCCGACGGCTCGACGGCCAGCACGGCCGGCGTCCACGACGGTGGAGATCCGCCACCGCGACGTCGAGGGGCCGGCGGCGACGACCGCGACGGCGAGCGGGGGCTACGCGGGCTGGTCGGCTCCGGCTCGTCCCAGGTGGGGCTGAGCGCGGCGCTGCGGGCCCGCGACGCCGCCCGGCCGAGCGACGACGACCTCGCCGCCGCAGAGGCCCGGGTGGTGGTCGTGCGCCGCAACTGGGTACCCCGCGAGGACCTGCCCCGCCCGCCGCGCTGACGGCGGGCGACGCGGGTCGGCAGGGTCAGGGCAGGTCGGGCAGTTCCCGGGTCTGCTCGTACTCGGCGACCTGGGTGATCCGGCGGGCGTGCCGCTCGTTTCCGGAGAACGGCGTGTTCAGGAACGCCTCGACGATGCCCGTGGCCTCGTCCAGCGTGTGCTGACGGGCGCCCACCGCGACGACGTTCGCGTCGTTGTGCTGCCGGGCGAGCTGAGCCGTCTCGACACTCCAGGCCAGGGCGGCACGAACCCCGGCGACCTTGTTCGCGGCGATCTGCTCACCGTTGCCGGACCCGCCGATGACGACCCCGAGGGAGGTCTCATCGGCGACCACCCGGTCACCGGTGTGCAGGCAGAACGTCGGGTAGTCGTCGTCCGGGTCGTAGCTGTGCGGGCCGACGTCGACCACGTCGTACCCCTGCTTGGCCAGGTGGTTGGCCAGGTGCACCTTCAACTCGAAACCGGCGTGGTCGGATCCCAGGTAGACGCGCATACCGGGCAGTCTGTCAGGCCGCGCTCCAGAGCGACGCAGGGGCGGCGCTCTGGAGGCGGGTACGTCACACGGTCGGGCGGTACGCGCTCAGCGGGGCAGCTCGGCGACCACCAGGCCACCGCGCGCCTTCGGGGTGAACCAGGTGCTCTTGCGGGGCATCTTCTCCCGGGCCAGATTCACCGCGACGAAGTCCGCCACGGTCACCGGCGCGATGAGGACGGCCAGCTCGGCACGCCCGGCGTCGACCTCTCCGGTGAGCCAGCTCGCCGGGTAGTCCCCGCCCACGTAGGTGATCCGCTTGTCGCCCGGGTCCAGACCCAGGGCGTCGCGCAGCAGCAGCCGCTCGACCAGGGCGTGATCCAGGTTTTCCAGGCGGGCGTCGGCGGTGGCGGGCAGGCGCACCGCGTACCCCTGGTCGGCCAGCCGGAGGTGGACGGTGCCGCCGGCCGTCGGGACCTCGACCGGGCCGTCGATCGGCTCGACCTCGGCCCCCGCCGCGCGCAACCGGTCGAGCAGCTCGGCCGGCGTGGTGGTCAGCTCGCTGACCAGCCGGTTGTACGGCTGGATGGCCACCGACGCCGGGGTGGTCACCACGGCCAGGAAGCGCGACAGCCCACCGCTCTGGGCGGCCAAGCTGCGGTGGTTGCCGTCGGCGACGACCAGCTCACCGCCGCCCGCCAGGGCGGTCAGCGCGTCCTGCTCCGGGCCGGGGCCGAGCAGCCAGATGGCGTGGGTGCGGCCCGCCTGGTCGGTGTCGGTCGCGGCCGGCGCCCCGGCCGCGTCGGTCGCCGCCGCGAGCGCGGCGTGCAGCTCGTCGCCACTTCCGGTCTGCAGCAGGAGTACGGGTGAGAGCAGGTGACCCAACGCCTCGGCCAGCGCCACGCGCTCGCGCACCTTGGCGATGAACACGTCCTCGTTGCGGATGACCAGGCCCGGCTCGTCGGCGCTGGTGGAGATCTGGTCGGTGTCCACCATCGCGAACAGCCCGTACGCCGGTTCCTCGCCCGGGGCGCTGATCCGGTACAGCACGACCACCTGCTCGGCGGGTGTGTAGCTGCCGTCGGCCTTGGCCTCGGCGAGTCGGGCCACCGAGGCCGGCAGCGCGTCGAGGAACGACGTCCCCAGGCTGTCCGGAGCGCGGTGCGGCATCTCGATGCCGAGGGCACTGTGCGGGTTCGCCTCGATGATCGCGGTGATCTCCGCGTCGTCGGCGAACTCGTCGTAGTTCTGCGCGCCGGTGCCGCCAGTGGTGATCCAGGCCCGGGTGATCGGATGCACGACCGTCATGCCCACTGACGCTACCGGCGTCGCCGGACCGGACGACGGGGACCCGCGCGGCGTCCACCAGATGAAAGCGCCCATCCGCCGGCGTGCGGTCAGCCGGCGCGGCCGGACGCGCCGTTGTGCCGGCGGTGTCGCCCCGCGACGACCGGTCCGGCGTTGCCGCGCCGACCGCCCCCGACCGGACCGGTGACCGCGTTGCGGCGAGGCGAGGCGGGCGGCCCCGGCACGGGACGCTCGGGCGGCGGCGCCGGAACGGGCCGCGGGTTCAGCGGCGGAGTGGGCACGGGGCGCGGCGCGGTGGGCGCCGGCGGGGGCGGAGCCGGTTCGGCCGGCGCGGCCGCCACCACAGCGACCGGTTCCAACGCCGCCACGACCGGTTCCAACGTCGCGACGACCGGTTCCAACGTCGAGGGCGCCGGGTCCACCGGTGCGGGCGTCGCCAGCGCGGCCCGCGCGGGTGTCAGGCGCGAGGTGACCGGCACCCGGGCCACGCCGACCACGATGGGCGGCGCGAGCAGGTCCGCCACGTCGGCGGGAAGGTCGGGGCGGACCGTCGGCCAGCGGGAACCGTCGACCGACCAGTACGCCGCGCCGGGAGTCTCGATCACCCCCTGCCGGGTCAGCTGATCGTCACCGGACGCACGGTGCTTGGCCATCGGGACTGCCTCCACGAGCTGCGGTGTGCGGCCCTGCGGGGCCACTGCGCGGACACCGAGGGAAACGACGTCCCCCGCCCAGCGGTGACGCTGTGACCGTTTCCGGCCCCCGCAGCCGCACCGGGCCTCCGGCGCGACGAACCCCCGCCCGGACAACCGAAGGAGTCCGGACGGGGGCGGGTGACGGTCGTGGTCAGTCGAAGATCGGGGACTGCTCGCGGGTGCGCTTGAGCTCGTAGAAGCCCGGGGTGCCGGCGACCAGGAGGACGCCGTCCCAGAGCCGACCGGCGGCCTCGCCCTTGGGACGCGGCGTGATCACCGGGCCGAAGAACGCGACCGGGCTGCCGTCCGGGCCGGGCGCGTGGACGACCGGGGTGCCGACGTCCTGCCCGACGGGGCGCATGCCGGCCTCGTGGCTGGCCCGCAGCGCCTCGTCGTACTCGGTGCTGTCGGCGGCGGCGGCCAGCGCCGGGTCCAGGCCGGCCTCGGTCAGCGCGGCGACGAACAACTCCGGCCCGAGCTGCTCCTTACCGAGGTGGATGCGGGTGCCCAGCGCGGTGTAGAGCTTGCGCAGCACGTCCGAGCCGTAGCGCTGCTCGGCGGCGATGCACACCCGCACGGGGCCCCAGCCGTTGTCCATCAGTTCCCGGTACTGCTCGGACAGGTCCCGGCCCTCGTTGAGCACCGAAAGGCTCATCACGTGGTAGCGGATGTCCACTTCGCGGACCTGCTCGACCTCCAGCAGCCAGCGGGAGGTGATCCACGCCCACGGACAGATTGGGTCGAACCACATGTCGGCGGTGACACGATCGGTCACGGTGAGGTCCCTTCGCGACGGGTGGCGCCGGCAGTCCGGCGTCTCGCCTCGATACTCACCCCGCGAAGCATGCACCGGCACCCGAATGAGAGCGTGACCTCGACCACCGATGGCAGGCCGTACGTGGAAGACTCGGACCGGGCCGAACGTCACGAGCGGTCGGCAGACGGGCGCCGCCGGGCGTACGGCGAGACGTGGGATGGAGACGAACAGTGCCGGGAGTGCGTAACCTGACGCAGGTCGAGGCGACCGAGCGGGCCCGCCTGCTTGAGGTGACCGGGTACGACATCAGGCTGGACCTGGCGACCGCCGTGCTGGCCGCCGACGGCCGCACCTTCCGGTCGACGACCGAGGTCAGGTTCCGTTGCGCCGAGCCGGGGGCGAGCACGTTCATCGAGTTGGCCGCCGAGTCGGTGCGGTCCGCCACGCTGAACGGCGACCCGGTGGACCTGTCCGACTGGTCGGCCGAGAAGGGCCTGACCCTGACCGGGCTGGCCGGCGACAACACCCTGGTCGTCGACGCGGACTTCGCCTACTCCAACAGCGGGCAGGGGCTGCACCGCACGGTCGACCCGGTCGACGGCGAGACGTACCTCTACAGCCAGTTCGAGACGGCCGACGCGCAGCGGGTGTTCGCCTGCTTCGACCAGCCCGACCTCAAGAGCGTCTACACCTGGCACGCGACGGTCCCGGCGCACTGGCGGGTCGTGTCCAACATGCCGGTGCAGAGCGAGGAGCCGGCCGGCGAGGACCTGAAGACCCTCCACTTCACCGAGTCGCCCCGGATGAGCACGTACATCACCGCGCTGTGCGCCGGCCCTTACCACGAGGTGCGCGACAGCCACGACGGCATCGACCTGGGCGTGTTCTGCCGGGCGTCCATGTCGCGCTACCTGGACTCCGACGACCTGTTCCTCATCACCAAGCAGGGCTTCGACTTCTTCCACGAGAAGTTCGGCGTGCGCTACCCGCTGCCGAAGTACGACCAGCTGTGGGTGCCCGACTTCAACGCCGGCGCGATGGAGAACTTCGGCTGCGTCACGCACGCCGAGTCGCACTACCTGTACCGCTCGCAGGTCACCGACTACGAGTACGAGCAGCGGGCCAACACGATCCTGCACGAGCTGGCGCACATGTGGTTCGGTGACCTGGTCACCATGCGCTGGTGGAACGACCTGTGGCTGAACGAGTCGTTCGCCGAGTGGGCCAGCCACTGGTGCAACACCAACGCCACCCGGTTCACCGAGGCGTGGACGACGTTCCTGTCGATCCGCAAGAACTGGGGTTACCGACAGGACCAGCTCTCCTCCACCCACCCGGTCTACACCGAGATGCCGGACATGGAGGCCGTCGAGGTCAACTTCGACGGCATCACCTACGCCAAGGGCGCGAGCGTGCTCAAGCAGCTCGTCGCGTACGTGGGCGAGGAGCCGTTCGTGGCCGGGCTGCGGGCGTACTTCGGCAAGCACGCGTGGGGCAACGCCACCTTCGACGACCTGCTCACCGAGCTGGAGGCGGCCTCGGGCCGGGAGCTGCGCAAGTTCGCGGCACAGTGGCTGGAGACCGCGCAGGTGAACACGCTGCGCCCGGAGGTGACCATCGGCGCCGACGGCACGTACGAGCAGGTAATCGTCCGGCAGGAGGCGCCGACGGCGTACCCGACGCTGCGCACCCACCGGATCGGCGTGGGCCTGTACGACCTGGCCGACGGCCGGTTGGTCCGCCGCGAACGGTACGAGGTGGACGTGACCGGTGAGCGGACCGACCTCGCCGAGCTGCGTGGCCTCCGGGCGGCCGACGTGCTGCTGCTCAACGACGATGACCTGAGCTACACCAAGCTGCGCCTGGACGACCGGTCGATGGCCACGGTGGTGCAGCACATCGGCGGCTTCGACTCGTCGCTGGCCCGCGCGCTGTGCTGGACGGCCGCGTGGGACATGACCCGCGACGCCGAGCTGGCGACCCGCGACTACGTGGCGCTGGTGCTGGCCGGGCTACCCGCCGAGACCGACATCAACCTGGTCACCGCCACCCTGCGCCAGGCCACCACCGCGCTGACCCTCTACGCCGACCCCGCCTGGGCGGCCACCGGCTGGGCGGGACTGGCCCGCACGGCGAAGGACGCGCTCGCCGCCGCCGAGCCGGGCAGCGGCTTCCAGCTCGCCTGGGCCCGGGCGTTCACCTCGGCCGCCCGCTCCGACGAGGACCTGGCCACGTTGCGCGGCTGGCTGGACGGCACCGGAGCGCCGGAAGGTCTGACCGTGGACACCGAGCTGCGCTGGACGGTGCTCGGCGCGCTGGTGGCCAACGGCGCGGCCGGCGCGGCGGAGGTCGAGGCGGAGCTGGCCGGCGACCGTACGGCCAGCGGCGAGCGGGAGGCCGCGTACGCGCACGCGCTGGTGCCGACGGCGGAGAACAAGGCGGCCGTGTGGGCGCTGCTGACCGGCCCGGACGCGCTGCCGAACTGGCGGAACCGGGCGCTGTTGCAGGGCCTGGCCCACCCGGCGCAGGTGGAGCTGGTCACCCCGTACCGGGAGCGGTACTTCGCCGCGGTCGGGCAGGTGTGGGCCAGCCGGGACAGCGAGCCGGCGCAGGAGTTCGCCCAGCTCGCGTACCCGACGTACCTGGTGGACGACGACACGGTGGCGGCCACCGACGCGTGGCTGGCCGGGGACGGCAACCCGGGCCCGCTGCGTCGCCTGGTCGCCGAGGGTCGTGACGGCGTGCTGCGGGCGCTCAAGGCCCGCGCGAAGGACGCCCAGCAGAGCTGACCCAGCGAGTACGCGGCCCGGGGCCGGCGTGGGTGCGAACCCGCGCCGGCCCGGACCCGTCCTCCTGGCCGCGCTGAGACAACCCGCGACACGTCGAAGCCCGACCCACCGTGCGGCGGGTCGGGCTTCGTCGTACGAGGGAGGGATCAGCCCTTGCCGGCGTGGCTGGCGAGCTGGTCGAGCCCGTTGATGATGCCGCCGGCCAGGTCGCCGCCGCTGAACGCGCCGACCATCGAGAGCGCGGCCAGCTTGGCGTACGTGTCGGGGATGCGCTTACGCGCGTGCCGCCCGGTGACGATCTCCAGCTGCCGCTGGTTGGGCGACAGGGCGATCAGCACCGACTTGTCCGGGTCGGCGAGCTGGCGGTGCAGCCGCTGGGCGTGCTCGCGGATCGGCTCGTCGAGGCCGCCGACGAACACCGAGAAGACCAGGCCGGTGCCCTTGTCGGCCAGGCGCAGGGCCTCGTCGATGCGCAGCAGCTGACGGGTCGAGAAGGGCCCGTCGAGCACCTCGGGCGGATTCTCCGTCCCGGTCTGCTTCTCACCAACGGTCACTTGCGCCTCCGGTTCCACCGGCCGGCGCCTCGACGCTGGCCTGCTCTAGCTTGTGGCTGGTCAGCGCGGGCGCCTGCGCGCCCGCCGTCAGCGCGGTGCCGGCCGAGTCGGCCAGCTGCTCCGGGCGGCCCAGGAACCAGACCGGAGTGAAGTCGAAGGGCCGGCCCGGCCGGTAGCGCTTGGCGCCACCACCACCGCCGGTGGCACCCCCACGGCTACCGGCGTACGACAGGCCGGCGATCACCAGCACTGCCGCCAACGGGATGCCGGCGAAGATCAGCACCGTCTCGGTAACAGACAATCCCAACGCCCCCAGGCGGAAGAAGGACCTCGAACAAGCGGGTCGGATGGACGATCATGATGGCAACCGGCCAACTCCGTCGCCATTCACGTTAGCGGAGTCGACGGCCCGCCAGATTGCGGGGTGCCGATCCCACCCGTCACTGGCGTGCTCCAGTTGCGCAGCGGTAGCGATGAGCCGCGCGTCGTCGCCGTACCGGCCGGTGAGCAGCACCCCGACGGGCAGCCCGTCGGTGGTCGTGGTGCCCAGGGGCAGGGAGACCGAGGGGGCGCCGGTGACGTTGAAGATGGCGCAGTAGGGCGAGAAGCGGCGCTGCCGGTCGAAATCGGCCGCCGGATCGCCGTCGGCGGTGAACCAGCCGACGGGCGCCTGCGGGGCGGCCAGGGTGGGGCAGAGCAGGAGGTCGCAGTCGGCGGTTCGGGCCGCGCCGAGGCGTACCTGCGCCTGTAGTTCGCCGAGGGTCGCGGACAGTGTCCCCGCGGACACCTCGGCGCCCCGGGCGCGGAGCAGCCGGGTCAGCGGCAGCAGCTCCGACTCGCGGTGCGCCGGGACTGGGGCGAGCGCCAGGACGTACCAGATGATCTCGAACAGCGGCCACACCGCCGGCGTGAGCGGCGGCGGCACCTCGACCACCTCGTGGCCGGCGGCGGCGAGCAGCGCGGCGGCGGAGTCGACGGCCGCGACGCAGTCGGGGTGCACCGGCTCGTCGGCGAGCATCGGCGTGGTGAACCGGCCGATCCGCAGGCGGCCGGGCTCGGCCCGACGGGCGGCGGCCAGGTATCCGCCGGGCGGCGCGGGCGGCGACAGGTACGGCTCGCCGGGCACCGGGACGGCCATGACGTCGAGCAGCGCGGCGATGTCGGCCACCGTCCGCCCGATCGGCCCGCTGGTGGGCAGACCGAACGCGCCGGAGCCGAGCGGCCCGCCGGAGACCAGGCCACGGCTGGGCTTGTAGCCGACCAGGCCGCAGAGTGACGCCGGGATGCGCAGCGAGCCGCCGCCGTCGGAACCCTGGGCCACCGGCACGAGGCCGGCCGCGACCGCCGCCGCCGCGCCGCCACTGGAACCACCGGCGGTGTACGCCAACTGCCACGGATTGCGGGCCGGTGGCGCGACGCGGCCCTCCGAGTAGAGCGAGCAGCCCAGCTCCGAGGTGGTCGTCTTACCGAGACTGACGAGGCCGGCGGCCTTGATGAACCGGACCACGTCGGCGTCGACCGGCGGGACGAAGTCGGCGAAGGCGGCCGAGCCGAAGGTGGTGCGTACCCCGGCGGTGAGGGTGAGGTCCTTGATGGCGGTCGGTACGCCGTGCAGCGGGCCGCGCGCCTCGATGGGCACCGCGTCGGCGGCGCGCGCGGCCTGCCGGGCGAGGTCCGGCGTGACGGTGACGAACGCGCCCACGGTGTCGCCGAGCGCCGCCACCCGGCGCAGGGAGTGCTCGACCAGCTCGACGCTGGACAACTCGCCGCGGGCGATGGCGGCGGCCTGTTCCAGCGCGGTCAGGTCGTGCGGCTCGGCCATTACGCCATCCTGCCGCCCGTCAGCACTTCGCGCAGCCGACACGCGCGGGCGACCATCGGACGCCCCACCGACGAATGGCGTGTCGAGCCGGCGGCGTGAGCCGTGCTCAGCCGTGCAGGAAGCGCAGGGCGTTGGTGGACCGGAGCTTGTCGCGCTGGGCATCGGTGAGGAAGTCGGCCGCGTCGACCACCGCGCCGACGGGCCGCTCCCCCAGCGGGTACGGGTAGTCGCTGCCGACCAGCACCCGGTCCTCCCCCAGCGTGTCGACCAGCAGCCGCAGCGCCGGCGGCGCGAAGACCACCGAGTCGACGCTGAACCGATCGACGTAGCTGCTCGGCGGGGCTGCGGACGCGCCCCGGACCAGGTCGCCACGGCGGTGCCAGGCGTTGTCGGCGCGGCCGAGCCAGAACGGGAAGCTGCCCCCGCCGTGCGCGAAGCAGATCCGCAGCGCCTCCGGCACCCGGTCGAAGACGCCGCCCAGGATCATCGCGAGCACCGACAGGTGCGTCTCGGCGGGCATCCCGGTGAGCCAGCGGGCCATCCAGCGGTCCAGCCGGGGGCTGCCCGGCATGTCCCAGGGGTGGACGAAGACCGGGGCGCCCACCTCGGCGCAGTGCTGCAGGAAGGTGACCACCCCGGCGTCGTCCAGGTCCCGGTCGCCCACGTGGTTGCCGATCTCCACGCCCACGTGCCCGGCGGCCAGGCTGCGGTCCAGCTCGGCGCAGGCGGCGTCCGGGTCCTGAAGGGGCACCTGACAGAACGGCACCAGCCGGTCGCCGCCGGCCGCGGTGACCTTCAGGGTCAGGTCGTTGAAGATCCGGGCGACCTTCACCGCCTGGTCGGCCGGGCGGTCGTAGCTGAAGAAGACCGGCGTCGGCGACACCACCTGCACGGCGACGCCATCGGCGTCCATGTCGGCGAGTCGGCGCGACGCGTCCCAGCACTCGGCGCCGATCGGGCGGAACTCCGTCTCCCCCACCATGATCATGGCGGCGCGCTCGGAGTCCACCCGCAACCACGGCCAGCCGGACCCGCCGCACGCCACGCCGAGGTCCGGCCACCCCTTCGGTACGACGTGCGTGTGCACGTCGACCACACCAGCGGGCATCAGCCCTTGCCCGGGTGCAGGGTGCCGCAGTTCGCGCAGGTACGCGCCGACTCGTCCGCGTAGAACGCCTGGAACACCGGCGGCAGGTCGGCCGCGATGTCGCGGACCTGCAACTCCACCTCGTGCACCTTGTGCCCGCACTCCGGGCAGTACCACTGGAACGTCTCCAGCGTGCCCTCCTCGCGGACCCGCTCCACGACCACACCGATCGAGCCGGCCTCCGGCCGCTGCGGCGAGTGCGGGGTGTTGCGCGGCAGCATCCACATCTGACCTTCGCGCACGTGCACCGTACGCGGCCCCTGCGGGGTCATCAGGTTGATGTGCATGTTGCCCTTGACCTGGTAGAAGAACTCCTCGTACGGGTCCACGTGAAAGTCGGTGCGCTGGTTGGGCCCGCCCACCACCATCACGATGAAGTCGTCCCCGCCGGGGAACATCTCCTTGTTGCCCACCGGCGGCTTCAACAGGTGCTGGTTGTCGGCGATCCAGCCCGGAAAGCTGAACGGCTCGGCGATCTCACTCACGACTGACCTCCCGAGGGAAGAAGGGCCACGGCCTGGATCTCGATGAGCAGGTGCGGGTGCGGCAACTGGTGCACCGCCACCGTCGTACGGGTCGGCCCGGACGCGTCGAAGAACTCCGCCCACACCTCGTTGTAGCCACCGAAGTCGTTCATGTTGACCAGGTACGACGTCACCTGGACGAGGTCGGTGAGGTCCGCGCCGACCGATCGCAGCAGATCCCGGACGTTCTCGATGACCGCCCGCGTCTGCACCCGGATATCGAGGCTCGTGGTGCCGAACTCGTCCACCTCGACACCGGCGAAGCTGTTGTCCGGCCGCCGGGACGACGTACCGGAGACGAAGACGAACCCACGGGCGACCTTGACGTGCGGAAAGGCCCCCCGCGGAACGGCCTTGCCGGCGACGACGACCCCGCTCACGACGACGCCCGCAGAGACGCGGTGCCGAGCTTCTCGACGACCGCGCGGACGTGCGCGCCCGGGCGCAGCGGGACGGCGGCGGTGGCCGCGCCGGCCAGGAACACCCAGCCCGACTCCAGTCGCACCCCGTGCCGGCCCGCCAGTCGGATGCCCTCGTCGAGCGCGCGGCGCGGATCGCCGAGGATCGCCGCCGTCGAGCCGACCTGGGCCACCCGGCCGTCGACCTCCAGCAGCACGCCCAGGTTGTCCAGGCCGGCCGGCACCGGGGACCACGGGCCGATCACGAACGCGGCGGCCGAGGTGTTGTCCGCGATGACGTCCGGCAACGAGAAGCGGAAGTCCGCGTACCGGGAGTCGATCAGCTCGATGGCCGGAGCGACCGCGCGCACCGCCGTGGCGAAGTCGCCGACCGGCTCCCCCGGCTCGGGCAGCCGGTCCAGCAGGAACGCCACCTCCGGTTCGACCCGGGGATGGATGTACGCGGTCGGGTCGACCGCGCCGCCGTCGGGCACCCGCATCGCGTCGGTGAGCCGTCCCCAGATCACCTCGTCCACGCCGACCTGGGCCATCTTCGCCTTGCTGGTGAGCCCCATCTTCAGCCCGACCAGCCGCTCGCCGGCGTCGATCCGGCGCTGCGCGAGCGCGGCCTGCACGGCGTACGCGGCGTCCACGTCGAGGCCGGTCTCGGCGGCGAGCTGCGGGATCGGGGTGGCGGTGGTCGCTGCCGCGCCCAACTTCTCGGCGATCCCGGCGATGTCAAGTCCGATCATGATTGCTGCTCCTTGCCGGCCAGGTCGAGTGCCACGTCGACGATCATGTCCTCCTGGCCGCCGACCATCCGACGCCGGCCCAACTCGACCAGGATCGAGCGCACGTCCACGCCGTACTTCGCCGAGGCCCGCTCGGCGTGCCGCAGGAAGCTGGAGTAGACCCCGGCGTACCCGAGGGAGAGCGTCTCCCGGTCCACCTGCACGGGCCGGTCCTGCAACGGGCGGACGATGTCGTCGGCGGCGTCCATCAACGCGAACACGTCACAGCCGTGCTTCCAGCCGTGCAGTTCGGCGACCGCGACGAAGACCTCCAGCGGCGCGTTGCCGGCGCCCGCGCCCATCCCGGCCAGGGAGGCGTCGACGCGGACGGTCCGACCCGACGGCGACCCGAGTGGACCGTCACCGAGGATCCGGCCGTGCTCCACGGCGAGCACGCTGTTCGCCACCCCGAGGGACAGGTTGTGGTGCGCGTGGATGCCGATCTGCGTCTCCGGGTCGAGGACCTGCCGGTACGCGTCGACCCGCTGCGCCACGTCGGACATCAGCAGCCGACCGCCGGAGTCGGTGACGTAGACGCAGTGCGCCCCGTACGACTCCATGAGTTTGGCCTGCCCGGCCAGCCCGGCCGGATCGTTCATGTGCGACATCATCAGGAACCCGGCCACGTCCATGCCGTTCTCCCGGGCCCAGGAGATGTGCTGGGCGGAGATGTCCGCCTCGGTGCAGTGGGTGGCGATCCGGACGCTCGTCACCCCGAGCGCCTGGGCGGCCTTCAGGTCGGCGATGGTGCCGATGCCGGGCAGCAGCAGGGTGGTCAGCTTCGCGGTGGTCAGCACCTCGGCGGCCGCGGAGATCCACTCGGCGTCGCTGGCCGCGCCGTGGCCGTAGTTGACGCTGGACCCGGCGAGCCCGTCGCCGTGCGCGACCTCGATGGCGGCCACCCCGGCGGCGTCCAGCGCGGCGGCGATCGTGCGCACCTGCTCGACGGTGTAGCGGTGGGCGATGGCGTGCATGCCGTCGCGCAGGGTCACGTCCTGGATGTACAGGTCGGTCATGCCACCGCTCCCGTCGCGCGCAGGGCCACCAGCCGCTCGGCGGTCCGCAGCGCGGCCGACGTCATGATGTCCAGGTTCCCGGCGTACCCCGGGAGGTAGTGGCCCGCGCCGGAAACCTCCAGGAAGACCGACACCTGCAGGGCGGTGAGCTGTCGTCCGAGCGACGGCAGGTACGCCCGCACCCGGTCGAACTGCACGTCCTGCTTGAGCCGGTAGCCGGGGACGTACTCCTGCACCGTCGCCACCATGTCGCTGATCGAGGCGGCGATGGCGGCGCGGTCGGCGTCCGCGTCCGGGCAGAGGCAGTAGACGGTGTCCCGCATCAGCAGCGGCGGGTCCGCCGGGTTCAGCACGATGATGGCCTTGCCCCGCTCGGCGCCGCCGACCACCTCGATGGCTCGCGCCGTGGTCTCGGTGAACTCGTCGATGTTGGCGCGGGTGCCCGGCCCCGCGGACTTCGAGGCGATCGACGCGACGATCTCGCCGTACGCCACCGGGGTGACCCGACCGACGGCGGCGACGATCGGCACGGTCGCCTGGCCGCCGCAGGTCACCATGTTGACGTTCGGCTCGTGCAGGTGCTCGTCGAGGTTGACCGGCGGCACCACGTACGGGCCGATCGCGGCCGGGGTCAGGTCGACCACCGTGCGGCCGTGCGACCGCAGCACCTCGTCGTGGCGGCGGTGCGCGCCGGCCGAGGTGGCGTCGAAGACCAGTTCGACGTCGGCGAACTCGGGCAGCGCGACGAGGCCGTCCACGCCGTCGGCGGTGGTGGCGACGCCGAGGCGGCGGGCCCGCGCCAGGCCGTCGGAGGCCGGGTCGATGCCCGCCATCGCCACCATCCGCAGCTCGCTACTGAGCCGAAGAACCTTGATCATCAGGTCGGTGCCGATGTTTCCCGATCCCAGCACCGCCACTCCGGTGGTCATGCGGCAGCCTCCTTGCTGAAGCAGGTGCGTACCGAGCCGAGCCCGGAAATCCGGGCCTCGTACGCGGCCCCGGGGGTGACCGGGACCATCGGGCCGAGCGCCCCGGAGAGCACCACGTCCCCGGCCCGCAGCGGGTCACCGGCCCGAGCGAGGGTGGTGGCCAGCCAGTGCAGGGCGTGCAGCGGGTTGCCCAGGCAGGCCGCGCCCGCGCCCACCGAAACCGGCTCACCGGCGTGCTCCAGCACCATCCCGCACAGTCGCAGGTCGACGTCGGCGAGCCGCCGGGGCGTGGTGCCCAGCACGAACAGCCCGCTGGAGGCGTTGTCGGCGATCGTGTCCACGATGGAGATGTCCCAGCCGGCGACCCGCGAGTCGACGATCTCGATGGCCGGCAGCAGGTGGTCGACCGCGCGGATCAGGTCGACCGTGGTGATCCGCTCCTCGGTGAGGTCGCCGCCCAGCACGAACGCGATCTCCGCCTCGACCCGTGGCTGGAGCAGCCGGTCGATGGGCACCTCGACCCCGTCGCCGACGGCCATCTCGTCGGTCAGCATCCCGAAGTCGGGCTGGAACACCCCGAAGGTCTCCTGCACCGCCCGGGACGTCAGCCCGATCTTCGCGCCGACGCGGCGCTCGCCCCGGCCCTGCCAGGCCCGCGTCTGGAGCTGCTGCACGCGGTACGCGGACTCGACGTCCCCCTCCGGCAGCAACCGGCCGCGCAGCGGCGGGCACGGCTTGCCGGTGCTGCGCGCCTCGGCCAGTTCCCGGTTGGCGGCCTCGATGTCGGCTTCCACGTTCACTCCCTCGGTCACGACAGGTCCACGCAGACGTTTGTGAGTTCGGAGTAGAAGTCCAGCGAGTGCACGCCGCCCTCGCGGCCGATGCCGGACGCCTTCACCCCGCCGAACGGGGTTCGCAGATCCCGCAGGAACCAGGTGTTGACCCAGACAATGCCGGCGTCCAGCCGCGCCCCGGCCCGGTGCGCCACACCGACGTCCCGGGTCCACACCGTCGCCGCCAGGCCGTAGTCGGTACCGTTGGCCAGGGCGTACGCCTCGTCCTCGGTGTCGAACGGCGCGACGTGCACCACCGGGCCGAAGATCTCCTCCCGGTTGGTGCGGGCGCGGGCGTCGAGGCCGGCGAGCACCGTGGGCTGCACGTACGAGCCGCCGTCCCGGGCGTCGCCGAAGGTGGGCGTACCGCCGCCGGTCAGCACCTCGGCGCCCTCGGACCGGGCCAGGTCGTACGCGCCGAGCACCTTGGCCCGGTGCTGCGGGGAGATGAGCGGCATGGTGGCCGTGGCCTCGTCGGTCGGCCAGCCGTACGCCAGCTCGCCGGCCCGCTTCGCCAGCCGGGCGGTGAACTCCTCGAAGACCGGCCGCTGCACGTAGATGCGTTCGGTGCAGAGGCACACCTGACCGCCGTTGGTGAAGCTGGACCGCACCGACCCGGCGATCGCCGCGTCCAGGTCGGCGTCGGCGAAGACCAGGCCGGCGTTCTTGCCCCCCAGCTCGAAGCTGACCGCCTTCACCCCGTCGGCGGCGGCCCGCATGATCGCGCCGCCGGTGGCCGACTCGCCCGTGAAGGTGATCGCGTCCACGCCCGGGTGGCGGGTCAGGAACTCCCCCGCCGAGTCCGGACCGAAGCCGTGCACGAGGTTGAACACACCCTCGGGTACGCCGGCAGCGGCCATCACCTCGGCCAGCACCGTCGCCGAGGCGGGTGTCTCCTCACTGGGCTTGACCACCACGGCGTTGCCGCAGGCGAGCGCCGGGGCGACCTTCCAGGTGAGCAGCAGCAGCGGCAGGTTCCAGGGCACGATGACCGCGACCACGCCGACCGGCTTGCGGACCGCGTAGTTGAGGGCCCGGCCACCGGTCGGGGTGACCGTGGTGAACGACTCGGTGGGCGCGGTCGCCACGATCTCGGCGAACGCCCGGAAGTTCGCCGCGCCGCGCGGGATGTCCAGCGTACGGGCCTGGGCGATGGACTTGCCGGTGTCGGCGACCTCGGCGGTGACCAGGTCGTCGAAGCGGCGTTCCAGCTCGTCGGCGACCCGCCGGAGCACCTCGGCACGCTCGCGCTCGCCCATCCGGCCCCACGGCCCGCGCAGGGCCGCGCGGGCGGCGGCGACCGCGTCGTCCACGGTGGACCGCGACGCCTCGGCCACCTCGAAGACCGGCTCGCCGGTCACCGGGCTGACCTTGGTGAACGTCGACCCCGCGTCGACGAACTCGCCGCCCACGAAGTTGCGCAGCCGTGGCAGCCCGGCCGGCGCGTGGCCGGTCATCAACGTCGGGTCCCAGAGGTTCGTCACGCGCGCCTCCCTCGGTTGAGCACCGCCGTGGTCGCGCCGGCCAGCAGCAGCGCCGCCCCACCGGCGACCGCGCCGAGCACCCGGTGCTGCCGGCGGACCCGGCGGCGCACCTCGGCGTACGGGGTGGTGGAGAAGGACACCAGCTCGTACTGCGAAACGTACCGGCCGGGCAGGGCCCGTTCCAGCGCGTGCTCCACCCGCCGTCGTGCCTGGAAGACCGGGGACGCGACCTTGTCCCGCATCTCCACGAAGTTGGTCAACGCCATCTGCGCGATGGCCTCGGCGTTCTCCTGCCGGCGGCGCTGGAACAACGGCAGCGCCGCCGTCCACTCGTCCGCGCACTCGTCGAGGCAGCGGTCCAGCTCGACGACGTCCTCGAAGGCGCAGTTCGCGCCCTGGCCGTAGAACGGCACGATGGCGTGCGCGGCGTCGCCGATCAGGCCGACCGTCCCGTTGACCTGCCAGGGCGTGCTGCGGACCGTGCCGAGCACACCCACCGGGTTGTGCTGGTAGTCGTCCACCAGAGCCGGGGCCAGGGGTACCACGTCCGGGTACCGCTCGGCGAAGTGCGCCCGGATCGCGGCCGGATTGTCCAGGGCGGCAAAACTGCCGGCGCCCTCGTTGGGCCAGAACAGCGTGCAGGTGAACGAGCGGTCCGGGTTCGGCAGCGCGATCATCATCGACGTGCCGCGCGGCCAGATGTGCAGGGCGTCCGGATCGAGGGCGAAGTCCCCGCCCAGCGGCGGGATCGTCAGCTCCTTGTAGCCGTAGTCGAGGAAGTCCACGCTCTCGCTCAGCGACCCGTGCGCCAGGAGCTGCCCGCGTACGGCGGAGCCCGCGCCGTCCGCGCCCAGCACCACGGACGCCTGGGCGGCGACCGGGCCCTTCGGGGTGTCGAAGCTCAACGAGCCGTCGGTCGGGTCGAGTCCGACGAGACGGTGGTCGAAGACGACCCGTACCCCGGGCAGCGCGGTCGCGGCGTCCAGCAGGGCGTTGTTCAGCGCGCCCCGGCTGATCGAGTTGATCGCCCGGTCGCCGGCCGCGCTGTACGACTGGAACTGCGGCTCCCCCTCGACCGGGTGGATCATCCGGCCGCGCATCGGCAGGGCGTCGGCCATCACCTGTTCGGCCAGGCCGATCCGGCGCAGCGCGTCCAGCCCGCGCTCGGAGAGCGCCAGGTTGATCGAACGCCCGCGCTCGGCCGTGCCGGTGCGCGGGTCCGGCCGCCGCTCGTACAGGGCCACCGGGTAACCCCGCCGGGCCAGGAAGCAGGCGGCCAGGCACCCGGCCAGGCCGGCTCCGATGATCGCGACCTCGTCCCGCCGGGCGGTCATGGGTTCACCCGTCCCACCGTGGCCTCCAGTGCGGCGGCGGCCCGCCAACAGTCGAGGTACGTCGAGTAGAGCGGCACCGGGGCGAAACGGACCACGTCCGGCTCCCGGGCGTCGGCGATGACGCCGTGTTCGTACCGTAGGCGTTTGGTCAGCTCGGCGGCGTTGCCGGCGCCGATGCGGACCGAGAGCTGGCAGCCCCGGCGGGCCTCCTCGCGCGGGGTGACCACCCGCAGCGGTCGGTCGGCGGTGACCTCGTCGAGCAGCGACTCCAGCCAGCCGGTGAGGCGCAGGCTGCGGGCGCGCAGCGCCGGCATGCCGACCGCGTCGAACAGCTCCAGCGAGGTACGCACCGGACCCATCGCGAAGATCGGCGGGTTGGAGATCTGCCACGCCTCCACGGTGGACGGTGGGCGGGACACCGGCGTCATCTCGAACCGGGTGGCCGCCGCGGTGCTCCACCAGCCCTCGAAGCGCGGCAGGTCCGCATCGCCGAGGTGCCGCTCGTGCACGAAGACGCCGGCCAACGCCCCGGGACCGGAGTTCAGGTACTTGTACGAGCACCAGGCCGCGAAGTCGACATCCCAGTCGTGCAGCGCGAGGGGCACGTTACCGACCGCGTGGGCGAGATCCCAGCCGACCACCGCGCCGGCCGCGCGGCCAGCGGCCGTGATCGCCGGGATGTCCAGCAGCTCACCGGTCAGGTAGTTGACGCCGCCGAGCAGCACCAACGCCACCCGGTCGCCCTCGGCGGCCAGGTAGTCGGCGATGTCCTCGGTGCGCAGCGCGTCCTCGCCGGGGCGGGGGCGCAGCCGGACCACCGTGTCGTCCGGGTCCAGGCCGTGGAACCGGGCCTGGCTGCGCACCGCGTAGCTGTCCGAGGGGAAGGCGCTGTCCTCGATGACGATGCGGGTACGCGCGCCGGCCGGGCGGTAGAAGCTGACCATCAGCAGGTGCAGGTTGACGGTGAGCGAGTTCATCACCACGGCCTCCGCGGGCCGGGCGCCGACCAGTCGCGCGGCCGGGCCGGTCAACAGCTCGTGGTACGGCAACCAGGCGCGCTCGGCCTCCAGGTGCCCCTCGACGCCGAGCCGCCCCCAGGCGTCCAGGTCGGCGAGGAGCTCGTCGCGGGTGGCCCGGGGCTGCAGACCGAGCGAGTTGCCGGCCAGGTACGCCGATTCGGGGTGGAGACCGCCGTCGGCGGGCGGCACGTGGAAGAGGTGCCGGTGACCCGGGTCGGCCTCGTCGAGGCGGTGCGCCTCGTCAACAGGAATGTGCATGTCTCGCTCTCCGGTCACATCGCGGTGCGGGCCGACCACAGCTCCGGGAAGACCACCCGGGCCATGCTCCGTTGCAGCCACGCCAGGCCGGCGGAACCGCCGCTGCCGACCTTCGCGCCCATCGTCCGCTGCACCGCCTTGACGTGGTTCCAGCGCCAGTCGCCGAACTCCTCGGCGACACCGCTGAGCGCCTCGCCGAGCAGCCGCAGGTGATTGTCGGGGCCGTTGTCGGCGTAGATCCGCACCCAGGCGGCCTCGACCTGCGGCTGCGGGTCGTGTTCGACCGCCACGTCGCGGTCCAACAACTCGGTTGGGATGTCGAATCCACGCCGGGCCAACAGCGCGACGACATCGTCCCAGAGGCTCGGGGCGGCCATCGCCGCGCTGAGCGCGGCGTGCACCTCGGCCTGCCGACGGAACGGGCGGATCAGCGCCGGGTCGCGCAGCCCGAGCAGGAACTCGAGGTGCCGGTACATCGCGGACTGGAAGCCGCTGCCCTCGCCGAGCAGGTTGCGGAACCGGTTGAAGTCGGCCGGGGTCATCCAGCGCAGGCCCTGCCAGGCGGCGTTCAACCCCTCCAGGTGCAGGGTGGCCCGGCGCAGCGGGGCCAGCGCGTCCCAGATCTGGTCGGCGCGCACCAGGCGCTGGGTCTCGCGCAGTTCGTGGCAGGTCAGTCCGAAGTACAGCTCCATGATCTGGCTGACCATGAGGAACGACATCTCGCCGGGGTCGTCGCTGAGAGGTTGCTGCAACTGGTGCAGCGCGCTGGCCCGCACGTACGCGTCGTACGGCACCAGGTCGGCGAACTCGAGAGTCGGCTCACCGCCGTTGCGTGCGGCGCGGGCCGCCCGTTGTCGCGGGGTCACCGGTCGCACCGTGGCGACGCGGTTCGAGGCCCGCCGCTCCGTCGATTCCACCAGTCGTCTCCCTTCCCCGAACTACCGACGTCATGATCTCGCGGTGGGATCGGCGTACGGAATGCCGGATCAACGGCACTTGCCGTCCTGACCTGGCGAACGGAAGGCAGCTGGGCGAATCCGGTTCACGAAAGTAAGGTGCGAGCGTGGACGACATGGACTGGGCGCTGCTGCGCGAGTTGCAGGCCGACGCCCGGCTCTCCTTCAGCGAGTTGTCCCGCCGGGTGCACCTGTCCCCACCGGCGGTCGCCGAGCGGGTCCGCCGGCTCGAGGAGACCGGCGTGATCACCGGCTACCACGCCCACGTCGACCTGACCCGGGCCGGTCGTACGGTGGTCGCCCTGATCCGGATGTCCTGTTACGGGGCGCGCTGCATCCTGCACGACCCCGAGGTGTCCAACTGGCCGGAGATCCTGGAGATCCACCGGATCACCGGTGACGCGTGCAGCATGCTCAAGGTGGCCGCCGGATCGATCGGGGACTTCGAGGCCGTCATCGACCGCCTGGCCCCGTACGGCCAACCATCGAGCACCATGGTCCTGTCCTCCCCCCTACCCTGGCACCCCATAACCCCCCACCCCTAACCCCCCGCCCCCTCCCCACCCCCACCCCCCCATTCGCGATCTTGCACTTTCTGTCGTCGAAATACGAGGAATGCCCGGGTATGCGGCGACAGAAAGTGCAAGATCGCGGGACTCTCGGCGCAGTCCCGGGTCGATCATGGAGTTGCGGTGGGTAGATGGTGATCAGATGCACCTTTTGCGGGGCACCACAACTCCATGATCGACGCGCGGGAGGGGGCGGGGCGGGGCGCGGGGGTGTGGGGCGGGGCGGGGGGTGGGGGTGAGGTGGGTTTGCCTTTGGGGTGGGGGGAAAGCAGCGCGCGTGCCCAGGGGAGGGTTCCGGCGGTCGTCGCCGGTTGGGGGGAAATCATGCAGGGTCTTCGCACGATCAACCGCGCGCTCTCGTCCGCTCTGACACTGGTCGGACTCATCGGGGCGTTCGTCCTGCTGTCGGTCGCGCCGGCCCACGCGGGCGAGAACACCTTCGTCGAAGTGACACCGAACAGCGTCCCGGCGGGCAGCCGGGTCACGATCCGCGCGAGCTGCGACAACAACAACGATCGGCAGGCGAACGTACGCTCCGACGCGTTCGGGCACGTCATGCTCAGGCCGGACAACGGCTTCCTCAAGGGGGAGGTCACCGTTCCGGGCAACAAGGAGCCCGGTGACTACCAGGTCGACCTGCGCTGCCAGAACAACCAGACCGCGCAGACGATGCTGACCGTGCTCAACATGGCCTCGCCCAGCAAGGGGCCGGCGACCGGGGGCGGCGGGACCGCCGGCGGCCGGGGAACCGGCTCGGTCCTGGTCCTCGGCGGCGTGGCACTGGTGGCCGCCGCGGTCGCGCTCGGCATGATGGGCGGCCGGCGTCGGCCCGGAGCCGGCTCCTGACCCGGAGCTGCCATGACCCGCAGATCCGCGCGTACGCGGCCGGATGGCCCTGCCCGCTCCGCGCGGTCGGACCGTACGGCCCGCGTCCGGGCCGCGAGGACGCTGCGCGCCGCCGGCCGGCTGGTGGCCCGGGCCTCGGGCCGGCTGCGGCGGGTCGCCGGGCAGGCGGTCTCCGCCAGTGTCGCCACCACCGACCCGGACGCGCGGCCGCTGCCGCCGCGCCGTCCCGGCGGGTCACCGTTGGCCCGGCGTCGGCTGGGCGGTACCGGTCCGGGGGTGCCGGTCCTGGTCATCGCCACGCTGATGGTGCTGATCGTGGCGATGCTCGGCGTCGAACGGGTGACCGGGGTGAGTCTGCTGCCGGACCGGATCAGCGCGGGCCTGCGGCCTCCGCCGAAGAAGTTCCCGGTGCTGCCGGCCAGCCCACCGACCGCCCTCGCCATCGACACGATCGACCTGCGGGCGCCGCTGCACGACGTGGGCATCGCCCCGGACGGCACCATCGCCGTGCCCGACGTGGCCCGCGCGCAGGAGGCCGGCTGGTACGACCAGGGCCCCACCCCGGGGCAGTACGGGCCGGCGGTGATCGTCGGGCACGTGGACACGACCACCGGGCCGGCCGTCTTCCACCGGCTACGGGAACTGCGCTCCGGCGACCGGGTCGACATCACCCGCGCCGACGGGCGGGTGGCGGTCTTCGAGGTGGATTCGGTGGAGCGGTTCAGCAAGGAACGGCTACCGGTGGACGAGGTGTACGGCGACTTCAGCCGTCCCAGCCTGCGACTGATCACCTGCGGCGGCCGGTGGGTGGGCGGTGAGACCGGCTACTCGGACAACCTGGTGGTCTTCGCCTCGCTGGTCGAGGCACGTGGCGGGTGACCTCCCGCGCCGTCGTCGAGGTACGCGGCGAGCCGGGCGGCCCCGGTGAGCATGGCCCGGCCGCGCTCCGTGAGTCGTCCGCGCCACTGGGTCAGCGACGCGGCCAGTGGTTCGGCGCCGCCGGCGTCCCGTACGCGACGCAGCACGTCGGCGATGTGGCTCAGCCGGTACCCGCCCCGGCGCAGCAGGTGCGCGAGTTCGGCGTCCCGGACGTCGTCGGGCGAGTAGACGCGGTGGCGGGTGGCCCGGTCGCGCTCCGGTCGCAGGATTCCGGCCGACTCCCACTTGCGCAGCGTCGCCGGTCGTACGCCGAGCCGGTGCGCGAGCACGCTGATCGGTACGGCCCGCCGGGTCTGCGGCGCGGGCTTCGTGGCGGTGAGCGTGCCGACCGCCACCTCGACCGCGTCCAGGGTCTCCCGGTCGCGTCGCAGCAGGCCGTGGCCGTCATCGATCGCCCGCAACGCGGTGTCGAGCTCGCCCCGGTTGACGGCGCGCATGATGTCACCGCCGGCCGCGTGACCGTGGCCCGCGACGAGGGCGAGGTAGGCGTCAAGTGCCCGGGCGTGCGTCTCGGTGAACCGACGGTACCCGCTGACGGTGCGCTCGGCCGGCGGCAGCACACCGTCGCGTTCGTAGTTGCGGACGGCCTGCGCCGACAGCCCGTGCCGCCGGGCGAGGTCGACCGGCCGGCGTACCCCTGGGTTTGAGGGTTTTGGGGTGACCACCGTGCTCTCCTGCTCTGAAGTCTCAACCGCTGGTTCAACGATACGGTCGATGCAATGACCACTGTTCTCGACCTGCTCGCCGGCTCACCGACCCTGCTCGCGATCGGCGAGCCGACGCACGGTGAATCCGCCTTCCTCCAGATCCGCAACGACACCTTCCTGACGCTGGCCGAGCACGGTTACCGCTCCATCGCCCTGGAGAGCGACCGGGCCGCCGGGCTGCTCGCCGACGAGTTCGTGGACGGCGGGCCCGTGCCGCTCGACCGCGCGCTCGCCGAGGGGTTCAGTCACGGCTTCGGCGCCGCCCCGGCCAACCGTGACCTGCTGCTGCGGATGCGGGAGTGGAACGCCGGACGACCCGCCGCGCAGCGCCTGCGGTTCCACGGTTTCGACGCGCCGCTGGAGATCGAGGGCGCCCCGAGCCCGCGCCGGCACCTGACGTTCGTCTGCGACTTTCTCGGCCTGGACCGGTCGGCGGAGATCGACGACCTGGTCGGGGACGAGGCCCGGTGGAGCGACACGGCCGCGGTGTGGGAGCCGGGCCGGTCCGTCGGACGCTCGACGGACGCCCACCGGCTGCGGGTCCTCGCCGACGACCTGCTGACCGAGCTGTTTCTCCAGGCGCACCGCCGGCCCGCGGGCTGGCGGGAGGCCCACGTGCACGCCATGTCCGCGGTCGCGTTGCTGCGGTACCACGCCGCCGCGGCGACCGACCTCGCGCCGGAGGAACGGTTCGCGCGCCTGGCCGGGGTCCGGGACGCGCTGATGGCCGAGAACCTGCTCGCGATCCGGGCGGTCGAGGCCGACCGGGGACCGACGCTGGTCTTCGCGCACAACACGCACCTGCGACGCCATCCGGCCACCATGACGATCGGTGGCGCGACGGTGTCGTGGGCCGGCGCTGGCGCGATCGTCGGAGCGCTGCTGGGCGAGCGGTACGCGGTGGTGGTCGGCGCCCTCGGCGCGAGCCCCGCGCTCGGCATCGACGCGCCCGCCGCGTCGACCTACGAGGGTCGGCTCCAGCGTCTGGGCGACCTCCCCGGGTACGTCCCGACGGCCGACATCGAGCCGGCCGAGCGCAGGACGCACGACTACCGCTACTTCCCGCTGGACCAGGCGACCATCGACAACGCCGAGGCGGTGCTGCATATCCCGACCGGCGTCGACGCGGCCGTGCTCGCCGAGCGGATCGGCGCGCTGCCCGGCGTCGAACAGGTGGTGGCGGGCGCGGAGAACGGATCACCGGAGGCCGCGTGGGGCGATCGCTTCTTCCACGTCGGGCCGGACCGCCGCCAACCGTTCGCCACCATCGTCGAGCACGACGTGCCCGGCTTCGACGAGGCCGGGCAGCTCGACCGCCCCGGCGTCTTCCGCCTCAACCTGGAGCTGGGCCGGGCCGAGTTCGAAAAGGCGTTCGGCTTCGCGCCGGCTGCCTTCGAGGAGCACCGGGAGGACTTCGACTACGCCCGGCTGGACACTCTCACGCCGCACCCGGGCTACGCGCTGTACGGCTTCGCCAGCATCGTGATGCCGGGTCCGCAGATGCTGCCCGAGGTCGACCGGCTTCTCGCCATCGCGCACCGGCGGGCGGTCGACCGGCACGAGCGCGCGACGCGCCGGGCCGCCGGCCAGCAGGACTGAGCCCGACGCCGGCCTGCCGTCCTGCACGGCGGGGCCCGCGGGTGCAGCCGGGCCCGCACGGGTACGGGTCAGGCCGCTGCTTCGGGCTCGCGCAGGTCGAGCCAGTCGGCCCAGCGCGGGTCCGGAGCGCGGTGCCCGAGGACCCGCCACGCGGTGCCCTTCGGCGCGGCCGGCAGGGCGTGCAGCCGCCAACCCAGCTCGGCCGGAGTCTTGTCGCCCTTGGTGTGGTTGCACCGCGCGCACGCGGCGACCACGTTCTCCCATGCGTGCCGGCCGCCCCGGCTGCGCGGGAAGACGTGGTCGATGGTCTCGGCCGGGCCCCGGCAGTAGGCGCACCGCCAACCGTCCCGGGCGAAGATCGCCCGGCGGGACAGCCCGACGTGGGTGCGGTAGGGCACCCGGACGAAGCGGGTCAGCCGCACGACCGATGGCACCGGCAGCGCGTCCCGGGCGCTGTGCAGGATGCCGTCGCCGTCGGCGACGCAGACGGCCTTGGAGGAGAGGACGAGGATCGCGGCGCGACGCACCGACACGACACACAGCGGCTCGTAGGTGGCGTTGAGAACCAGCGCGCCGGAGCCCACCGCGGGTCGTATGTCAGGCATCGCGATCACCCTCCCGGTTCAGCGGCTGCTGCGAACCTGCCGCCGACCGGAGTTGGGCACGAGGGCCCGCACCGTCGACGCCCGTTCGATCACCGACGTCCGTTGCGCCAATAGTCCCTGATCGGACCCCGGATTGCACGTACTAATCCGGGGTCGGATGTGAAGCTCTTTTCCGCACCTGTCACGATGGCCGGTTCGCCCCGGTCCGACCCGGCGCTCCGGCGCATCTCACCCGGCTGGTGGGTCGGCGGCGACCGGTCCGAGGTGTTGCGGTACGAAGACAGGGTGAGTGCCGCCAGCGTGACGCCCCTTGCCCTGCCCGACGTCGTGTCGGTGAACTGTCAGGGCAGCACCTCCTGCGAATGGATCTACGGGATCACCCGCTCGGCGTGGTTCGCCGAGGGCAGCTACTGGATCCTGCTCAAGCCACTGCGGGTCCTGCTGATCCTGGCGCTGGCGATGGTGGCGCGCTGGGCGCTGCACCGGACGATCAACCGGCTGGTCCGGACGACCACCGACGGCGCGGTGCCGACGATGCTGCGGCCGCTGCGCGAGCGGGTGCCGACCGCGGCGGTCGACCCGACCGAGTTCGTGCCGGAGCGGCGGCGGCAGCGGGCCGAGGCGATCGGCTCGGTGCTGCGCAGCCTGACCACGGCGTTCGTCTTCGGCATCGCGCTGTTGATGATCCTGCGCGAGTTCAGCTTCGACCTGGCGCCGCTGCTGGCCAGCGCCGGCATCGCCGGCGTCGCGCTGGGCTTCGGCGCGCAGAGCCTGGTCAAGGACCTGATCGCCGGCCTCTTCATGCTCATTGAGGACCAGTACGGCGTGGGCGACAACGTCGACCTCGGCGAGGCGTCGGGCGTCGTGGAGTCGGTCGGGCTGCGCGTCACCACGGTCCGGGACGGACGTGGCGTGCTGTGGTACATCCGCAACGGCGAGATCATCCGGGTCGGCAACAAGAGCCAGGGCTGGGCGCTGGTGGTGGTGGACCTGCCGATCGGCTTCAGCGGCACGGAGGAGGCCAACGCGGTGCTGCGGACGGCCGCCGCGTCGGTGGCGGTGGACCCGGACCTGTCGCCGGAGATCGTGGAGGCGCCGGAGGTGCTGGGCGTCGAGCAGATGACGGTGGAGGGCGCCGTGATCCGAACGGTGGTCAAGACGACTGCCGACGGCCAGTTCGCGGTGGGCCGGGAACTGCGGCGCAGGTTGGCGGAGGCGCTGGAGAACTCGGGCATCACCGCGCAGATCGCCGCTGCCCGCAGCTATCCCGGCGTGCCGAGCCGGCCCTTGCCGGACGGTGAGACCGGTCAGGGCGGCGCCACCTGACCCGGTGAGAATGGCCGGCAATCCAGGGGTCGCGGTCCAGCCGGCCCCTGGAGTATCGTCCGTTCGTTCAGTCGGGGATGCGACGAACGATCCGTTCACCCTAGCTAGTCGTCGGACGATCGGGCAGAATCCCGAAGCACGCGTTCCCGCTGGAGCGCGGTCACATCCTCGCTGATCCGACAGATCTGACGAGTGTTCCCGGCCCGGCGGCCACAAGCAGCCGTGCCCGGGGGCCGATGGAGGCGACGGTGCCCGACGAGCGACCTTCCGCGGAAGGTCCGGCCACTTTTCGCGAAGTGTTTGCCCAACGTGAGTTCCGGGCTGTCTTCACCGCCGGGTCGCTGTCCTGGGTCGGTGACTACGTCGCCAGGGCCGCCGTGACCCTCCTCGTCTACCAGCAGACCAGGTCCGTCGCGCTCTCCGCCGCCGCGTTCGCGGTGAGCTACCTGCCGTGGCTGCTCGGTGGTCCGCTGCTCGCCGCGCTGGCCGAGCGGCACCCGTACCGGCGGGTGATGGTGGCGTGTGACGTCATCCGGATGGTGCTGATGGTGCTCATCGCCCTCCCTGGTCTGCCGGTCCCGGTGGTGCTGGTGCTCCTCTTCACCACCACGCTGGCCAACCCGCCCAGCCAGGCGGCGAAGTCGGCGCTGATGCCGCAGATCCTCACCGGAGACCGCCTGGTGGTCGGACTGTCGCTGAACGGCAGTATCGGGCAGGCCGCACAGGTCGTCGGGTACCTGTTCGGCGCCGCCGTCGCCTCGATCGACCCGACCGTCGCGCTGCTGTTCAACGCCGCGACCTTCGGCGTCTCGGCGCTGCTGCTGCGCTTCGGCGTCCGGAATCACGCCGCCGCGATAGCCACCGCCCACCGGGGCCACCTGCTGCGGGAGACCGCCGAGGGCTTCGGGATCGTCTTCCGTACGCCGGTGTTGCGGGCCATCGCGGTGCTGGTGTTCAGCGCGATGCTCTTCTCGATCGTCCCGGAAGGGCTGGCCGCCGCCTGGGCCAACGACGATGCCAGGAGCGGCATGGCCGCCGGTACCGCGCAGGCCGTCATCATGGTCGCCAGTCCGGTGGGCTTCATCCTCGGCGGGCTGCTGGTGAGCCGGTTGTGCGGCCCGGCCCGCCGGTTGGCCATGATGCGCCCGCTCGCGGTGCTCGCCCCGCTGGCGCTGGTGCCCGCGCTCTTCGATCCGCCACCGCTGGTGGTGGCGCTGCTGGCCGCCCTGTGCGGATTCGCGGTCGCCGGCATGCTCCCGATGGCCAACGGGCTGTTCGTCCGGGCCCTGCCGGCCGGGTTCCGGGCTCGCGCGTTCGGCGTGATGGCCACCGGTGTGCAGGTCATCCAGGGGATCGCCGTGCTGGTTACCGGGTTGCTCGCCGAACGGTTCCCCATCCCGGTGGTGGTCGGCCTCTGGAGCGCCGCCGGAGTGCTGCTGATGACTGTCGCCACCCTGCGCTGGCCGAGCCGGCAGACGATGGAGGAGGCGGTGGCGGCAGCCACGGCCGCCAACGTCGCGCAGGCCCGCGCGGCGGGCGACGTCGCCGTCAGCGGGACGACGGGGCTCACCGACCCCCGGGCAGCCGGAGGCCACCGTCGGCACGCGGTCACGTGATCCACGGGGTGAGCCGACGCACGGCCTCCGGGTCGGGTCCACGGCCGACGCACCTGGCAGGATGGAATGGTGAACCCCGCAGGTGAATCCGACCGTCCCGACGCGTCGATGACGCTCTTCGAAGCGGTCGGCGGCGAACCCACCTTCCGCCGGCTGGTGGACGAGTTCTACGTCGGCGTCGCCAGCGATCCGCTGCTGCGACCCATGTACCCGGAGGAGGACCTGGGCCCGGCGGCCGACCGGTTGACCCTGTTCCTGATGCAGTACTGGGGTGGGCCGAACACGTACTCCGCGCAGCGCGGTCACCCACGGCTGCGGATGCGGCACGCCCCGTTCCGGATCGGGGTGGCCGAGCGGGACGCCTGGCTGCGGCACATGCGCCAGGCGGTGGACCGGCTCGACCTGGAACCGCAGCTCGCCGTCGCCCTCTGGGACTACCTGGAGCGGGCCGCGTACTTCATGGTCAACGCCATGGAGGACCCGGCCGAGCGCGCCTGACGGCGCGCGCACCGGGCACCCGGGCCGCGGCCCGTCTCAGAGCAGCGCGCCCTCGTCGTGCAGCCAGTCCACGAAGCTGGTGGCCACGGCCGCGCCGCAGTCGAGCATCTCGACCAGCAGCGCGTCGTGCGTACCGGCGCCGAGGGGGACCTGCAGCTCGGCGTAGATCGGTAGCTGGCCGCGCTCGGTCGGATCACCGATGTACGCCTTGCAGAAGCGGCGGGTGTGGTTCCACTCGTTGACCACCCGGTAGGCCCGGTCGGCCCAGTCGGGCGGGACCGTGGCGTGCGGGCGGGCCCGCATCACCAGGATCTCGTCCTCCGGACCCTCAAGGGTCACCAGCACGGCGTGGCGCTCCCACATGGCCAGCAGGTTGCCGTCACCGTCGGCCAGGTAACGCACGTCGAGCAGGTCGAGTGCGTCACAGACCCGGCGCAGGCTCACCGGCTCGATGCTGGCCGCCATTTCGGCCAGTACGGGTCGGTCGCTGCCCGGGCAGTCGTCCCCCGGCTGGCGAGGACTCGGCGGCCCGACCCGGACCGCGCTCTCCACTGTGATCCCGCTTCGGGTTTCCGGATCACCGCCGTCGGCGGGACCGGGGCGCCATGACCACCACGGCATCGCTCGTCGCACCTCACTCCCCAGCGGATCCAGCCGCCTACGGTGCGTTGGATCCGAGGATGGACGGTACCCGGACAGCCGGGTTGAAGCACCCCCCCAACGACCGCACCGGCCCAGAAGAATGAATGGGGGTCATCCGTTCGGACGAGTAGTGAGCGGAGTCACGGCGAGATCGGTGGCCTTCTGCAACCAGGCCGCTCCGTACGGTCCCACCAGGCCCACCCAACGGCCGGCGACCCTTACCCGCACCGCGGCGCGCGCCGCAGGGACGGCCGGCTCGTCGACCGCGCCGAGGAAGCCCATCCGGACCAGTCCCTGCACCAGTCGCTGCGGCACCTCGACCGGCGGGCCCGGCGGATCGTCCGGCGTGACCACCACCGCCACGTGGTCGAGCAGCGCGTCGCGCAGGACCCGCTGACCCACCGCGCGGCCCGCCACCCCCTCGGCGCTCGCCGTACGCAGGGTGCCCGCCGCCGCGGCCGCGATCCGGCGCACCTCGACGCCGGGCAGCACCTCGACCGGCTCGCTGCGCGCCGGCGGCAGGGGCCAGCGCCACTGCGCGTCCCGGCGCTCCGGCAACGCGGTACCGCCGCGTCCCAGCTCGGCCAGCAGGTCGGCCGCGCCCACGGTGACGTCCCCGGCGGCGTCGCCGGCCACCGTGGAGGCGACCAGCACCTGCCACGGCAGCCGGGCCCACAGGACGACCCGCCCGGAAGCGCCGGCCGGCCGCAGCCGCACCGGCGCCGCCGGGTCCAGCCGGACCAGCCGGGCCAGGAAGGCGCCCGCGTCGGCCACGCCGGCCAGGCCGTGGCTGGACGCCGACGACGCCACCCGTTCCGGCCGCGTCACGATCCGCCGCCCTGCGGGGCGTACGTCAGCAGGAAGTCCCGCTCCTCGACGGTGATCCGCCGGGGCACCTGACGCGTCAGGTCGAACGGCACCAGCACCGAGCGGGCGCGACTGGCCAGCACCTCACCGTCGTACAGCTCGTAGGCGACGGTGAACCGGGACGCCCTGATCTCCTCCACCCACAGCTCGATGCGGACCGTGGGCGCGGACTCCGCGGTGGCCCGTCCGAGCGCGTAGTCGACCGGGCGCAGGTAGTCGACCTCGTGCCGGCGGATCACCACCCCGTCGGCGAACGAGCCCACTCCCCAGGCCCGGCCGCCGGCGAACATCAACGCCACCCGCGCCTCCTCGTACAGCGTGAGGAAGCGCGAGTTGTTGACGTGTCCGTACGCGTCCAGGTCGGACCAGCGCAGCGTGCAGTGGTAGACGAACCGGTCAGTCACGGGTCAGCTTGCGGTAGGTCACCCGGTGCGGTCGGGCGGCCTCCGCGCCGAGGCGGTCGATCTTGTTCTTCTCGTACGCCTCGAAGTTGCCCTCGAACCAGAACCACCTGGACGGGTCCTGGTCGTCGCCCTCCCAGGCCAGGATGTGCGTGGCGACCCGGTCCAGGAACATCCGGTCGTGGGAGATGACCACGGCGCAGCCGGGGAACTCCAGCAGGGCGTTCTCCAGGCTGGACAGCGTCTCCACGTCCAGGTCGTTCGTCGGCTCGTCGAGCAGGATGACGTTGCCGCCGATCTTGAGGGTCAGCGCCAGGTTGAGCCGGTTGCGCTCACCGCCGGAGAGCACCTTCGTCGGCTTCTGCTGATCCGGCCCCTTGAAGCCGAACGCCGCGATGTACGCCCGCGACGGCATCTCGACCTTGCCCACCATCAGGTAGTCCAGCCCGTCCGAGACGACCTCCCAGACGGTCTTGTCGCCGTTGAGGCCCTCGCGGTTCTGGTCGACGTACGACAGCGAGACCGTCTCGCCGACGCGCACCGAGCCGGCGGTCGGCTCCTCCAGCCCGACGATGGTCTTGAACAGCGTGGTCTTGCCGACGCCGTTGGGGCCGATGATGCCGACGATGCCGTTGCGCGGCAGCGAGAACGACAGGTTGTCGATCAGCAGCCGGTCACCGAAGCCCTTGCTGAGGTTCTGCGCCTCGATCACGGTGCTGCCCAGGCGCGGGCCCGGCGGGATCTGGATCTCTTCGAAGTCCAGCTTGCGGGTCTTCTCCGCCTCGGTGGCCATCTCGTCGTACCGGTCCAGGCGGGCCTTGGACTTGGTCTGCCGGGCCTTGGCGTTGGAGCGGACCCACTCCAACTCCTCGGTGAGGCGCTTCTTCATCTTGGCGTCGCGGCGGCCCTCGACGGCCAGCCGGGCGGCCTTCTTCTCCAGGTAGGTGGAGTAGTTGCCCTCGTACGGGTACGTCCGGCCACGGTCCAGCTCAAGGATCCAGTTGGCCACGTTGTCCAGGAAGTACCGGTCGTGCGTGATCGCCATGACGGTGCCGGCGTACTTCGCCAGGTGCTGCTCCAGCCAGGAGACGCTCTCCGCGTCCAGGTGGTTGGTGGGCTCGTCCAGCAGCAGCAGGTCGGGCGCCTCCAGCAGCAGCTTGCAGAGCGCGACCCGGCGGCGCTCACCACCGGAGAGCTGGGTCACGTCGGCGTCCGGCGGCGGGCAGCGCAGCGCGTCCATGGCCAGTTCGAGCTTGGAGTCGACGTCCCAGGCGTCGAGGTGATCAAGCTCTTCCTGGAGCTTGCCCATCTCCTCCATCAGCTCGTCGGAGTAGTCGGTCGCCATCTGCTCGGCGATCTTGTTGAACCGCTCCAGCTTGGCCTTGGTCTCGGCGACCGCCTCCTCGACGTTGCCGAGCACGGTCTTGGCCTCGTTGAGCGGGGGCTCCTGGGCGAGCATGCCGACGGTGTAGCCGGGCATGAGCCGGGCCTCGCCGTTGCTCGGCTTGTCCAGCCCTGCCATGATCTTGAGGAGGCTGGACTTACCGGCGCCGTTGGGGCCGAGCACACCGATCTTGGCCCCCGGCAGGAAGCTCAACGTGACGTTGTCGAGCACGACCTTGTCGCCGTGCGCCTTGCGCGCCTTTTCCAGGACGTAGATGTACTGGGCCACGGTGCGGGCTACCTCCGTCGGTTTGCTGTCGCCTGAGTGGGCGGCGCGGCGCGAGCTGAGACCTCCGCCCGCCGCCGCCGGCCGGGAGCCGGCCGCGCGCACGCCATCGTCAATCCTGACAGGTACGACGCGCTTCGCCCACATCACCCCGCCCCAGGAGTACGCCGGCGAGCGCGTCGACCTCTGACCGTCGGGCTGTCGACAAGATCACCTTCAGGATTCACCGCACACTGGGCGGGTAGGAGACTCCGGCACGGGGGCCCAGACACCGCAGCTACGCTCAGTACGCTCATCGCGGTGGACCCGTCAGTACCCGGAGGTGGCCGATCGTGACCGTCCGTAGCTCCTTTGTCGTAGTGGCGAATCGTCTGCCGGTCGACGAGGTGAGCACACCCGAGGGACGGCAGTGGCGACGCAGCCCCGGTGGGCTCGTCACCGCGCTGCATCCCGTACTCGCCGAGCACCAGGGCACCTGGGTGGGCTGGGCCGGCGGCACCGGTGCCGCTCCCGAGCCGTTCGACCTGGAGGGCATCCGGCTGCACCCGGTCCCGTTGAGCGCCGAGGAGTTGGAGCGCTACTACGAGGGCCAGTCCAACGCGACGATCTGGCCGCTCTATCACGACGCGGTGGAGACACCGGCGTACAAGCGTCGCTGGCGTGAGGCGTACCGGCTGGTCAACGCCCGGTTCGCGGAGGCCGCAGCCGACGTCGCGGCCGAGGGCGCGACGGTCTGGGTGCAGGACTACCAGCTCCAACTGGTGCCGGCCATGCTCCGCGAGCTGCGCCCCGACCTGCGGATCGGCTTCTTCCTGCACATCCCGTTCCCGCCGATCGAGCTGTTCATGCAGATGCCGTTCCGTACCGAGCTGCTGCGCGGTCTGCTCGGCGCGGACCTGGTGGGCTTCCAGCAGCGGTTGGCCGCGCAGAACTTCGTCCGGCTGGCCCGGCACCTGCTCGGGCTCCGCTACGAGGGTCAGATGATCCAGGTCGACGGTCGGCAGGTGAAGGCGGGCGCCTTCCCCATCTCCATCGACACGCAGGAGATGGAGCGGATGGCGGCCGACCCGGCGATCCAGGCGCGGGCCAAGCAGATCCGCGCCGAACTGGGCGACCCGAAGACGATAATCCTGGGCGTGGACCGGCTCGACTACACCAAGGGCATCGAGTTGCGCCTGAAGGCGTTCCGCGAGTTGCTTGCTGACGGAAAGTTGACAGTTCCGGACGCCGTTATGGTGCAGGTGGCCACGCCGAGTCGCGAGCGCGTCGAGCACTACCAGGCACTTCGGGTCAAGGTGGAGCGCGAAGTTGGTCGGATTAATGGCGAATTCGGCCGAGTCGGCGTGCCGGCCGTGCATTACCTCCATCAGTCGTACAGTCGCAGTGAACTGGCCGCGATGTACGTTGCTGCGGACGTGATGATGGTGACCCCGCTGCGAGACGGCATGAATCTCGTGGCCAAGGAGTACGTCGCATCCCGTGCCGACCAGGGCGGTGCGCTCGTGCTCAGCGAGTTCGCTGGCGCCGCAACGGAGCTGCGCCAGGCATTCCTATGTAACCCGCACGACCCGGACGCGGTGAAGGACGCCCTGCTCCGGGCCGTGCACGTGGAGAAAACCGAGGCACGCCGCCGGATGCGGACAATGCAACGTCACCTGCGTACCCACGACGTGGGGCACTGGGCCAAGTCTTTCCTCTCCGAACTGGGAGTTTCCGAGGCGGAGGCCGCGTGAACACGGCCGTCAACGACGGAACGGCGATCGCCACCGGGGTGATGGACCCCGAACTGCGATCCGCCATCGGCCGGATCGCCCGGGTTCCGCAGCTCCTGATCGCCTGCGACTACGACGGCACACTCGCGCCGATCGTCGAGGATCCCAGCACCGCCGTACCGCTGCCCGAGTCGGTGGCCGCGATCCGCGCGCTCGCGGCGCTGCCGCAGACGAGCGTGGCCGTGGTCTCCGGTCGCGCCCTGCGCGACCTGGCCGCGCTCTCCCGGCTGCCCAGCGAGGTACACCTCGTCGGCAGCCACGGCTCCGAATTCGACATCGGCTTCGTCGAGCGCCTCTCCCCCGAGCTGGTCGCGGTCCGCACCCAGGTGCGCAACGCGCTGCGCGAGATCGCCGCCGAACACCCGGGCATCCGGCTCGAACGCAAGCCGGCCAGCGTCGCGGTGCACACCCGGGGCGTCGACCCGCAGGTCGCCGCCGCCGCCATCGAGGCCGTCCGCAACGGCCCGGCCGCCTTCGACGGCGTCACCGTGACGCAGGGCAAGGAGGTCATCGAGCTGTCCGTGGTGGCCACCCACAAGGGCACGGCCGTCGACCAGCTACGGACCCAGCTCTCGGCGAGCGCGGTGCTCTTCATCGGCGACGACGTCACCGACGAGAACGCCTTCGGCAACCTGCACGGGCCGGACCTCGGTATCAAGATCGGCCCAGGCGACACCAAGGCCAACTTCCGGGTGGCCGAGCCCATCGAGGCCGCCCGCGCGCTCGGGCTGCTGCTGGAGACCCGCCGGCACTGGCTGTTCGGCGAGCGGGCGGTGCCCATCGAGCGGCACTCGATGCTGGCCAACGGTCGTACCGTCGCCCTGCTCACCCCCGAGGCGAAGGTGAGCTGGCTCTGCCACCCCAAGCCGGACTCGGCGGCGATCTTCGCCGACCTGGTCGGCGGCAGCCCGGCCGGTCACTTCAGCATCGCCCCGGAGCGCGGCGGCATCCCGCTGGGCCAGCGCTACCGCTCCGGCACGATGACCGTCGAGACCCGGTGGTCCGGGCTCACCGTCACCGACTGGCTGGACAAGCCGGCCCGCGAGACGACGCCCGACGGTCCCGCCGTGGTCACCGGCGACTCGACCCTCGTCCGGGTCCTCAGCGGCAACGGGCGGGTCCGGGTGGAGTTCGCGCCGCGCCCCGAGTTCGGCCAGGTGGCCGTGCAGTTGCAGCCCGTCGGCGACGGCCTGCTGGTGCTCGGCTCGAACGAACCGGTCGCCCTCTACTCCCCCGGGGTCGAGTGGCAGGTCAACAACGACGGTGGGTACGAGACCGCCAAGGCGGTCGTCGACCTCTCCGCCGCTGGTGGGCAGGTCGTGCTGGAGCTGCGCTTCGGCACGCACAGCCTGGAGCACCACCGGGTGCCGATCCACGAGCGGCAGGCCGCTGCCGAGCAGCCGTGGAAGGACTGGGTGGCCTCGCTGCGGCTGCCGTCCACCTCCCGTGACCTGGTCGCGCGCAGCGCCCTCACCCTGCGCGGGCTCTGCCACGAGACGACCGGCTCGATCCTCGCCGCGGCCACCACCTCCCTGCCGGAGGAGCTGGGCGGCGTCCGCAACTGGGACTACCGCTACTGCTGGCTGCGCGACGCCGCGCTGACCGCCCGCGCGCTCGTCGACCTCGGCTCCATCGACGAGGCCGAGGCGTTCCTGCGCTGGGTGGACGGCTGCATCGAGCGCACCGGCGGCCACCCGGAGCGGCTGCACCCGCTCTACACCATCGACGGGTACGAGCTGGGGGCCGAGGCGGTCATCGACACGCTGCCCGGGTACGCCGGCTCCCGGCCGGTCCGGGTCGGCAACCTCGCCAACCACCAGCTCCAGCTCGACGTGTTCGGCCCCATCGCCGACCTGATCGCGGCCGTCGCCGACGCGCGCGGCTCGGTCCGCGACGACGAGTGGCGGGTCCTGGAGAACATGGTCGAGGCGGTCCGCCGCCGCTGGCACGAGCCCGACCACGGCATCTGGGAGGCGCGGCTGCCACCCCGGCACCACGTCTTCTCGAAGGTGATGTGCTGGATGACCGTCGACCGGGCGCTGCACGTGATGCGCCAGCACGGCGGCGAAGACCGGCCCGAGTGGACGGACCTGCGCGACCGGATCGGCGCGAACGTGCTGGAGCACGGCTGGCACGACGACGTCGAGGCGTACAGCGTCGCGTACGGGGACGAGGACATGGACGCCTCGTCGCTCTGGATCGGCCTCTCCGGCCTGCTCCCGGGTGACGACCCGCGCTTCCTGTCCACGGTCCTGAAGATCGAGGCGGACCTGCGCAGCGGCCCGGTCGTCTACCGGTACCACTGGGACGACGGCCTGCCCGGCCGCGAGGGCGGCTTCCACATCTGCACGGCGTGGCTGATCGAGGCGTACCTGCGCACCGGCCGGCGCACCGACGCGGAGGAGCTGTTCGCGCAGATGGTGCTGACCGCCGGCCCGACCGGCCTGCTCCCCGAGCAGTACGACCCGCTCGCCGAGCGCGGCCTGGGCAACCACCCGCAGGCGTACAGCCACCTCGGGCTGATCCGCTGTGCCCTGCTGCTGGACAACATGCTCAAGCAGTAACGACAGCACGTACGACGGGGCCGGGAGCGCTGACGCTCCCGGCCCCGTCGTCACGTGGCACCACCTCGCCGATCATGGCGCCGTGGTGGGCAACAAAACGCCGGTAAGGCACCAACCCGGGCACCACAACTCCATGATCGCCGCATCCGGACTACCCTGCTCGCCGATCTTGCACTTCCTGTCCCGACACAAGGGACATATCACGCATGTTGCCCGCCGAAACCGCAAGATCGGTGGGCACCCGTTGCTCAGGCGTCGAGGGCACCCACCACGTCGCCCACGACGACCACGGCGGGTGGGCGCACCTCGGCTGTGTGCACGTCGGCGGCGACCGCTTCGAGCGTGGACCGCAGCACCCGCTGAGTGCCCGTGGTGGCTTCCTGGACCACGGCGGCCGGTGTCTGCGGCGACCGGCCATGCGCGATCAACGTCTCGGCGATAGCGGCGAGGTTCTTCAGCCCCATCAGGATCACCAGGGTGCCGCGCAGGCCGGCCAGGGCGTCCCAGCGCACCAGCGACGCCGGCGAGTCGGGCGCCACGTGCCCGGAGACCACGGTGAACTCGTGCGCCACCCCCCGGTGGGTGACCGGGATGCCGGCCGCAGCCGGCGCGGCGATCGAGCTGGTCACCCCCGGCACGACGGTCACCGGCACACCGGCCGCCGCGCAGGCCAGCAACTCCTCGCCGCCCCGGCCGAAGACGTACGGGTCGCCGCCCTTGAGCCGCACCACGGCAGCACCGGCCAGCGCCCGGTCGACCAGGATCTGGTTGATCTCCTCCTGGGCGCGTGACGGGCCGTAGGGGATCTTCGAGGCGTCCACCAGCTCGACGTCGGGGCGCAGCTCGTCCAGGAGCAGGCCGGGTACCAGCCGGTCGGCGACCACCACATCCGCCTCGGTGAGCAGCCGCCAGCCCTTCACGGTGATCAGCTCCGGGTCACCCGGCCCGGACCCGACGAGAGCCACCCGCCCGCCGGTCGAGTTAGGAAGGGCCCCTTCCTCTACCCCAGGCGTTAAGAGGGGGCCCTTCCTTGCAGCGAGCAGGTCGCGGATGGCGTCGCGGACGCTCATCGCCCGTCGGGGGTCACCACCGCCGAGCACCGCCACGGTGACCGGTCCCTGCCGGGTCACCGCCGGAGTCCAGGCGGTGGCGGCCGCCCGGTCGTCGGCGCGTACGCAGAAGATCCGCCGCTCGTCCGCGACGGCACTGACCGCGGCAGCCGCGGTCGGATCGTCGATCGCCACCTGGACCAGCCAGGCCCCGTCCAGGTCCTCGGGCACGAAGCGGCGCGGCACCCAGCGCAGCCGACCCGCGTCGACCCGGGCCTGCAACGCCGGGGTCAGCTCCGGTGCCACCAGCAGGACATCCGCGCCGGCGTCCAGCAGCGCCGGCACGCGCCGGGTGGCGACCGCGCCGCCACCCACCACGACCACCCGCCGTCCGTCGAGCCGCAGACCAAGGGGGTACGGGTTCGCGCTCATCCGGCACCACCGGACCGCTCGCTGGACGTGGTCACTTCTCGGCCACGCCGGCCGAGTCGAACGTGGCGACCTCGTGCAGCACCCGGACCGCGCCGGTGACCACCGGCAGCGCCAGCAGCGCGCCGGTGCCCTCGCCGAGGCGCAGCCCCAGATCGATGAGCGGGTCGAGGCCGAGGTGTCGCAACGCCACCGTCGCGCCGGGCTCCGCCGAGCGGTGTCCGGCGACCATGGCGGCGACCGCGTCCGGAGCGAACGCGGCGGCGGCGAGCGCGGCGGACACCGCGATCACCCCGTCCAGCAGGACCGGCGTACGACGGGCGGCGGCACCGAGGATCAGCCCGGCCAGGGCGGCGTGCTCCAAACCGCCGACGGCGGCGAGGACACCCAGCGGGTCGGCCGGGTCGGGGGTGTGCCGGGCCAGCGCGGCCCGCACCACGGCCACCTTGTGGGCGTACGTCGCATCGTCCACTCCGGTGCCCCGACCCGTGGAGTCGAGCGGGTCGACGCCGGTGAACGCGGCGATCAGCGCGGCGGCCGGGGTGGTGTTGCCGATGCCCATGTCCCCGGTGAGCAGGATGCCGGCGCCGGCGTCGATCAGCTCGTCGGCGACCCGGACGCCGGTCAGGACCGCCGCCAGCGCCTCGTCCCGGGTGAGCGCTGCGGTCACCGACAGGTCGCGGGTACCGCGGCGTACGGACGCGTCGATCAGCCGCGGCGCGGCCAGGTCCGACACGGGCGCGGCCGAGCCCGTGGGCGCGGCCAGGTCCGACGCGGGCGCGGCCGAGCCCGTGGGCGCGGCCAGGTCCGACGCGGGCGCGGCCGACCCGGTGGACGCGGGCGCGGCCGACCCGGTGGGCGCGGGCAGCGGGTGGGCCACCCCGACGTCGATCACGGTGACCGACGCGCCGGCCTGCCGGGCGAACGCGTTGACGACCGCGCCACCGGCCAGGAAGTTGCCGATCATCTGCGCGGTGACCTCCTGCGGCCACGGGGTGACTCCCTGGGCGTGCACCCCGTGGTCGCCCGCGAAGATCGCCACGGCGGCGGGCTCGGGCACCGGCGGCGGGCAGATCCCGGCCAGTCCGGCGAGGCGTACCGACAGGTTCTCCAGCAGGCCCAGCGAGCCCGCCGGCTTGGTCAGCCGGCCGTGCAGCTCGCGGGCGGCGGCCATCGCCGCCTCGTCCGGGGGCCGGATCGCCGACGTCGTGGTCTCCAGCATCATGCCTCCATGATCTCGCGCAGCACCGCGATGAACGCGTCGGTGGTGTCTCGGTCGCGTACCGCCACGCGCAGCCAGTCCGGGCCGAGCCCGGGGAAGGTGTCGCCCCGGCGGACCGCCCAGCCCCGGTCGCGCAGGGCGGCCCGTACCCGGGTCGCGTCGGGCAGGCGCAGCAGGACGAACGCGCTGGCGGGGCGGCCGGCGACGCGTACGCCCGGCAGGTCGGACAGGCAGGCGACCAGGTGGTCGCGGTCGGCGGCGAGTTCGGCGGCGATCGCGCGTTCGGCCTGGACCGCGACGGGCGTGGCGCAGGCCTCGGCGGCGGCCAGCGCGGGCGTGGAGACGGCCCAGAGCGGCTGGACGGCGGCCAGCCGGGACAGCAGGGCCGCGTCGCCGAGCAGGTAGCCGATCCGCAGGCCGGCCAGGCCCCAGGTCTTGGTGAGGCTACGCAGGACGAGCAACCCGGGCAGGTCGCGCCGCTCGGCGAGCGACTCGGGTTCACCGGTGTCCGCGCCGCCCGTGGTGTCGGCGAACGCCTCGTCGACGACCAGCACCCGGCCGGGACGGGCGAGCGCGGCGATGGTCCGGGCGGGGTGCAGCACCGAGGTGGGGTTCGTCGGGTTGCCGATCATGACCAGGTCCGCGTCGGCGGGCACGAGGGATTCGTCGAGGCGGAAGCCGTCGGCCGGGTCCAGCAGGACCCGTTCGACCGTGTGCCCGGCGGCCCGCAGCGCCGCCTCCGGCTCGGTGAACTGCGGGTGCACCACCACGGGCCGGCGCACGCCGCGCAGCGCCTGGGCGATGAGCACGAAGCCCTCGGCGGCCCCGGCGGTGAGCAGTACCTCGTCCGGGTGACGCCGGTGCCGGGCGGCGACGGCGGCGCGGGCCGGGGCCGGGGCCGGATAGCGGGCCAGGTCGGTGAGGGTGGCGGCGATCGGATCGGCCAGCCAGGCCGGTAGCGGCGCCCGGCGGACGTTGACGGCGAGGTCGACCAGACCGGCGCTGGCCTCGGCGTCGCCGTGGTGCGCCAGGTCGGGCTCGGCGTCGACGAACGGCGACACCCCGCACGGCTGATCACGCATGTCCGCGATCCTGCCGGGAAGGTGGCCGGCGGGACAGTCGATGTCGACGTAAGCCATGTCACCACCTCGCGGGTTTATGAGTTTTTCTCATGCACGAATCGGAAATGTCATAACTTTGCGACGTGAGCAACCGACCCCTTGCTGCCGCTGGTCGTCTCGTTCCTCTCCTGCGCGCCGGGCTCATCGCCGGCATCGTGATCGCCGCCGCCGCCTACCCGCTGGTCGCCCTCACCGGGCTCGGCGCGAAGGCCACCGCGCACGCCACGGAGCAGAAGACCCGGCTGCTGACCAAAGCCCTGCCCGCCGAAACCTCCTACCTGTACGCCCCGGACGGCAAGACCGTGCTGACCATGTTCTACGAGGAGTACCGGCAGTACACGAAGCTGTCGGACATGTCGCCGAACATCCAGCAGGCGATCGTCGCCGCCGAGGACTCCCGCTTCTACCAGCACCACGGCGTCGACCCGAAGGGCGTGGCCCGCGCCTTCGTGGCCAACGCCCACTCCAGCGGGGTGTCCCAGGGCGCGTCGACGCTGACCATGCAGTACGTCCGGATGGCCCTGCGGGACAGCGCCACCACCCCCAAAGAGGTCCAGGAGGCCACCCAGCAGACCAGCCTGCGCAAGGTCAAGGAGATGCGCATGGCGCTGGACCTGGAGAAGGAGATGAGCAAGGAAGACATCATGGAGCGCTACCTGAACTCGGCGTACTTCGGTCACCGGGCGTACGGCATCTACGCGGCCAGCGAGATCTTCTTCTCCAAGACCCCGAAGGACCTCACCCCGGTCGAGGCGGCCACCCTCGCCGGGCTCGTCAAGTCCCCCTCCGAGTACGACCCGGCCGACTCCGACCAGAAGGAGGCCACCGGGCGGCGCAACTACGTCCTGGACCGGATGAGCCAGCTCGGCTACCTGTCCCCCGACTCGGCCGCCGCCGCGAAGTCCGAGCCGATCCGGCTGAAGCTCACCACCCCACCGAGCGACTGCGCCTCGATCATCGAGAAGTACCAGAGCTGGGGCTTCGCCTGCGACTACGTGAAGAACTGGTGGAGCGCGCAACCGGCGTTCGGCAGCAACCGCCTCGAACGGATGGACAAGCTGCGCCGGGGCGGCTACCGGATCGTGCTCAGCCTCGACCAGAAGGTCCAGGAGGCGGCCGAGAAGAACGTCGGCGCGAAGGAGGGCACCGGCAGCCCGTTCGCCAACGGCATCGTGGTCTCCGAACCGGGCACCGGGCGGGTCAAGGCGATGGCGGTCAACCGGAACTACTCCCTGGATCTGGCCGACAATCCACCCAGCTCCAATCCCGAGGCCGGGCCGAAGGTGAAGGCCAACTACCCCAACACGGTGGCGCCGCTGCTCGGCGGCGGAGACCTGCCCGGCTACCAGGCCGGATCGACGTTCAAGATGTTCCCGATGCTGGCCGCGCTGGACTCCGGGATGACGTTGTCCACCTCGTTCAACGCCCCGTACCGCTACAAGTCGTCCGTCTACGACGGCTGGGCGCCGTCGAACGCCAGCGGCGCGATGACCGGCCAGCAGACCATGTGGTCGGGCTTCGGCAAATCCGTCAACACGTACTTCGTGTGGCTGGAGGAGAAGGTGGGCGCGGAGAAGGCGGTCCGACTCGCCGAACAGCTCGGCCTGCGCTGGCGCACCGACGTCGACCGGGAGCAGGCGTCACCGGGCAAGGCCAACAAGTGGGGCGCGTTCACCCTCGGCGTCTCCGACGCCACCCCGCTGGAGATGGCGAACGCCTACGCGGCCATCGCGGCCGACGGCCGCTACTGCGAGGCGATACCCGTGCAGGCGATCATGAACCGGGACGGCACACCGGCCACGTACACCACGCCGGGCGGCATCCAGCGCGAGGTGGCGAAGCCTCGCTGCCGCCAGGTGGTCAGCGCCGACGCCGCCCGCGCGGCCACCGACGCCGCCCGCTGCCCGACCGGGGACACCCCGGCACGCGGGGGCTGCGGCGGCTGGTCGACGGCCGACAGCGTCCGGGGTACGGTCGGCCGCCCGGTCGCCGGCAAGACGGGTACCACCGACAGCACCCGGTCCGCCTGGTTCGTCGGGTTCACACCGGAACTGGCTGCGGCGAGCTTCATCTCCGACCCGGACAATCCGTTCAACGCGGTCGGTGACGGGCAGTCCCAGATCCCGATCGCGGCGGTGGCACAGACCCTGCGCGACGGCCTCAAGGGCACACCTACCCGCCAGTTCACGCCGCCCTCGGACGCCATCGTCGGGTGACGGCGGGGGTCGGCGAAAGGTCCGCCGGGCGGCGGGGCTCAGCGAAGGTCCGCCGCCACGAACGACCAGACTTCGAGGTCGACCCGGCCACCGCCGACGAAGCCGGCGTTGCGCAACAGGCCCTCGTAGCTGAAGCCGGCCTTCTCGGCGACCCGGCGGGACGCCAGGTTGCCGGGCGCGACCCGCAGCTCGACCCGCTGGAAACCGTGCTCCAGGATCAAGGCGATGGCCACCGCGTCCACCGCCTCGGCGGCCAGGCCGAAGCCCCGGGCGTGCGGAGCCATCGCGTAGGAGACCTCGGTGAGGCGGGCACCCCAGTCGGTACGCCGGGTCCAGAGGGAGCCGACCACCTGGTCGTCCTCCCGGCGGATCACTCCGTAGTGGTCGCCCTCGCCGCTGTCGCGTCGCTGCCGGGCCAGGTCGGTGCACCAGGCGTGCCCGTCGATCGGACCGGAGTCGCCGGGCAGCGGCAGCCAACGCCGGGTCAGCTTGTCGGCGAAGATCTCGCCGGCCGCCGCCGCGTCGGCCGCGGTGAGCCGGCGCACCTCCGTACGCGGGGTGGAGACGGTCAACACCGGAAACCGGCGGACCGCCACCTGACCGATCACGCCGGCACCACCGGCTGTGACACCGCCTCGGCTGCTGGCTCGCCCACCGCCGCGGCCACCACCCGGGCGGCGGTCGCCGGATGACCGGCCCAGTGCAGGGTGAGCTGCGAGGCGTGCACGTTGCGCCAGACGAACCCCTCCGGCGTGCCACCTTCCCACCGCCACGCCGGCCGCTGACCGGCGCGCGGGGTGAGCACCGCCCGGTGCTCCTTGTGCCCGACAACCACCGTGCCGCTCGCGGCGACCACGCTGTCGGTCTCGGCGGTCGCCTCCCGGTAGCCCACCACCAGGCCGTCGCGGCTCGCGCCCACCGCGTCCAGCACACCGCACATCGGCAGCCCGTCCAGCTCCCGGGCCAGCCAGAGCAGACCGGCGCCCTCGGCGACCACCGGCCGGCCGGTACGCGCCAACTCGGCCACCGCGATGCAGAGCCGACGGTTGGCCGACAGTTGCTCGGCGTACGCCTCGGGCAGCGCTCCCCCGACGACCAGCGCCCGCGTGCCGACGGGCAACGCCTCGTCGCGCAGCGGGTCGACCGTGACCACCTCGGCGCCGGCCGCCGTCAGCAGCTCCGCGGCCTCCGGGTGGCTGAAGCTGCCACCCGGACCACCGGCCACCGCGACCAGCGGACGCTGCGCGGGCACGACCAGCTCACCGAGCGCGTCCCCCGGCGACCAGGCCACCGCCGGCAGGGGCGGAGCGGAACGGGCCAGCCCGAGCAGACGTTCCAGGTCGACAGTGGCGGCGACGGCCTCACCCAGGCGACGCACCGCGCGGACGGCGTCGGCCGAGGAGTCGACGACCGGCGCGACCCCGTGCCGGCGGGACGGCAGCACGGCCGGCAGATCCTGGCGGCGCAGCGCGCCGTAGACGGGCACACCCACGTCGTCCAACGCCTCGCGCAGCATGCTCTCGTGCCGCGACGACGCCACCCGGTTGAGGATCACCCCGCCCAACCACAACTGCTCGTCGTACGAGCGGAACCCGTGCACCAGCGCGGCCACCGACTGACCCATCGCGGCCACGTCGACCACCAGCACCACCGGGCTGCGCAGCGCCGCCGCGGCGGCGGCCGTGGACTCCTGCTCGGGCCGGCCGCCCACCGAGTCGTACAGGCCCATGCTGCCCTGCACGACCGCGAGACCGGCACCGGCGGCGCCGTGCGCGACCAGCGGGGCGAGCCGGTCGACGCCGACCAGCCGGGGATCGATCACCCGGCCCGGTCGGCCGGCGGCGAGACCGAGGTACGCGGCGTCGACGTGGTCCGGGCCGAGCTTGAACCCGGCGACGTCGACACCCCGCTCGGCCAGGGCGGCGAGCAGCCCGATCGCCAACGCGTTCTTTCCGTGCCCGGAGGACGGCGCGCTGAGCACCAGGCGCGGCACGACGGTCATCATCGACTCCTCGCGGGCGGCGGCGGGTACGCGACGGACAACCGAGGGGGTCGATCCGTCGGCGTGACGATACTCGCCCGCACCGACGGGCGAGCACCGCCAACCGGGGGTCGGCGGACCGTCCCGGCCCGGTCGCGGTGAGTGGCCCCGGTCATACGGGTAGCCTCGGTGCCGTGTACCGGTTCCTGCTGAGCCCACGCTGGTTGGGCGCCCTCGCGCTGACGCTGGTCGCCGCCGCCGTCATGGTGTGGCTCGGCAACTGGCAGCTGGACCGCTACCGGGGTCGTACCGAGATCAACGAGCGGATCGACGCGGGCGAGCGGATGGCCCCGGCGCCCCTGGCCGACGCGTTCCGCCCGCCGGCCGGCGGGCCCGGCACCGCCGGTCCGGCTCCCGCGAAGGACCGGGTCTGGACCCGCGTCACCGCCACCGGCCGGTACGACACGTCGAACACCGTCCTGGTCCGGGGCCGGACGGTCGACAGCCGGGTCGGCTTCGAGGTGCTCACCCCACTCGTGCTCGCCGACGGCACCGCGCTGCTGGTGGACCGGGGCTGGATCCCGCCGGCTCCGGGCGGCGCGACCGCCCAGCCGTCGGTGCCCACCCCGCCGGGCGGCGACGTCACGGTCAGCGGCCGGGTGCACGAGACCGAGAGCGGCGCCGGCGTGGTGGACCGCCGCGACGGACGGCTGGAGACCCGGCGGATCGCCGTGCCGCGGCTGGCCCGCGAGCTGCCCTACCCGGTCTACGGCGGCTACCTGCTGCTGGACGAGCAGACCCCGGCCGCCGACCCGCTCTTCAAGGCCGTCCCGGTCGGGCACACCAACAACTGGCAGAACTTCGGCTACGTCGTGCAGTGGTGGCTCTTCGCCGCGATGGCGATCTTCGGCTACGGCTGGGTGGCCCGCCGCGAGGCACGCCGGGCCGCCGGCCTCGGTGGCGCGCCGGCACCGCTGGACCGGGCGGCCGAGCCGACGCCCAGCGCCTCCGCCTGACCCCGCCCTGACAGCCTGAACCGGCGTCCGCCGGTGGGCTGGCCCCGACCGCCGTCAGCCGGTGACCCGGCCCGCGTGGATGGCGCGGACGGCGTCGATGGTGTCGGCCTCGGCGGCGGACTTGTCGTCCCGGTAGCGCACCACGCGGGCGAACCGCAGCGCCATTCCACCGGGATAGCGGGTGCTCGTCTGCACCCCGTCGAACGCGATCTCCACGACCTGCTCGGGACGCACCCGGACCACCCAGTCGCCGCGCTCGACGGCGAGGCCGAGGAACCGCTCGGTCTGCCACCGCAGCAGCTCGTCGGTGAGCCCCTTGAACGTCTTGCCGAGCATCACGAAGTCGCCGGTGCGCGGGTCACGGGCGCCGAGGTGCAGGTTGGAGAGCCAGCCCTTGCGCCGGCCGCTGCCCCACTCCACGGCGAGCACCACCAGGTCGAGGGTGTGTCGGGGTTTGACCTTGACCCAGGCCGCCCCACGACGGCCGGCGTCGTAGGGGGCGTCCGGCGCCTTGACCACCACGCCCTCCTGGCCCGCGTCGAGGGCGGCGGCGAACGCCGCCCCGGCCTGCTCCGGACCGTCGACCTCCATCCGACCGACCAGCAGTGACGCGTCCACCGCGCCGGCGAGCGCGGCCCACCGCTGGTGGCCGGGCAGGTCGATCAGATCCTCACCGTCGAGGTGCAGCAGGTCGAAGAAGTACGGGGTGAGCACCGTCGTGCCGGTGCTGGCGGCGGCCGCGAGCACCGCCGGGGCGACCGGCGTACGGCCGGTGGTGCTCGGGGTGGTGCGCCGGGCGGCCCGGCTGGAGGTCTGCTGGAACGGCAGCGGGCGGCCCGTCTCGTCCAGGCCGATCGCCTCGCCGTCGAGCACCAGCTCGCGGCCGGGCAGGGCGCGCACCGCCGCGACGACCTCGGGCACCCGGCTGGTGATCTCGTCGAGGCTGCGGGTGAACACGGCGATGTCGGCGCCGGAGCGGTGCACCTGGATGCGGATGCCGTCGAGCTTCACGTCGACCACGGCCGGCGTGCCGGTCGCGGCCAGCGCCTCGTCGACCGAGGGGGCGCTCTGGGCGAGCATCGGCGCGAGCGGCCGGCCGACCCGCAGGCCGAAACCAGCCAGCTCGGCGGCCCCTCCGCGCAGCGCGGCCACCGCCACGGCCCGCAGGTCACCGGCGAGCAGCAGGGCACGGCGGACGGTGGCGGCCGGCACCTCGGCGGCCCGGGCCACGGCATCGGCGAGCAGCCCGGCCTGCGCGCCCTGGCGCAGTTCACCACCGAACAGGCCGGTCAGCAGCCGTTGCTCGTCGGCGGTGGCCGCCGCGTAGAGGGCGCCGAGCAGAGCGCGGCGGCGGGCCTGCGCCCCCGAGCCGTGCACAGCGGCGATCTGGGCGATGGCCGCGTCGACGGCGGCCACGGTCAGCGTCGGCTCGACGGCCGGCGCGGGCAGGTCACGCAGACTGGCGTAGCCCACGCCGGTCTGGCGTTGCCGCAACTCACCGGCGAGATAGCCGGCGCCGGGCTCCACCTCGGCCGGGTCGAGCCGGCGCAGCGCGTCGGCGAGCAGCTCCACCTTGGCCCGCCGGCCGCTGGTGGCGCCCACGGCGGCGGAGGTGGCCGCCAGGTCGATGAACCGCACGACGCTCATCCTGCCAGTCACCTCCGACACCGCCCGGGCATTGCCGTGCCCGGGCGGTGTCGGCGCGGTGCCGCAGCCCGCTGGCCCTGGTTCTCAAGGCACTCAAGGGGCGGCGGGAATCAGGCGGAGACGGGCTCCTCGATGCGCAACCCTCGGGCGCGGACCTCACCGGCCACCCGGGAGAGCACCGAGTCGAGGGCGACCAGGGCGGCGGAGAGCTCACCGAGCTGTTCGTTGAGCGTGTCCTCGGACCACGCGGAGACGTCGACGTCCCCCAGTGCGCTGACGGCGGCCCCCAACCGGGCCATCACCTCGTTCGTACTCATGTTCGAAAGCCTATAACAACCCCATCGACGACACGCCGTAAACACGCAGTTCAGGCGCAAACTTGCCGTTATCACTCCGCCGCAGCGGCCACCTTGCCCAACAGCAGCGCCTCGGCGAGGCAGACCTTGGCGAACTCGCCGAGGTGCAGGCTCTCGTTCGGACCGTGCGCGCGGGCGTGCGGGTCCTCCACGCCGGTCACCAGGATCGCCGCCTGCGGGAACATCTCCTGGAAGGTGGCGATGAACGGGATCGAGCCGCCGACGCCGATGTCCACCGGCTCGGTGCCGTCCCAGGCGGCCTGGAACGCCGAGCGGGCGGCGTCGAACATCGGCCCGGACGCGTCGATCACGCACGGGTTGCCGTCGTGCTCGAAGGTGACCGTGACCTGAGCGCCCCACGGCGCGTGCTTCTCCAGGTGGGCGCGCACCGCCGCGTACGCCCGCTTGGGGTCGTCGCCTGGGGCGAGACGGACGCTGAGCTTCGCCTTCGCGGCCGGCACCAGGGCGTTCGGGGCCTCGCCGGTGGCCGGGGCGTCGATGCCGAGCACCGCCAGCGCCGGCTTGGTCCAGAGCCGGTCGGTGAGCCGGCCGGTACCGATGAACTGCACACCCTCGACCAGCCCGGCCTCGGCGCGTACCCGGTCCTCCGGGTAGTCGACGGCGGCGCCCACCCGGCCGACGAGCCCGTCCACCGCCACGTCACCGGCGTCGTCGTGCAGGGTCGCCAGCAGCCGGACCAGCGCGGTCAACGCGTCCGGGATGGCGCCGCCGAACATGCCGCTGTGCACGGCGTGGTCCAGCGTGCGCACCTCGACGAAGCAGTTGACGATGCCGCGCAGCGAGGTGGTCAGCGCCGGTACGCCGATGTCCCAGTTGCCCGAGTCAGCGATCACGATGACGTCCGAGGCGATCTCGTCGCGGTGCTCGACGAGCAGCCGCTCCAACGAGTCGGAGCCGAACTCCTCCTCGCCCTCGATGAACAGCACCACACCGACCGGCAGCGCGTCCCCGTACGCCCGCAGGGCCGCGACGTGCGCCATGATGCCGGCCTTGTCGTCGGCCGCGCCCCGGCCGTACAGGCGGCCGTCGCGCTCCACCGGCTCGAACGGGTCGGACTCCCACAGCGACCGGTCGCCGACCGGCTGCACGTCGTGGTGGGCGTAGAGCAGCACGGTGGGCGCGCCGGGCGGTGCCGCGCGACGGCCGATCACGGCCGGCTGCCCGCCGGAACGCACGATGTCGACGTCCAGGCCGCAGCCGCGCAGCAACTCGGCGACCGCCTCGGCGGAACGCTCGACGTGCGAGTGGTCGAAGCCGTCGAAGGCGATGCCGGGGATACGGACGAGGCGTTCGAGGTCGGCCCGGACGCCGGGCATCTCCCGCTCGACGGCGGCCCGCACCTCGGACTCGGACATGATCGGTGAGGTCATGACCGGCATCGTATGCCGGCCTTACCCAGGCCGGCCGGCCGAGCCCGCACCCGCAGCGGGGACCCGCACGAAGTAGCGCGACGCGTCGAGCGGCAGCGTCGACGCTCCGTCGACCACCAGGTCGGCGTGCGCGGCGGTGTCGTCGGCGCTGAAGTGCGCCCGCTCACCGACATGCCAGCGGCGCAGCTCCGGCAGGATCTCCGCCCCGTCCCGTTCGACCGCGCGGGCCAGCCGCAGCGGCGCGGGCGCGGTCACGAAGACGGCGAGAGTCAGCTCCGGCCGGACGACGGCACGCGCGGCGCTGACCCCCTCCACGATCAGCACCGGCGTCACCGGCACCGGCACCGGGCGGGGCAGGAAGGACCGCCGTACCCAGCTGTACCGCCGGTACGCGCCCGGCTTCCCCTGGCGCAGCCGGGCCAGCACCTCGCCGTCGAGCCGGGGCCAGAAGGTCAACTGGTCGCCCCAGCCGTCGAGCAGGTCGTCGGTGTGCACCACGGGCGGCCGCCCGCCGGGCAGCGCCGCCAGGGCGTCCGCGAGGTGCGCCGCGAACCGGCTCTTGCCCGCGCCGCTCGGCCCGTCGACGGCGACCAGCCGGGTCCGTCCCAACCGCGCCGGGCCCGCGAGCACCCGGCGCGCCACCTCGGCGTACGCCTCGACGACTGCCACCGGTGCCACCTGCGCGGCGGAACCCTCGGTCGGCCCATCGGCGTCGTTTCGGTGTCGAAGGGTGCCGGGCTCACGCAGCGGCGGCCCCGTGCGTCCGAGCGGTCCCCTGGCGAAGAGTCCGTGCACGAGCGCAGTATGCCCCTCCCCTGGTCCGCGCTCGCCAGGCTCGGCGGTCTGGCCGTGATCGACTCGGTTTCACGGATGTCGCTCTCTCCCGCCCGCCACGACACCCCGACCTCACGGAAATCGAGTCGATCATGCCGATCCCGGCCGGGTGACACGTCTGGCTGAGCCTGTTGGGGCGGCCATTCTCACGTCCGGGGGAATTGGGGTGGCGAGGGGTGACGGGCGATCGGTTCGCCGCGCGGGCCGGTAGCCGAGTCGGCATGATTCGGTGGTGCTCCGAGACGTGATGAGCCCCGGCATCGACGCCCTGCTCGAACAGGCCCGCGCCGGGCTGCACCGACTGACTCCACAGCAGACCGTCGAGGCGGTCCGCGGTGGCGCTCTGCTTGTCGACACCCGTACCGACACGCAGCGCCGCGAACAGGGTGACCTCCCGGGGGCGGTCGTCATCGACCGTACGGTGCTGGAGTGGCGGCTCGACCCGGCCAGCGCCTGGCGCATCCCGGAGGCCACCGCGTACGACCGGGAGATCATCGTGGTGTGCCGCCAGGGCTACAGCTCCAGCCTGGCCGCCGCGAGCCTCCAGACCCTCGGGCTGCGCCGGGCCACCGACATGATCGGCGGCGTCGACGCGTGGCTGGCCGCCGGTCTGCCCACCACCGACCGCCCCGCCGACATCCGCCTCTGACCAGCCCGCTATCCCACCTCGCCGATCATGACGTTGTGGTGGCGGACGCAGAGGGCCATCAGCGACATATCAGGCACCACGACTCCATGATCGACGCCGGAGGCGGTGGTCTGTCGCGGGGTGGCGCTGTCGGCGCTGGAGGCGGTGGTCCGTCGTGGGGGTGGTGCTCAGGTGGGCGGGGCGCCGGGCGGGATGAAGGGAAGAGCCTCGGGTGCGCCGGTCTCGATGAGACGCCAGAGGGCGTCGGTGTCGAGGTGCTCCTCGACGAGGTCGCCGAGCAGGTCGAGCGAGCGTTCCCGGGCGGCGGCGAAGCTGGTGGCCGGCGCGACCCGGAAGCCGGTACGCCCGGCCAGCCGCGCCGCCTCGGTGAGGAACCAGCGGCGGAACCCGTCGGACTCGAACGCGCCGTGCCAGTGCGTGCCGTGCACCGCGCCGAGCACCGCTCCCTCGCCCGCGCCGTCGGCCCCGGTCAGCAGCGGGGGCAGGTCCGGGTCGGACTGCGAGACGTACCCGTGGTGGATCTCGTAGCCGCGGACCGTCACGTCGCCGGGGCCGGCGCCCACCGACTGCCGGACGGTCTTGCGGGGATCGAAGGTGATCTCGATGGGCAGCAGACCGAGCCCGGCTACGCTGCCCTGCCGACTCTCGACCGGGTCGTGGATGGCTCGACCGAGCATCTGGAACCCGCCGCAGAGGCCGAGCAGCGGCTTGCCGGCTGCCGCGTGGGCGGCGACCGCGTCGGCGAGGCCGGTCTCGCGTAGCCAGGCCAGGTCCGCGACGGTCGACTTCGAGCCGGGCAGGACGATCACATCGGCGGAGGCCAGTTCGGCCGGCTCGACGGTGAGACGCACGCGGACACCCGGCTCGGTGGCGAGCGCCTCCACGTCGGTGGCGTTGCTGATGCGAGGCAGCCGGACGACGGCCACGTCCAGCCATTCGGTGCCGTGTGGGGCGGCGGGACGGCCGAGTATCCGGCCGTAGGCGAGGGAGTCCTCCGCGTCCAGCCACAGGTCGAGCGACCACGGCAGCACCCCGTACGTGGGACGGCCGGTCACGCGACGCAGCATGTCCAGCCCCGGCTGGAGCAGGCCGAGGTCCCCCCGGAACTTGTTGATCACGAAGCCGGCGACGAGAGCCTGGTCGGCCGGGTCGAGCAGGGCCACCGTGCCGAACATCGACGCGAAGACGCCGCCCCGGTCGATGTCGCCGACCACGATGGCGGGCAGGTTGGCGTGCCGGGCGAGCCCCATGTTGACGTAGTCCCCGGCCCGCAGGTTGATCTCCGCCGGACTGCCCGCGCCCTCGCAGATCACCACGTCGTACGCGGCGCGCAGCTCGGCCAACGCCGCGTACGCGGTCTCGGCGAGGCGGGGTCGCAGCTGCCGGAAGGTGCCGGCGGTGATCGTGTCGACCGCTTCGCCGAGGAGCACCACCTGACTGGCGAGGTCACTGCCCGGCTTGAGCAGCACCGGGTTGAAGCGCAGGTCCGGTGCAAGCCCGCACGCCGCGGCCTGCATGGCCTGGGCGCGGCCGATCTCCCCACCCCGCCCGTCCGGCCCGACCACGACGGCCGAGTTGTTCGACATGTTCTGCGCCTTGAACGGCGCCACTTTCACGCCCCGCCGGTGCAGCCAGCGGCAGATGCCGGCGGTGAGCACGCTCTTGCCGGCGTCCGAGGTGGTGCCGGCGACCAGCAGCCCGCCGCTCATCGCCCGCTCCCCCACCCCGGGACGCCGCCGACCCGACTCGGCTCCGACCGGACGGGCGGCGGGCCGCCTGCCCAGCGGCCCCGCGCTGCCCAGCGGCCCCGCGAAAACGCCTCCCGGCCCAGCACCGGGCCGGTGCCCCGACCCGTCGCGACGCGCAGGCCCCGCCGCGCGACCGCGCCGGCGAGGCGACCGACGGTCAGCGGGTAGGCGGCGGCCAGCCCGAGGGCTGCCAGGCCGACAGCGCCGGAGATGCGCGCGGCCCGCTTGAGGTGCCGCGCCTCGGGACGGGGGCCGTCGCCCAGGAACGGGCGGACCTCGGAGCGTCCGAAGTACCTGTTGCGGCCACCGAGGCGGACGCCGAGCGCGCCGGCCATCGCCGCCTCGCACTGGCCGGCGTTGGGGCTCGGGTGGTCGTTGCGGTCCCGCCGCCACACCCGCCAGGCGCGCTCCCGGTCGCCGTGCGCCACCGGAGCGACGGCGATGGTGAGGAGCCCGGTCAGCCGGGACGGCACGAGGTTGAGCAGGTCGTCCAGCCGGGCGGAGGGGGTGCCGAACCGCGCGTAGCGCTCGGACCGGTGCCCGACCATCGCGTCCAGGGTGTTCGCGGCGCGGTAACCCAGCAAACCGGGCAGGCCGGCGACCGCGCCCCAGAGCAGCGGGGCGACCACCGCGTCGGAGGTGTTCTCCGCGACCGACTCGACGGTGGCGCGGGCCAACTCCGACTCGTCCAGGGTCGACGGGTCCCGCCCGCAGAGGTTGCCGAGGCGTTCCCGCGCGGCGGGCAGGTCGCCGTCGCGCAGCGTCCGACCCATGATCGCGGCCTCGCGCCGCAGGGTACGGCCGCCCAGCACGGTCCAGGTGCCGGCGGCGACGAGGACCGCGCGGCTCACCGGCCGGTGCCGGGTGGCCAGCGCGGCGGCCACCCCGAGCGCCACGGGCCCGCCGACCGCCAATGCCGTGAACACCGCCCCGGCGGTCCGGTCCGGGCGGTGCAGGCGACGCTCCAGAGCGCCGGCCACCTGGCCGAACCCGGCGACCGGGTGCCACCGGCGGGGGTCGCCGAGCAACCGGTCCAGGGCGTAACCGGCCACCAGGCCCACCGCGTTCGCCACCGGTGCTGTCCGTCGCACGCTCACCACCCCCGGCCGGCCAGCCTAGACGAGCACCGCATCAGCCAGCCGCGCCTGCCGTACTCCACCGAAGTCTCCTCCACCCGCTCTGCTCACGCGGGGTGACGACGCGAGCCGCGCCGCCACCCCGCCCCCGTCGTGCCCCCGGCGCGTACGGCGTCGGGACCTCACACGGCCGCGCTGCCGCCCCGGGACCCGACACTCATGCCGGCTGCGGCACCCGGCCTCGGCCCCGCCGGCCCCGACCGGACGACGGGACATCCGGCTGACCCTCGTCGGGTACCGGCCCCAACTCGTCGTCGGGGTCGTCCTCCGGGTCGGCGTCGTCCGCCGCCGCCGCGAGGGTGAGGCCGTCGTCGTCCAGGGCGACGTCGAGCGGGCCGTGGCCCAGGGGGCTGGTACGCGGTGCGGCGTACTCGGGCAGCTCGAAGTCGTCGTCGAGCGGACCGTCGTCGGGCAGCGCCGGGGCCTCCTCGGCGGGTACCGGCTCGGTGGGCTCGCCGTGCACGCGGCTCTCGGTGGCGGCGTCCTCGACGATGCTGGTGGTCATGGTCGGCCGGTTACGCAGGAAGCGGGCGCGTCCCCGGGAGAGGTCGTGGCCGACGGCGACCGCCTCCAGCTCGTAGAGGGTGCGGTGGGTGCCGGCCTCGTCGATCCAGTCGCGGGTGTAGAGCCGACCGCAGACCACCACCGGGTCGCCGACCATCACCGACGCGGCGACGCCCTCGGCGAGCTTGCGCCAGCAGTTGACGCGGACACGCAGCGAATTCCCGTCGACCCAACGGCCGCTGTCGCGGTCGAGGCGGCGTGCGGTGGAGGCGACCTTGAAATTGGCCACCAGCGTGTTGCTCTCCTTGGTCCGGCGCCACTCGGGCGCCGTCAGAATATTGCCGACAATCGTGACGTACGTGTCGAACATCGTCCCTCCAGGGGATCGGGGGTGTGCCAGCGCGAGTCGACTCGGCATCGAGCCTGTGCGATGTCGACGGCCACCGCCAGCGCCGCCACCCGGACCTGTGGACAACGGGCCACCTGTGGACAACGCCCTGATCAAGCCCCTGCTGTGGTACGGCCGACCCACCCGAACGGCCAAGGGCGGTTCCGGAGCCGACCGAACTGGGTATGGATTTGATCAACGCACCACCGACAAGCTCCACGTCGACGAGAGGTCAGCACCATGACGATCACTACCTTCGGCTCCGCGACCGTTTCCGAGGTGCAGCGATGAGCGCCGTGGCGAACCCGGCGACCGTGGGCGAGTGCCTGCGGGTCGGCGCGGGGTTCTCGCAGGGCGACCGCAACTGGATCGCCGAGCAGTTCGCCACCCTCGACGCCCGGCTGGCCGGTTTCCACGCCGACGCCACCGAGCTGGAGGTGTCGGTGAAGGACCGGGAGGCGCGGGGTCAGAAGGTCACGCTGGAGTGCTGGATCGCCGGCCGGCAGAAGATCGTCACCACCTCCACCGAGGAGGACCTGCACGCCGCCCTCAACGACGTCCGCGACGACCTGCGTCGCAAGCTCAACGACGCCAAGACCAAGCAGGAGCCGCGCAACAACAAGCACCTGCGCGACATCCCGCAGCCCCAGGGCGAGATCGACCCGATCGACGAGGACCCGGCCCGCGCCGACGCGGAAACGGTCTGACCCACGACCCGCCCGCCGCGCCCGCCCCCGCCCCGCCCGCGATCTTGCACTTTCGGACGCCGATATGCGGCTTTCCGGTGGTTATGCCGCAACAGAAAGTGCAAGATCGCGGGCCGGCGCGGGCGAGGGCCGGCGCGGGCGAGGGCCGGCGCGGGCGAGGGCCGGCGCGGGCGAGGGCCGGCGCGGGCGAGGGCCGGCGCGGGCGAGGGCCGGCGCGGGCGAG
>NZ_JBITMW010000011.1:179110-198620 GCF_044466585.1 Micromonospora sp. NPDC049359 | reverse complement strand
TAGTAGGCCGGGCAGGGCGAGAGCGCGAGGCGGGGCGGGGCGGGGCTACCGCTGGGTAGGCAGGGCGGCGTAGCGTCGCGGTTGTGGAACCGGACGTGTTGGGGCTGCCCTACGAGCGGCGGACGATCGACCTGGGCGCCGACGACGAAGGTCCCGTTGTCGCGACCCTGGTCCGGCGGCGGGCCGAGCGGCCCACCGGGCGGGCGGTGCTCTACGTGCACGGGTTCGTCGACTACTTCTTCCAGACCCACCTGGCCGACTTCTTCGCCGAGCGTGGTTGGGACTTCTACGCGCTCGACCTGCGCAAGTACGGTCGTAGTCTGCTCGCGCACCAGACGCCGAACTTCTGCCGCGACATCAGCGACTACTTTCCCGAGCTGGACGCCGCCGCCGACATCATCCGCGGCGAGGACGAGCACGACACCCTGCTGGTGATGGGCCACTCCACCGGCGGCCTGATCATCTCGCTCTGGGCCGACGCCCGCCGCGACGCCGGCATCGTCGACGGCCTGGTCCTGAACAGCCCTTTCTTCGACCTCAACGCTCCCTGGGTGGTCCGTCGACCCCTCGCGGCCGCCGTCGCCCGGCTGGGCCGCAGGGCGCCGCACCGCGTGCTGCCGCTGGGCCTGGGCACGGTGTACGGCGAGAGCCTGCACGCCGACCACCGCGGCGAGTGGACCTATGACCTGGCCTGGAAGCCGCTGGCCGGGTTCCCGGTGCGGGCCGGCTGGCTGAACGCGATCCGCACCGGCCAGCGTCGGCTGCGCGCCGGCCTGGACATCCCGGTGCCGGTGCTGCTGGCCTGCTCGACCCGCTCCTTCCGGGGCAAGAAGTGGCACGACAACGCCACCCTGGCCGACGCGGTGCTGGACGTCGGGCACATGGTGAAGTACGCGCCCCGCCTCGGCCAGCACGTGACCCTGGCCCGCTTCGACGGCGGGTTGCACGACCTCACGCTCTCCGGCCCGGTCGTACGGGCGAAGGTCTTCGACGAGGTCGGTCGCTGGGCCGAGGCGTTCCTGGCCGCCGGCCCCACCGCCCCGGCCGACGACGATGCCGACACCGACGCGCCCACGCTGCCGCAGAGCCGCCGCCCGTCGACCGACACCGCCGAGGCAACAGCGGTCGGCGACTGATCCGACCCAGCTCGGACGACCGCCCGCGCCCAAGCTGTGGTCAGCGACCTGTCCGCCGGCCCGAACGAGCTGACCGCCCCGGGGCGACGGCGCTCAGCGACCGAGCAGCCTCGGAAACGTCGGCGCGCTCGTGCGTCTGACCGGTCCCGCTCGGCGGGCCAGCAGCGCCGAAGGAAGGTGGGCGGTGACTGAGCGGTCGAGCCGGGTTCAGGCGTCGCCGCGCGCGGCCGAGAGGACCGCGCCGATCCGGTCGAAGGTCGCCACCGGGTGCCCGCCGACGCCGGGCAGCACCAGGCCAAGGCAGTACAGCGACACGTCGCCCGTGGCGTCGGCCTGCACGACGAAGACGGGCGCACCCACGTACCCCGGTGGTAGTTCGGTGGTGATCCGCACGTCGTCCCCGTCGCGGACCACGCGCTCGATCGCCACCTCCAGGGGGCGGGAGCCGTCTTCGCGTACCCCATGGGCCAGCACGAAAGCGGAACTGGCGTCGGCGCCGAGGTCGGCGACGGCCTCGGGCCCGGCGGCGATCTCCGCCGGTACCGGCTGCACGCGCCACCGCCAGCCGCCGTCGGCGGCGTAGCGGTGCAGGCCAGCGGTCGGCAGTACCGCGACCCCGTCACCCGGAAAGCTGGACCAACCGGGCACGATCTCGCCCTGGGCGACAGCGTCCGGCGCGACGCCCGCCGGCTCGGTGACGCTCGTCCGCAGGCCCAGCTCACCGCCGGCCGCGCCGACGAGGTCGGCCGCCGTCAGCAGCGCCTCCCCCACCGGGTCGTCGCCGCCCTGGAAGAAGAAGGCGGTGCCGTAGGCGTCGGCTGCCCGGTAGGGCAGGATCGCCCGACCGACGACCTGGCACAGCTCATAGGCGACGCTGCTCTCGGCGTCGGGGTCCAGCAACACCAGCCGAGGGTACGGGGAGACGACCGGCCTCCTCGCGGGAACCCGGATGCCGACCGGAGCCGCCTCGTGAGACTCTGCACGGCAACGTGGAGGCGGCACCCATCGACCCGACACGCGGTGGGTCGGCGGTACCCTTCTGGCGCGACTTCCACGCCGCGCGCCCGTAGCTCAGCGGATAGAGCAGGGGACTTCTAATCCCAAGGCCGCAGGTTCGAATCCTGCCGGGCGCACAGGTAGTTCCGGCCATGCCGGACGCTGGCGCGGCGGTCACGTCATCCGCGTTGGCCCCAACGACCGAGGCGACCGCTCCGTCTTCTGGGTAGCACACCGCGACGCATGACACCCGAGAAACGCATCTACACATCTCCGCGCGACGGGCAACTAGCAGGGAATCAGGTTGCGGAGGCCAGGCCATCAGGAGCCATCGTTCTCCGCATCTTCGGAAGTCTTCACCAAGCTCACTGCCTGCCTGTGGAGATACCGAGATGGTTCAGCCCCTGCCCGATGGTTGGGTGCGTCGTCAACCGTTCGACCAATCCGAAGGGTGTTGCTCAGTAGCGCCAGGCCGACTATCGTTACTCGGCAATATTTGCCGGAGCGCCCAACGCATTCCTGAGGATACTGATGGAAGTTTTTATTAGCTGGTCGGGATCGAGAAGCAATCAGTTGGCCCGGTCTCTTCGTGATTGGCTGCCGGAAGTTATCCAGCAGGTGACCCCGTGGATGTCCACTGAAGACATAGCCAAAGGCCAACGCTGGCTAGCCGAAGTTGGCGCGAGGTTGCAAAAGGGAAGCCAGGGAATAATCTGCGTTACCGCCGAGAACGTCAGCTCTCCATGGCTCAACTTCGAGGCGGGCGCTCTGGCCAAATCTCTCACCGAAGCTCGGGTCCGCCCAGTGCTTCTCAACGTCAAACCAGCCGATGTCACTGGGCCTATCGCCCAGTTTCAGGCCACCATGGCCACCGATAGCGAAGATATGCTCAGGCTTGTCTCGTCCATAAACGAGACATGCTCCGCACCGCTCAGCACCACTCGGCTTCAGAAGGCGTTCGATCGCAGCTGGGCCGATTTCTCGAATGCTGTAGGCGCAATATCCAAGAGCCCGGAGTCGCAGGTCGCCCCGGAGGTGCGCGACACTGGTGACGTGCTGCGAGAAGTTCTTGAAGGAGTGCGGGAACTACTGAGAGTTCGCCCGCAGGACGGCTATTCGGTCGTTCTGATGAGCTACGGAAAGAACGGGATCATTCAGGCAATCAAAGCAGTTCGCCAGACGACCGGAATCGGCCTCAAAGAGGCCAAAGACTTGGTTGAGTCAGCTCCGGCGACTGTTCTACAGAACATCAGCCGCGAAGAGGCAGGACGTGTGGCGGCCATTCTAGAAGCCGAAGGCTGCACAGTTGACATCCGGTGATTCATCCGTCGTCCAGGCGCGCCCGCCCCCACCGGAAGAGGTGTTTCCCGGCCGCCAGGCGGGACGATCGATGTCGGGGTTGCTCCAGGGGCCCGGATCCGCGCCTACGTCGATGCCGTCGCGGAACGCTGCACGATCCCCTTCAACCGGGCCGACGAGGTATCAGCGGCAGCAGCGCAACTAGCGGCCGATCATGGGCTCGTCTGCTACGACCCGCAACAGGAACACCTGCGCCCCACTGCCGCTCACCAAACCTGACCCTGCGCCTGGGTCCGCTGATAGCGTCGCCGCGTGTCGATGTTCCGAACTCCTCAGGTGATTCTCTTCAGCGAGGACGTCCCTCGCGCCGCCGAGTTCTACGGCGGTCTCGGCTTCACCGAGACCTTCCGGGTGCCGACCGAGGGCGAGCCGATCCACATCGACCTGACGCTCGACGGCTACAAGATCGGTATCGCCTCGGTCGCCTCCACGCGCGAGGACCACGGACTCGATCCCGTGCCGCAGGGTCAGCGGGCGGCGGTGATCCTCTGGACCGACGACACCGCCGGCGCGTACGCGGCCCTCACGGCGAACGGTGCCCCCGCCCTGGCCGCACCGCACCGCTGGCTCGACCGCCTGCTGATCGCGTGGACAGCCGACCCGGACGGCAATCCGATCCAGATCGTCCAGCAGCTCTGACGACTCCATTCGTCTGCGGCGCAGGCCGTAGCGGCTACTCGTAGAAGCAGCCGGCGCGCAGGGCGTCCGCGAGGAGTTGCCAGGTCGGTTGCGCCGGGAGAGGTTGGCCGGCACGCCTCTGCAGGCGGCTTCGGTCCTGTAGGAACGCCGCGCACGCCTCCAGGTAGCGGTCTGTGGTCATGTTCTCGACCGCGTCTGGATCGCGAGCGACATCATCAGCTAGCCACCGCAGCCAGGTGACCAGGTCGTCCAGGCTGTCGACCCGCTTCAGCGGACGGTTGTCGTCCTCGGTCATTGCCGCCTCACCAGATGCATCGGACGGCCTTACGTGATCGTGAAGAGCTGCTTGAGCCGGGCCTGGATCAGCGGTAGACCGGCGGTGGAGACGTCGTAGTGGCCCGCCCCTTCCAGGACGGCGAGGTTGACGTCGTTGTCGTTGATCAGCATCTTGTTGACGACGTTCCAGGTGACCGTGGCGGGGCTGGTGATGTCGTCGGTCCCGTACAGCCAGAGGATCGAGCCCGGCAGCGTCGCGTTCTCCAACCTGCCCTGGTTCTCCGCGTAGAACCGCCTGTTCTCGGGCAACGAGTTCGGTGTGTCGCCACGGATGCCGGGATAGGTGGTCAGCCGGTTCGCCGGGGACGCGGCCAGGTAGTTCTGGATGTCCTGCTTGACCAGGCGGTTGAGGTCGTCCAGGCAGGTGCGCCAGTTCTCGCGGTAGAACTTCAGCATGTTCGGGCCGTAGATGACGGTCGGGTCGATGTCGTAGCCGGCGTAGCGTTCGGTCCTGGTGAAGTAGATCGTTTCCGCGTTGGCGAAGACGAGCTGTTCGATCTGGTGTTCCGTCGGCGGGAGACCGGAGCGCGCGGCCCGCTCGATGTCGTTCCACAGGACCCGGTTCATGGCGGGCACGTCCGGTACCGGGGCGAGGGTGATGGTGCCGCGGTACTCCAGGTCGGGATCCGCCATGGCGGCCCGGTCGGAGTAGTACGCCGCGGCCAGGGCGGCGAAGCCGCCTTCCGACCATCCGGCCGGCACCCACTGACCCGACAGCCGGTCGCCGAGGAGTCGCTGCGCGGCCACCGCCGCGTAGACCATCGAATTTCCCTCGCTGGCCAGGTTGTAGTAACCGTGCCCCTCCGGAACACCGTCGGCCACCGGGCCGAGTCCTTCGTAGTCCGGGGCGACCACGGCGATGTTCATTTTCAGTATGGCCGCCAACAGGGCGGCATTCGGTCCGTCGGCCCACTTGCCGTGCTCCTGGAGTTGCACGCTGGGTGCGCACTCCGGGGCCCACCCGACGGTGCCGTGCCCCCAGACCACGAGTGGCCACCCGCCGGCCGGGGGTGCCTGCGTGGGCAGGAACAGCATCGCGGTGGCGTTGATCTGGTCTCCCTGAATGCCGGGCATGCGGTAGACGATGAGTTCGCCGTCGGCCACGTCGGCGATCACCGAGGGGACGTTGCGCAGGGGTGTGGGGGCACCGACCACGTCCCCGTCGGAGGCCACCTCGACGGTGCTGGTCGGACCGCCGTCGGCACCCCACGCCGGCGTGGCGGCGTTCAGCAGCCCGGCCAGCAGAAGAACCACCGCGACCCCGGGCCGGAAGCGGCCCCGGCGGGCGCGTTGTGCGATGGGGTAGCTGATCATCGTGCCCCCGTCGTGGTGAGAGAGCGGTGCCGTCGGGCGTGACGGGGACCCGGATCGGAGCGCCAGGTCGGCGTGGCAGACCGCGCGATCTCGCCAGCACGCCTTCGTACCTTTTCAGGTGTCTTTCCCACCCGTGGCAGGAAGCGAGGATCCTCCGGATCCGGTGCCTACCGAATGAGAATAAGCAGGTGCGGGCGGTGGGGCGGGGGTTTTCCTGGGCTGGCCCCGAGCGTCATGACGAATCGACCCCCGGCGTGGCCGCACCGACGAATCTCGCGCGATGTGCTGGTCTGTAGGCGATAGCGGCTTACGGAAGACTGGCACGATGCGGAAACTGACCTTCGGTATGAGCGTGAGCCTGGACGGCTACGTCGCCGCGCCCGGTGACGACCTCGGATGGGGTGTGCCGAGCGACGAGCTGTTCCAGTTCTGGTCCGACCGGGTGGCGGCGACCGGCACGGCGCTGTACGGGCGCAGACTGTGGGAGGCGATGAGTTCCCACTGGCCGACCGCCGACCAGCAGCCGGGTGCCACACCGGCATCGATCGAGTTCTCCGGCCGCTGGCGGGACATGCCGAAAGTGGTCTTCTCCTCGACGATCGACACGGTCGACTGGAACGCCCGCCTGCACACCGGCGACGCGGTCGCTGAGATCACCCGACTCAAGGACGGGGACGGCGGTCCGCTGGACATCGCCGGCGCCACTCTCGCGGCGACGGCGATGCGAGAGGGGCTGATCGACGAGTACGTGCTGGTCACCCACCCGGTCCTGATCGGCGGCGGCAAACCGTTCTTCACCGCCCTCGACAAGTGGGTGAACCTGAGCCTGGTGGAGACCCGGACGTTCCCTGGCGGCGTGCTCCTGACCAGGTACGAGGTCAAACGCTGAGAACGCAACTCCCGCATCATGATGACCGTGGAAGAGCCCTTCGTGCTGCGATCGCTCGGATCGAGCAGCCAATGGACACTGCATCCCCCAACCGATCCGCACGGCGACGGCTACGTGTGGGTGGTGCGAGCACAGATATCCGACGACGGCGTGACGGCAGAGACCACTGCCACGCTGGCGGGTCGCTGGGCGCCCGAGAACGAAGGTCTTGGTTGGTTCTTCCAGTCTCTGGCGGATGACTGGCGAGGCTGGCGAGGCGGACGGACGTGGCGCTCGCTCGAAGGTGCGATGGAGATTGATGCCCACCACGACGGGAGCGGCCACGTAGCAATCGGCGTGTTGTTGAGGCGGGCCCGGCAGGCATATACCGACGATGCGTGGTCAGCCCGCGTTGTCTTCACGATAGAGGCGGGCGAGGAGATGACCAGTTTGGCGGCCGACGTCCGGGGCCTGCTCGCCGTGCCTTCTGACGAGGATGTGTGATCCTGCCGGGATGGATATCTGGGATCACGACGGCAAGCCATACGAGGTCAACTCGTACTACAACCGGCCCGACGACGCATGGCAGTACGAGCTGGTGGGACTGGCCGGAACACCCGGAACCGGGCCGTACCTCATCGTCAGGATCCCCGACGCGACGCCGAACGATGGGCTGTTCTCACCACGTCCAGCGAGCGACGTGGTGTTCAGGACCGGCGGCAAGATCGCTTTCACCTGCCGACGAACGTCAGGATGGCGTCACGAGGCCGTCGGTACGGGTCGCGCGGCTTGAGGTCCGGGTCGGAGAACTTGGACCGGCAACGAGTTCCGTCAGAAGAGATGCCAGCCGTTGGCGTTCCACCCTCAGTTCCGACCATGCCGAGTCATGCAGCCGCAGCACGTTGGCGAGCAGGTCGCCCGGGTAGTAGTCACCTTCGGCCAGCGGATCGCTGAGCAGAACGTGTACCGCACGGGGCAGCAGGGCGGGCACAGCGATCTCCTGCCCGAGCATGATCCGCAGGTCTTCGGCCGTGAACTCAGCCAACGGTTTACGCCGCAACTCGCTGCAGCGCGTGATGAGGAACGTGGCATCCGGACCGGGATCCGGCCACCTGTCCCGCTCAAGCTCCTCGATCGTCGTCACGGCGGTCAGGGTAGTCCGCGCGCCACACAGCAGGTCTGCTGCCTGTGACGTTCGCTCGGCAGGGATTGCCCCCGGTCAGTTGGCAAAATGGCGTTGCCCGCGTGTACGTTCTCCCGGCCGCCCCACAGGTGGTGACGTGGCAGCCGATCGGGAGACTTCTGTGGGTGTTCTCTACGACTACTTCCGAGCTTCGGACGACGAGGCCGTCGCAAAGCTGATGGCCGTCACCGATGGCGGCCCGGTGGTGTGCGCGGGAGATTCGCCCGTCGAGGATGCTGTGGACGGCAAAGGGATCGATCCGCCCGTCGTCCTCGGCCAGGTCGTCTCGTTCGCCCTCGACGTGCCATGGGAACCCAACCTTGTCGGGGAACGGCTCATCTGGCCGGACGGTGCTGCTGAGGACCGTGAGTACGAAGGACCGTGGGTCGTCGTGTTGAGCGATCGCACCCGGGACGTGCTTGCGGAAATCCCGGATGACCAGTTGCCGGGCCTGGCTGAGCGGTAGTCACACATCGAGGAGCTGTCCCAATACAGCGACACGGGACCTGAGGCCATGCTGTCGCGCTTGCGGGAGTTCGTTGGACTGGCCCGCCGAGCGCGCACAAACGGGGAACACATCTACTGCTGGATCTGCCTCTAGTTGCCAGCCGTCCGAGATACAGCCCCGCAGCCGGCCAAGGCGCAAGATGGACCCATCCGGTTGCTGGTGCTTGGCGGAACCTGGTTCGTGGGGCATGCCGTCGTTACGACTGCTATCAGTGCCGGCTGGGAGGTGACGACTTTCAACCGCGGTACCTCAGATCCCTTCCTGGAAGCCGTGCGGAACATCAGAGGCGACCGGACCCGTCATGCGGACGTCGTTGCTCTGGCGACCGCCGGGCCTTGGGATGCCGTTGTCGACACCTCGGGCTACGTGCCAAGGAACGTCCTCGACGTCGCTCACGCGCTCGCCCCCGTTGCCCATCGCTACGTATTCGTGTCGACGCTCAGCGTCTATCGAGACTGGCCGGTCAAGCCGCTGAGCGAGCAATCTGAGGTGCTTTACTGCCCACCGGACGCCTGCCCCGACTACGGCACGGACACCGAGGACGGACCGACCCGCTACGGCTATCAGAAAGCCGGCTGCGAGACAGCCGCACTCGCTGCGTTCGGAGCGGACCGAGCCACAATCCTGCGGGCTGGTGTCGTGCTCGGCCCGCGTGAATACGTCGGCCGCCTGCCCTGGTGGCTAGGCCGCGTGGCCGTTGGCGGCGAGGTGCTAGCGCCAGGCTCGCCCAACCGGACAGTTCAGCCGATCGACGTACGCGACCTGGCCGCGTTCGCGCTGCGCAGCATCACCGACGACTTGATTGGCACGTTCAACATCTGCGCACCGGTGGGTAACGCGACCTTTGGCGAACTACTGGCGGACTGCGCCCACTCGACAAGGAGCGATGCCTCATTCACCTGGATTCCTGACGACTTTCTGCTCGCTCAGGGCGTCCGGCAGTGGTCCGAGCTGCCGCTCTGGCGCACCTTCGACGGCGTGTGGAACGTCGACACCGCTGCCGCACAGACCGCCGGCCTCCGCACCCGACCTCTCGAATTGACCGTGCGGGACACCTGGCGGTGGTTGGTCGACAGCGAGGACACCGGCAACCACGAGCGGGCCGCCGAAATCGGGATCAGCCGAGAGAAGGAAGCACAGGTGTTGGCCGCCTGGCACCGCTCACACGACCGGTCGAGCTGACGGCCGAGCGCTCGCACCGCGCTGAAGATGACGACGGGCTACAAGCCTTGATGCCAGTGCTGCGCACGTAGACCTCCCGCTTGTCGGTGGCCGTGCCCTTCGCGTCGAGGACGTAGCCGGTCAACCACACCCACCCGTGGTATGCGTCGACCGCGCCGATCGACACGAGCCGTACGCGGAGCACGCGGTCTCCGCTGAACTGCACCGAACACGCCGCACCGATCAGCACGACATCACCCGCCTTGAACGCGGTCACGGCACCCACCCGAGGAAGCGGAGCCGAAGGGCCTCCGGTGGCGCGCAGCTCATGTCCTGGCGGGCAGAGGCGAAGCACATGCCCAGGTAGAGCTTCAGCGCGCACGAAGCTTCCGCGTACTCGCCCCGCAGTTCCTCTCGTCGCGCGACGCACGGCCAGGGCCGGTCGCACGTCTCGCAGAGCCAGAGCGGCAGGGTCGGCCCGCCGCGTCATTGGTCCTCGCCCGGCCAGAGGCCCCGATTGATGGGGATGCGGTGGCGAGAGTGGCAGGGCAGCTCCACACCACAGCGGCACACGTAACGCCAACGTTCCCAACTCCAGGCCGGACGGTGACGGCGGGCGAGGGTCAGTGCCGTCGACAGCAGATAGTCATCGAAATTGACCCTTCGCATCCGGCCTCCTACCGACTGTCAACCTCTCTGCCGTCACCGCAGCGCTGTACGTATGTGTACGTCCATAGACGTACTGGAGGTCTAGACGTCCATGGACGTGCCCTAAGTTGCGTTCATGATCGATCCGCTGTCTCCGACGCCGATGTACGTGCAGCTCGCAGACGTGATCGCCAAACGGATCGAGACCGGCGAGCTGCCACCGAAGCGACCGATCCCCAGCGAGTCCACGCTTCAGCAGGAGTACGGCGTCGCCCGCGGCACGGTCCGGGCGGCAGTGCGCCTGCTGCGCGAGCGCGGACTGGTCATGACCGTGCCGCAGCGCGGGACCTACGTGAGCGACAAGTAGTCGGAACGGGTGTCTACGGGCGACCCGGCCCGCGGCGTTAATAGGGCGTGACGTTCGAGGAATACGCGTTCGCCCGCACCTCGGCGCTGGTGCGGCTCGCGCGGCTGCTGACCGGCGACGAGCATCGGGCCGAGGACCTGGTTCAGGATGTCCTGGCCCGGGCGTACGCCCGCTGGGGGCGTATCTCGCGGACGGATCAGCCGGATGCCTACGTCCGGCGCATGCTCGTCAACGCCCACCACTCGTGGTGGCGTCGTCGTAGCAGCCGGGAGGTCACCGTCGCCGCCGTACTCGATCGGGCGGGTGACGTGGACGAGGCCGCCGGCGTCGCCGAGCGCGACGCGCTGTGGCGGCTCGTGTCCGACCTGCCGGCGCGTCAGCGCACCGTGATCGTCCTGCGCTACTACGAGGATCTCGACGACATGACGATCGCCGGGATCCTCGCCTGCTCGACCGGCACGGTACGCACCCACGCGAAGCGCGCCCTGACGACGCTGCGCAGACGGCAGGAAGCACCAACCCCCGCACGGGCAGGAGACCTCTGATGGTCAGCGACCTCGATCGGCGGCTCGCCGCCACGCTCGCGCATCGCGCCGGTGGCGACATCGATCCGACGCCCATCGTCGAGCACGCCCGCCAGAACGGCCGTCGTCTGCGGCGACGTCGCCGTGGGCTGCTCGCCGCGAGCGCGGCGGCGGCGTGTGTGGCCCTCGCCGCGGTGGGCCTGACCATCCCCAGCGCCGACGACCCGATACCGCCAGCCACAACGCTCCTGCTGCCGGAGGCAACCGTGCAGAACGGGCTGGCCGTCGGCGCCGACCCCACCACCGTGCACTTCTCGGCGGACGCGCTGGTCGGTGGTGCCGAATACGCGACGTGGCGGGCGGGACGCGGCTCCGAGAGCGTCGAGTTCCGGGGCCCGGACGGCGCGGCGCGTGTCGCGCTGGCGCGCAACGTCGCGGCGCTGGACGCGTTGCCGCAGACCCTGTCCTCGTCGGGCCGGCCGCAGCCCCAGATCGACGTGCGGGTCGGCGGCCGGCCAGGGGTCGCCTGGTTCGATCCGTCCGGCGACCAGAAGCTGTGGTTCGTCCGCTGGCAGCCCACCGACGGGCTCTGGGCGCAATTGGACACGTACGCGCCCACCAGCGACGAGGCCATCGCCACGGCGGGCCGGGTGCGGTTCGACGGTGCCCGCCGCTGCGTGGTGCCGTTCCGCCTGGAGTCGCTGCCGGCCGGCGCACGGCTGCTCGAATGCTCGGTCACCCTCGGCCGGTCGGAGAAGGCCGCCTTCGTCGAGGGTTCGCTCGTCGTCGGCGACGACGCCGGCCGCTGGCTGACAGTCCGGGCGCAGCCCGCTCCGGGCCAGCAGGTCAGGTCCGCCGACCTCGTGGCGGGCTCGTACCGGGCCCGTCGCCAGGGCAGCGACGTCCTGGAGATGACCGTCGAACCCTGCTTCGTCGAGGCGTTCCGCAAGGGCTGGGGAAACGGTTACACCGAGGCGGACGGCCTGGCGATCCTCGGCGGGTACCGGCCGACTGGCGACCTGGCCCGCCCCGACACCTGGCGGTAAGGCCAACCAGGCCGCACCGGAAGACGGTGCCGGTCCGTCGTGGCGGTGCCATATGCTGCGCGCGTTCGACACGGGGGCACGGGGAGAAACACATGCGACGGAACGGCTGGGCGGCGCTCACGGCTGCGTTCCTCACGTTGGTGCTAACGGGCTGCGGCACGCCGGCCGGCACGGATGGTGACCTGGCCGACGACTGGCGGCCGATGGCGGCGGCGCAGCAGTTCGTCCCGAAGGCCGACGAGTGTCACCCCACCGCCGAAACCACGTCGTACCTGAGCAGCTACTCCCCCGTCGACTGCGCGACGACCCACAAGGTGGAAACCTTCCACGTCGGCACCTTCACCGGCGCTCTGGCCACCCGCACCGCGCCACCCAAGACGGAGTCGGCGACGTTGCGGTCGACCTTCGCCGACTGCGACAAGCGCGCGAAGCAGTTCGTGGGCGGCGACTGGCGCGACGCCCGACTCTCGGTGCAGGTCACGGTGGCGTCGCCGGCCGCCTGGTCGGGTGGCGCGCGCTGGTACCGGTGCGACATCTTCGAGCTGGACGAGGTCAACGGCCCGAACGGCGAGAGCGACGCGGCGATCCAGCGGGGCGGATCGCTGCGCAACGCCCTGGCCAGCCGCTCCCCGCTGCACTACGGGTGCATGAACGAGGACAAGTGGCACATGCTGCGGCCGGTCGCCTGCACCGCCGGACATCAGTTCGAGTACGCCGGCACCTGGATGGCGCCGGATCGCTCCTGGTTTGACTCGACCCGGGACGAGGACTCCATCCACGCTGCCTGCCGCAAGGTCATCGCCCGGTACGCGAAATTGCCGGTGGACGGCGACCTGATCTACCGCACCGGCACCTCGTACCGCTTTCCGAACCGCTCGCTGTGGGAGCGCGGTGATCGCGGCGTGCGCTGCTACTACTGGTCCGGCGGCACCAACGTCAAGCGTTCGATCGCCGGCGGCGGCACGAAGGCGCTGCCGATCCAGTACCAGTAAGGCGGCTCAGCTCGGCCCCAGCAGCGCCGCCAGCGCGGCGTCGCCCTGCCCGAGCTGCGATCCGCCGGGCGGTGCCACCACCAGGAAGCGCCGGCAGGCGTCGAGTTCGACGTACCACTCGGGCCCGTTGTCGTCGACGGCCCGGAGCACCGCGAAGCGGGACGCCGGGGTCGCGCAGTCGGCCGCCGGTCGCGTGCCGGCCAACGCCCGCAGCACGGCCGCCTGCCGCTCGGGCGGCAGCGGCCGGCCGTACACGAAGTCACCGGCCGGTTTGCCGCCACCGCGCTCGGACGGGGGCACCTGGTAGACGCAGAGCCGCAGCGGCCCGGTCTTCGGCGCGGTGCCGGGCGCGACCCGGGCGGGACCACCGATGGTGGCCTCTACCCACACCATGTCCGCCCACCGCTGCGCGCATCCGGCGGCCTCGGCCGCCGCAGATTCGACAACTCCGAGGGTACGGCTGTCGACGGTGGTCAACCGCAGCCCGTCCAGCGCCGCGCGGACCTCCGGGCGCGGCTTGCCGCAGACATCCATCGGCAGGTACGGGCGCAACCAGCGGCCCCGGTCGTCGAGCAGCGCCAGCCAGGGCGGGACGAGCATGTCGGCGGTGCAGGCGACCTCCCCGCGGCCGCGTGTCTCGTCGGCCAGGCCCAGGGCGGCGACCACTTCACCGATGTCGTCGGCGCGGCGCTCGGTGGCCACCTGCTCCCGTCCACCAGCGGCCCCCGGCACGATTTGTCGCCCGCAGAGCACGGCGGCGACCGGCGTGAACGCCGGGTCGATCCGGCCGACACGCGGCTCGACCCCGGCCGGCGGCGACGTCGCCGATCCTGGGGGTACGGGCAGCACGACGCCCGCCTGCGGGGCGATCTCGGCGCAGGAGGTCCACTTCTCGGCGATCTCGGCCGGGCCGGGGCCCTTCGGCGTGTCGACCGGTCTGGCGCAGCCGGTCAGTACCAGGCCGCACAACCCCAGACCGAGCAGCGTCCCCACCAGTTTCGTTCCGCCCGGGCGCATCCCGCTCACCACCTCTCCACCGCCGGATGAGACGGCCGGGCGGCCGGCGGGGTTCCCGCGTGACGCCGCCAACCACGGGTGACACCGCCCGCCGCCGTCGGAGCTTCCCTCGGCAGAATGGGCGGATGGCACATCTGGGACTGGTCGCGCTGCTCGTGAACGAGTACGACGAGGCGATCGACTTCTACGTCGGCGGGCTCGGCTTCGAGTTGGTGGAGGACACGCCTCGCCCGGACGGCTCACGCTGGGTGGTCGTCCGACCTCCCGGGGCTCGGGAGACGGCCCTGCTGCTGGCTCGGGCGGGCAACGCCGAACAACGGGCACGGGTGGGCGACCAGACCGGCGGCCGGGTCGGCCTGTTCCTGCACACCGAGGACTTCGCCGCAGCTCACGCCCGGATGGTCGGGGCCGGCGTGCGGTTCCTCGAGGAGCCGCGGCACGAGGCGTACGGGTCGGTGGCGGTCTTCGTCGACCTCTACGGCAACCGCTGGGACCTGATCCAACCCCGCAGCGCAGAGTGACGACAAGGCGACACCACGCGCACGGTGGGTGAACGCTCACCGTCCGCCATGCTATTCTCCGATGTCGATCTCCGCCGCGCGGACCCGGGACCGGGTCGTTGTCGGAAGGACACCTCCCGATGCCGGCGACTGCCGCCCCGACCGTGCCACCGCCCACCCTGGACAATCCTGCCGGCGGGGCGTTCAGTTTCATCTTCACCACCCTGCCGGCCCTGCTGCGGCTGACGTGCGGGCTGGTCGGCGCCGCCGTGGCGCTGTCGGTGCGTACCCCGCCGGTGGACGCGGCCCTGCTGCTGCCCGGCGTGGCCGCGCTGACCGGGTGGTCGCTCTGGTACGCGGTCCGCGCGCTGCGCCACGGGATCACGCCAGCGCTGGTCGCCGGTGACGTCGCGATCACCGCAGTGGCCTGCCTGCTCATCCCCCGCCTGGTGGCGCCCGAGGTGTTGCCCGGCGAGGGCAGTTGGATCGCGGTGCTCGCCAGCACCACGGTGATCAACGCGCAGGCCACCGCCAGGGTCCGCTGGTCGATCCCGGCCGGACTGCTGGTGACCGCGGCCTACGTGACGGGCGCGCAGGCGGCCGGCGATGTCACCGAGGCCCGCGCACACGCCGCCACCCTGCTCGTGCAGACGGCCTGCACCGCGATGATGACGGGGGTGATGCGCCGCCGGATCGGCCGGGCCGACGACGCGTTCGCCGAGCACCAGCGGCTGACCCGGGAGGCGCTGGTCGCCCGGACCGCCCGGGAGGCGGAGCGCCAGCAGAACCGGGACCTGCACGACACGGTGCTCGGCACCCTGACCATGGTGGGGCTGGGCGCGGTACCCGGCCCGTCGGCCACGTTCCGTGAGCGGTGCGCCGCCGACCTGCGTACCCTCGTCGCGTTGACCGACCGCGGCCCGACGCCCGGCGACGGCCCGGTGCCGCTCGACGAGCGGCTGCGCACGGTGCCCGACCGGCTGCCCGAGCTGCCGGTGAGCCTGCAGCTGACCGCCTGCGCGGTGCCCGCCGGGGTGGCCGACGCGATCACCGAGAGTGCCTACGCGGCGCTGTCCAACGTGGTCCGGCACGCCCCGGGCGCGCGGACCACACTGCGGCTGAGCCGCGACGCGGTCGCCATCGTGGCCGAGGTGGTCGACGACGGCCCCGGCTTCGACCCGGCCACCGTCCCCGCGCACCGGTACGGTCTGCGCGAGTCGATCCAGGGGCGGATGGCGGCGGTCGGCGGGCGGGCCGAGGTGTGTTCCGCGCCCGGCGCCGGCACCCGGATTCGACTGGAGTGGCCCGGTGGCGGCTGACCTCGGCGCGACGGCGGACCGCGCCGGCATTCGTGCCCTACCGGTGCCTCGACCCGGCCCGGTCGACGGGCCCGAGCAGTCGGTGCTCGCCGCGCCCGCCGCCGTGGCCCAGGCCTCCGACCGGGGTGCCCGGATCGTCGCCGTCGCCATCGCGCTGGCCTGGCACGTCGCGATCGGACTGCCGGCGGTGCTGGCGACCCGCGCGCAGTTCTCCGCACCGACGGTCGTGCTCGGCGGCTGGGTGCTGGTCGCCGTGACCGGGGCGGTGGCCGGCGTCCGGCTGCTGCGCGGCACGCCACTGCCGCCGTGGCCGCTCGCCGGGGTGCTGGTCGCCGTCGACGCGGCGGTCTTCGCGGCGGTCGGCGAGCCACACCTGTTCACCGCCGCCAACTGGGTGTGGGGCACGCTCGGCTGGTTCTTCGTGCTCGCCGTGTGGGGGCGGCGGGTCGGCGGTCTCGTCGCGCTGCTGACCACGCACGCGATGATCGCGCTCACCGCCGTCCTCGCGTACGCGCCGAGCGCGGCCGATCTGGCCCGCTACACGATGTACGTCTACGGCACGTTCACGCTGCCGGTGGCGGTCTTCGCCGGCAGCGCGGTGATCGTCGGTCTGGCCCGGGACCGGGCCGCCGCAGCCGCGGCGATGCACACGATCGCCGCCGAACGGGCCGCCGCCGAGCAGGGCCGGCAGGAACGTCGTGACCGGCTCGCCCTGGTGGGCGCGGCGGCCGGGCGGGTGCTCGGCGAGCTGGCCGCCGGGGAGGCGGACCCGGCCGACCCGGAGGTGCAGAGCCGGTGCGTACTGGCCGCGGCCCGGCTGCGTCGCCTGATCGCCGAATCCGACGACGTGCCCGACCCGCTCCTGCACGAGCTACGGGCCGCCGTGGACCTGGCCGAACGCAACGGGTTGCCGATCGACCTGGTCGCCATCGGCAACCCGCCGCCACTGCCGGTGGAGATCCGTCGCCGGCTGGCCGACCCGCTCACCAGCCTGCTCGCCGACGCCCGGGAGTGGGCCCGCCTGACCGTGGTGTCCGGCCCGGACGAGGTGGTGGTCAGCCTCGTCACGCCGGACCGGGAGGGGCCGGACGCGACCGGCCCGCCCACCGAACACCAGGACGGGCCGGTGCAGCACCTTTACGAACGGGACGGGGACATCAGATGGGCGCAGACCCGGTGGTCGGGATGACCGGTGACCGGCCGGTCGGGGTGGCGATCGTCGACGACCATCCGGTGGTCGTCGACGGGGTACGCGCCTGGCTCGCCAGCGAACCGCGACTGACCGTGCTGGCCACCGGGGACGACCCGGACGAGGTACTGCGCGCCGCGCCGGACGCCGACGTCGTCCTGCTCGATCTGCGGCTGCACGGCCGGATGGCGCTGGACAAGCTGGCCGAGTTGAGCGCCACCGGGCGGCGGGTGGTGGTCTACTCGGAGCACACCGACCCGGAGACCATGCTCGCCGCGTTGGACGCCGGGGCGGTGGCGTTCCTGGCCAAGCACGAGGGCCGCGAACACTGCGTAGCGACCGTGCTGGCCGCGGCGAGTGACCGCCCGTACGTGCCTCCGGCGCTGGCCGGCGCGATGGTCGGCGACCCGAGACCGGACCGACCGGCACTGTCCGACAAGGAGCGGGAGGCCCTGCTGCTCTGGTTCCAGTCGATGTCCAAGGCGTCGGTGGCGCGTCGGATGCAGATCAGCGAGCACACCGTGAAGCAGTACGTTGACCGCGCGCGGATCAAGTACACCCGGGCGGGGCGACCGGCAGCCACAAAGGCGGCGCTGCTCGCCCGTGCGATCGAGGACGGCCTCGTCCGCCCGGAGGAGATCGGCATCTACCGGTCACAGGCGACGCACGACCGGCCGACCCCCTAACGGGCGTCATGACAGTGGCCGACGGATCGGCGAAGCTCAACGCACAGCCAGTTCACCGGGAGGTCGTGACGATGCAGGCCGACGCGTCCCCCTTCTTCATCGGCCCGCACCGGTTCGACGCGCCGGACGACGACGCCGGCCCCACCCTCGACCGGCGGTACGACATGCGCCCGCTGCCCGGCGAGAAGGTGCTCGGGCGGCACCGGCTGCTCGTGGCGGGCTACCTGCTCGGGCCGACGGAGACACGATGTGCCTGGCAGCTCCCCGGGCCCGTCTCGGTGACCGTCACCGACCAGCGGATCTGCTGGGTGGGCACCGGCTCGCAGCTCTCGCTGGTCGCCGACGACGCTCCCCGGCCCCGGCCGACCGGCCGCGTGACCGGCCTGATGACCGGCCAGATCCGCTGGCAGTGGCCGTCCCGGCTGGAGCTGCCCGCCGAGCCGCCACAACTGATGATCGTCTGCGACGCGTTGCGGACGATCCAGCAGCCGGCGCTGGCCCTGGGTGGGTCACCGGGTGAGGTCGTCGCGCTGGCCCAGCAGGTCCGCCGGGCGGTGGCCATGTTCCGCCTGACCCGCCCGCAACTGGTGGACCTCTCCGCCCAGGAGCGCGACGTCCTGCTGCTGCGGGCCGGCCCCGCGCTGCTCGCCGGGGACACCCGGATCACCCTGCCCGGCTCGCTGCCGGTGGAGTTCCGCTCCCGCGACGACTACTACCGCTCGGGGCCGGAACCCAGCTCCTGGGACGGCTTCGCCGACGGCACGTCCGGGCGTAACTGACGCGAACGCCGGCCGTCCTCAGAGGCTGGGGGCGCGCTCCTCCCCTTCGGCGTCCAGCGCGGCAGCCTCCTGTGGCGTCGGCGCGCTCCCACCGAGGTGCGCCGGCAGCCACCAGGTGTCCTCCGGGCCGGCCGGCGCGTCCGGGTACTCGCGCTGGGCCCGCTCCACGAGCGCGCTCAGCCGGGTGGTCAACTCGGCGGCCAGCACGTTCGGGTCCGGAAAGTCCGCCGGCAGGATCGGCTCGCCGATGAGGATCGTGATGGGCGTGTGCCGGCGGGTGAGGGTGCGGGGACGGCCCTTGGTCCAGAGTCGCTGGGTGCCCCACAGCGCGACCGGCAGCACCGGCACCTTCGCCGAACGGGCCATCCGGACGGTGCCGCTCTTGAGTTCCTTGACGGTGAACGACCGGCTGATCGTGGCCTCGGGGAAGACGCCCACCACCTCCCCGCGCTTGAGCGCGTCGACGGCCGTACGGAACGAGGCCGCGCCCGCCTGCCGGTCCACCGGGATGTGGCGCATGCCGCGCATCAGCGGACCGGAGATCCGGTGCGCGAACACCGACTGCTTGGCCATGAACCGGACGAGCCGACCGGAGGCGTTCGCGCCCAACCCGGCGAAGATGAAGTCGAGGTAGCTGACGTGGTTGCTGGCCAGCACCGCCCCGCCCGTGCGGGGTACGTGGTGGGCGCCCTCGATGGTGATCTTCAGGTCGAGGACCCGGAACAACGTCTTGGCAGCGGCGATAACGGGCGGGTACACGAGCTCCGGCATCCGCAGAATCTACCGTGCCCGGCTGGGGATCGCCTGGGTGGCGGCGACGCGGGTGGCGCGCCTGGGTGGCGGCCCGGCGGCGACGCGGGTGGCGCGCCTGGGTGGCGGCCCGGCGGCGACGCGGGTGGCGCGCCTGGGTGGCGGCCCGGCGGCGACGCGGGTGGCGCGCCTG
>NZ_JBITMW010000011.1:152061-179014 GCF_044466585.1 Micromonospora sp. NPDC049359 | reverse complement strand
CCGGCGGCGACGCGGGTGGCGCGCCTGGGTGGCGGCCCGGCGGCGACGCGGGTGGCGCGCCTGGGTGGCGGCCCGGCGGCGACGCGGGTGGCGCGCCGCCGCCGGTGTGCCGGGCGCGGCTCAGTCGGAGAGACTGTGCAGATCGAGCCGACCTCGGGCGAAGGCGTCCACCCGCCCCCAACGGCCCGGAATGTCCAGGACTTCGATCCGGCCCATCCCGACCGGGAGACGCGGCTCGACCGCCAGGTGCCCGTCGTGCGGTTCGAGACCGAGCATGGTGCGCAACAGCAGCAGCGGCGTACCCGTCGACCAGGCCTGCGGACTGCATGCCGTGGGGTACTCGACCGGGAACTTGGTCAGCTCCCGCGGGTAGCCGCCGAACGCCTCCGGTAGCCGCCCGTCGAAGTAGGTGGCCGCGTCGAGGATGCCGTTGGCGATGGTGGCGGCCTCCTCGGCGAACCCGTAGCGACGCAGGCCCCAGGCGATGAACGAGTTGTCGAACGGCCAGATCGTGCCGTTGTGGTAGCCGATCGGGTTGTACCGGGCCTCCCCCTCGGCGAGCGTGCGCACCCCCCAGCCGGAGAACAGTCGCGGCCCGACCAGGTGCGCCGCCAGCTTTTCGGCCCGCGCCGGATCGACGATCCCGCTCCACAGCAGGTGACCGATGTTGGAGCTGAGGATGTCGCACTGGCGACCGTCCGGGTCCAGGGCCAGCGCGTAGTACTCGCCGTCGGCCACCCACCAGTCCCGGTTGAACCGCTCCTTCAGCTCCGCCGCCTCCCGCTCCAACTGGTCGGCGAACTCCGGGTCGTCCCAGAACTGACGGGCCATCCGCGCCGCGCGGACCTTCGCGTCGTACGCGTACCCCTGCACCTCGCAGGTGGCCCGGGGAAACGGCGGCAGGGTGCCGTCGGAGTAGGAGATCGAATCCCAGGAATCCTTCCAGCACTGGTTCTCCAGGCCGGTCTCGGTGTTGCGGCGCTCGTACCAGATGTAGCCGTTGCCGACCAGGTCGGCGTAACTGTCGATCCACTTGAGCGCAGCCCGGGACTCCTGCTCCAACTCCTTGACCAGCGCCACGTCCCCGCTCCACCGCTCGTACTCGTCGAGCAGCACGAGGAACAGCGGAGTCGCGTCCACCGAGCCGTAGTACGGCGAGTGTGGCTGCTCCTCGAAGGCGGCGGTCTCGCCGTACCGCATCTCGTGCAGGATCCGTCCCGGGTCCTCGTCCCGGAAGTCGTCGAACCGGCTGCCCTGGAGGGACGCGAGGATGCGCAGCGTCGTCTTCGACAACTGCGGCGTGAACGGCAGCGTCTGGAGGCAGGTGAGGATGCTGTCCCGGCCGAACATGGTCATGAACCAGGGCAGACCGGCCGCGGGCAGGGTCGCGCCCCCGAGCGACAGCGGCGAGAAGCGCAGCGCCGCGAGGTCGATCAGGCTGCGCCGGTAGGTGCTGGCAACCCGTCCGTACTGACTGTTGACCTTCGGCGCGTCCGCGATCCACTGCTCCAGGTCGTGTTGCAGGGCCAGCCGCTCGCCGCCGTGCACGCGCAGACCCATCCGCAGGTCCCGGTCCCCTGGGCCGACCGCGCGCGTCTGCACGTCGATCTGCGCCTCCCACTGCTCATTCGGTTCCAGGCGGACGGTGTACGCGAAACCCCGGTTGTCGTAGCGCGGCGACATCGACGAGGAGATGATCGTTTCGCGCCGGAAGTTGCCCCGGCGGTAGCCCAGGCGCAGCTTGTCGGCCTCGACCTCGGTATAGATCTCGCCCTTCTTGTTCAGGATCTCGTCCTTGACCTGGAACAGGTCGGCGAAGTCGGCCGCGGCGTCCATCCGGATCTCCAGATCGACCGCCTTCTCGTCGTGGTTGAGGATGGTGAGCCGCTCGCAGAAGCTGCCGCCGACCGCGCGCTCGCGGATGATCGACAACTTCGCGTCCACGTAGTGGGTGGCCATCCCCGGCACGAGGAAGAACCGGGACTCGAAGTACTGCAGGTCGTCGTACGAGAGCGAGTTGAGGCGTTCACCGTTGACGCTCAGCACCCACGTCGACAGGAACCGGGTGTCGAGGGAGAAGAGCCCGGTCGGTTCGCTCGGCGTCGCCTCGATGTCACCGGTGTCCTCACAGACGACGAATGTGCTGCCGTCCAGGATCCGGATCGTGTTGCTCTGCCCCATCACCGCACCTCCCCCGCGAATCGGCGACGCGGCCCACGGGCGTCCGGCGACCCGGGGAAGATCCGCTCCACCTGCACCACCAGCCGGGCGTCCCCCGACACCGTCATGTCCCCACGCAACAGCGCCGCCAGGCCGTGCTCACGGCCGGCCGCTATCTCGTCGAACAGCATCGGGCTGGCGCCGATCACCGTGTCGGCCTCGCTGTCCTCCTGGCTCACGTTGAGCCGCCCACGGTCGATTTTCAGCAGCCAGTGCCGGGTCTGTGCCCCCTCGTGCAGGTCGATCCGCAGTGTCCCGGAGGTCTTCGCCAGCAGAGGCTCGTACCCCCGCCGGTCCAGCTCCTCGAAGAACCTCGTGGTCGCGTCCACCATCGGGTCCACTCCTCCCAGTCGGCCGGGCCCCGGCGATCACACCCCGCGCGCCACGCGTCGCGCGATGCACGTCCCCGCACGGGTCCCCCGACCCCAGCAACCCAACCTCGCCCAAATAGGGTGACCGCCCCCGCTCCCCCTCCCCTCCTCCCCTCCCCACCCCCTCCACCCCTCTGCCCTTCCGCCCCGGTGATCAAGAGGTTCGCGTCACCGTTCTCGGCGTGTCGTGACGCGAACCTCTTGATCACCGGGGCGAGGCGGACCGAGGGCGGGCTGGGGGCCGGCCGGGGGCGGGCTGAGGGCGGGAGGGGGCGGGTGGGGGTGGGGGTGGGGGGTAGGGGGCGCCGGCCCTTCCGGGATGGGAGGGCCGGCGCTCTTGTGCTGCGTGCGTCAGTTGTTCGGCTCGTCGGCGCTGATGTCGGCCAGCACCGACTGCGGCTCACGCTCGACCGCGAGGTCGCCCATCGAGACCAGGCCGATCAGGCGGCCCTCGTCGACCACCGGCAGCCGGCGTACGGCGTAGGTACGCATCAGGTCAGCGGCGGACACCGCGTCGTCGTACTGGCTCACCGTGATCACATCGCGGCTGGTTATCTGGTTCAGCCGGGTCGAGCCCGGGTCCATGTTCTCCGCGACACCCCGGACCGTGATGTCCCGGTCCGTGACGATACCGACGACACTGTCGCCATCGGTCACCACCACGTCACCAATGGCGCTGTCGCGCATCTCCTGCGCGGCGGCGATCAGCGTGTCGTTGCCGTCCATCGTCACCAACCGGGTCGTCATGAACTCTCCGACCGTTGTCATGGTGCTCCCCTCTCGGTGTCGGCACGGCCCGTCTACCCGCCGCTCCGCAGGGGGTAACACCATCGGTCGACCGGCTATCCGGGTGGCCGACGCAGGCGGCACGGACAGCAGAGACCACTGCTGGTCAGGGTGTAGAACATCGGCAGCAGCGGGAAGGTGCCGCGGGGCAGCGAGCCTCGGCGACGCCGCCTACCGTGGACGAGGTGCTGACGGGTGAGCGTGAGCTGCGGGAGCTGATCGGCGGCAACGCCTGGCTGACCCGGGCACTGACCGTGGTCCGCGACTCCGGCCTACCCGACGCCTGGATCGGCGCGGGCGCCCTGCGCGACCTGGTCTGGGGCGAGCGGTACGGCGACGGGTTCGACCCGACGACCGTCCGTGACGTGGACGTGGTCTTCTTCGACCCGGCGAGGTTGTCCCGCGAGGACGACCAGCGGGCCACCGACCGTCTGGTCGCCGCCTGGTCGGCTGCACCGTGGCAGGCGCGCAACCAGGCGGCGGTACACACCTGGTACGCCTCGAAGTTCGGCGGTGACCCGATCGCGCCGTACCGGAGCGTCGCCGAGGCGGTGGCCACCTGGCCGGAGTACGCCACGGCCGTGGCCGTGCGCCTGGCGGCGGGTGGTGAGCTGGAGGTCTGCGCCCCGTACGGCCTCGCGGACCTGCTCGGCGGGGTGTGGCGGCACAACCCGGCCCGGGTGGACGTCGCGCGGTCCCGACAGCGGCTGGCCCGTCACCGGCCCGCGCATCGCTGGCCCGGGGTGACCGTGGTCGAGCCGGGCTGAGCCGGCAGCCGCCGGCGATCCCTCAGGAGCGGGGCGGTATCCCGTACATCCGCTCCACGTGCAGGCGCAGCACCAGCCGCTGCTCGGCAACCATGGCGCTGCGGTATTCGGCCCAGTCCGGGTGCTCGCCGCGCAACGACCGGTAGAGCCCGACCAGTTCCTCGACCGTGGCGTCCTCGACGTCGGCCGCCGTGGCGGTCAGCTCGGCACGCCCCTCGACGACCGTGTACGCCCAGCCGTCCTCGCTGCTGACGTGGAAGCTGGCGCGCGGGTCCCGACGGAGGTTGGCGGTCTTGGCCCGGCCGTCGGTGACGGATACCCGGATCAGGCCGGCAGCGGGATCGAACGAGTAGACCACCGTGGACAGCTGCGGTCGCCCGTCACGTTTGATGGTGGCGAGGACGCCCATCGAACGACCGGCGACCAGGTCGGTCAACGCCTGCTGGTTGGGATTCTCCGGCACAACTTCCTCCAGGTGGCGCGGTCGGCTTCGTCCATCCAAACACGACCGGCGCGGTCCCGCTCCCGATGTGCCGGCGCCCATCACCGACTGCGGGCCCGGACCGTGACCGGCCGGGCCCGCAGGGGACGGTGATCCTCAGCGCCGTTCGGCGGCGACCAACTCGGCGAGCTGTACGGCGTTGAGCGCCGCGCCCTTGCGCAGGTTGTCGTTGGAGCAGAACAGCGCCAGCCCGTACTCGACGGTCTCGTCGGCGCGGATGCGACCCACGTAGGTCGGGTCCTGCCCGGCGGCCTGCAACGGCGTCGGCACGGCGGTGAGCGCGACGCCGGGCGCGTCGGCCAGCAGCTCGTGGGCCCGCTGCGGCGTGATCGGCCGCGCGAAGCGGGCGTTGATCTGCAGCGAGTGGCCGGTGAAGACCGGCACCCGGACGCAGGTGCCGGAGACCTTGAGGTCGGGGATCTCCAGGATCTTGCGACTCTCGTTGCGGAGCTTCTGCTCCTCGTCGGTCTCGAACGAGCCGTCGTCGACGATCGAGCCGGCCAGCGGCAGCACGTTGAAGGCGATCGGCTCGGCGAACGAGCGCGGCGCGGGGAACTCCACGGCCGACCCGTCGAAGGCCAGAGCCGAGGCGTGCTCGGCGACCTTGCGGACCTGCTCGTCCAGTTCGGCGACGCCGGCCAGCCCGGCGCCGGAGACCGCCTGGTACGTCGAGATGACCAGGCCGATCAGACCGGCCTCGGCGTGCAGCGGGCGCAGCACCGGCATCGCGGCCATCGTCGTGCAGTTGGGGTTAGCGATGATGCCCTTCGGGCGGTCGGCCGCGGCGTGTGGGTTGACCTCGGCGACCACCAGTGGCACCAGCGGGTCCATCCGGAACGCCGACGAGTTGTCGATCACTACGGCGCCGGCCTCGGCGACCCGGGGAGCCAGCTCCCTGGCCGTGCCCTTACCTGCCGAGAAGAGCACGATGTCCAGCCCGGAGTAGTCCGCCGTCGCGGCGTCCTCGACGGTCACCTCCCCGTCGCGCCACGGCAACGTACGCCCCGCGGAACGCGCCGAGGCGAACAATCGCACCTGCTCCGCGGGGAACTCCCGCTCCGCCAGCACCTGCCGCATCACGCCACCGACCTGGCCGGTGGCCCCCACAATGCCGATCCTCATGCCCCGGAGGCTACCCACCCCACCCCCGAAACCGGGACCCCTTTCCCACCTCCCGGGTCCCACCTCACACCGGACCGCGCCCGGCACGTTGATCAAGAGGTTTGCGTCAGGAAGCGCGTGCAATCCGACGCAAACCTCTTGATCAACGCGTCTACAGCAGGTGTAGGTCTCCTAGGGCTGCGGACTCCAGGTCTTCTCGGATCACTGCCGCGTCGCCCTCGACCACCAGGGTCAGCGCGTCGGTGTGCAGGTGGGTGGCCGCTGCCGCCGACACCTGGTCCACGTCGGCGTTGAGCAGTTCCTCGCGCAGCCGGGCGTGGTAGTCGTCCGGCAGGTCGTGCACCACGAGCGTGGTCAGCGCCGACGCGATCGCCCGAGGGCTCTGCAACTCGACCGAGAGCTGCCCGGCCCGCCAGGAACGGGCCACCGCCAGCTCGTCCTCGGTCACGCCGTCCGCCTGCGTACGGGCGATCTCGCCCACCGCCTCGACCAGGGCCGGCGTGGTGACCGCGGTCTGCACGCCCGAGCTGACCGCGAACCGGCCGAACCGGCGGGACGAGGCGAACTCGCCCCGGATGCCGTACGTGTATCCGCGCACCTCGCGGATGAGGTGGTTGAGCCGGGAGGTGAACGCCCCGCCGAGGACCGTGCCGGCGAGGGTCATCGGTACGTGGTCGGGGTGCGCCCGGTGCGGCGACGGGTGACCGAGCCGCAGCGTGGACTGCACCGAGCCCGGCCGGTCCACCAGGATGATCCGCCGGCCGGCGCGCAGCGGCACCTCGACCGGACCGCCGCGCTCGGCCGGACCGCCTCCGGTGCCGGCGAACGCCGCGGCCGCCAGCGCGTCCAGGTCGATCCGGTCCAGGTCACCGGCGACGACCAGGGTGCCGGGCCGCAGGAACCACTCGGAGTGGAAGACGGTGATGTCCTCCACGTCCAGGGCGGCCACCGAGTCCGGGTCGCCGTACATCGGTCGTCCCCACCGCGTGTCGGCGCCGAACAGGTCGGCGCGCAGCGCGGCGTCGGCGCGCGGACCGGGGTTGGCCCAGTCCATGCGCAGCGCGTTCGCCTCGTCGTCGCGGACCCGCCGCACGTCGGTCGGGTCGAGCCGGGGCGTCCGGACGGCCTCGGCGAGCAGTTCCACGGCGGCGGTCAACCGGTCCACCGGGACCTGCACGCTGACCTGGAACGAGTCCCAGTCCAGCCCGGTCACCAGTTCGGTGCCCAACGCCTCGATGGCCAGCGCGTACGCGGTGGCGTCCCGCTGCGCGGTGCCCTCCTCCATGGCCTTGGCGAGGACGCCGCCCAAGCCCTCCTTACCGGCCAGCTCGCGGCCGGCGCCCGCGTCGAGCAACAGCAGCGCGACGGCGAGGTTCTGCCCGGGCAGGTGCGCGGCGACCACCTGCCCGCCGCCTACCGCGCGGCGGACCACCGGCGGGAACCGGTACGGGCGAGCGGCACCCGGGCCGGGACGGTCGGTGATCAGCGTCATGCGGTCTCCTCGGGCACGTAGGTCAGGGTCACCCGGTCGGCGGCGCCGAGCACCTCGGCGGCCGTCTCGGCGATCTGCTCGGCGGTCACGGCGAGCCAGGCGGGCAGCCGGTCGGCGGCCCGGGCAGGGTCGCCGAACTGGGTGGCGTACCGGCCGAGCGTGTCCGCGCGGCCGTCCACCGTCGACATCTGCCGCCACCACGCGGTGCTCAGCAGCGCCTTGGCCCGGTCCAGTTCGGCGGCGGTGACCGGCACGGTGGCCAGCTCGTCGACGACCTCGGCGAGCCCTTCGGTCAGCCGTTCGGCGCTCACCCCGGGCCGGGCCGTGGCGGTGGCGATCAGCGGCGCGGGCGCGTGCGCGAGGTCCACCCCGTACGCGCCGACCAGGTCGGGTTGGGCGATCCGCTCGCCGTCGGCGAGCCGCTGGTAGAGGCGACTGCCCCGACCGCTGCCGAGGACCGTGGCGAGGACGGTGAGCACGTCGTACCCGGGGGTGCCGAACGGGTGGCCGCGGTGCGCGACGTAGACGCGCGGCGCGGGCACGTCGGCGCTCACCGTCTCCACGGCGGGCTGCCCGGTCGCCGGGACGCTGCGGCCGTCCGGGGCGGCGGGGATGTCGTCGCGGGCGGGCAACGCGCCGAAGTACTTGTCGGCCAGCGCGAACACCTCGGCGGCCGTGGCGTCGCCGACGACGGTGAGCACCGCGTTGTTCGGCGCGTAGTACATCTCGTGGAACGCCTGGAAGGTCGCGAGGTCGGCGGCGTTCAGGTCGGCCATGGAACCGATCGTCGAGTGGTGGTACGGGTGCCCCGGCGGGTAGAGCAGCGGCAGCAGCCGCAGCCAGGCGTCCCCGTACGGGACGTTCTCGTAGCGCTGCCGGCGCTCGTTCTTGACCACCTCGCGCTGGTTGTCCAGCGTCTCCTGGGTGAGCGCCGGGACGAGCCCGCCCATCCGGTCGGCCTCCAGCCAGAGCGCCAACTCCAGGTGTTCGGCCGGGACCGTCTCGAAGTAGTTCGTCCGGTCCGGGTTGGTGGTGGCGTTCAGCGAGCCGCCGGAGCCCTGGATCAGCTTCATGTGTTCGGTCTTCGCCACGTTCACCGAGCCCTCGAACATGAGGTGTTCGAAGAGATGGGCGAAGCCGGTCTGCCCGGCCGGCTCGTGCCGGGATCCGACGTCGTACCAGAGGTTGACGGCCACCGCGGGCGCGGTGCGATCCTCGCTCACCACCACACGCAGGCCGTTGTCCAGTCGGGACGTCTCGATGGGCCAGGGGTAACCACTGTCGGGCATGGCACGACGCTATCCGATCTCGCGGACGGAAAGGTGACGTGCGGTGCGTCGGCGAGCCGACCCACCCGCCCGCATCGAGTCCGCCGCTCGGGGTACCGCAGGGGGTATGACCCGACCGACCCCACGCCGCGCCGCCCGCGCCGTCGAACGCGCGAGCGCCGCGCTCGGCCGCCTGCGCCGCGGCCGGTTGCTGCATCCGGCGGGCGCGTCGTTCTCCGCCCTGGTGACGATCTGGGGTACGCCCGGACCGCCCGTCGGGGTCGGCCTCCTGGACGACCCCGGTGAGTACGCGGGCACGGTCCGCCTGTCCCGGGGGACGCCGACGCCGGGCGGGTGGCCGGACGTGCTGGGTTTGGCCCTGCGCGTGCACTCCGGCCAGGGGCGTCCGTTCGACCTGCTGGTCAGCTCCAGCGGGGCGGCTTCGGTGCTGCGGAACCTGCCACTGCCCCGCCGGGGGTTCTCCGGGACGTACAGCACGATCATGGGCTATCGCGCGGGTCGTCGCCGACTCTGGTTGGCCGCGTTGGCCGACCCGGAGGCCGTCGACCTCGGTCGTACCCTGTCCGCCGTCACGGCCGCGGCCCGGACGGACGCGCCGCGCCTGGTGCTCGCGGTCGCGTCCGCCGTGGGGCCGTGGCGGCCGGTCGGCCAGGTCGGCATCGGCGTCCCGCTGGACGCCCGCCAGGACGCCGCGCTCGCGTTCGACCCGGTGCGCAACCTGCCGGCCGGCCTGCGGGCGGCCGGTCCGCTCGGCTGGCTGCGCGAGCAGACCTACCGGGGGTCACGCCGGGCCCGCGGCGCGACGGTTCAGTCCGGCGGCTCGACGGCCACCACGGTCTGACCCGAGGTGCGCCGTTCCAGCACCGTGTCGGGGGCCGCGTTCTGGTCCGCCTCGCGCAGGTCCGATTCGGCGAGGATGGCCTCCGCCTGCGCCTGCGGATCGTCACTGCCCGCGGCGACCTCCTCGGGAAGGAGGTGGTGGGCGCGGGACTCCGCCCGCTCCTGATCGCTCTGCTCGTCAGTCATGGCACCCCTGTTACCCCGGGCCCGACCTTCGCACGCGGTGTTCACGCCGCATCCTGGGACGAGGGACGGGCGAGCCCGGCCCGGTCGGGTAGGCTGGCCCGGTGATGAGGACGTATCCATGGTTTAGGCAGCCGGCTGGCACGCCGGTGACTTCACCATGATCTGACGTCACCACGGACCGAGCCGGCCGGGCAGGAGCTGTCGTTCCCGCCCCTCTGCGTACGAGCAGCCGGCTCGTCCCGGGCACCGGCCCCGGGCACGGTCGGCGAAAGGATGCCCACCGTGACGACCCCGGAGACCGATCGGGTCAGCGACCAGCGGATCGACCGCGTCGTGCCGCTGACCACACCCGCCCTGCTGCACCACGAGTTGCCCCTGGACGCCCCGCTCGCCGCGGCCGTGTTGAACGACCGCCGCGCGGTGAGCCGCGTTCTCGACCGCGAGGACGACCGCCTGCTGGTGGTGGTCGGCCCGTGCTCGGTGCACGACCCGGCCGCCGCGCTGGAGTACGCCGAGCGCCTGCGCGCCGCCGCCGACCGGCTCGCCGACGACCTGCTCATCGTCATGCGGGTCTACTTCGAGAAACCCCGCTCGACGGTCGGCTGGAAGGGTCTGATCAACGACCCCGGGCTGGACGGCAGCGGCGACGTCAACACCGGCCTGCGTCGAGCCCGTGCGCTGCTGCTCGACGTCCTGCGCCTCGGCCTGCCGGTGGGCTGCGAGTTCCTCGACCCGATCACCCCGCAGTACATCGCCGACACGGTGGGCTGGGGCGCGATCGGCGCCCGCACCGTGGAGAGCCAGGTGCACCGGCAGCTCGCCTCCGGCCTGTCCATGCCGATCGGCATGAAGAACCGCCCCGACGGCAGCATCGGCACGGCCGTGGACGCGATCCGCGCCGCGGGAGTGCCGCACGTGTTCCCGGGCATCGACTTCTCGGGCACCCCCGCGATCATGCACACGCGGGGGAACACCGACGGTCACCTGGTGCTCCGTGGCGGCGGCGGTCGACCCAACTACGACGCGGCGTCGGTGGCGGGGGCGCTCGACCTGCTCCGGGCCGCCGGGCTGCCCGAGCGTCTGGTGATCGACGCCAGCCACGCCAACAGCGGCAAGGACCACCGCAACCAACCACTGGTCGCCGCCGACGTGGCCGCCCAACTGGCCGCCGGCCAGCGCGGAATCACCGGCGTGATGCTGGAGTCGTTCCTCCTGCCCGGCCGGCAGGACCTCGATCCCACCCGCGAGCTGGTGTACGGCCGTTCGGTGACGGACGCCTGCCTCGGCTGGGACGACACCGCCGAGGTGCTCGCCGCACTGGCCACCGCCGTGCGCGCGCGCCGGGCCACCCTGCCCACCGCCGCCTGAGGGTGTGACGGCCGGCACTGCGGTGCGCGGAACACGAGTGGGTGCGGCCTGGTTAACTGAGGTGTCGGTGTGCTCAGTGTCCCCGGGCCTCACCTAAATAGCCCTCGCGGAATACCGTTCGGCTGGAGCCGCGTCGCGCCACTCGCCGAGAGGCGACCTACACACCGACACCAGCGCCGCCCCCGGCTCACGAGGCCGGGGGCGGCGCTGTCGGTAGGCACGGGGCAGGCGCAGGGCGTGACGTTTGACCGATTCCGGCCCGGGTAGCTGACCAACGTGACCGACGACGCATCCGTGGCCGACGAGCCGGACACCCGGGCCCTCGACGACCTGCTGGACGACATCTTCCGGGGCCAGGAGCGCATCCAGCAGGCGGAGATCTACCGCCAGGCGGTCGCCGCCGAACTCCCGCCGGACCTGCTCGCCCGCATCGACGCGTTGCCCGAGGGCGAGTACGCGGTGGACGAGGCCAGCGACCTGCTGGGTGGCAGCGTCGCCTGAGCGGAACGAGCGCAGCCAGCGAGCCCAGCGACGCGAAGGGACGACACCATGACGCACCACGAGAACCACGAGGAGAAGGTCCCGGCGCTGGGCCAGCCGCCGGAGGGCACGGACACCACGCCCGAGCCGGACTTCGCCAACGAGCACGACCGCACGGCGGTGGACCGCGACATCATCACGGGCGCGGACGAGGACGAGCGCGAGCCGGAGTCGCCGCACGGCTGGTCCGGCATGCAGCGGTGACGCGTACGACAGGAGGGGGCCGGCAGATGCCGGCCCCCTCCTCGCGTCTGCTCGTCAGTCGTCGTGTCCGCCCTCGGCGGCCTGCTGGGCCGAGGCGTACGCCATCTGGAGGAAGTCGGAGGCTGCCACGGCGGTGAGCGCGGTCGCCACCAGACGCGTCAGCCGGGGGGCGAGCACCAGTCCCCCGGTGAGCCCCGTCGCCACCCAGACCGCCAGGCAGAACGGGCAGCTCAGCAACTCGCCGATGGCGTGCCGGGTGGAGCTGCCCGAGTCGCGGACCTGCTCCATCACCTCGCCGCTGCCGATCGGCCGGTCGTATCGGGTGAACGGGGCCCGCAGCGGGCTGGTCACCGCGTCCTTGGACAGCAGCCGGCTGAGCTTGTGCGTGGCGATGGAGAGGAGCACCACATCGGCGACGGCGGGACGCTCGGGTACCGGCCGCCCGGTCACCTTGACCAGGCCGGCGAGCGCTCCGGTGACGCCCGCGTAGGTGCCCATCGCCGCCAGGTAGCCGCCGAGCGGTCGATGCTCGTGCGGCGCGTACGCCCGGCGCAGCCGCGCCACCCTCTGTCGCAGGCCAGTGTCGGTCACCGGTCTCCTTCCATGTCGTCGTGGTACGAAAGTTCCGAACGGTCGGCGTGTCTCAACCGGCCTGCAGGTTGTCGGCGACCTCGCGGGCGAGGTTGGCCAGCGCCTCGTCGGCCAACTGGTCCGGGTCGGCACCGGAGCCGTCGGTCAGGTCGAGCTGGATCCGCGCGCCGCCGGAGTCGGCCGGATCCACCCGGATCTCGGCTGCCCAGTCGGCGTCACCCCAGCGGGCCCGCAGTTCCTCCCCGCTGACCTCGGCCGGAGGGCTCCCGTCGGATCGCAGTGGCGCGGGCAACCAGGCCGAGGCTCGGGCCGGGTCGGTGGCCGTGTTGAAGACCACCTCGGGCGGCGCGGACATGCCACGCACGGCTCGGGCCGCCATCAGGCGTCCCGCAGACGGCTCGGGTCGACCTCCCGGCCCGGGTGGCGCGCCAGGTACTCGGTCTCCAGATCCGCCGTGCGCCGCAGATGGTTCGCGAGCGCGGAATCCGCCGCGTGCCGCAGCGTGTCCAGCCGGGTGCGGTGCAGGCTGTGCATCTCGCGGATCAGATCGTCGTCGGTCAGCTCCGTCGGGTCGACGCCGACCGCGTCGCCGTCGAGTTCGGCGCCCCCGGGGTCGGCGAAGTGGTCGCCGTCCCACTCGGGCACCCGCTGCTCCGGGCTCATCTCCGTACCGCCGCTGGACGCAAACCCGTCCTCGCGTACCGATCCGGTCATCATCGCCCCCCTGGTCTCGTTTGGGCTGGCGCCTAGACGGATGCCCACCCCGGGTGACACCAAACCATCCCGTCCGCGCGCCAGCTACGACACCGTGTCGGAGAGCGCCGCCGTCCCCGGTACCCTCGACGCCATGAGGTGGCTCTGGACCCCGGCGTGGATCGCACGTCACGTGGCCATGGTCGTGCTGGTCGGGAGCTTCCTCGGGCTGGGCTGGTGGCAGATCAGCCGGGCCACCGCCGGCAACAACCTCAGCTGGGGGTACGCCGTCGAGTGGCCGATCTTCGCCGGCTTCGTGGTGTACGTCTGGTGGCGCGAGGTGCGGCTGGCCCGGCGCGGCGCGCAGGGCGGCACGGTGTCTCCCGGCGCTCCGGCCGACGAGCCGGCCCCGGCCGCGAGCGCCGACTCCCGACCGGCGGTACGCCGACCGGTGCGGGTGACCAGGGCGCCGGTCGACGCGACGCTCGGTGACGACGCGGCGCTGGCCGCGTACAACGACTACCTGTCATGGTTGAACGCCAATCCGGGCGCCCGGCCCGGTGACTATCCCGGCTGAGCCGGGCCTGAAGAAGGACGGACGAAGTGGGCGCAGCCCTTACTCGGTACCGCGTGATCGCCTGGATCGTGGGCGTGGTGCTGATCCTGCTGGTCGTGATCGGGATGCCGCTGAAGTACGCGTTCGACAACCCGACGGTGGTGGAGACCGTCGGCCCGGCGCACGGCTTCCTCTACATGATCTATCTGGTGGCCGCGTTCGACCTGAGTCGCCGGGCCGACTGGCCGCTGAAGCGGATGCTCCTGGTGATGCTGGCCGGCACCGTGCCGTTCGTCTCGTTCTACGCCGAGCGTCGCGTCACCGCCTGGCTCGACCGGCCGGCCACCCGTACGCCGGAGCCGGTCGCCGGCTGACCGGGGGCCCTGAGGGCTGTCCGATCAGCGGTTCGGCCGCCAGGGGTCGGCCGAGGCGACCGGGTCGACCCAACCGCCGTACCGGTTGACCTCCCGGGCGCGCAGCAGCGCCCGGGTGACCTGACCGAACTGCCGCTCGTCGTCGGCGCTGAAGAGCAGCACCTCCGCGCCCCGGTGCCATCCCCACAGCTCGTACGGCGGTGGCCGCCAGCGGTCACCGACGAGGGCGAGGGTGGCCGGCAGCAGAAGGACCGCTCCGAGGATGAGGTACGCCCCGGCGGTCAACCGCTGTAGGCCGCCACTGAAGCCGAGGAGCAGGCCGACCACGCCGATCATGGAGGCGGTGGTCACGACGGCCCGGACGGCGATCCGGTCGTGCGGCCCTCGGGTGGTACGCAGGTTGGTCAGGTCGGGGATGCGGTAGCTGGTGCGTCCGACGGTGAACCGGTCGACGGTGACGATGATGCCGGGTCGCGCGTAGAGCAGCGTGGACCTGGCACTGGGCACCGTTCGTTGCGGTCGCGTCGTTGCGCCTTCACGATTCACGGATCCTCCCGCGGGTGCGGTCTGTCGGGTCGGATCCCGTGACCACCGGCGTGAGCCGCCGATGACGGGATTCCCGGCCCCGGGCTCCATTGTGTTGGGGCACCGCCACTGCACCTGGGCATTTACGGCAGCGGACGGCTCACCCGTCCGGGCGACATCGTCGCGAAACAGCATCCATTTCACCTTTTATCGGGTATGGCGCGCTGTTAACCGGCGGCATGCGCCGGGAACGACGAAAGTCGCATATCGGTCAAAATCGCAAGCAAAAGCGCCGCAGAAGCCTTCACCCCCGTGTCGGCGGCCCCATTGACGCTGTGGTTCCGCAGTGGCACTTCCTGCCACTTGGTCAACATTCGCCCCTGCTTCAACTGCGCAGCACAACCGTCCCGGGTTAGGTTGGGCGAGCCGGTCCGGCCCAGTGTCGTCCACCCGGACGACCCCGGCCGGTGTCGCCGAGGGCGTCAGCAGCCCCGTCGGCGGCCGTGGGAGAGGAGCCTCTCGCTCTTGTCATCCCTGAGAACCCTGCTGCGTACCGTGGCGCTGGTCGGCCTGTCGGCCGCCCTGATCGCCCCGACGGCGGCGGCGCACGCCGAGCCGTCCCCCGCCGACCTGACCCGCCGGATCGAGACGTCCTCGGCCGAGCTGGAGCGGGTCGTGGAGTCGTACAACAAGCTCACCGAGGACATCAAGGTCAACAAAGCAGCGGTGGCCCGATTACAGGCCCGCATCGGCCCGCTCGAACAGCAGGCCGAGCAGAGCCGGGCGGACGTCGCCGCACTCGCCAACACCGCGTACCGAAGCGGCGGTCTGCGTACCGCCGACGCGCTGCTCCGGCCCGGCGGCGCCGCCGCCATGCTGGACCGGCTCGGCACCCTCGACCAGCTGACCCGACAGCGTCAGGAGCGCATCTCCGGCTTCACCGACAACCAGCGGCGACTGCTCGACGAGAAGAATCGGCTGGACGCCACCCTGGCCCGGCAGGCCGCCCAGGCCCACGAGTTGGCGGCGGGCAAGACGCGCATCGAGAAGGACCTGGCCGAGTTGTACGAGCTGCGCCGACAGGCGTACGGGGCGGCCACCGAGCGGCCCGCGCCCAAGGCGACCGAGGCCGAGGCCCGAAACGTACCTGCGATCGCCGGAGATGCCGGCGCGGCGGTGCGCTACGCCTTCGGCGCGATCGGCAAGCCGTACGTCTGGGCAGGTGAGGGGCCGGGCGGCTACGACTGCTCCGGGCTCACCCTGGCCGCCTGGCGGGCGGCCGGACGATCGCTGCCACACAGCGCGCGGATGCAGTGGGGGGCGGTCGCACACATCGGCCGAGGCGATCTGCGACCCGGAGACCTCATCTTCTACAGCGGTCTGGGGCACGTCGCGCTCTACGTGGGCGACGGGCAGGTGATCGACGCGCCGAGCGCCGGTCGCAACGTGCTCAAGCGCGGCATGAACATGATGTCGATCCACGGGTACGGCAGGGTCCGCTAGACGGTGAACGGCCGGCGTCCCCCTATCGGACGCCGGCCGTTCGCCGTCATTACTACCAGGTCAGGCTGCCTGCAGCCCCTCGGCCCGAGCCAGCTCGCGGAGCCGGCCGAGGGCCTGGATCTCAAGCTGCCGGATCCGCTCGCGGGACAGCGAGAAGCGGGACGCGACCTCGGTCAGCGAGTGCTCGCGGCCGTCCTCCAGGCCGTAGCGGGCCCGCATGATGCCGGCGGACCGGTCGTCGAGGTGGTTGAGCAGCCCCTCGATGCGCTGCCGCTCGAGGCCGCTCAGGACGATGTCCTCCGGGGACGGCGCGTCGCTGTCGGCGACCAGGTCACCGAGGTTGGTGTCGCCGTCGTCGCCGACCGGGGTGTCCAGCGAAACCGTGTCCTGCGACCAGCGGCGCAGCTCGTTGACCCGCTCGACGGTGACCCCGAGCGATGCCGCGATCTGCTCCGGCTCCGGGTCGCTGCCCAGCTCACGGGTGAGTTGCCGGGTCACGTTGCGCATCCGGTTGACGTCCTCCACCAGGTGCACCGGCAGCCGGACGGTGCGCTCCTGCTGGGCGATCGCCCGGCTGATGGCCTGACGGATCCACCACGTGGCGTAGGTGGAGAACTTGTAGCCACGCTCGTAGTCGAACTTCTCGACCGCTCGGACGAGGCCGGTGTTGCCCTCCTGGATCAGGTCCAGCATGGGCATCCCCGAGCGTACGTAACGACGCGCGATCGACACGACCAGTCGCAGGTTGGCGCGGATGAAGAGGTCCTTCGCGCGCTCACCCTCGGCGACCAGCCGATCCAGGTCGGCCCGGTCGACACCGTCGGGAACGGCATCCTCGCCGAGCAGGTGCTCGGCGTAGAGGCCCGCCTCGATCGCCTTGGAGAGATCGACCTCCTTGGCGGCGTCCAGCAGTGGCGTCCGGGAGATCTCGTGCAGGTAGACGCCGACCAGGTCACGCTCCTCGGCGACCTCGTCGGTTCGCATGCCAATGTTCTTGTCCACGTTGCCCACGGTCCCCTCGCTCGCGCCGGTTGCCCGGTTCCTTGCCATTCCCCACGTCCGGTCAGCCCTGGTAACTTCTGCTGTGCCCACCGGTGCTGACACCTACACAACAGATGAGACGTGTCGGGTGTTCCATTTCGTGAGTCGAAAGTGTCACGAATGCCTGAGTAGTTGCTGAGAGCACGGTCCATGTTTGCTGTCAGCACCCGCCGGGTGGCGCGCCGCTGGGCACCTCGGACGGGTTGGCGGATCGACGAATCGCCGATCGCCCGCACCATAGGCAACACCGCCCGCCGCGCTGACACAGCGACCCGGGTCACCACCGCGCTGCGATCCTGGTCACTGCCAGATACGCAGCGGTGGACCGGTCGGTTCATCCACGAGGTGTTATTACCCTCCGCCCCGATGAACAATCCGGAGCCCCGTTCGCTTCCCGGGTGGGGCGCGCTCAGGAGGCGAGCAGCGCGAGGGCCCCGCGTACCTGGTCGGCGGAGCGGGCGAGGGCGGCCCGCGCGGCGGTCACCTCGGCCCCGGAGACCAGGGTGACGAGCGCCGTCTTCAGGTCGCCGTCGGCCTCGCCGAGGGCCCGCCGGGAGACCTCCTCGGAACACCCGGTCGCCTCGACCAGGATCGAGATCATTCGGCCCCGGAGCTTGGCGTTGGTGGCAACCATATCGATCATGAGGTTCGAGTAGACCCGCCCCAGGCGCACCATGACGGCGGTCGAGAACGCGTTCAGCACCAACTTCTGCGCCGTGCCCGCCTTCATCCGGGTCGACCCGGTGACCACCTCGGGTCCGGTGTCCACCCCGATGAACACGTCGACCGACCGAGCGGCCTCCGCCTCCGGATTCGCGCAGAGCAGCACCGTCGAGGCGCCCGTGGAGCGGGATGCGGCGAGCGCCCCGAGGACGTACGGGGTGCGTCCGCTGGCCGCCAGACCGACCACGAGGTCACCGGCTCGCACACAGCCGGCCGCCTCGATCGCGCCGCCCCGGTCGTCGTCTTCGGCGTCCTCGACGGCGCGCAGCATGGCGTCCGGGCCGCCGGCGAGGTGGGCGCAGAACCAGTCCCGGGGCGAGTTGAAGGTGGGCGCAAGTTCGGCCGCGTCGAGCACGCCCAGCCGGCCGGAGGTGCCGGCCCCGAAGTAGTGCACCCGGTGGCCGCCGCGCAGCGCCGCGACGGCCAGGTCGACCGTCGCGGCGATCTCGTCGAGCACCGCGGCGACCGCCGCCGGCACCCGTCGGTCGGCGTCGTTGATCACGGTGAGGACGTCCCGGGTCGACATCAGGTCGAGGTCGACGCTGAGCGGGTTACGCCGTTCGGTGGGCGCGGCCACCCGGACCGTGGGGCGGGTGGGTGGTGCTGCCTTGTCCTTGTCCGGCTCGACCGAGCCGGGCGTCATCCCCGCCTCCGGCTCGCGCCCACCCGGTGCGACTGGACCGCCTCGGCGGTCGCCTCGAGGGCCTTGCGGGCCCGGGACCGGTTGCGGGCGGCCACCCCGACGAAGAGGCAGTCGACGACGGTGAGCTGCGCCAGACGGCTGGCCGTGGCACCCGAGCGGTAGGTCGTCTCGCGGGCCGCGGTGGTCAGGACGAAGTCGGCGACCTCGGTGATCGGCGAGCGCGGGAAGTTGGTCAGCGCCACGGTGCTCGCGCCACGCGTCCGGGCCTGTTCCAGCACCTCGATCACGTCCGAGGTGGTGCCGGTGTGCGAGATGCCGATCGCCACGTCGCCGCGACCGAGCAGGGCGGCCGAGGTCAGCGCGGTGTGCACGTCCGGGAAGTAGAAGGCGATCCGGCCGATGCGGTGCAGCTTCTGCTGGAAGTCCGAGGCGACGAACCCACTGGCCCCGGCGCCGTAGATGTCGATCCGGCCAGCGCCGGCGATCGCCTCGACGACCTGCTCGCAGACGGCCGGGTCGAGCTGTTCGGCGGTCTCCTCGACAGCTCGTGCGTCGTTGAACGCGATGGTGGCGATGATCTGGGCGAGATCCGCGCCGGGCGGGATGTCACCACCGACGACCCGGGCGTCCGGAGGTTCGACGCGACGGGCGGCCTCGGCGGCGAGCCGGATGCGCAGTTGCGGGTAGCCGTCCATCCCGACCGACCGGCAGAACCGGATGACGGTCGCCTCCGATGTCTCCGCTGCGGTGGCGAGGTCGGTGATGGTCCTCCGCGCGGCGGCGGCCGGGTCGGACACGACAAGTCGGGCGACCCGCTGCTCGGCGGGCGACAGCGACGGCAGGAGCCCGCTGATGTGGACGATCAGTCCACCAGGCTCGTGACTCGCAGAAATCTTCGGACTCTTCGCCACGGGTGAAACTTACTTTCACCAAGCGTGAGCGTCAACCATCACCGTACGTGGTGGGAAAGTGTCGACGATCCGGATCACGCCATTCGCACAGCGTGCCACGCACCCAGGACCGCCGCCTCATCCGCCGGGTCGAGTCCACCCTGCGGTACGTCACCCGGGTCGGCCCTCATCCAGGCGGCCGTCACCCGAACGGTGTCGGCGAGCGGACGGACGACCAACCCGGCGGCCAGCGCCGCGGAGACGTCCCGGTCCATCAGGCCGGCGAACTCCGGCAGCCGTACCCACAGGGGCAGTGCCCGCTCCCCCCACCACTCGCGTACGTCGTGCTCGCGCAGGAAGTCCTGATCCACCCAGGTGAGACGGGGATCCTCCACGCCCAGCCCGGCGGCCACCCCGGCCAGCAGCTCCGCCCGGGACATCGTCGGCCCGTTCCCGTCGTACGTGCCGCTGAGCCGGGTGTCGCCGGCGTGCAGCAGCCAGCCGGCCAGGTCCTCGACGTCCACGAACTGCACCCGGTCGGTCGGCTCCCCCGGCGCGAGAATTTCGCCGCCACGGGCCAGCCGTCGCACCCAGTACGGGAAGCGGTTACTCGAATCCTCGGCTCCGACGATCAGCCCGGCCCGGCAGATGAACGACCTGTCCACGCCCATCCGCTCGCGGACCAGCTGCTCGATGGCGACCTTGCACTCGCCGTACCAGCGGAAGTCCGGGCCCGGTCCGTCCACGTCCGACGGCGGAGGCGGCAACACCGGCGCGTTCGCCGCGGAGAGACCCGGGGTCGTGTTGTCCGCGTACACCGACATCGTCGACACGAACGACCAGTGACCGACGTGGTCGGCCAGCGCGGCGAGCGCGTACCGGGCGTGGCTGATCTGGCGCGTCACGTCCACCACGGCGTCGAAACCCTGACCGGCGAGCGGCGTCAGCGCCGCCGGGTCGTCGCGGTCCACCGACACGAACCGCGCCCCCTCCGGTACGGCGCCGGACACGCCCCGCGCCGCGCAGGTCACCTCATGCCCCCGCGCGACGGCGAGCCGAGCCACCGCCCGACCAAGAAACCGGGTACCCCCAAGAACCAGAATCCGCGCCATGCCCCGATCCTGCGCCGCCCCACCCCGAAAAACCCACCCCCTCTGCTCTCAGCAGACACACCACCCGGGGCGGGGTGGGGGTTAGCGTTTGGGGATGGTGGGGCGGAGTGTGGTGGTGACCGGTGGGGGCGGCGGGTTGGGCGGCGCGGTCGTTGCCTCCTTTGTCGAGGCGGGCTGGCGGGTGGTCGTACCACGAAGGGGTGGGCCCGCCGGGTCGGAGCCGGCGGCGGACGGGCTGGTCTCGCTCGGCGCGGACCTGACCGAGCCGGCGGACGTGGCGCGGGTGGTCGAGGCCGCCGCGGCCGATCCGGCGGCGCCGCTGCGGGCGGTGGTGAACCTGGTCGGCGGGTACGCGAGCGGCGGCCTGGTGCACGAGACACCGGTCGAGGAGTTCGAGCGGATGCTCACCGTCAACCTGCGCCCCACGTACCTGGTCACGCAGGCCGCGCTGCCGCACCTGGTGGCGGCCGGAGGCGGCGCGGTGGTGTGCGTCTCCGCCCGCGCGGCGGTCAGCCCGTTCGCCGGGGCGGCCGGTTACGTCACGGCCAAGGCCGCGGTGCTGGCCTTCGCCAACGCCGTCGCGGTGGAGTACCGCTCGCGCGGGGTCCGCTGCAACACCGTGCTGCCCAGCGTCATCGACACCCCGACGAACCGGGCCGCGCAGCCCGACGCCGACCACGCGCGGTGGGTCAGCCCGGCCGAGATCGCGCCGGTGATCCGTTTCCTCGCCTCGGCGGACTCGGCGCCGACCAGCGGGGCCACCGTTCCGGTCTACGGACGCGCCTGAACCAGCAGCGGCACGTCGCCGGGCCCGGCCTGATCCGGTGTCGGTGGCGTCCCGGTCGACGGCCGCGCCGGGTCGGGTCGGATGTCCGACGGCAGCCAGGACGACAGGTGGGCCTGGATCTGCTCGGTCACCTCCTCGGCGGGCCGGCCCGCGTCGACGAGTACGAAGCTCGGGTACTCGGGCAGGGTCCGGTAGGCGGTGTCCGCCGCGGTCAACCAGCCCATCGACTCGTGGTCGGTGCCGCGCTCCTCGATGCGCCGGTAGGCCTCCGCCGGGTCGACGGCGAGCAGGAAGGTCACCTGCGGCGTCGGGAACAGCCGGTAGCCGGCCCGCGCCAGTCGTTCCCAGCGGTGCCCGCCGTGGGCGCGGATGCTGGCGTACTGGCAGGCCGAGTAGCGGTCCATGACGGCCGTCCGGCCGGTGAACAGGCAACCGAGCAGGGCCGCGGCGATGGCCAGCCAGCGCAGTACGGACTCCACCGCGAGGACGCCGTCGCGCCCGACGAGGCGTTGCGCGTCCGGTAGGCCGAGACGGTGGGCGAGCCGCCCGAGCCAGCGACGCCCGCTGGCGTTGCGGCGGTACGTCGCGGGGCGGCCGGCCGCGTTGAGCGCGTCCGCCAGTCGGTGTGCCTGAGTGGTCTTGCCCGAGCCGTCGATGCCGATCAGAGCGACGGTGCGCAACCGGGCCTTGCGGCGTCGCGTCCCCGATGGTCTGGCCACCCTCGACAGGTTATCCGACCGATGCCCGCCTCCTGCGATCTTTGTTCCCGTTTGCTCCGGTTGGCACCCGCCCGCGACCAGAGCAGGTGTGGGCGACCGGAATGCCGGGTACGGGAGTTCGAATCCAACCGCCTGTCCACCACGACACGACCGACGGGAGATCCAGATGGCTGAGCGCGGGGACGAGAGTCTGGTGCACACCCTGAAGAAGGTCGCCGCCGTGCTCAAGCAGTCCGAGATCCCGTTCGCCCTGGGCGGCAGCTTCGCCGTCTATGCCCACGGCGGCCACTCCAGCGACCACGACGTCGACTTCCTCATTCGCGAGGCCGACGTCGAACGGTCGCTGGAGGCGCTGGTCGCCGCCGGCTTCCGCGCCGAGCGACCGCCGGAGGACTGGCTCGTCAAGGTCTTCGACGAGGAGCGGATGGTGGACCTGATCCACCGGCCCATCGAGACGCCGGTGACCGAGGAGACGTTCGCCGACACCGTCGTACGGCCGGTGGACGCCATCCACATGCCGGTCCTGTCCGCCACCCAGCTCATGGTGCACAAGCTGCTCAGCTTCTCGCAGCACTACTGCGACTTCGCCCGCGGCCTGCCGCTGGCCCGGTCGCTACGGGAGCAGATCGACTGGGAACGGGTACGCAAGGAGACGCAGCACTCGCCGTACGCCGAGGCGTTCCTGGTGTTGCTGGACCGGCTGGAGGTGGTGCCGGAGCCCGGCACCCCGGCAGGAGAGGAGACACCGTGACGAACGATCAGGCCGGTGGCGCGGCGCCACCCGACGAGTACGTCGAAGCGGAGATCCAACGGTCGCTCACCGAGGATCCGGCCGTCGCCGAACAGGGGATCACCGTCATCCGACGCGATGACGTCCTGGTGCTTTACGGCGAGGTGGAGAGCCCGCACCGGCGGGAGGAGATCCTGCGTCTCGTGGCGGAGCGTTTCCCGGACGTGCCGATCACCAGCGACATCGGGGTGATCCGCGTCCAGGCGCCCACGGAGATCGAGCAACTGCCCTGAGGGAGGTTTCATGGTGATCCGGATCGCCGCCGTGGGCGACGTGCATCTGGACGAGGACGTGGTCGGCCGGTTCCGCCCGGCGCTGGAGGAGCTGCCGGAGTGCGCCGACGTGCTGCTGCTGGCCGGCGACCTGACCCGGCACGGCACCGAGGCCGAGGCGCGCTGCGTCGCGCAGGAGTTCGGTGGGCTCGCCGTACCGGTGGTCACCGTGCTGGGCAACCACGACCACCAGTGTGATCAGGTGCCGCAGGTGGTGAAGGTGCTCGAGGACGCGGGCATCACCGTACTGGAGGGCAACGGCGTCGTCCTGGACTGTGCGGGCGGCCGGCTCGGCATCGCGGGGGTCAAGGGCTTCGGCGGGGGTTTCGCCGGCCGGTGCGCGAGCGACTTCGGCGAGCCGGAGATGAAGGCGTTCGTCCGGACCACCAACGAGAGCGCGGACCGCCTGGGAGAGGCCCTGCGCTCGCTGGAATGCGACATGCTGGTCGCGCTCACGCACTACGCCCCGGTCCCGGACACGCTGGTCGGCGAGCCGCTGGAGATCTACCCGTTCCTGGGGTCGTACCAGTTGGGGCAGGCGATCGACTCGGCGCCGACCGCCCTGGCCCTGCACGGGCACGCGCACGCCGGAACCGAGCGCGGCATGACCCCGGGCGGGGTACGCGTCCGCAACGTGGCGCACCCGGTGATCAAGCAGGCGTACAGCGTCTTTCATGTTGGGGATCAACTCGACACGGAGCAGGTTTCCCCGATCGGAGGGTCGGGTATTCAGAGGTCATGGAGCTGATTCTCTGGATTCTCGCAGTCGTACTCGTGGTCGCCGGCATCCTCGCGCTGTTCCGCCGGCAGATCCTGTGGGGCATCGTCCTCATCGTCGTCGGGCTGCTCGTCGGCCCGGGTGGTGTCAGCATCTTCAATTGACGCTCGTACCCCATAACCACATCCTCACGAACACCGGGACCCGTCGGGGTCGCCGCGACCGGAGCTTCGTCCTCCCGACAGAAGCACCGGCCGCAGCGGCCCCGGCGCTTTTTTTTGGGTTTGACCGGACGCCGGGCGGAAACATCTCGACGATGGAGACATCTCGCGAGGCAGGGCCGACCTCCGGTCGGCGGTCGCGCTGGGCGCTCGCCGCCTTCGCGGCGGCGGTCTTCGTCGCGGCCGCGATCGGCGGGCTCGGTGTGCGGGGCACCACCGACGAGTACGCGAGCCTGCGCCAGCCGGACTGGGCGCCGCCGTCGTGGCTCTTCGGCCCGGTCTGGACGGTCCTCTACGCGCTGATCGCGGTCGCCGGTTGGCTGGTCTGGCGTCGGGTCGGCTTCTCCCCCGCCCTGTGGGCCTGGTCCGCCCAACTCGTGCTCAACGCCATCTGGACGCCGCTGTTCTTCGGCGCGGGTCGGTACGGGCTGGCGTTCGCCGAGATCGTGGTGATGTGGCTGGCGATCGGCCTCACCGTGGTGCTCTTCGCCCGGGTGTCCCGGGTCGCGGCCGCGCTGCTGCTGCCGTACTGGGCGTGGGTCACCTTCGCCGCCGCGCTGAATCTGTCGATCTGGCGGCTCAACGCCTGACCGCCCGACCGGTCTCCGGCGGGTCACCCCGCCGGAGACCACCAGAGGTCAGCAGCGGGGCACGTTCGGGATGTATCCGTCGTAACCGGTGTAGACGTACGCGTCGGCGATGTAGCGGCCGCTACCGATGCGGTCCCAGATCGAGCTGGTGCCGTAGGTACCGGTGACGGTGGTGCCGCTGGTCTGGCAGGAGATGGTCACCCGGGTGCCGTCGGCGACGGTGCCCACCGAGGCGTACCCGGTGCCGGGGCCGGAGCGGACGGTCAGCGGCGTGCCACTGGTGTCGACCGTGCCGTTACCGCTGCCCGACGAGCAACCGTTGTCGCTGGTATAGGTCTTGGTCCCCCAGTACAGGCCGAGGGTGCCGTTGAACCGGACCTGCACGTCGTTGCCGTTGAGGCGCTGCTCGTAGTGCAGGTGCGGGCCGGTGGACCCGCCGGTGCTGCCGACCCAGCCGATCACCTTGCCGTACCCGACAGTCTGCCCGACCGAGACGTTGAAGCCGTTGAGGTGGGCGTAGTAGGTCGTGTAACCGCCACCGTGGTCGATCCGGACGTACTTGCCGTAACTGGTGCCGCCGAGGTCGGTGACCCGGTCGACCGTGCCGGGCGCGCTCGCCACCACCGGGTCGCCCAGGTCGTCGGTGCGATTGAAGTCCACGGCGTACGCCGGGCTGTGGTCCGACCGGGTCTGTCCCGACCAGGCTTGACCGCACGGGAACGGCACCTTGAAGCTCGGCGCGGCCAGGGCCGGGCTCGCCGGCGCGACGGCCCCTCCGACGAGCAGGCCGGTCACCAGCAGGCTGATCCACCGCTTACGCATCCAGCTCCTCCTATGTGCAAAACCTTCGATGAGGTGCCTCCAGCCTGACAGAAATCGCCAGTCTCCGGAAGAGGCCGGATCTGCGCCCGGGAACGCGCCCAGCCGGCGGACACGAGGTTTCGGGATTGTTACTCGCTCGTGTCTGACAGGGGGTGGACCAGACCTGATGCAAGCGCTTACATGTGTGCACGCCCAATCGGACCGGCGCGGGTCACCAGCGGAGACCACGCCGGCTAGGAAGGAGGACGGCATGGCGGTCTTTACCAGACCACGCCAGGCCTTCGTGATCGCCGGTGTACTCGGGCTGGCGTTCAGCGCCACCGCTTGCGGTACCGGCAATGACAAGAAGAGCGACAAGGCGGGTTCCGCCGAATGTGCCCCGTACGAGAAGTATCAGGGCAACGACGGCAAGAAGGTCTCGATCTACGCGTCCATCCGTGACGCCGAGGCCGACCTGCTCGAGCGTTCCTGGTCGCAGTTCACCGACTGCACCGGCATCGAGATCGCCTACGAGGGCAGCGGCGAGTTCGAGGCGCAGCTCCCCGTCCGGGTCGACGGCGGTAACGCCCCCGACATCGCGTTCGTGCCCCAGCCGGGCCTCGTGAAGCGGTTCGCGGACGCCGGCAAGCTGAAGTCCCTCGGCGCCGACACCAAGACCATGGCCGAGCAGAACATGCCGGCCGACTGGCTGAAGTACGGCACCGTCAACGGAACGCTCTACGGCGTGCCGCTCGGCGCGAACGTCAAGTCCTTCGTCTGGTACTCCCCCAAGACCTTCAAGGAGAAGGGCTGGGAGGTTCCGACCACCTGGGACCAGCTCATCGCGCTGAGCGACAAGATCGCCGCCAGCGGCATGAAGCCGTGGTGCGTGGGCGTCGAGTCCGGTGACGCCACCGGCTGGCCGGCCACCGACTGGATCGAGGACGTGATCCTGCGGACGCAGGGCCCCGAGGTCTACGACCAGTGGACCACCCACGCCATCCCGTTCAACGACCCGAGGATCGTCGACGCGGTCGACCGCGCCGGCAGCATCCTCAAGAACGAGAAGTACGTCAACGGCGGCTTCGGCGGCGTCAAGAGCATCACCACCACCGCCTTCCAGGAGGCGGGTCTGCCGGTGACCACCGGCAAGTGCGCGATGCACCGGCAGGCGTCGTTCTACGCCAACCAGTTCCCCGAGGGCACCAAGGTGGACGAGAACGGGGACGCGTTCGCGTTCTACTTCCCGACCATCGACCCGGCCAAGGGCAAGCCGGTCCTGGGCGCTGGCGAGTTCGTCGTCGCGTACGCCGACCGTCCCGAGGTGCAGGCGGTGCAGACCTACCTCGCCTCCGGCGAGTACGTGAACAGCCGCGCGAAGCTCGGCAACTGGGTCACGGCGAACAACAAGCTGGACATCGCCAACGTGGCCAGCCCGATCGACAAGCTGTCCGTCCAGATCCTGCAGGACAAGACGGGCACCTTCCGCTTCGACGGATCCGACCTGATGCCGGCCGCCGTCGGCGCGGGGACGTTCTGGAAGGGCATGATCGACTGGCTGAACGGCAAGCCGACCGCCCCGGTGCTCCAGGGCATCGAGAGCAGCTGGCCGAAGTGATCACGGCGGTGGGGCCGGGGGGGGGGGGGGGGCCGGGCCCCCCCCCCCCCCCGCCCCCCCGGGGGGGGGTGTTTTGTTTTGCATGGACCCCCCGCCCCC
>NZ_JBITMW010000011.1:0-152051 GCF_044466585.1 Micromonospora sp. NPDC049359 | reverse complement strand
GGGCCCGCCGTGCTCCCGCCCGGGGGGGCCGGGTGGGGGGGGGGGGGCGGGCGGGCGCCGCCCCCCCCCCCCCCCCCCCGGCCGATCCGGACCCGAGAGGGAGGGTTGATGGAGTTCGACTTCGCCGACGAGCAGCCGAAGCTCCTCATGCTGATGTACGGGCTGGTCGCCTTCGTGGTGGTGGTGGGCGGTCTGCTCCTGCTGCTCGACGTGGTGCCTGCCTGGTTCGCCCGACGGCGGGAGGCCCAGCTCGTCGCCGCCTCCATCAGCGGCACGCCGCTGACCCGGCGACCCAAGCAGCGGGAAGGGCTCTTCGCCCTGTTCTTCCTGCTGCCGACGCTGCTGCTGCTCACCATCGGTCTTGTCGTACCGGCCATCCGCACCGTACTGCTCTCGCTGATGAACGGGGGCAGCACCGAATGGGTGGGGCTGCGCAACTACAGCTGGATGTTCTCCGACAACTCCATGTTCCGGGTCCTGATCAACACCCTGGTCTGGGTGCTCCTGGTCCCGCTGGTGGCCACCGCGTTCGGCCTCATCTACGCCGTACTCGTGGACAAGGCCCGCTTCGAGGCGATCGCCAAGTCACTGATCTTCCTGCCGATGGCCATCTCGTTCGTCGGCGCGAGCATCATCTGGAAGTTCGTCTACGCGTACCGCGGCGACGGCGACCAGATCGGTCTGCTCAACCAGATCGTCGTCAGCCTCGGCGGTGAGCCGAAGCAGTGGCTGCTCGAGTCACCGCTGAACACGCTGCTGCTGATCGTCATCATGGTCTGGATCCAGGCCGGCTTCGCCATGGTGGTGCTCTCCGCCGCGATCAAGGCCATCCCCGGCGACATCGTCGAAGCCGCCCGGCTCGACGGCGTCAGCCCGTGGCAGATGTTCTGGCAGATCACCATGCCGAGCATCCGGCCGGCGCTGATCGTCGTGGCGGTGACGCTCACGATCGCCACGCTCAAGGTCTTCGACATCGTCCGGACCTCGACCAACGGCAACTACGACACCAGCGTGATCGCCAGCGAGATGTACAACCAGGCCTTCCGGTACGGCCAGAACGGGCAGGGCTCCGCGCTCGCGGTCTTCCTCTTCATCCTGGTCATCCCGGTCGTGATCTACCAGATCCGCAACCTCCGTCGTCAGCGGGAGGGCTGAGATGACCACCGCAACGCCCACCGTCGCCGCCGGCGCCCAGAAGACCGCCGACGGGACGTCCAGCACCGCCGGCCGGGTCCGCAGGCGGCTGAACAGCCGTACCGCGACGCTGGTCTCGATCGTCATCGCGGTGGTCTGGACCATCCCGACCTTCGGCCTGCTCGTCTCCTCCCTCCGGCCGGAGGACGAGATCAAGACGACCGGCTGGTGGACGGCGTTCACCAACCCGCAGTTCACCTTCGAGAACTACCAACAGGTCCTCTTCGGGCGGTCCGCGTCGTCGGGGCAGCTCGCCAGCTACTTCATCAACTCGCTGGCGATCACCATCCCGTCGGTGCTCTTCCCGCTGGCCTTCGCCTCCCTGGCCGCGTACGCGCTGGCGTGGATCAACTTCCGTGGGCGGGACTGGCTCTACATCGCGATCTTCGCGTTGCAGATCGTCCCGCTGCAGATGGCCCTGGTGCCGCTGCTGAAGTTCTTCTCCACCGGCGTCACCCTCGGCGGCGTCACCCTGATGCCGGCGTGGAACCTGGTGGACGAACAGAAGTTCGCCCAGGTGTGGTTCGCGCACACCTGTTTCGCGCTTCCGTTCGCGGTCTTCCTGCTGCACAACTTCATCTCGCAGCTCCCCGGAGACCTGATGGAGGCGGCCCGGGTCGACGGGGCCACGCACCCGAAGATCTTCCGCACCATCGTGCTGCCGCTGATCACCCCGGCGCTGGCCGCGTTCGGCATCTTCCAGTTCCTCTGGGTCTGGAACGACCTGCTGGTCGCGCTGATCTTCGCCGGTGGCGGCAACGAGACCGCGCCGCTCACGGTCCGGTTGGCGGAGATGGCCGGCACCCGGGGCAACGAGTGGCAACGGCTCACCGCTGGCGCGTTCGTCTCGATCGTTGTACCGCTCGTTGTATTCCTGTCCCTACAGCGCTTCTTCGTGCGAGGTCTGCTCGCCGGCAGCGTCAAGGGCTGACCCGCTTGCCCGCCGTCGCCCGGCCTCTGAGGGCGGCGGCGGGCGACGGGTACCGAGCGGGGGAACCGTGACGAAGATAGATGATGTCGCCCGGCTGGCCGGGGTCTCCACGGCCACCGTCTCGCGGGCCCTGCGCGGGCTGCCGACGGTCTCGGCCGCCACCCGACGCCGCGTGCTGGCCGCCGCCGAGCAGCTCGACTACGCGGTGTCGCCGAGCGCATCCCGGCTCGCCGGTGGTCGCACCGGCACGGTCGCGGTGGTCGTGCCCCGGATCACCCGCTGGTTCTTCAGCACCGTCGTCGAGGCCGTCGAGGAGCACCTCCACCATTCCGGCTACGACCTGCTGCTCTACAACCTCGGCGGTCGGGAGCAGATCCGCCAGCGGGTGCTGCGTACCGCCAACCTGCACAAGCGGGTGGATGCCATCATGCTGGTCGCCACGCCGCTGCGCCCGGCCGACCTGACCGCCCTGGCCGCCCTGGACCTGCCCGGAGTGACCATCAGCTCGGGGAGCCGGGTCCCCAACTGGCCCTGCGTACGCATCGACGACGTGGCCGCCTCCCGGATGGCCACCCGGCACCTGCTCGACCTCGGCCACCGCCGGATCGCGCACATCTCGGGCGACCCCGACGACGAACTGGCCTACACCACCCACCTCGACCGACGGCGGGGCTACCAGGCCGAACTGCGGTCCGCCGGCCTGCGACCCGATCCGAGCCTCGACGTCGAGTCGTCGTTCACCATCGACGGTGGCAACCGGGCCGCCGCCGAACTACTGGCCCGCGGTGAGCCGCCGACGGCGATCGTCGCGGCCTGCGACGAGATGGCGATGGGCGCGATGACCGCGCTGCGCGACGCCGGTCTGCGGGTACCGCAGGACGTCAGCGTGGTCGGCATCGACGACCACGACCTCGCCGGCGTGCTGGGCCTCAGCACCGTGGCCCAGCCGGCCGCGGAACAGGGCCGGCTGGCCGCCCGGATACTGCTCGATCCGCTCGGGGCCCGCACTCTGGGCCCGATCGTCGGTCAACGGACCGCCGAGGGCGACTCGCCGGTGATCCTGCCCACTCGGCTGGTCGTCCGGGAGTCCACCGCACCGCCCCGGGCACACTGAAACATCAACCACGGCACGACACGGGAGACGACCCTGAACACCGACCCGACGCAGCAGACCGCCACCGGCTGGTGGACCGAGGCCGCCATCTACCAGATCTACCCGCGCTCGTTCGCCGACTCCAACGGCGACGGAATCGGTGACCTGCCGGGCATCACCGCCCGCCTCGACCACCTGGTCGAGCTGGGGGTGGACGCGGTGTGGCTGTCCCCGTTCTACCCGTCGCCGCAGGCCGACGCGGGCTACGACGTGGCCGACTACCGGGACGTCGACCCGCTGTTCGGCACTCTCGCCGACGCGGACAAGTTGATCGCCGAGGCCCGCTCGCGCGGCCTTCGGGTGATCGTCGACCTGGTGCCCAACCACACCTCCTCGGCGCACCGCTGGTTCCAAGAGGCCCTGGCCGCCGCCCCGGGCAGCGCTCAGCGGTCCCGGTACATCTTCCGCGACGGCCTCGGCCCGGCCGGGGAGCAGCCGCCGAACGACTGGCAGAGCGTCTTCGGCGGTCCGGCGTGGACCCGCACGGTCGACCCGGACGGCCAGCCCGGCCAGTGGTACCTGCACCTGTTCGACACCGGCCAGCCGGACCTCAACTGGGACAACCCGGAGGTGCACGAGGAGTTCCTGGGCGTCCTGCGGTTCTGGCTGGACCGGGGGGTGGACGGTTTCCGGGTCGACGTGGCGCACGGCCTCATCAAGCAGGCGAACCTGCCCGACTGGCAGGAGCCCCAGGAGATCCTCTCCGGCAACGAGATCGACAAGCCACGGCCGCCGATGTGGGACCAGGAGGGCGTGCACGAGGTCTACCGGCAGTGGCGGCAGGTCCTGGACAGCTACCCCGGCGAACGGGTGCTGGTCGCCGAGGCGTGGGTCGAGCCGGCCGAGCGGCTGGCCCGCTACGTTCGCCCGGACGAGATGCACCAGGCGTTCAACTTCGAGTACCTGCTCGCCGCGTGGACCGCGCCGGCCCAGTACGCGGTGATCACCCGGTCCCTGGAAGCGACCGATTCGGTGGGCGCGCCGACGACCTGGGTGCTGTCCAACCACGACGTGGTGCGGCACGCCTCCCGGCTCGGCCTGGCGATCGGTGGCGGCCGGCCCAACGGCATCGGCATCGGTGACCCGCAGCCGGACGCCGCGCTCGGCCTGCGTCGGGCTCGGGCGGCCACCCTGCTGATGCTCGCCCTGCCCGGCTCCGCGTACCTCTTCCAGGGCGAGGAGCTGGGCCTGCCCGAGCACACCACCATGCCGGACGAGGCCCGCCAGGACCCGACCTGGGCGCGCAGCGGCCACACCCAGCGGGGCCGGGACGGCTGCCGGGTGCCGATCCCGTGGGAGGCCGACGCCCCGTCGTACGGCTTCGGGCCCACCGACGCCAGTTGGCTGCCGCAGCCGCCGTCCTGGGCGGAGTACGCGCTGGACCGGCAGCGCGACGTGCCCGGCTCGACGTACGAGCTGTACCGCGCGGCGCTGCGGCTACGCCGCGCCCACGGTCTGGGCCGGGGCACGCTCGAGTGGCTGTCCTCCGGTGACGAGACGCTGGTGTTCCGCAACGGCGACCTGACCGTGCTGACCAACTTCGGTGACGCCCCCGTGCCTCTCCCGCCCAACGCCGAGGTCCTAGCCACCAGCGCCCCACTGAACGACGACACCATCCCCACCGACGTAACAGTCTGGCTCCGCTAACCCACCCGCCCCACCCGCGCCCACCCCCGCCCACCGAACCCACGCACCGAACCCGCGCACCGGGCCCGCGCCGATCTTGCACTTTTGGTTGTCGACTTGAGGGGCTATGCCCCTTCTGTCGCCACCGAAAGTGCAAGATCGCGTGGGCGGGGGTGGGGGTGGGGGTGGGGGTTAGAGGCGGTTGGCGCGGGTTTGTAGGAGACCGTGGACGTTTTTGATGTCCTCGGGGGCTGTGCGGGAGGCTCGCCAGTACATGACGCCGGTGGGGATGAAGAAGAGTTGGAACGCGGCCAGGCCGACGGCGAAGTTCAGTGGCGGCGGGAACGCCGTTCGCAGCCCCTGGAAGGCTCCCCAGACCAGCCCGTTGCCCGCCGCCCGACCGACACCGTTGACCAGGTTGCCGAGGCTGTAGACGGTCCCCCGGTGCTCCGGCGGGTTCACGTCGGCGATCAGCGCGAACCAGTTCGGTGAGTTGGCCGACGTCAACGCGAGCGCCACCACGGCGGTGAGCAGACTCAGCCCCACCGACGGCTCGGTGAACACGCTGGCCAGCACCGCGCCGACGACCGCGCCGCCGCTCCCGCCGTCCGGCACGTCGATGGTCACCGGCACGAAGAACAACACCAGGTAGAACGGGAGCGCGGCGAGGATGCCGACCGCCGCGACCACTGCCCGACCCCGGGGGGTACGCCGCTGCGCCGCGTCGCCGACGAGGCCGCCCACGATGGAGAGGACCCCGCCGAGTTGGAACAGGGTGGCGAAGACGCTGCCGACCACCACGGCGGTCGACTCCGAGTAGCCCTGCGCCTCGGCCCGCTCGGCGAAGAGCCTCGGCAGCCACACCAGTGACCCGAAGGCGGCCTGCGCGGTCAGCCCCTGCAGGATCAGCCACCGGTTGGTCCGCCGGTCGAGGATGCGCGGCAGGTCGGCGCGGCTGATCCGGTAGTCGTACTCGGCACCGGAGTCCAGGGCGTCCACCAGTTCCGGTTGGCTCTGGCCGCGACGGATGTCGTACGTGAACAGGTACGCCACGGTGGCGGTGAGCCCCACCCCGGTCAGCAGCAGGAACGGCCGCCGCCAGTCGGTCGCACCGAGCAGCCCACCGACAAGCGTGCCGGCGAGCGTGCCGACGCCCTGGGAGAGCCCCCAGAAGCTCATCACCAACCCACGGCGGGCCGGTGAGATCAGGTCGGTGACCACCGAGAAGCCCACCGAGCCGACCGCGCCGAGGCCGACCGCCGCGACGAACTGGGCGGCCAGGAACGCGAGGTACCCGCCGGCGAGCGCGCTGCCGCCGGTGCCCGCCGCCCAGAGCAGCGTGCCCACCATGAGCAGCGGCTTACGGTTGCCGCGGTCCCCGACGTACGCCCAGCCGACCGCGGCCACCGCGCTGACCAGGAAGCTGACGGCGGTGACCACGCCCAGCAGCCCGGTCGACACATCGAACGTCCGGGCGATCGGCCCGTACAGCGGTGGGACCAGTCCGATCGCCACGTTGTCCAACGAGGCGAGCACCACGAACACCACGACGCTGTACAGCCGGTGCGCCGGGCCACCGCCCCGGCCGCGCGCGCGTTGCTCCCGCCCGCCACTGGTCACCGTCATGACCCGCAGCCAATCAGACCCGGCCGAGCAGGTTGGCACGCGGGTGGGCGTCGATCACCGTTGACCGACGCCCACCCGGTCGACCCGACGCTCAGCGCCGGTCGAGCACCAGTGACCGAGCCGCCGCGTACTGGTCACGGACGGCGGGGACGGGCTCCGCCGCGTACTCCTCGGTGCCCTTGACGTCCCACTGCGGTGGCGTCGGACCGCCCAGGGCGACCCAGGCGGCCTGGCGGGCGGCCCCGTCGGCGACATACTCCCCGGCGGGTGGCACGACGACCGGGCAGCCGAAGACCTGCGGCGCGATCCGGCGGACCGCGGCCGACCGTGCCCCGCCGCCGACCAGGATGACCCGGCGGACGGTGGCCCCCTGCGCGGTCAGCGCGTCCAGGCCATCGGCGAGGGCGCAGAGCATGCCCTCCACGGCGGCCCGAGCCAGGTGCGCGGGGGTCGAGGTGCGCAGGGTCAGGCCGTGTACGGCACCGGTGGCCAGCGGACGGTTGGGCGTCCGCTCGCCCTCCAGGTAGGGCACCATGACCAGCCCGTCCGCACCGGCCGGGGCGGAGAGGGCCAGCTCGGCGAGCTCGTCCAGGCTGACGCCGAGCATCGTGGCGGCGGCGTCCAGCACGCGCGCGGCGTTGAGCGTGCACACCAGCGGCAGGAAGCGACCGGACGCGTCGGCGAAGCCGGCCACGGCACCGCTGTCGTCGGCGGCCGGAACGTCGGCGACGCTGAAGACGGTGCCGGAGGTGCCGATCGAGACGACCACGTCGCCAGGGCCGGCGCCGACGCCGAACGCGGCGGCGGCGTTGTCGCCCGTGCCCGCCCCCAGCAGGGCGTCACCCCACTCCCCGGTCAGCCGACCGGCCGACTCGGCCGGGCCGAGCACCTCGGGCACCACGAGCTGCCGGCCGAACGCCCGTTCCAGCAGGTCCGGACGGTAGGTGCCGGTGGCTGGGGACCAGTAGCCGGTGCCGCTGGCATCCCCCCGGTCGGTCCGCAGCGCCGACAGGCCGGGCGCGCCGGCCAGCCGCCAGGTCAGCCAGTCGTGCGGCAGGCACACGGCGGCCACCCGGGCGGCCTGCTCCGGCTCGTGCCGGGCCAGCCACCGCAGCTTGGTGATGGTGAAGCTCGCCACCGGCACGCTGCCGGTGGCGTCGGCCCAGAAGCGACGCCCCGCCGCGCCGCCGCCGGCCTCCTCGACGAGGTCGGCGGCGGCGTCGGCGGAGCGGGTGTCGTTCCACAGCAGGGCCGGACGGACCACCTGGCCGCCCTCGTCGAGGCAGACCATGCCGTGCTGCTGGCCGGCGACCGAGACCGCCGCGACGTCGGCCAGCCCACCGGCCTCGTCGACGGCGCCGCGCAGCGCCTGCCACCAGGCTTCCGGGTCGACCTCGGTGCCGTCCGGGTGCGGCGCCCGGCCCTGCCGGAGCAGGGCGCCGGTCTCCGCGTCCCGGATGACCACCTTGCAGGACTGTGTGGACGAGTCAACGCCCGCGACCAGCGGCATGGCGGGGCCTCAGCGGGCGCCGAGCAGGTGCTCGACGGCGAGCTGGTTGAGCCGGACGAAGCCGAAGCCCCGGGCGGCCACCGCGTCCACGTCGACGTCCTCGAACGCGGAGCGGTCGGCCAGGAACTCCTCGTAGCCCTCGCCGTCGCCCAGTGTCGGCGTGCTCAGCTCGCCAACCTTGCTGGCGGCCAGCGCCTCGACGACCTCCGGGTCGGCGCGGAACGCCGCGGCACGCTCCTTGAGCAGCAGGTACGTGCTCATGTTCGCCGCCGCCGACGCCCACACACCGTCCATGTCCTCGGTACGCGACGGCTTGTAGTCGAAGTGCCGGGGACCGTCGTAGGTCGGACCGCCGTTGGGGCCGCCGTTCTCCAGGAGGTCCACCAGGGCGAACGCGTTCATCAGGTCACCGTGACCGAAGACCAGGTCCTGGTCGTACTTGATGCCACGCTGGCCGTTGAGGTCCAGGTGGAACAGCTTGCCCTGCCAGAGCGCCTGGGCGATGCCGTGGGCGTAGTTCAGCCCGGCCATCTGCTCGTGCCCGACCTCCGGGTTGAGGCCGACCAGCTCCGGGTGCTCCAGCTGGGAGATGAAGCCGAGCGCGTGCCCGATGGTCGGCAGCAGGATGTCACCGCGCGGCTCGTTCGGCTTGGGCTCCAGCGCGAAGCGCAGGTTGTAGCCCTTGTCGATGGAGTACTGGGTGAGCAGGTTGACGGCCTCGCGGTAGCGGTCCAGGGCGGCCTGGACGTCCTTGGCGAGGTCGTACTCGGAGCCCTCGCGGCCACCCCACATGACGAAGGTGCTCGCGCCCAGCTCGGCGGCCAGGTCGACCTGGCGCAGCACCTTGCGCAGCGCGAAGCGGCGGACGTCGCGGTCGTTGCTGGTGAAGCCGCCGTCCTTGAAGATCGGGTGGGTGAAGAGGTTGGTGGTGACCATGGGCACCACCAGGCCGGTCTCGTCGAGGGCCTTGCGGAACCGCGCGATGTGCTGGTCGCGGGTCGCGGCGTCCGCGCCGAACGGGATCAGGTCGTCGTCGTGGAAGGTGATGCCGTACGCGCCCAGCTCGGCGAGCCGGTGCACCGCCTCGACGGCGTCCAGCTCGGGGCGGGTCGCGTCGCCGAACGGGTCGCGGGCCTGCCAGCCCACGGTCCAGAGCCCGAAGGAGAACTTGTCGGCGGGGGTGGGACGAGGTGCCATGGTTGACCTCCGGGATGGTGGTGTCAGGTATTTGTTCAGCGATTGAATTATTTGCCCGCCCTATGGCAGTGTCAAGGGGTGAGCCCCACCCACGCCCCGGTCGGCGCGGCCCGTCAGGGCAGCCTGCGCGAACTCAACCTCGCCCTGGTCCTCGGCCGGATCGCCGCCGCCGACCGACCCCCGTCCCGCGCCGACCTGGCCACCGCCACCGGGCTGACCCGGGCCACCGTCTCCGCGGTCGTCGAGGACCTGCTCGCGGGCCAACTGGTCAGCGAGGCCGAGCCGGCGCCCCGGGCCGGCGCCGGCCGCCCGGCACGCGGACTGGTCCTGGCCGACACGGGTCCGGCCGGGCTCGGGCTCGAGGTCAACGTCGACTATCTGACGGTATGCGTCGTCGACCTCGCCGGCCAGGTCCGCCACCGCACCGTGCACCGCGCCGATCTGCGCCCCGTCGCGCCCGAGGACGCCCTGGCCCGCCTCGTCGACCTGGCCCGGCAGGCCCGCGCCGACGCGGCCCGGCAGGGCCTCACGCTCGCCGGGGCCGCGCTCGCCGTACCCGGCCTGATCGACGACTCCGGACAGGTCCGGCTCGCGCCGAACCTCGGCTGGCGGGACGTCCCGGTGCCCGAGCTGCTGAGCGCGCACCCACCCCTCACCGATCGGGTACCGGACGTACCGGCCCTGGTGGTGGACAACGAGGCCAACCTCGCCGCGCTCGGCGAGCTGCACTCCCGACCGCCCGGCCCGGCCAGCTTCCTGCACATCTCCGGCGAGGTCGGCATCGGCGCGGGGATCGTCCTGGACGGCGCGCTGTTCCGGGGCGTACGCGGCTGGAGCGGCGAGATCGGGCACCTGCCGGTACACCCGCAGGGGCGGCCCTGCCGCTGCGGTGGGCGCGGCTGCCTGGAGCAGTACGCCGGTCAGGAGGCGATCGTGGCCGCTGCCGGACTGGTGCGGGCGGAGCTACCCGCCGACACCGCGACGGCCCGCCTGGCCGAGTTGGCCCAGGCCGGCGAGCCGGCCGCGCTGCGCGCCCTGAACGACGCCGGCACCGCCCTCGGCGTGGCGGTCGCCGGTGTGGTGAACCTGCTGGACCTGGACACCGTGGTCCTCGGCGGCGGGTACGCCCCGCTCGCCCCCTGGCTCTGCCCACCGGTGCTCGCCGAGATCAAGGCCCGGGTGCTCACCGCCGCCTGGTCACCGGTCACCGTCCGACCGTCGACCCTCGGGCCGGAGGCCGCCGCCGTGGGCGCGGCCGGATCGGTGGTACGGCGGATCGTGGCCCGCCCCGCCGGCTGGCTGAACCGCGCCGGCTGACCACCGACGACGCGGTCTGGGCGTGCGTCGGTGCCGCTCGGTATCCTTGCCGTCGAGCAACGATCGGCGGACGAGGAGCCCGGGAGCAGTATGCGTACAGGTCGTCGGACGCGGGCCGGCGTCGGGCGGTGACCACGACCCAACGGGGCGGCTCGGCCGGTCCGGTCGGCGGAGACGGGCAGACGTCGCGCCGTCCGACCCGGCACGGCGGCAGGGGGCTGCCCGCCGACCCACCGCTGGCCCGCGAGCTGCTCGACGGGCTCGCCGAGGCGGTGCTGACGACCGACGCGGCCGGCCGGGTGACCCTGGTCAACGCCCGGACGGTCGAGCTGCTCCCGGAGATCGTCGCGGGCGTCGAGCTGTCCGGCTGCGCGGTGGCGGCGCTGGCCCGAGCCGTCCGCGACGGCACGGCCGTGTTCGAGGCCCAGCACCACGGCCGCCACCTGCGGGGCGCCCGGCGGCAGCTCGCCGGCAACCGGTACGCCTGGTACGTCCGCGACGTCACCGAGGAGCACGCCCGCACCGACGCCCTGCTGGCCGAACGCTCCCGCACCGCCTTCCTCGCCCAGGCCGGCAGCCGGCTCGGACTCTCGCTGCACCGGGACCAGACACTCCGTACCACCGTGACCCTCGCCGTGCCGTACCTGGCCGACGCCGCCGTGGCGCTGCTCCGCCCGCCCGCGCCGGCCGAGCCGCACCCCCGCTTCACGCGGTACGCCGACGACGAGCCGGCCCCGGTGACCGGGGTGGCCGATGAGGAGCTGACCGATTTCGTCCCCGATCTCGGCGCGGCGTTCGACGGCGACCTCGGCGAGCCGACCCCCTGGCCGGACGCCGACGTCGCCGGGCTGACCGCCCTGCTTCCGCCCAGCTTCGGCCGGCCCGGCGCGGCGCTGGTCAGCACGATGCGCGGCCCCGGCGGCCCGGCCGGCGCCCTGCTGCTCGTCCGCCGTGCCGGGCGGGCCGACTTCGACTCCCGCGACCGGGAGCTGGCCCGTGAATTCGCCACGCGGGCCGGCGCGGCGCTGGCCGCCGCCGAGCTGTACGGCGAGCAGGCCCACCTGGCCCGGGTGTTGCAGACCAGCCTGCTCCCGCCGGAGCTGCCGGTGGTGCCCGGCGTACGCATGGCCGGCGGCTACCGGTCCGCGGGCGACACACTGCGCATCGGTGGGGACTTCTACGAGGTGTTCCCGCACCCGCGCGGCGCGCTGTTCGCGCTGGGCGACGTGTCCGGCAAGGGCGTCGGCGCGGCCGTGCTGACCGGGCGGGTCCGTCAGTCGCTACAGACGCTACGGCTCGTCGAGCAGCGCCCTTTGGAGCTGATCCACCTGCTCAACCGCACCCTGTTCGACGCGCCCGACGCGGCACGGCGCAGCCAGCTCACCACCCTGTTGCTCGGGTGGATGGAGCACGGACCGACGGGGGTGGATCTCCGGATCGCCGGCGGCGGCCACCCCGCGCCGCTGCTGGTCACCGCCGCCGGTTCCGTCACGGACGTCCCGGTCGGCGGTATGCCGGTCGGCGCGCTGACCGACGCCCGGTTCACCGAGGTACGGGTGCACCTCGATCCGGGCGATCTGCTCCTCGCGTACACCGACGGGGTGACCGAGGCGAGCGGCGGCCCGGCCCACGCGGAGAAGTTCGGCGAACGCCGGCTGCGCGGCGCACTCGCCGCGGCGGCCGGTCTGCCTCCGGCGGCCCTGGTCGACAGGCTGCTCCAGGTGGTCGACGAGTGGGTGGGCGGGCAGGCCCCTGACGACATCGCCATGCTGGCGGTGTGCGCGTCGACACCGGCCTGAACCCTGCGTTCGACCGTCAGGCGGTCCGCGCCACCGGTGGCTCGCCGGCGGACCAGTCGCGGGGCGGGCCCACCGTCCGCTCCGGTCCTGCCGCCCCGCCCTGCCACACCCCTCGGCTGGGCCGGTCCGGGTGCTCCGACGACTTGCGCGCCGGGCCGTCGGGCCGGTCCGGGTCCTGCGGCCATTCGTCTCGCCCACCCGGCGAGTCCCCGTCGTCCGGCCCGCTCCGCGCCCGCTGCCGGCGGGCGACCTCGTCGAACTCCCGCACCCCGCTCACCAGCGCGGCGCGACCCGCCGGGCTCATCGCGGCCAACACGGCGGCCAGCCGCTCCTGACGGTCGTTACGCAGCTCCGCGAGGAGCCGATGGGCCTCCGGGGTGAGGTGCAGGGAGATTTCCCGTCGGTCGAAGCGCCCCGGCTCACGCTCGAGCATGCCCGCCGCGACCAACCTGTCGCACAGGCGGCTGGCGGAACTCAGCAACATGTCCAGATGGGTGGCGAGCCGGCGTAGGTTGATCCCGTCGTACTGCTCGACCACCATCACCGCCCGTAGTTGGGCGCCGGACACCCGGCTGGCGGTCGCCTCGCGGGCGGAATCCCAGACGCCCAGCAGGGCACCCGCCGCCGCGTCCAATGCGGCAGCCATACTCGTCGCAGGGTCCGGTGGACCGTTGTGTTCGGCCATGGTGGCCCGAGACTACTCCGAACCCAGAGGTGGTCGAGCTCGGATGAAAGAGGCCTGATGAGCGAACCGGTCAATCGGGCACGGCGTACCCTGAACGAGACACCCGCCGACCGTCTCGTGGGTGGGATCCGCACGGTTCTCGACGAGGCGTACGGGATTTCCGAGGCGGAGCTGTACCAGGTCGACTACCGCCTCGCGGAGCTGCTGCCCCTCACCGAAGGTGACTCTCTCCGGGGCGCCGGCCACCCCGCCTGGCGTGCCTTCGACCACCAGTCGCCCGTCCTGGTCGACGGCGTCGCCTGGTTTCCGGTCACCATGCGCGGCGAACGCCGGGGCGTCCTGCGCCTGGCGCCGGTGGTCGACGACCCGGCGGTGCTCGCCGCGCTGGCCGACATCGCCACCTCGCTCGCGCACGAGGTGGCCGCCGTCTCCCCCGGAACCGACGTCTACAGCGTGGCCCGACGCAGCCAGCGGCTCACCCTGGCCGCCGAGATGCAGTGGGACCTGCTGCCCGGCCGGAGCCGGGTCCGCCCCTCGTTCAGCCTGGCCGGGCAGCTCGAACCGGCGTACGCCGTGCGGGGTGACAGCTTCGACTGGTCCGACGACGGGGAACGGCTCTGGCTCTCCACGGTCAACGGCAGCGGTGAGGGTGTCGCGGCATCGCTGCTCACGTCGCTGGCCACCCACGCGCTGCGCAACGCCCGCCGGGCCGGCCTCGGCCTGGGCGATCAGGCCGCCCTCGCCGACCAGGCCATCTACGACGAGTACCGGGGCAAGCGGCACCTCTCCGCGCTGCTGATGGAGCTGGACCTGCGCTCCGGGACGATGACCGTGGTGGACGCCGGCTCGCCACGGCTCGTCCTCCTGCGTCGGGGTGAGGTCACCGAACAGCCGCTGGAGGCGCAGTTCCCGCTCGGCATGTTCGAGGCGACCGACTACCACGAGCAGACGTTCACGCTGGAACGCGGTGACCGGCTGTTCGTCGTCAGCGACGGCGTCGTGGACGCCACCGGGCAGAGCATCCGCTACGGCGAGTCGGCGCTGGACCGGTTCCTGCGGCGGACGGGCCCGATGGAGCCGCTGGACGCCGTCCGGTCGCTCCTCGGCGACCTGCGCGCCTTCGTGGCCGGCGACCTCGTCGACGACGCCGTGGTGGTCTGCCTGGACTGGACCGGCCCGCAGCCGTGAGCGTGACGGTCAGTACGCGCCGCGACTGTTCAGCACCGCCCCGGCGGTCTTCCAGAGGATGGTGAGGTCGGCGGCGAGCGACCAGTTCTCCACGTAGTAGAGATCGAGCCGGATGCCGTCCTCCCAACTGAGGTCGGACCGGCCACTGACCTGCCACAGCCCGGTCATGCCGGGCTTCACCAGCAGTCGCCGGGCCACATCGCCGTCGTAGCGGGCCACCTCGGACGGGAGCGGCGGACGCGGCCCGACGAGGCTCATCTGGCCCAGCAGGACGTTGACCAGCTGAGGCAGCTCGTCCAGCGACCACTTGCGCAGCAGCCGGCCGACCCGGGTCACCCGAGGGTCGTCGCGCATCTTGAACATCAGGCCGTCGGTCTCGTTCCGGGCCACCAACTCGGCGAGCAGCGCGTCGGCGTTGATCACCATCGTCCGGAACTTGAACACCCCGAACTCCTGCCCGCCCCGCCCCACCCGGACCTGCCGGAACAACACCGGCCCCCGGCTGTCCAGCTTGATGGCCAACGCGATGACCGCGATCAGCGGCAGGAGCAGCGCCAGGGCGACCGACGACATCGACCGGTCGACGAAACCCTTGACCAGCTTGCGCGCGCCACGGAACTCCGGCGCCTCGACGTGGATCAGGGGCAGCCCGGCGACCGGGCGGGTGTGGATCCGCGGACCCGCCACGTCGGTGAGCGCGGGGGCCACGACGAGGTCGACGCCGGTCCCCTCCAACTGCCAGCCGAGTCGACGCAGTCGGGCCGCGGTCAGCTCACCGGAGGCGGTCACCGCCACGGTGTCCGCGCCGATCGCGGTCGCGGCCTCCGGGATGCCCCGGAACGACCCCACCACCGGTACGTCACCGAGCCGCTGCGCCACCGGCGCCAGCAGCGCGTCGGGGATACACGCGCCGACCACCTGGTAGCCCGCGTACGGCTCGCGGCGCAGGGTGTGCACCAGTTCCAGGACGTGTGCGGTGTCGCCGACGACGAGCACCCGGCGGGACCAGCCGGCGCCCTTCGAGCGGGCCCGGTGCAGCCGTTTGCGCGCCGCGAACCGGGTCACCTCCAACCCGACCGTACCGACCGCGAAGGAGATGCCGAGGAAACCCCGGGAGACGCCGACGTCGGCGATGTAGCCGGCGATGGCGATCGCGCCGGCCAGTCGCAGGCTCGCCGAGCTGACCCGTCGGTACTCGTCCGCCCCGTAGCCGACGACGCGGTCGTCGTAGCAGCCGAGCGCCTTGAGGGAGATCAGCCAGGCCAGGACCAGGCCGGGAGCCACCAGCACGTACGGGATCTTGGAGCCGACCGGCTCCTCGTCACCGAACCTACCGACGTACCCCACGAGCAGCGCGATGATGAGGACGGTGGTGTCCAGCACCACCAGGACCCGGATGTAGGAACGTTCGTCGGCACGGGCCACCAATCCGCTCGGACGGTCCCTCGGCGGCGCCGAGGTGTCCGCGGGGGTCAACAGTGTCGCGGTCGTCACCGGCCCTCCCACTCTGCTCAGGACGGCCCCGGCCGACGGGTCGGGCCGAAGGCGGACCGATATTGCCGGAACACGTCGACATCCTGCCCTGACAACTATGACTGCCGATTGCTTCCGACGTATTGCCGTCACTTTTCTTCAATCCCCTGGCCACAAAAGGAACCCGCCGTACCGGTGAGCCGGTACGGCGGGTTCCTTTTTGCTCAGTAGCGGCTCAGCGCGGGGCTGGCGGACGCCGCGCGATGGCGGTGAGGAAGATGCTGCCGATCTCGCTCGGGTCCTTGGTGACGAAGACGTCCCCGCCGGTCACCTTCGTGATCGACTCCAGTTCGGCCTTGCTGACGCCCTCGCCGATACCGATCATGATGACCTGCACCGGCCGCTCCGGATCGGCGATCTGCTTGAGCTTGGCGAGCAGCTGCTGCTGGTTGATGCCGTTGTCGTCCTCGTTCTTGCCGTCGGTGAACAGCACGATCGAGTTGACCCGGCCGGGCTGCCAGTCCTCCTGCACCGCCTGGTACGCGGCCAGCATCGTGTCGTACAGGCCGGTGTCACCGTTGGACGGCTTGACGGTGGCGAGCGCCCCCTCCAACTGGGCCCGCTGGCCGGAGAGCGGTCCGATCGGCACCAGTTCCCGGTAGTCGCGGTTGCCGACCAGCTTCGTGGAGAAGGTCCACAGACCGATGGACCAGGAGTCGTCGAAGAGCCCGAGGCCGCGCCGGGCCGCGTCGACGGTGACCTCCTCCCGGCTGCGGTTGTTGGCGCTGGGCACCTCGTCCTTCATCGAGCCGGAGACGTCGATGACGGCGAGCATCCGGCCGGACTGGGTGGCGATCGACCAACTGGACACGACGCGCTGTATCGCGGCCGGGTCCAACCCGCCCGCCGCGGTGCCGCCGGCCGCCGGGGCGGTCGACGCGCCACCGGCCGGGCTCGGCGCGCCCTGCGGGGCGTTGAAGCCGGCACCCCAGTTGCCGTCCGGCCCGCGCAGCGACTGCGCCGCCAGGCGGTCCCGGAACTTCGGCGCGGTGAGCAGCTCGTACAGCACCTTCGCCGCCGCCGCCTTGGTCGGCTCGATGCCGGGCAGCACCGCGTACGGGTAGTCCAGCGGCATCGGCGCCGGCTCCATGTAGAGCGCGGCGAGCGGCACCGGAGGCTTCTTGCTGTTGTACGCGATCACGTCTTCCTCGGACAGCGCCGCCGCACCGAGAGCGCTCGCGATGGAGGTCGGGTCCGTGGCGGTCGGGAAGCGGGCGAGGAGGTCGTTGCGGAGCGAGGAGCGACCGGTGGCCAGCGCCCGCAGCGCGCCCACGGTGTTGCGCTGGGCGTCGCCGCCCGCGCCACTGGCGGCCGTGGTCAGCGAGAGCAGGCCGGACAGCCCGGCCGCGTCCCGGGTCGGCTCGACGATCCCGGTCCGCAACGGCTTGCTGCTGTTGACCTGCTTGAGCAGATCGGCCCAGGTGAACTTGGCGTTGGGCCAGCCGAGCCGCGTCGCCACCGGCTCGGGCATCGCCACGACGACGGGGCTGCGCGCGATGGAGGCGCCGTTGGTCGGCGCGAACGCCGTGGCGTCCTTCTTGAGACGCAGCAGCCAGGTCGAGGAGTCCGGCACCCAGACGTCCGGGGTGACGGCCGTGCCGCTGGCCTGGCCGACGCCGGCGAGTACGGCACCGTGCTTGGCGGCCACCACGGCGGCCACGTCAACCGGGTCGGATGCCGAGACATCGACGCGGATGCAGGTGGGGCCGACCGCGGCGCCGTCCTTCACCCACTGCGAGGCGGCGGCGTCCACCGCGGGCGCGAGCTCGGTGGCGACCGCCACGGCGAGTCGGATCTCCCCTGAACAGCTTGGCTGGATCAGCTCCTTGTAACCGAACCAGACGCCGGTGGTGACGACGAGAACCGTCGCCGTCGCGGCGGCGGCTGCTAGATGGAGTTTCGAACGCATTCGATGGCGGCCTGCAGACACGCTGACCATCTTGCGTATTAGGTGCCGTCTCTGCCACATCCGTTCGGACTAAAGTTACGCAGGAGAAACAGTTGATCACCATTTAGCAACAGAGAGTGATGAATCGGCCCCACGGCGTTGCCAAACCTGTCGCGCTCTCGCATTCGCTTCCGTCATTCCGTCCGCTCACGGCAGGACGCACGTCGGGCTCGCCAGCGGTACGGGCTCACCCACCGGAGCCGGTACGCCCGTGCTCGGGTCACGTCGCAACACCCGCACCAGGTCCGCCCGCTCGTCGGCGACGTAGAGATGCTCGCCGATCAGCGCGAAGTGTCGCGGCCACTCCCCGCCGGTGTCCACCTCGGACACCAGCGCGGGCAGCTCACCGGTCAGGTCGAAGACGGCGATGGTGCCGATACCGCGGTTCGCGACGTAGAGCAGACGCCCGTCCGGGTCGACAGCGACCTCCGAGGGCTGCACGTGACCGGTCCGCCCGCTGGCGTCGACCCGGCCACGCTGGTGCAGTGACCCGTCCTCGGACAGCTCGTACGCGGTGACCGTGGCATCCAACTCGCCGACCAGGTAGCAGCGCCGGCCGTCGGGGTGACGGGCCAGGTGCCGGGGCCCGACGCCCGGCGCCGTACGCATCCGCGGTCCGCGCGGCACCAGCCGCCCGCTCGCGTTGTCCAGGTCGTACCGGTAGACCGAGTCGGTGCCGAGGTCCACCGCCAGCAGGGGCTCCCGGTCACGGCCCGGAGAGACCATGTGGGCGTGCGCCCGCTCCTGGCGTTCCGGGTCGGCGCCGTGGCCCTCGTGCACCACGAGATCGGTGCGCTCGCTGGGCACGCCCTGCTCGTCGAGCGGGAAGACCGCGACGCTTCCGCTGCCGTAGTTGGCCGCCACCAGGTGCCCACCGTCGGGCAGCACCGCCAGGTGGCAGGGCTCGGCGCCGCCGGTCGAGAAGCTGCCGAGCGCGTCCAACGCGCCGTCCGAGGAGACCTGCCAGGCGCTGACCAGACCGTCGGTCAACTCGTTGACCGCGTAGAGCACCGGCCGCGTGGGGTGCCGCGCGAGGAACGACGGCGACGGCGTGACCGCCACCGTGCCGAGCGGGGTCAGTGCTCCGGTGGCCGGGTCACGGCGTGCGGCGACGATGCCGTCCGCCCGCCCGCCGCTCTGCGCGGTGTAACCCCCGATGTGGACGATCTCGCCCGGACCAGTCACGCTGCACCCCTTCGCCGACATCCTGGAGTAGATCCAACCAGAGCTGCCCAGGAAGCCGACCGGCTAACCGGCTTTTCGACGCCGGCGCGGTCCGCCGGACCCGCGGTGACGGTTCAGGAGGCCGCCACCGGCTCGCCGCGCTGCCGGGCCACGTGCTCGACCAAGGAGATCAACACCAGCTTGCCGGACTGCCGGTCCCGGGCGTCGCAGAGCACCATCGGCACGTCCGGGTCCAGGTCGAGCGCTCGGCGTACGGTCTCCAGGTCGAAGCGACGGGTGTCCTCGAAACAGTTCACCCCCACCACGAACGGGATGCCACGCTGCTCGAAGTAGTCGATCGACGGGAAGCAGTCGGCCAGCCGCCGGGTGTCGGCGAGCACCACCGCGCCGAGCGCGCCGAAGGCCAGCTCGTCCCAGAGGAACCAGAACCGGTCCTGGCCGGGGGTGCCGAACAGGTACACCTGGAGGTCGTCGTTGATGGTGATCCGGCCGAAGTCCATCGCCACGGTGGTGGTCGTCTTGCCCTCCACCCCCGAGAGGTCGTCGGTGCCGATGCCGGCGTCGGTCAGCACCTCCTCGGTCTGCAACGGCCGGACCTCGCTCAACGCGCTCACCAGCGTCGTCTTGCCGGCGCCGAAGCCCCCCGCGATGAGGATCTTCAGTGCCAGCGGAACGGTGAGGGCTGAGCCCGCCTGGTCATAGCGCACGGAGTCCACTGACCACCGCCTTGAGGATGTCGTCGTTGGGAAGATCGCGGCTGGCCGGCGGCTCGTGCACCGCGACCAGGCCCTGCGCGAGGAGGTCGCCCAGCAGCACCCGGATCACGCCGACCGCGAGGTCCAGCTCGGCCGCCAACTCGGCCACCGACACCGGGTGACCGGCCAACGCGACCAACCGCCGGTGCTCCGGCGGCAACTGCGGCTGGGCCGCCGGGTCGACGTCCGCGGCGGCCAACACGAACGCGACCAGGTCGAAGCCACCGGCGGCGGAGCGCACCCGGCCGCCGGTGAGCGTGTAAGGGCGGACCACCGGGCCCGCGTCGCCGTCCAGCCACTCGTGCTGGGGGCCGGGCGGCTCAGCCCGCATCACCGGCGTCCGCGGCCGGTCGGGCCGACGCGGTCAGGTTCTCCCCCACCCGAATGACCAGCATCGCCATCTCGTACGCGACCAGGCCGATGTCCGCGTCCGCGTCGCTCACCACGGCCAGGCAGGCGCCCTGGCCGGCGGTGGTGACGAAGAGGTACGCCGATTCCATCTCCACCACGGTCTGCCGGACCGGGCCACCGTCCACGTGGTGGCTCGCGCCCCGAGCCAGGCTGGAGAAGCCGGCGGCGAGCGCGCAGAGGTGCTCGGCGTCGGCGCGTTCCAACTCGGCCGAGGAGCCGAGCAGTAGTCCGTCGGCGGAGAGCACGACCGCCTCCCGGGCGGCCGGCACCCGCTGCACCAGCTCGTCGAGCAACCAGTCGAGGCTGGCGCTCTGCTTCGTCGTTTCCCGCACTAGGCGTCCCTCTCAGTCACTGTCGGTTCGATGGCCTTCGGGGGCGCGGAGGATCCCGAATCGGCGGCGGACCCGGTCTCCGGGGTCGCCACGGATCGCTGAGCCGGGACCGCCGTCGGCGCAGCGGCCGGGATCGCCGGCGCTGCGGAGGGCGGAGGCGCGGGGGCGTGGGTCGGGCCCGCCGGGGCGACCACCGTCGCCCGACCCCGGGCGGTGCCGGCCTGCAGGGACGCCATCACCCGGCGTACCTCCTCCGGCGAGCGGGGCGACGGCGTGTCGGCGGCGGTGGGCCGGGGCAGGGCGTTGGGGGTACGTCGCCGTACCCGCCGGGGCAGCCCCTCCAGGTCGTCCGCCGCCCCGTCGGAGGGCGGCTCGTCCGTGGCGGCCGGCAGATCGGACGCCGGGCCCGTGGGCAGAACGAGGGTGGGCGGGTCACTGGTGACGACCGGGGCCGAGGTGGTACGACCGGCGCGCGACCGGGGCGCCGTCGTCCGGCGTACGGGTCGGGTCAGTCGCCGGTCACCGGGCGCGGCGTCGAGCGACGCCGGATCGGGGCCGGCCGGTGGCTCGGCGGTGACCAGGTCGGTGGGGATCAGCACCACGGCGGTGACGCCGCCGTCCTCGGGGGACCGCAGTCGCACGCGTACGGAGTGCCGCGCCGCCAGCCGGGCCACCACGAACAGACCGAGGCGGGCGCTCTGCGCCGGATCGAACTCGGGCGAGCTGGTCAGCCGGGTGTTGGCGTTCTCGAGCGCGGTGGCGGACATGCCCAGCCCCTGATCGGTGACCGACAGGACGTACCCGTCGGCGACCTGCTCCCCGGTGATGGTCACCCGCGTGTCCGGCGGGGAGAAGGCGGTGGCGTTCTCGACCAGCTCGGCGAGCAGGTGGATGATGTCGCCCACCGCCCGGCCCAGCACACCGGCCGGCTGTACGACGGTGATGTCCACCCGGTCGTACGCCTCGACCTCGCTGATCGCCCCCCGGACCAGGTCGACCATCGCGACCGGGTGGCGCCACCCCCGGCCCGGCGCGGAGCCGGCCAGGATGACCAGGTCCTCGGCGTGCCGGCGGAGCCGGGTGGCCAGGTGGTCCACCTGGAACAGCTCGGCCAGCTCGTCCGGGTCCTCGGCGCGTCGCTCCATCCGGTCCAGCAGGTGCAACTGCCGGTGCACCAGGCCCTGGCTGCGGCGGGCGATGTTGAGGAACACCTCGTTGAGCCCCCGGCGCAGGGTGACCTCGTCCACGGCCGCCTGGACGGCGGTGCGCTGCACCTCGGTGAAGGCCCGCCCGACCTCGCCGATCTCGTCGTGGCCGTACTCCAGGGGTGGCGCCTCCCGGGCGACGTCGACGTGCTCGCCGCGACGCAGCCGGGCCACCACGTCGGGCAGCCGGTGCTCGGCCAGTTCGAGGGCCGCGGTACGGACTCCGCTGAGCCGCCGGACCAGGGTGCGGCCGACCCGCAGCGCCACCAGCACCGAGACCACCACGGCGACGAGACCGAGCACCCCGGCGGCGGCGAGTCGGACCAGGATCCCGACCGCCATCGGCACCGAGCGGTCGGTGAGGTTGTCGGCCTCGGCCAGCTCGAAGTCGCGCAACTCCTGCTGTACGGCGTCGTGGCTGGCCTGCCACGCCGCGGCGTCCACCGGTGGCCGACCGGACCGGTTGGCGCCGATCAGCGCGTCCTGCATGGCCCGCAGGCTGGTGAAGTCGGGACTCTCGGTGAGCCGCTGGTACGCGGCCCGCGCGGTTTCGGGCAGGTCGGCCACCGCGCTCTCGGTGAGCCACCGCTGGTTGCCGATGGTCTGCACGAGCAGCGCGTGCTCCCCGTTGCCGAACTTCCCGGCGGTCAGCACACCGGCCAGCATCGCGTCCGTCTGGCCCAGCAGCTCGCGGGACCGGCCCAGCGTGGTGAGGGCCAGCGCCTGCCGGTTGATGCCGGGGTCACTCAGGCTCGCCAGGGCGGAGAACGCCTGGAAGGCCGCCGAGACCATGCCGCTGTAGAGGCCGATCGCGCCCGCGCGGTCCATCATCCCGTCGTCGATGAAGTCCCGCCCGGTCGGCAGCGCCGCCAGGGCGGTGACCAGCCGGTCGACGCGGTCCTCCAGCAGGTCGTCGGCGGCGGAGCGCAGCGCCTCCCCGTCGACCCGGCGACGCAGCTCGGCGACCGCCCGGTCGGTACGCAGGCGCTGCTCGGCCAACGCGGGCAGTTCGGTGTCGCCGGCGAGCTGCACCACCGAGAGACGACGCTCGCGTTGCAGCTCGGTCACCACCACCTCGCCGGGGCGGCCCAGGTCGTAGAGGAGGGTCCGCGCGGAGAGCAGGTTCAGGGCGGGCCCGAAGGTCAACGTCGTCGCGAAGATCCACAGCGCGAGGAGCGCGGACACCGGCGCGACGACCAATGCGGTCAGCTTCGAGCGGATAGGCCAGTCGCGGGTTCTCATCAGACCTCGCCCGTCAAGGGTGGCAGGAGGGGCGCCGGCACCGCCGGGCAGCGCGCTCGCCGGTCGCGTACCCGGTCGTCGGGCCGGGCACCGGCGCGCGCGCCTTGGGCAGGATACGTAATCACGCCCGGTTGCACTACCGCCGTCGGACGGCATCCGGGCTGCGGAGCGCGCCCTCGCGAGTACGGGAAGCGCCCCGCTGTCGCGCTCCCCCGGGCGCTGGTGCTGGGCCGGAAAGGATCAGACGTCGGGGGCGATGCCGTACGACGGGGGCCAGTCCACCCACTCGGACTATCTGGAATGAGTCAGGTTTCTGTCAGCTACCGCCACGTCGGACCGCGATCGGCGAGGAAAGTCCCCCGGATCGGGATTGGCGATCAGTACGCGGAGGGAATACCAGATGACGAAGGAGGAGCCCATGTCGCCCACGCAGATAGTCGTCATCGTGCTCGTCGTGCTGGTGATCATCGCGGCGATCGCCGTGGCCGTCCGGACGATCGGTCGCCGCCGCGCGCTGCAGAGCCGGTTCGGACCGGAGTACGACCGGGTGGTGCAGGAGCAGGAGAGCCGGTCCGCCGCGGAGCGTGAGCTACGCGACCGGGAGCGCCGGCACGCCGATCTCACGCTCACCCCGCTCAGCCCGGAGTCGCGGGCGCGGTACGCCGCCGCCTGGGAGGAGCTCCAGATCCGCTTCATCGACTCACCGGGTGAGACCGTGGGCGACGCGGACGAACTGGTCACCCGACTCATCGAGGAGCAGGGCTACCCGACCGGTGACTTCTCCGACCAGATCGCCCACCTCTCCGTCGAGCACGCCCGCACCCTGACCAACTACCGGGACGCGCACGAGATCCACCTGCGCAACTCGCGGGGTGAGGCGACCACCGAGGAACTGCGTCAGGCGGTCGTGCACTACCGGGCCCTCTTCGCCGACCTGCTCGGCGAGGAGCCCGTCGGTCAGCGCACGCCCGAACAGCGTTCCCACCCGGACACTCCGCACGACGCCACGAGCCGCTGAGGAGGCCACCGATGCGCCACGAAGAGCAGCAGGTGAGCAACGACCATCCGGAGGCCGTCCGGTCCGCGCCGGTGCCGGTCCCGCCGACCGGTGACCGGGCCGCCCACACGGACGTACCCGAGGACTCCCTGGACGACCGGGGCACCTTCGACGATCCGACCATCGGCGACGAGCGGAGCGCCGACGACGTCCCGACCACCGACCACGAGCGGGCCAACGGCACCGATCCGGGCGTTCGCCATGACCGGGCCGACGACGAGGATGACTTCCACGAGCCGGGTCCGCTGCCGACCGCGTTCGGCGCCACCACGGTCGCCGACGCGGTGGCCGCGTCCGCCCTGGCCAGCCCACGCCCACAGGACCAGCCCGACCCGCGGGCCGAGCGGACCGCCGCGCCGGGCGACGGCGCCGAGGACGGCGAGCGGGAGGGCCTGCGCGCCGACCCCACCGCCGAACTGCACCGCCGCGACGGCTTCGCGGAGACCGACGTTGACCCGACAGCGGACGCCGACGACGCGGCCGACCTGGACATCGACGACCGACGGGACGGGACCGACAGCGCGCGAACCGTCGTCGTGCCGGGGAGCACGGAGGGCGCGCCGGAGCGTCGAAGCGACCTGACCGACTGGGCTGGCGATCCGGACGCGGCCACGGCGGGCGCGGCCGGCTACGGCAGCGCGTCGCCGGAGCTGGTGGACCCGGACGCGGACGGCGAACCGGTCGCGACCGAGGGCACCTCGACCTCACTGGAGTCGGCCGGCACCTCGCGACCCGCCGGTTCGACCGTCGCCACCGACGCGGCCACGCTCCTGGACGGGGACACCGCACAGGGTTTCCGGGACCGCTGGCGGGACGTGCAACTACGGTTCGTCGACGATCCTTCCGCCGCGGCGGGCGAGGCGCAGGCCCTGGTCGAGGAGGCCATCCAGGCACTCGCCTCGGCGCTCGCGGCGCAGAAGAACACGCTGGGCGGCTGGCAGGACGCCGGCTCGGCGGACACCGAGCAACTGCGCATGGCGGTCCGTAACTACCGGGACTTCCTGGACCGCGTTCTGGGTCGCTGAAACGACACGATCGCAAGGGGCGCTCCGGCCTACGGGTGGGGGCGCCCCTTCGCGCGCGCCGACATCGCACGAGTGGGGGCGAACACACCGTCGGCGACGCAGAGGCGTGAAACCTCGCGGAGCGGGTAATAGGGCGCGCGCATCGAATGCGGTGCCCACGTCGGACGAGGGGTGACGAGATGGACGGCGGCGGCCTCCGGCTCAACATGAACGGGCTGGACTATCTGATCCTCGCGCTGTACTTCGTCACCGTCCTCGGAGTCGGCTTCGCCGCCCGCCGGGCGATCCGGACCAGCGTCGACTTCTTCCTCTCCGGCCGTTCCCTGCCGGCCTGGGTGACCGGCCTCGCCTTCGTCTCGGCGAACCTCGGGGCACTGGAGATCATCGGTATGGCGGCCAACGGCGCCCAGTACGGCGTCATGACGGTCCACTACTACTGGATCGGCGCGGTGCCGGCGATGGTCTTCCTGGGCATCGTGATGATGCCCTTCTACTACGGCTCCAAGGTCCGCAGCGTCCCCGAGTACCTGCGGTTGCGCTTCAACCGACCGACCCACCTGCTGAACGCGCTCAGCTTCGCCGTCGCCCAGGTGCTGATCGCCGGTGTGAACCTCTACGCGCTGGCCCTGGTCATGCAGGCGCTGCTCGGCTGGCCGCTCTGGACGGCGATCGTGGTCGGCGCGGCGATCGTGCTGGCGTACATCACCATCGGTGGCCTGTCCGGGGCCATCTACAACGAGGTGCTCCAGTTCTTCGTCATCCTGGCCGGCCTCATCCCGGTCACCGTGATCGGTCTGGTCAAGGTCGGCGGCGTGAGTGGGCTGATGGACGCGGTCCGCGACTCGAAACTCGGCGAGGCGGGTCTACACGCCTGGCAGGACACCGCCAGCACCGACAACCCCCTCGGCGCGCAGTGGATCGGCATCGTCTTCGGCCTCGGTTTCGTGCTCTCGTTCGGGTACTGGACGACGAACTTCGCCGAGGTGCAGCGGGCCCTGTCGGCCAAGAACATGAGCGCCGCCCGACGTACGCCGATCATCGCCGCGTACCCGAAGCTGTTCATCCCGCTGGTCACGATCATCCCGGGCCTGGTCGCCCTGGTGACGGTCAAGGGCCTCGGCGCGGAGAGCGGCGACCTGCAGTACAACAACGCCATCCCGCTGCTGATGCGGGACCTGCTGCCCAACGGCGTGCTCGGGGTGGCGGTCACCGGCCTGCTCGCGTCGTTCATGGCCGGCATGGCGGCCAACGTGAGCGGCTTCAACACCGTCTTCACCTACGACATCTGGCAGTCGTACGTCCGGCGCGGCCGGTCCGACGACTACTACCTGCGGATCGGCCGGTGGGCGACCGTCGCGGCCGTGGTGATCGGCATCGGGACGGCGTTCATCGCCTCCGGGTTCAGCAACATCATGAACTACATCCAGGCGCTCTTCTCCCTGTTCAACGCGCCGCTGTTCGCCACCTTCATCATCGGCATGTTCTGGAAGCGGATGAGCGCCCTCGCGGGCTTCTGGTCGCTGCTGCTCGGCACCCTGGCGTCGCTGGCGACGTACCTGCTCTACAAGGGCGGCGTGATCGGCTTCAACTCCGACCTGGAGGAGAGCTTCTGGGGCGCCGGCATCGCGTTCGTCACCGTGGCGGTGGTCGCCGCCATCCTCACCCCGCTCACCGCGCCCAAGCGCGACGAGGATCTGCGCGGGCTGGTCTACGGGATGGGCGGCGTCGACCTGAAGGGCGACGTGCTCGCCGGGGACGCCGTCTGGTACCGCTCCCCCGTGCTGCTCGGCCTGGTCGCGGTCGCGCTGGCCGCACTCTTCTACATCCCGGTCTTCTAGGAAAGGAGTCGGCAGATGAGCAACGACGGCCAGCCGGCGCAGGACCCGCTGATCGACGAGACGCAGTCGGAGGAGCGCCGCTCCGCCGCCGCCCGTCTGTTCGACATCCGTCGCGTGATCGGTGGGCTCTTCGTGGCGTACGGGATCATCGTGACGCTGATCGGCATCTTCGACAGTCGAGCCGAGATCGACAAGGCCGAGGGTGTCCGCATCAACCTGTGGGCCGGCCTGGTGATGCTCGCCTTCGGGCTGGTCATGCTGCTCTGGCAGTGGCTGCGGCCGGCGGAGGCGCCGTCCGCGAACGAGCCCCGAGCCGACCACTGAACCCGGTCCGCCGCCGACGCCGTCCACCGGGACGGCGCCGGTGCCGCGCATGGGCACCCGCGCACGGGGTACGCGGCGGGGATCAGGCACCGTGTCGGACACAGGAGGCAGCACCATGACCGATCGCGACCGCCGACCGCTGGAGGAGAGCCCGCAAACGGCCGCTGCGGTGGACGACGACAGCACCGTCCCGGAGCTGCGGACCGGGGGTGGCCCCGACCGCGACACGCCGACCTTCACCGAACCCCGCGAGCGGCAGCCGGACCTTGCCCCGGACACCGACGACCTGATCGGCGACCCGTACGCCGCCGGGACCGGCGCGACCGGGACGGGCACCGGCGCGGGCGGCGACAACATCCGTACCGGCGGCGAGCAGCCCTGGGAACCGGAGGACCTGGTGATGGCCCGTGGGCAGGACCTCACCCCGGAGAACCTGGACAAGGCCCGCCGCGACCTGGCCGAACACGGCCGCGCGGCGATCGAACGCACCGTGCCCTGACCCGGGACAGACGCGGAAAAGGGGGGTCCCCGGCCCGACCGTGATGGTCGGACCGGGGACCCCGGGGAAACCTGCCCCCGGCAGTGCCTCACCTACTGCCGGAGGCGGGTTGGCGCGTGAGCTACCCGATCAGAGCGCCGGGTAGGCGTTCTGCATCAGCTCCCGGAACTGGGCCGAGAACCACGCCCCGGAGATCGGCGCGTTCCCCAGCGCCCCGCTCGGGTTGTTGCCGTTGCGGGCGTTACCGCCGTACGTCGGGTCGCACATCCGGTCGAAGCCCTTGCCCTCGTTGTTCGGGATCTCCGAGCTGGAGCCGTCCGACTCGCCCGGAGGCTTCACCCAGACGTAGGCGTCGATGCCCGTAGCCGGGTTCGCCCGCGGCCGCTCGCCGAGACCCGCGCCGGCCTGGTTGCACCAGTTACCGGCGTGCGCCCGACGGTCGATCCGGCCACCGTTGACGTACGTGTCGACGCTGGTCGTCGCGCCCGGGCCGGTGGGCCGGTTGGCGCCGCCCCAGCCGTTGCGGGACGTGTCGATCAGCATGCCGATGTTGGAGTTGAAGCCCAACGACACCAGCTTGGTCCGGAACGCCTGGGCGAAGGACAGCTCGTCGACGTAGTAGTTCCAGTCGATCCACTTGGACTGCCGCACCGTCTGGCCGTTCACGTTGTCGGTGACCTTGAAGTACGGCTCGGTGAGCGCCGAGTAGTTGGCGGTGTTGGTGATGAAGCCGTGCACGTTGTTGACCGTGCTGCCGGAGGCGACAGCGGCGGTCTTCAGGATCTCGGCGGTCGGGCCGAAGTTGGAGTCCCAGCCGAGCCAGCCGTGGTGGCCGGCGTCGATGTAGTTGTAGACGTTACCGATCGCGCCCAGCTTGGCGAGGGCGTAGCCGACACCGTTGACGTACGCGCCGTTGGCCTTGACCGTGTCGCACATGACCGTGCCGCCGGGCTGACCCGAGGTGTTGGTCACGATGTTCGGCAGCGAGTCGATCTCGATGATGTTGATGATCCGGATGTTCCGGTACTTCGAGTCGGACTGGATCGCGGCGATCGGGTCGATGTACTCGGACTTGTACCGGGGCAGCTCGTCCGGGCCCAGCTCACCGTTGGAGGAGAGCGCCGAGCAGTCGCGGCCGGGCAGGTTGTAGATCACGAACTGGATGTAACCGGCGCCCTGGCGCAGCGCCTCGTCCAGGTGGTCCTTCACCCCGAAGGCGCCGTTTGAGCTGCTGTTCGGCGTGCCGTTGATCGCGGCGATCCGGTCCAGCCACACGGCGGTGGGGTTGTTCGAGACGCGGCTACCGCCAGGCTCGGCGTCCGCCTTGGCCTTCCACTCCGGGTTCACGTACCCGGGCACACCGGCGTACGGGTTGTCGACCTTCACACCGGGGGGCGGGGTGGTCGGCGGCGGCCCCGTCGTGGGCGGCGGGGTCGTGGGGGGAGGCGTGGTGGGCGGAGGCGTGGTCGGCGGAGGCGTGGTGGGCGGCGGGGTGGTCGGGTTGCCGGTGCCACCGTTGCAGACCACACCGTTCAGGGTGAACGAGGTCGGCTTCGGGTTGCTGCCGCTCCACGCTCCGTTGAACCCGAGGGTCGTCGACGCGCCGGTCGCGAGGGTGCCGTTGTAGGACATGCTGCGGGCCGTGACCTGGCTGCCGGACTGGGTGTACGTGGCCGACCAGCCCTGCTGCACGCGCTGGCTGGAGTTGGGGAAGGTCCAGCCCAGCGTCCAACCGTTGACCGGGTCGCCGAGGTTCTTGATGGTGATGTTGGCGGTGAAGCCACCCTGCCAGTCATTGGTCGTGTACGCGATGTCGCACTGCGTCGCGGCCTGCGCCGCGGTGACCGGGATCGTCACCAGCCCGCCGGCGACCAGAACGCCCGCGCCGGCGAGCGCGAGGGTCCGGCGGGGGCCGGACAGCCTTCTCCACACATTCATGCCACTGATCTCCTTGGGCGAGACCGGGCCCGCGTTCGGCCCGGCGAGACGGCCCGGCGGGCGTCCTGCACGGACGGCCTCCGGCGCCACGGGATTCTTTGGGGTGCCCGACCCGGACGGGCGGTGGTGGTGGTTGGTGGTGATTGGCCGGCGCGTGGCCGACCGATCGGCGGCCGGTTGTCGTCCGGTGAACCGGATGCCCTCGACGCCCCGCCTGCGCGGTGTGGCTCCCCCGAAACCGCGTGCGCCGATTCTTGCATGGGAGCGCTTCCATGGCAATGGCTCGATGCGCCGCCGCCCTCGACTCGGACGATACCCCCGAGGTGACGCGGGCGGCGCCAGCCGTCCGTTACCGGTCGAGCCTCACTGGTAGCGCGCGGCGGGTCGGGAATGCCGCGACCAACCCGGCCGGGCGGTGAGCGCCCGCCGCGGCACGGCGGGCAAAGAAAGCCGCGTATCACTCCTTCGCCTCTTACCACCAGCAAAGGTCAAAACGCGAATCTTTCACTTCATAAGTCATGAAACGGTCTAACGTCGGTCTTAGCTCGGTTGTCGCCGGGCTCAGGACAACAGGGATGGAGTGACGCAGGTCATGGCTAAGAAGATGCTCGGGAAGGTCGTTGCGGGCGCCGCCCTCGGTGGCGCGTCCCTCCTGGTGTTCGCGCCAGGGATCGCGTTCGCTGACGGTCACCACGACGAGGACGGCAAGGTCTACGCCAAGCCGCACATCGTGAAGGCCGGCGACGAGGTCAAGCTCCTCGAGATCTGCCCGGATCGCCAGGAGCACGCCTACGTGTGGTCCAAGGTCACCGGCAAGGTCAAGCTCAAGCCGGCGCGCGACGACCGGGGCGAGGACCGCGGCGAGTGGAGCGAGGAGGACGACTCCTACGACCACGACGACAAGGGCAAGGACGAGCACGGCAAGGACGACGACAAGGGCAAGGACGAGCACGGCAAGGACGACAAGGGCAAGGACCACGAAGGCAAGGGCGACGAAGGCAAGGACGACGAAGGCAAGGACGACAAGGGCAAGGACGACAAGGGCAAGGGTGAGCACGGCGACGCCCAGCCCGGCGGCCAGGGCGGTGGCGCTGCCGCCGACGCCTATGAGGACGAGGACAGCAAGGACTGGAAGGGCGAGGAGCACGGCCAGGACGCCCAGGACGACGAAGGCAAGAAGGACTGGGAGTCCAAGGACGAGGACAAGAAGGACTGGGAGTCCAAGGACGAAGACAAGAAGGACTGGGACTCCAAGGACGAAGACAAGAAGGACTGGGACTCCAAGGACGAAGACAAGAAGGACTGGGACTCCAAGGACGAAGACAAGAAGGACTGGGAGTCCAAGGGCCACGAATCCGAGGGCCACGACTACGGCTCCGACGACGAGTACGGCTCCGACAAGAGCTGGGAGTCCAAGGACGACGAGTCCAAGGGCCACGACTACGGCTCGGACGACGAGTACGGCTCGGAGAAGAGCTGGGAGTCCAAGGGCCACGAATCCGAGGGCCACGACTACGGCTCGGACGACGAGTACGGCTCGGAGAAGAGCTGGGAGTCCAAGGGCCACGAATCCGAGGGCCACGACTACGGCTCCGACGACGAGTACGGCTCCGACAAGAGCTGGGAGTCCAAGGGCCACGAATCCGAGGGCCACGACTACGGCTCCGACGACGAGTACGGCTCCGACAAGAGCTGGGACAAGGGCGGCCGCGACGACGAGCGCGAGTTCGTCTACTACGGCGAGGCCAAGGTCGACAAGGACGCCAAGCCGGGTCGCTACGAGCTCAAGGGCTCGTGCGGCGAGGGCGAACTGGTCGTCCTGCCGCACGGCGGGGTCGACGGTGGTGACGGCGGCGTCAGCACCGGCACCGACCGTGGCCTGGCCACCGGCGGTGCGAGCCTGCTCGGCGCTGCCGCGCTCGGCGGGATCGTGCTGATGCGTCGTCGGCGGACCGATGGTTCGCTCGCCTGACGTGACGGCGACACCGGCCGGCGGCCGTCACGGGAGACCGTGGCGTGCCGCCGGTGCGGCCGTCGTCGTCACCCTCGCCATGATCGGCGCCGGCATGATCGGCGCCTCGTTGCAGACCACGCCCGCTCCCCGACCCCCACAGCCGTTGGCCCAGGCCGGCCCCGAGGTCAGCGGGTCGGCGGTCCCCGACAGCGACATCCCACCCGTCGACGGCGAAGCGGCGCCGACCGCGCTGACCCGGTCCGCTCCGACCACCATCGAGATTCCCCGGATCGGCGTCGACGCGACGATCATGTCGCTGGGCACCAACCCGGACGGCACCGTCCAGGTCCCCCCGCTGGAGCAGGCCGACCGGGCTGGTTGGTACGAGCCGGGGGCCAGCCCCGGCGAGACCGGTAACGCGGTCATCGTCGGGCACGTGGACTCGGCGAAGCTCGGCCCGGCCGTCTTCTTCGATCTTGGCGCGCTCGTGCCCGGTGACACGATCACCGTGCGGCGGGCGGATGGCCGGCCGGCGACGTTCCGGGTCGACTCGGTGAAGTCGTACCCGAAGACGTCCTTCCCCACCGAGTTGGTCTACGGGCCGAACGACCGGCCCGGCCTGCGGGTGGTGACGTGCGGCGGCCAGTTCGACGAGACCGTGCGCAGCTACCCCGACAACGTGGTCGTCTTCGCCACCCTGGCGGCGTGACCAACCCGTACACGAAGCGGTCCGGCCGGTCGGGTCACCCCGACCGGCCGGACCGCGTCCGGCGTAGTGACTCAGGCGGCGGCGGAGGTCCGCACCAGGGTGCGGATCTGGCGCAGCAGCACGGACAGGGCAGCGAGATCCGCCCGCGACTCGTCGAACTCCCCCATCGCCTGGCGGGCCCGGTGGATCGACGTGGCGTTCGACTGCTCCCACTGCTGCACCCGCTCGTGCGGCGGCAACTCGTCCCCGGTCGAGTCGAGCACCTCGGCGGTGAGCGCGGCCAACGCCGCGTACAGGTCGTACCGCAGCGCCATCCGCGCGAGGGTCTGCCAGCGGTCCTCCCGCGGCAGCAGGGAGATCTTCGACAGCAGCGAGTCCACCCGGAACAGGTCGGAGAGCACGAAGTAGACCGAGGCCACCTCGCTGACGTCCCGCCCGCTGGCGTTCGCGGTCTCCACCACGTCCATCAGACCGAAGCTGTACATCAGCCGGGTCGCCCGCTCGGCCAGCTCGCGGGGCAGCCCGCGCTCGGTCATCGAGTCGATGTGCGCCGCGATGGCCTGCCGCTCGCCGCCGTAGAACAGCTCCTCCAGACCCGGCAGCAGCCGGGTGACCCCGTCGCGCAGTCGGGCGATCTCGGCCGGCACGTCGATGGGCGAGCGCCGGTTGGAGACCAGCCAACGCACCGCCCGGTCGAGCAACCGGCGGGTGTCCAGGTAGACGCTGGTCTGCAACTCCGGCGCAACCTTGTTGTCCAGCGCCTCGACCGCGTCCCACAGGTCGCGCAGGCCGAACACCTCACTGACCACCACGTACGCACGGATCACGTCCGCGGCGCTGGCCGCCGTCTCCTCGACCACCCGGAAGATGAACGAGATGCCACCCCGGTTGATCGCCTCGTTGACCAGCACGGTGGTGACGATGTCCCGGCGCAGCCGGTGCCGGCCCATCCGGTCGGCGAACCGCTCACGCATGGGCGTCGGGAAGTAGTTGACCAGAACGTCGGTCGTCCACTCCTCGTCGGCCAGCCCCTCGGTGAGGATCTCCCGCTCAAGGACGATTTTCACGTACGCGAGCAGCACCGCGAACTCCGGCGCGGTCAGGCCGGATTCGCTCCGGACCGCCAACTCCTCGTCCGGCGGCAGCGCCTCCAACGCGCGGTCCAACCCGCCCGAACGTTCCAACTCGTTGATCATCCGGCGGTGCACCGGGAGCAGCGAGGCGGCCTGGGCCTGGGCGTTGTTGATCGCCCGAGCCTGGTCGTAGTTGTCGCGCAGCACCAGTTCGGCGACCTCGTCGGTCATCCCGGCCAACAGATCGTCCCGCTCGGCGGTGGTCAGCTCGCCGTCGGCCACCGCGGTGTTCAGCAGGATCTTGATGTTCACCTCGTGGTCGGAGGTGTCCACACCGGCCGCGTTGTCGATGAAGTCGGTGTAGATCCGGCCACCGGTCAACGCGTACTCGATCCGGCCGAGCTGGGTCCAGCCCAGGTTGCCGCCCTCGCCCGCCACCCGGCAGCGCAGGCTGCGCCCGTCCACCCGGATCGCGTCGTTGGACTTGTCGCCCACCTCCGCGTTGGTCTGGGTGGAGGCCTTGACGTACGTGCCGATGCCGCCGTTCCAGAACAGGTCCACCGGAGCGGTGACGATCGCCTTCATCAGCTCCTGTGGCGAGATCTGCGTGACGTCGTCGTCGAGGCCGATCGCCGCCCGGACCTGCGGCGTGATCGGAATCGACTTCGCGGTACGCGAGAAGATGCCGCCCCCGGCCGAGATCAGCTCCTCGTTGTAGTCCTCCCAGGAGGAGCGGGGCAGGTCGAACAGCCGCCGACGCTCCGCGTACGAGGTGGCGGCGTCCGGGTCCGGGTCCAGGAAGATGTGCCGGTGGTCGAACGCGGCCACCAGCCGGATGTGCTCGGAGAGCAGCATCCCGTTGCCGAACACGTCGCCGGACATGTCGCCGACGCCGACCACCGTGAAGTCCTCGGTCTGGGTGTCCAGGCCCAGCTCCCGGAAGTGCCGCTTCACGGACTCCCAGGCGCCACGGGCGGTGATGCCCATCTTCTTGTGGTCGTACCCGGCCGAACCGCCGGAGGCGAACGCGTCGCCCATCCAGAAGTTGTGCGCCAGCGAGATCTCGTTGGCGATGTCCGAGAACGTGGCCGTGCCCTTGTCCGCGGCGACCACCAGGTAGGGGTCGTCGCCGTCGTGCCGGACCACGTCGTCCGGCGGCACGATCTGCCCGCTGACGATGTTGTCGGTGACGTCGAGCATCGCGCCGACGAACTCCTGGTAGCAGGCGACCGCCTCGTCCCGGTCCCCCGGCTTCTGCTTCAGCACGAAGCCGCCCTTGGCGCCCACCGGCACGATCACCGTGTTCTTCACCATCTGCGCCTTGACCAGGCCCAGCACCTCGGTGCGGAAGTCCTCCCGACGGTCGGACCAGCGCAACCCGCCCCGGGCCACCGGCCCAAACCGCAGGTGCACACCCTCGAACCGGGGCGAGTACACGAAGATCTCGAACTTCGGCCGGGGCGCCGGCAGGTCCGGAATGGCCTGCGGGTCCAGCTTGAACGCCACGTACGCCTTCGGCCGCCCGCCGACCGGCTTCTGGTAGAAGCTGGTCCGCAGGGTCGCCTCGATCAGCGTCAGGTACGAGCGCAGGATCCGGTCCTGGTCGAGGCTGGCCACGTCGTCCAGCGCGCCCCGGATCGTCTCCACCAGCTCGCCGCTGCGCTGCCGCCGCTGCTCGGCGCTCAGGTCACCCGGCGCGAACCGGGTCTCGAACAGCTCCACCAGCAGGCTGGCGAGCTTCGGGTACGCGATGAAGGTCTGCTCCATGTAGTCCTGCGAGAAGACCGTGCCGGCCTGCCGCAGATACTTCGCGTACGCCCGCAGCACCACCACCTGCCGCCAGGTCAGTCCGGCGCGCAGCACCAGCTCGTTGAACCGGTCCACCTCGGCCTCGCCGCGCCAGGCCGCCGCGAACGCGTTCTCCACGTGCGGACGGACCTCGGCCAGCTCGTGGTGCCCCTCGGGCAGCATCAGGCCGAAGTCGTACAGGTAGACCCGACCGTCGATCCGGTCCACCTCGTACGGGTGCTCGTCGACCACCCGTACGCCGAGCGAGTGCAGCACGGGCAGCACGGCGGAGAGCATCATCGGCTCCCCGTACCGGTAGACCTTGAACCGCACGTTCATGTCGTCGGGCACGTCGGCGCCCGGCACGCGGGTGCCCGGCCGGGGCGCGAGCTGCTTGCGGAACAGGTGCATCTCGAGCTGGCCGGGCTCCTCCAGCAGCTCCAGCTTGGCCAGGTCCTTCATCGCCTCGTACGGCGTGTGCCCGTCCTTGTAGCCCTCCGGGAACGCGTCGGCGTACCGGGCGAACAGGTGCTTGGCCTGCTCGTCGCCGAGCTTGCGCTCCAGCACCAGCCGGTAGTCGTCGTCCCAGAGCCGGGTCGCGTCGGCCAGCTCCTCGGCCAACAGGTCGGCGTCGATCTCGCCGGGCGGCCGGGTCGGATCGGTACGGACGATGAAGTGGATCCGGGCGAGCATCGACTCGGTGACCCGGGTCGTGTAGTCCACCCCGACACCGTTCAGCTCGCGCAGCAGGATGTCCTGCATGCGCAGCCTGTTCTGCGTCGTGAACCGGTCGCGGGGCAGGTAGATCAGACAGGAGATGAACCGCCCGTACGCGTCACGGCGCAGGAACACCCGCAGCTGCCGGCGACCCGCCATCCGCAGCACGCCGATCACCGCGTGGTACAGGTCGTCGGTCTTGATCTGGAACAGCTCGTCGCGCGGGTAGGTCTCCAGGATCTGGAGCAGGTCCTTGCCGGAGTGGCTGCGCCGGCTCAGGCCGGAACGGTCGAGCACCTCGGCGACCTTGCGTCGCACCACCGGCAGCTCCCGGACGCTGGTCCGGTACGCGGCGGTGGAGAACAGCCCCAGGAAACGCCGCTCGCCGATGACCTCGCCGGCCTCGTTGAAGATCTTGAAGCCGATGTAGTCCAGGTACGCCGAGCGGTGCACGGTGGCCCGCGAGTTGGCCTTGGTGATGATGAGGAGGCGCTTCTCCAGCACCTTCTCGTGCGCCTCGGGCGTCATCGAGGCCAGCGACCGGGCGTCCGGGGAGTCCGAGCGCAGGATGCCCAGCCCGGTGCCGAGCACCGCTTCGAGGGCCTTGCCGTCCACCGGGTCCGCGGGGTTTCCGTCTGGGGCGTCGACCAGGCGGTACTCGCGGTAGCCGAGGAACGTGAAGTGGTCGTGCGCGAGCCAGCGCAGCAGCTCCACCGAGTCGGTGATGTCCTTCTCCGGCACCGGCGGGCGGTTGTCCGAGGTACGGGCCGAGGCCAGCTCGTCGGCGAGCGCGAGGGCCCGCTGACGCATCTTCGGCCAGTCCTCCACGGCCTCCCGTACGTCGGTGAGCACCCGTTGCAGCTCGTGCCGCAACCGGTCCCGCTCGGCCGCGTCCCGGACCGGGTCGATCTCGATCCGCATCCAGCTCTCGACGATGTCACCGGCGATCGCGTCGTCCGGCTCCACGTCCGCCGAAACCTCGGTGAGCTGGCCCAGCGGCTCGCGCCGGACCACCACCAGCGGGTGCACCAGCAGGTGTACGTCGAGGTGGTACGAGTTGAGCAGCGCGGTCACCGAGTCGACCAGGAACGGCATGTCGTCGGTGACGATCTCGACGACGGTGTGGTGCTGGTCGGCGTGCGGCTCGTGGATGCGCAGCTTCAACTCGCCGGGCACCCGCTGCTGCGCGAGGTCCCGGTGCGCCCGGGCCGCGTCGAGCATCTCCTCCGCCGTGAAGCCGACCAGCTCCTCGTCCGGGGCGAACCGCCAGAAACGGCCGACCAGGGTCGCCGCGTCATGGTCGTCCCCGGCGAGCGCGACGGCCTGGGCCACCAGCCGCTCCGCGTTGGGTACGGGTTCGTCGAGCTCGGCGTCCTCCACGTCGTCGGCCAACGCCTCGCTCGGCAGACCCAGATCGTAGATGGTGTCGATGCTCGACCCGGTCAGCCCTGTGACGCCGGTGTCGAGCCGGCCGTAGCCGTCCCCGTCGGTCGCCGAATCGAAGCTGTCCTCGTCCCGCCCGGAGTTATCCGGTCGGAGGTCGGGTTCCGGTTTGATCGCCGGACGCCGGTCCATCGGTGCCACTCCCCTCGACCCACCGCGTTGTGGGTCACTCTGCCGCCCAGCCTAGGCCTGCCGTTTGCCGCCTTCGTCGGCGGACCACTGGCAGGGCGTCCGGATCGGGACTTCGTCCTTTCACCCGTTGCGGGTCCGAGGTTGGCCGGTTGCGGGATACCCCGCCGCGCGATGTTCATCACACCGGCTCGGTCCGTCTTTCCGCACGTCGAGGACTTCCCGGGGCGTTGGGGACAGCGTTCGCGTACTACCGTGCAGAGCAGCACGAGATCGGAAGGACCGCTTCATGACCTTGTCCTACCCCCGCCCAAACCGGTCGAACCGCGCGCGCCGAGTGGCCGCGCTCACCGCGTCCCTGCTCACCGCCGGTGTGCTGGCGGCGTGCTCCGGAGACGACGGGCCGGAGCGCAGCGCCGACGCCTTCCTCGCCGGTTGGCGCAGCGGCGACCTGCAGGCAGTCGCCATGGTCGACTCGACCGGCGCGAAGACGCCGGCGGCCGAGGTGAGCAAGGAGATCAAGGAGCTGTCCGGCGAGCTGGCCAGCACCCCGCCCACGCTGACCCGGCAGGGCGATCCGAAGATCACGAAGAACATCGCGACTACCACCATCCGGGTGGACTGGACGCTGCCGGGCCAGACCCACTGGACGTACGACCGGGAGCTGCGGCTCATCCAGGGCGACGACGACCAGTGGCGGGTGATGTGGGAGCCGCGGGTCCTCCACGAGCAGCTCACCAGGGGCGACCGGCTGGCGCTGCGCCGCGACGCCGGCCCGCGTGCCGGCGTGCTGGACGCGGCGGGCACGCCGATCGTGTCACCGCGCCCGATCGTGCGGGTGGGCGTGCAGCCCAACCAGGTCACCGACATCAAGAAGCTGGTCAAGGATCTCGACGCCGCCTTCAAGGCGATCCGTCCGGCTCTGGTCCCCGGCGTCGACCTGGCCGACCTTCCCAAGCGGGTCGCCGAGGCCGATCCGGGTGCGTTCGTCGAGGTGGTGACCCTGCGCGAGGACGCGTACAAGCAGATCAAACCTCGCATCTACGACCTGCCCGGCACCAAGTTCATCTCCGACAAGCTCGACCTCGCACCCACCCGCGAGTTCGCCCGCGCGCTACTCGGCAGTGTCGACCAGGCGCAGGCCGACGACCTCACTGCCCACCCCGACAGGTACGTCGCCGGCGACCTCGTCGGACACGGTGGCCTGCAGGGCCGCTACGACGAGCGGTTGCGCGGCGCCCCCGGGCTGACCGTCCTGGTCGAACGGCCCACCGAGGACGGCAAGCTCGCGCCCACCGGCACCGAGCTGTTCCGCCGCGATCCCCAGCCGGGCCAGGCGCTGAAGACCACCCTGGACGTGGCCACCCAGAACGCGGCCGACGGGGCACTGCGCGCGGAGCCGCTCCGCTCCGCCCTGGTCGCGGTACGGGTCAGCGACGGCGCGGTACTCGCCGCCGCCAACGGTCCCGGCCCGGCCGGCGAGAACCTGGCGTTCAGCGCACAGGTACCGCCGGGCTCCACCTTCAAGATGGTGAGCGCGCTGGGCCTGCTGGACCGGGGCGCGGTCACTCTGGACGGCCCGGTGGAGTGCAAGAAGACCTTCACCGTCGACGGCCGGTCCTTCAAGAACTCGGACAACTTCGAGTTGGGCTCGGTGCCGTTCCGCACCGACTTCGCGAAGTCCTGCAACACGGCCTTCGCTTCGCTGGCGCCGAAGCTCGGCGGCGACGGGCTGGCCGCCGCCGGCCGGTCCCTGGGGCTGGAGGGGCAGTGGGACCTCGGCGTGGATGTCTTCACCGGCAAGGTCTCCACCGGCGGCAGCCCCGCCGAGCAGGCCGCCGCGTCGTTCGGCCAGGGCACCACGCTGGTCAGCCCCCTGGCCATGGCCGGTGCCACGGCGGCCGTCGCCCGGGGCCGCTTCGAGCAGCCGAAACTGCTGGTCGACCCGGCGCCGGCCAAGCCGGCCCCGCCCGGTGGGCAGCTCAAGCCGGAGTCCGTCACGGCGCTGCGCACGATGATGCGCGAGGTGGTCACCGCCGGCACCGCCAGCGCGCTCAAGGACGTCCCGGGCGGCGAGGTGTACGGCAAGACCGGCACCGCCGAGTTCGACGACAACCCGGCCCACACGCACGCCTGGTTCGTGGGCTGGCGGGGTGACGTCGCATTCGCCGTGTTCGTGGAGAAGGGCGGCGCCAGCACCGCCTCGGCCGTCCCGATCGCCGAACGCTTCCTCCGCGCCCTGCCTACCCCCTGACCCACCCGACCCTTGATCCACTCGGTTTCACTGAAACCGGGGCGTCCAAGCCGTCCGGACACCCCGGTTTCGCTGATACCGAGTGGATCACGAGTCGGGTGGCCGCGAGCGGGTCAGGCGGTGTCGGTCTGGGGCCGTTCGGGTGCGTTCTGGGCCGGCGGGGAGGGCCGCCGCAGCAGACCCGGGCCGGCCGACGCGGGCGGACCGACCGGTTCGCGCTCGACCGTGGCCGCGATCTGCGCCGCGAGCCCCGACGGCTCGACCGTCGCCGCGAGCCCCGACGGCTCGACCGTCGCCGCGAGGCCCGACGGCTCGACCGTCGCCGCGAGGCCCGACGGCTCGACCGTGGCCGCGATCTGCGCCGCGAGCCCCGACGGCTCGACCGTGGCCGCGATCTGCGCCGCGAGGCCGGAAGGCTCGGACGGGGACCGGTCGCGGATCACGGATGGCTCGGCCTCCGCCGCGACCTCGTCGGCCGCCTCACTCCTCGACACCGGGAGGCGGGAGGAGCCGAGGCCGGGAGAGGCTGCGCCGGACGTGTCGTCCTCGTCGAGGCCCTCGCCGTCGAACTCATCGAACCGGGCAGCGTCGGCGACGGTGCCCGCACCGCGATCAGGGCTGGCAGAGCCCGGCACCCCCGCGGCACGAGCAAGCCCGGCGGGCCCGCCGTGGCGCTCGGCGCGGTCGGACCGGCCGGCGGCCGTCGTCCGTTCGGTGGCACGTCTCGCGGCGGTCGTGGGCCGGGGCGACAGCAGCCGCGGCGGCATCGCCTCCGGGGCACTGACGGGAGCCAGACCGGCGACCACGGTGTTGACGATCTCGGCGGCGTACGAGCCGTCCGGGTCGTAGTCGGGGTCGAAGACGGTCAGTTCAACGCCGAGGCAGTGTGGCGTGTCGACCAGGCCGGCGAGCAGGATCTCCAGCTCGGCGAAGGCGATGCCGCCCGGGTCGGGGGCGTCGACGGCCGGCATCACCGCCGGGTCGAGGACGTCGACGTCGATGTGCACCCAGTAGCCCGCGCAGTCGGCGAGCTGCTCGTGTGCCCACTGGGCGGTCCGGGCGGCGCCCTCGGCGCGCAGCGCGGGGACCGGGCGGGTGGTGATGCCGGCGGCCTGGAGGTCGAGGCGGTACTCGTCCTGCGCACGGATGCCGAGCACCACCACGTCGATGTCGCGGAAGTAGGGCCGGCGACCCTCCAGGGCGGCCAGGTCGGCCTGCCCGCGCCCGGTGACCAGGGCCAGGTCCTCCCCGGCGGCCGCGCCGACGTAGGAGGCGTTGCCGGGGTGCCGGAAGTCGGAGTGCCCGTCGACGAAGACCAGTCCGATCCGCCCGCCGACCGCCTCACCGAGGCGGTGCATGGCGAGCGCGGAACCGAGCAGCACGGAACAGTCGCCACCCAGCACCACCGGGAACTCACCCCGGTCGATGATCGAGCCGATCCGCTCGGCGAGCGCGAGCGAGTAGTCGGCGATCTCCCGGGCGTGGCACACGCCGTCCCCGGGCCGCCAGTCACCGGGGTCGTACCGGGGTGGGGTGAGGCACCCGGCGTCGCGGGCCCGCAGCCGGGCCAGCAGGTCGTGGTCGCGCAGCGCGCCGGGCGCCTTGGCGCAGCCCGGCACGGAGGTGGACGTCGGCGGTCGCAGGCCGAGGTTTGTCGGCGCGTCGAGGACGGCGATCCGGCGCATCATGAGCTCCCGTCCCCGGTGGTCGGGCGGGCCGGCGAACGCCGGCCCGCGCTGGCGTACTACGCACTCACAGTCGTGCTGCGGACTCAGAACAGGGCGCTGGCCAGTGCCCTACGGGCCGAGGCGACCGCCGGATCGTCCGGGCCGGCGATGGAGAAGAGCGACACCAGGTGCTGGCGGACCGTCTCGCGGTCCTCACCGGCGGTGCGCCGGACCAGGCCGACGAGGCGGGCGTACGCCTGCTCGGCCAGCCCGCTGAGCACCTCGATGTCGGCGGCCAGCAGTTGGGCCGCGACGTCGTCGGGGGCGCTCTCGGCGGCGGCCAGCGCGGTGGCCGGGTCGGCGCCCGCCACCCGGCGTGCCACGCCGACCTGGGCGAGGCCCGCCGTGGCCGCGGCGTCCGCGGGGGCGTCGGCGAGAATCTTGCGGTACGCCTGCTCGGCGGCGTCCAGGTCGCCGCTCATGAGCGCGTCGTCCGCCTCGTCGAGGCGCGGGTCCTCCGGCTCGGCGACGGTCACGCCGCCGGCCTTGAGAACGGCCTGGATCCACTGGCGGAGCTGGGCCTCGGGCACCACACCGGAGAAGGCGTCGATCGGCTGGCCGCCGACGACCGCGTAGACCGTCGGGACGCCCTGGACCCGGAACATCTGGGCGATCCGCGGGTTTTCCTGCACGTCGACCCGGGCCAGCAACCAGGCGCCGCCGCCCTCGGCCGCCAGCCGCTCGAGCACCGGGGCGAACTCGTCGCTCTCGGGGAAGCCAGCCGCGCCGAAGAAGACGATGACGGGCATGGCCATCGACTGCTCGAGCACCGCGGACTGGATGGTCGCTTCGGTGACGTCGACGATGGGGGCGTTGTCGGCGGTCGGTGCGCCCGGTGTGCCGGCGGACGGGCCGCCCTGCGGGGGTGCGCCGGGGCGGGTACCGGCTGGTGCGGGGCCACGCAGCGTGCTGAGGTCGACCGCGCCGCGGGTAAAGATCGACGAGGTGATCCGTGGGTCGCTCATGGTTACCTAGTCTCGCACGTGGGCCCGCATTCCCGGCTCACCCACAACTCCAACGTCGCAACTCTCACGCCTATCGGACAACGCGAAACGGCCCCCCGTTCCCAGCCCCGTCGATCTTGCGCTTTCGGTTGCCGCTACGTCACTTTTGCGGCTTATGCCGCCACAGAAACCGCAAGATCGACGGGGCTGAGGGGCCGGGGGGTCAGAAGCGGGCGGGTTCGCGGTAGGTGCCCCACTCGGCTCGCAGGGCGTCGCAGATCTCGCCGAGCGTGGCCTCGGCGCGGACGGCGTCGAGCATGGCGGGGATCATGTTCCCGTCGGTGCGGCTGACCTCGACCATCCGGGTCACCGCCGCGCGCACCGCGGCCTCGTCCCGCGCGCTCTTGCGCTCGGCGAGCACCCGGCGCTGCTCCAGCTCCACCTCGTGCGAGATGCGCAGAATCTCCAGTTCCTTGGCGACCGTGCCGGTGTGGCGGTTGACGCCGACGATCTTCTTGTCGCCCTTCTCCAGGGCCTGCTGGTAGACGAACGCCGACTCGGCGATGTGCCCGGTGAACCAGCCGTCCTCGATGCCACGCAGGATGCCCGAGGTCATCGGACCGATCTGGTGCGGCCCCTCCCCGCCGAGCTGGCGGATGCGGGCGAAGATCTCCTCCGCCTCGGCCTCGATCTTGTCGGTCAGCGCCTCGACGTACCAGGAGCCGCCGAGCGGGTCGGCCACGTTGACCACGCCGGTCTCCTCCATCAGCACCTGCTGCGTCCGCAGGGCGATCTCGGCGGACTCGTCGGTGGGCAGCGCGAGGGTCTCGTCGAGCGCGTTGGTGTGCAGCGAGTTGGTGCCGCCGAGCACCGCGGCGAGCGCCTCGACGGCCGTCCGCACGACGTTGTTGACCGGTTGCTGCGCGGTCAGCGACACGCCGGCGGTCTGGGTGTGAAAGCGCAGCCAGAGCGCCTTCTCGCTGGTCGCGCCGTAGACGTCGCGCAGCCAGCGGGCCCAGATCCGGCGGGCGGCGCGGAACTTGGCGATCTCTTCGAAGAAGTCGAGGTGCGAGTCGAAGAAGAAGCTCAGTCCGGGCGCGAACACGTTCACGTCGAGTCCGCGCGAGAGACCCAGCTCGACGTAGCCGAAGCCGTCGGCGAGGGTGTACGCCAGCTCCTGCGCGGCGGTCGAGCCGGCCTCGCGGATGTGGTAGCCGGAGACCGACAGCGGCTTGTAGCGCGGGATCTCGGCCGCGCAGTACTCCATCAGGTCGCCGATCAGGCGCAGGTGCGGCTCGGGGTCGAACAGCCACTCCTTCTGCGCGATGTACTCCTTGAAGATGTCGGTCTGCAACGTGCCGTCCAGCGTGGACAGGTCGGCGCCCTGCCGCTCGGCGGCGACCAGGTACATGCAGAACACCGGCACGGCCGGGCCGGAGATCGTCATGGAGGTGGTGACGCCGGCCAGGTCGATGCCGTCGAAGAGCGCCTCCATGTCGGTGGCGGTGTCGATGGCGACGCCGCAGTGCCCGACCTCGCCGAGCGACTGCGGGTCGTCCGAGTCGCGGCCCATCAGCGTCGGCATGTCGAACGCGACCGAGAGGCCGCCGCCGCCGGCGCCGAGGATCATCTTGTAACGCTCGTTGGTCTGCCGCGCGTTGCCGAAGCCGGCGAACTGCCGGATCGTCCAGGTCCGACCGCGATAGCCGGTGGGATACAGACCCCGGGTGTACGGGTACTCGCCCGGCCAGCCGATGCGCTCGAAGCCCGGGTAGGAGGTGCCCTCGGGCGGCCCGTAGACCGGGTCGACGGTCATCCCGGAGAGCGTGGTGAAGTCGGCGTCCCGCTTGCGCGCGGAGTCGTACCGGGCCTGCCAGCGTGCCCGTCCGGCGGCGATCTCGTCGGCGTCCATGCGCGGGGCTCCTCCTCGGTTGCTCGACCAGCACACCGAGTGTAGAGCCCTTGCCTGAACGATCGCTAAGTCAGGCCATACCGGCGGGTAACCAGACGAGCCACGATCAACCGGCGGCGCCCGGCTGGTTCAGCTCGATGTCGTCCACCGTGACGTTGACCTGCGTGACCGACAGGCCGTACTTCTCCACCGCCTCGATGACCGCGGCCCGCACCGCCTCGGTCACGTCGGCCACGACGGAACCGGCGTCGATCACCAGAACCACGTTGACGACGGCCGAGGTGCCCTTCACGTCGGCCGAGACGCCCCGGCGGGCGTCGCCCACCTCGTCCAGGCCGACCTTGTCGAGCACGCTGTTGAAGAACCGGGCCACGTCACCGCCGAGGTCGGCGACACCGGGAACCGCGCGAGCGGCCGCACCGGCGATCTTCTCCACCACCTCGTCGGACACCGACGTCACACCCCGGGCCGCGCCCGTCGTCGGCTGCGTCGTGCCGGCGTTCTCCACCGCGTCCGTCATGCTCACGTCTCCCCTGGTCCCGGTGCACTGTGGACCGACCTGATCGTCGGTCCGCCGCGTGGCAGGTCGCTGCCGGCCGCGAGCCTACTAAAACCGGAGGGCGCTTCGCGTCCAGGCGCGCGCATCGCGCGGCCGTTGACGCCGGGTCAGTTCGCGAGTTGGGCGAGCAGCTCGTCCGCAGCCGCGTACGGGTCGAGGTCACCGGCAGCGACGGAGGCGGCGAGCGTGCTCAACTCCGTACCGTCGCGCAGTGAGCCGATCCTGGCGCGGAGGGCGCCGAGCGCGATGGCCTCGATCTCGGCGGCGGCCCGCGCCTCCTGCCGGCGACGCAGCTCGCCGTGCTCGACCAGCCAACCGCGGTGCTTGTCGAGGGCGGCGGCGATGTCGTCGATGCCCTCGCCCCGGGCCGCGACCGAGCGGACCACCTGCGGCCGCCACTGCCCCGGCCCGCGCTCGCCGAGCGCGATCATGCCCTGGATGTCGCGGACCGTGGCGTCGACGCCGTCCCGGTCGGCCTTGTTGACCACGAACACGTCGGCGATCTCCAGGATGCCGGCCTTGACGGCCTGGATCGCGTCGCCCATGCCCGGGGCGAGCAGCACCAGCGTGGTGTCGGCCAGCGAGGCCACCTCCACCTCGGCCTGCCCGACGCCGACGGTCTCCACCAGCACCACGTCGCAGCCGGCGCCCTCCAGCACCCGGACCGCCTGCGGCGTCGCCGCCGCCAGCCCGCCGAGATGCCCCCGACTGGACATCGACCGGATGTAGACACCCGGGTCGGTGGCGTGGTCCTGCATCCGCACCCGGTCGCCGAGGATCGCCCCGCCGGTGAACGGGCTGGACGGATCGACCGCCAACACGCCGACCCGATGGCCCCGCGCCCGCAGCGCGCGGACCAGCTCGTTGGTGGTGGTCGACTTGCCCACCCCGGGCGAGCCGGTCAGCCCGACCACCTGGGCTTGACCGGCGTACGGCGCCAGCGCGGCGGCGATCGCCGGCAGCAGCGCGTCGCCGTTCTCCACGAGGGTGATCAGGCGGGCCACCGCCCGGGGGTCACCGGCGCGGGCCCGCTCGACCAGCAGCGGTACGTCCCGGCTACGGCGCACCGACGTGGCTCCCGCCGCCGGAGCGTGCCCGGTCGTCTCGCTCACTGTGCCGGAACGTGGATGATCAGCGCGTCACCCTGGCCACCGCCGCCACACAGCGCCGCCGCGCCGGTGCCACCGCCGCGACGCTTCAGCTCCAGGGCGAGAGTGAGTACGAGACGCGCGCCGGACATGCCGATCGGGTGGCCCAGGGCGATCGCGCCGCCGTTGACGTTGACCTTGTCGGGGCTGATGCCGAGGTCACGCGTGGACTGGATGCCGACCTGAGCGAAGGCCTCGTTGATCTCGATGAGGTCCAGGTCCTCGACGCTCAGGCCGCCCTTCTTGAGGGCGTGGTTGATCGCGTTGGACGGCTGCGAGTGCAGGGAGTTGTCCGGGCCGGCCACGTTGCCGTGCGCGCCGACCTCCGCCAGCCAGGTCAGGCCCAGCTCGGTGGCCTTGGCCTTGCTCATCACGACCACCGCGGCGGCGCCGTCGGAGATCGGCGAGGAACTGCCGGCGGTGATGGTGCCGTCCTTGGCGAAGGCGGGCCGCAGCTTGGCCAGCGACTCCGCGGTGGTGTCCGGCCGGATGCCCTCGTCGTCGCTGATCACCAACGGGTCACCCTTGCGCTGCGGGATCAGCACCGGGGTGATCTCCTCGGCGAAGTGGCCGTTCTTCTGCGCGGCGGCGGCCCGCTGGTGGCTGGTCGCGGCGAACGCGTCCTGCTCCTCGCGGGTGATGCCGTGCCGCGCGCCGAGCCGCTCGGTCGACTCGCCCATCGAACAGCAGTCCCAGGCGTCGCTGAGCCCGTCGTGCGCCATGTGGTCCTTGACCACCACGTCGCCGTACTTGTAGCCGGTGCGCTGACCCATCAGCAGGTGCGGCGCGTTGGTCATCGACTCCATCCCGCCGGCCACCACGATGTCGAACTCGCCGGCCCGGATGAGCTGGTCGGCGAGGGCGATCGCGTCCAGGCCGGACAGGCAGACCTTGTTGATGGTCAACGCCGGCACCGACATCGGCACGCCGGCCTCGACCGCCGCCTGCCGGGCCGGGATCTGACCGGCACCGGCCTGGAGAACCTGACCCATGATCACGTACTGGACCTGGTCGGGGCTGACACCCGCCCGCTCCAGGGCCGCCTTGATGGCGATCCCGCCGAGCTTGGTGGCCGGGAGATCCTTGAGGTTGCCCAGCAGCCGGCCCATGGGGGTCCGCGCGCCGCTGACGATCACCGAAGCCATGCCTGCCTCCGAGGGGGGGTGCCGAGCTGTACGCCTGAACGATGGTTCGGCCAGACTAGCGCCATGACAGAGAACTCCCCCGTCGAGCCCGGTGCGGACTACGTCACAGACATCGGACTTCGCAAGATCGACCACGTCGGCATCGCCGTCGCCGACCTGGACGCCGCGATCGACTTCTACCAGCGGACCTTCGGGATGCGCTGCGTACACGTCGAGACCAACGCCGAACAGGGCGTACGGGAAGCGATGCTGGCCGTCGGGCCGACCGCCGAGGGCGGCTGCGTGCAGTTGCTCGCCCCGCTCACCGCGGAGTCGACGATCGCGAAGTTCCTGGATCGCAACGGGCCGGGCGTGCAGCAGGTCGCGTACACCGTGGCGGACATCGACGTGGCCTGCGCGGCGCTGCGTGAGCGGGGGATGCGGCTGCTCTACGACGAGCCGCGACGCGGCACCGCGGACAGCCGGATCAACTTCGTCCACCCCAAGGACGCCGGCGGCGTCCTGATCGAACTGGTCCAACCCGCCGCCACGCATTGACGGCTTGAAGGAAGGGCCCTTTGTTAACGCCTCGCGTATAGCAGGGGGCCCTTCCTAACGCCTGGCGAGGGCGCGCTCACACGCACGTCCGTGCGCGGTTCTCGCCCTGGTCGGGCAGCTTCACGCATCGGCGGATGCAGTTTTTCACAGAGGACTTCCGGCTTTAGCTACCGTTCAGTAACGTCCCGCCCCACAGGAGCGCGGCCGGTGCCGGATGTGTCGAATGCCGACATGGCGGTCGCGTCCCACCGGCGCCGACGATGGCAGCACCCGGGCCCGCGCGGGTGTGGGACGAACCGGAGGTCACCGTGCAGGACATCCTCGAAGCGATCATGGCGGCGGAGGAATCGAACGACCCGGACCGGGAACTGGCCGGCGTCGCCGGACTTCCCGTACCGGAGAGTTACCGGGGCGTGGTCGTCCGCGCCGAGGAGTCCCGGATGTTCGACGGCATGTCCACCCGGGACAAGGACCCCCGCAAGGCGCTGCACGTGCAGGAGGTGCCGACGCCGGAACTCGGACCGGGCGAGGCGCTGATCGCCGTGATGGCCAGCGCGATCAACTACAACACGGTGTGGACCAGCATCTTCGAACCCGTATCCACTTTCCGGTTCCTCGAGCGCTACGGCCGGGTCTCCGAGCTGACCCGTCGGCACGACCTGCCGTACCACGTGGTCGGTTCGGACGCGGCCGGCGTGGTGCTGCGTACCGGTCCCGGGGTGACCCGGTGGGTGGCCGGTGACGAGGTCGTCGCGCACTGCCTCTCGGTCGAACTGGAGGACGCCGCCGGGCACGACGACACGATGCTCGACCCGCAGCAGCGGATCTGGGGCTTCGAGACCAACTTCGGCGGGCTGGCCGAGCTCGCCGTGGTCAAGGCCAACCAGCTCATGCCCAAGCCGCGCCACCTCAGCTGGGAGGAGGCCGCCAGCCCGGGGCTGGTCAACTCGACCGCGTACCGGCAGTTGGTCTCCCACCACGGCGCCAACATGAAGCAGGGCGACGTGGTGCTGATCTGGGGCGCGTCCGGTGGCCTCGGCGGGTACGCCACCCAGATGGCCCTCAACGGCGGCGCGATCCCGGTCTGCGTCGTCTCCTCGCCCGAGAAGGCCGAGCTGTGCCGCAGCATGGGCGCGGAGCTGGTCATCGACCGGGCCGCCGAGGACTTCCGGTTCTGGAGGGACGACCAGACCCAGGACCCGGACGAGTGGCGGCGGTTCGGTGAGCGGATCCGCGAACTCACCGGTGGAGAGGACCCGGACATCGTCTTTGAGCACCCCGGCCGGGAGACGTTCGGCGCGAGCGTCTACGTGGCCCGGCGCGGCGGCACCATCGTCACCTGCGCGTCCACGAGCGGCTTCCAGCACCAGTACGACAACCGCTACCTCTGGATGCATCTCAAGCGGATCGTGGGCAGCCACTTCGCCAACTACCACGAGGCGTGGCAGGCCAACCGGCTGGTCGCGCTCGGCAAGGTGCACCCGACGGTGTCCCGCACCTACTCCCTCGAACAGACCGGTCAGGCCGCGTACGAGGTGCACCGCAACGCGCACCAGGGCAAGGTCGGCGTGCGCTGCCTCGCGCCGTCGGACGGGCTGGGTGTCCGGGACGGGGAGCTGCGGGCCCGGCACGAAGCGGCGATCAACCGGTTCCGGGGGCACTGAGCGGGACACTTCCGGGGGCACTGAGCGGGACACCGGCCGGACGGATGAGCACCCGATGGCCAATGCGGTGATCGGCCATTGTTCTTCCACCCCCATTAGCCCGAACCCATGCGGGTCGAACAAAGGGTCACGGGAGACACCCCGTGGCCCTTTTTCGCGTCACGCTGCGTGGCCTCCGCCCGGCCCGGGACCTGCCAAGATCGCCGATTGGTCCGGCCCCGGGGGCCAGGGCAGTTGACCATGTAAAGAGGAGACGAAAGCTGCGTACCGCTCTTGCGAAGCACCCTGGGGCGTCTGCCAGTATGTCCCAATGCCCCAGCAGCAGTCCTCCCCTCTCGCGTTCTTCGATAACGCGAACTCGCAGCCAGATTTCACCGTTGGCCTGCGCGGATACAACACTCACCAGGTCGATGACTTCATCGGCCGGATGACCGCCGCGCTGACCCAGTCCGAGCAGGCCCGTGCCGAGGCCGAGCAGCGGATGAACGACGCCCAGCGTCGCCTCCGCCAGGCCGAGCAGCGCATGAGTGCGCTGGAGCAGAAGCTCACCGACACCAACAAGCAGCTCGAAGAGAACAGCCGGCCCACCCTCTCCGGGCTCGGCACCCGCGTCGAGCAGATCCTCCGGCTCGCCGAGGAGCAGGCCAACGACCACCGCAACGAGGCCAAGCGCGAGTCGGAGGGCATCCTCTCCGCCGCCCGCCTCGAGGCGCGGGAGATCACGGACAAGGCCCGCGCCGAGGCCGCCGCGATGAAGGCCACTGCGGAACGCGAGGCGGGCAACCTGCGTACCGCCGCCGAGCGGGAGGCCGCCGAGGTCCGGGTGCAGGCCCGCCGCGAGGCCGACACGCTGCGCGCCGACGCTGACCGCGAGACCAAGCAGCTCCGGACGGTCACGGCACACGAGGTGGCCGAGCTGAAGTCGACCGTGGAGCGGGAGGTGGCCACCCTGCGCGCCACCGCCGAGCGGGAGATCACCCAGCAGCGGGCCAAGGCCGCCCGCGAGGCCGAGGAGAAGCGCGCCGAGGCCACCAAGCTGCTGACCGACGCGCGGGACAAGCGCGACAAGGACCTCCAGGCCCTGGAGCTGCAACTCGCCGAGCGGCGCGAGAAGGCCGAGCGCGAGGAGTCCGAGCGGCACGCCGCCCAGGTGGCGCAGACCCAGAAGATGGTCAGCGAGGCCGAGCAGCGCGCCCGCGCCGCCCAGGAGCGCGCCAAGGAGATCGAGCAGCGCGCCGAGGCCCGTCGCGTCGAGTCGGAGCGCAACGCCGCCGAGACGGTCGACAAGGCCAAGGCCCAGTCCGACAAGATGCTCAACGAGGCCAAGGCCGAGTCGCAGCGTCTACTCACCGAGGCCCGCACCGAGGCCGAGCTGACCACGCAGGCCGCCCGCCGCGAGGTCGAGGACCTCACCCGGCAGAAGGACGCGGTCACCTCGCAGCTCGGGCAGATGCTCTCCGGGCTCGCCGGCATCGTGCCCGGCGTTCCCTCGTCGCCGCCCGCCGCGGCGGCGAAGCCCGAGACGAAGAAGACCGACGGCGCTCAGGAGCGGGTCACCGCGGAGACCGCCGGCTGACGCGAGGCGTCAGGTTGGGGCATCGACGGCGCGAGGTGACACCGGGTAACCGGTGTGACCTCGCGCCGTGTGCGTTTCCCAACCCTTGGTGTGGTGCCCTCGCCACGGAGTGAAGTAGGTCCCACAAGCGGCGTCCGTATCGCCCCAGCCGCGGGCGATGCGTGTGAGGATGGGGGCATGTCGCACGGCGAGGAACTGTTCGCTCTCGGCGGGGACGTGACCACGGAGCCCAGCTTCGAGTCCGCTCTCCGGGGGTACGAGAAGAAACAGGTTGACCGGTACGTCGCACGTGCCGAGCACGAGATCGCGACCCTCGCCGCCGAACGGGAACAGGCCTATACACAGATCCACAAGCTCGCCGGCCAGGTCGAGGTGCTGCAGCGGGATCTGACCCAGGTCCGCAAGCAGATGAACGTGGTCGACCGGGCTTCCTTCCGGCATCTGGGTCCCCGGGTCGAGTCGATCCTCACCCTCGCCGAGGAGCAGGCCGAGCAGATCCTGTCCGCGGCCAACGAGGAGATCGACGCCCGTCGGGCCGCCGCCGAGCACATCATCGAGGAAGCCCGCGAGCAGGCCGCCCGGGCCTTGAAGGACTTCGAGATCGCTCTCGCCGCCCGACGCCAGGAGGAGGAGCGGCACAGCGCCTCCCGCCGCGCGGAGGCGGACGCGACCCTGCGCTCGGCCAAGGACGAGTCGGCAAAGCTGCGCAAGGCAGCGCAGGACGAGCTGGCCAAGGCCCAGCAGGAGGCCACCCAGCTGCGGGACGCCGCCAAGGAGATTCACACCCGGGCCCAGCAGGAGGCCACCAAGCTGCGCGAGGAGGCCCGCGAGGCGCTGGCCACCGCCCGCCAGGAGGCGGCGGAGCTGCGCGAGGCGGCCAAGGAAGTGCACGTCAAGGCCCAGCAGGAGGCCAAGCGGCTCACCGACACCGCGACCGAGGCGGGCCGGGCGACCCACGCCAAGGCCCAGCAGGAGGCCAAGCAGATCATCGACGACGCGTCGATGGCCGGCCGGGCCACCCGGGCCAAGGCCCAGCAGGAGGCGGAGCGGCTCACCACGCAGGCGTCCGAGGCGTCCAAGCGCAGCCGGGCCGAGACCGAGGCGTACGTGCAGCGCATGCGCGGCGAGACCGAGGCGTACGTGCAGCAGTCCCGGGCGCAGACGCAGCAGGAACTCGGCGCCTGGCGGGCGGGCGTGGAGCAGGAGGTCAACTCGCGGCGCGAGGCGGCCGATCGGGAGCTGGCCCAGCGCCGGTCCACCGCCGAGCAGGAGTTCGCCAAGCGCCGCGACGAGCTGGACAAGCAGCACGAGTCCCGCCAGCAGGAGTTGGAGTCGGGCTGGACCGCGCGCCGCGACGAGCTGGAGACCGAGTACACCAGCCGCAAGAACGAGATCGAGCAGGGCGCGGACGCCATCCGGCAGGCGGCCGAGGCGGACGCGGCGACCCTGCGCCAGCGCGCCGAAACCGAGGCCGCCGAGATGCTGAGCCGCGCCGAGACCGAGGCAGGCGACAAGCGGCGCAAGGCCGACGAGCACGTCGCGGCCTCACGCCGCCAGTTCGAGGAGTACGCGGCCACCACCCAGCAGCATCTCGCGACCACGCAGCAGCACCTGGCGGCGACGCAGCAGGAGGCGGCGGCGGGTCGGCAGCAGCTCGCTCAGGTGATGTTGGAGATCGCGCAGGCCCAGCAGCAGCTCGCCGACCTGCGGCAGGAGACCTGGAAGGCCCGGCAGGAGTCCGACGAGATCGAGCGCCAGATGGCCGAGCTGCGGCTGCGCACCATCACCGGCCCGGTCGACGGTCCGACGTCGCCGGCGACCGGCGACCGCCCCGACGCGCCGGCCAGTGCCGCGACCGTGGCGGCCAACGGCAGTGCCGCGACCGTGACGGCGGGCAGCGGGACCGGTCCGGGCGACGGCGACGCTTCCGCCGTGCCGGCCGAGGCCGCGACCGTGTCGGCCAGCGGGGGCAGCGGCCCGGGCGACAGTGACGACGCCACTGCCGGTGACGGTACGGCCGGTAGCGGAGCGGCGGGTGACGGTGCTGGCGGTAGCGATGCGGCGGGTGGCCTCAAGGCCGCGCCCGCCGACGTCCGGCAGCCGGCGAACGCCAGCGCCGATGAGGCCGGGCAGGCCGGCACTCGACCGGTGGCCGAGCCGATGACGACTGTCGACGGCGGCACGGCCAGCGCCGGGGTGGACGGCGAGCCGACGGTGGCCGCCGTTCCGGGCGAGGGTGGCCGGGGCGCCAAACCAACCAAGATCACCAGTACGGGTGAGAACGGCAAGCGGCCCACCAAGCCGACCACCGACGAGCGCAGCGCCAAGCCCAGCAAGGTCACCATCGAGAAGGACTGACGGGACGCCTCCGACAGATTCGTGATCGACTCGACATCGCTGATGTCGGGCTGTCCCGCTGCCCAAGACACCCCGACATCAGGGATCTGGAGTGGACCATTGCCGTTCACCGGAAAGAGGGTGGGTCGCTGAGCGGCCGACGACACGAGTGGAGCACCATTGACGGTGTTGTGGTCGACAGTGACCACCGCACCGCCACTGCCGTCGCCCGTTCCCACCGCCCGACCGGGAGGTCCTGGTGCCGCAGCACGATCCGTCGGCCGAGGATCCGGACCTGAGCGCATACCGCCCGCCGGCCGAGAGCCCGTCCGGCGACGACCCGGCCATGCCCCCTGGTCCCCCGTCCGCGAAACCGCCACCGCCGGCGGAGACGCCACCGGCGGAGACGCCACCGGCGGAGACGCCACCGGCGGAGACGCCACCGGCGGAGACGCCACCGGCGGAGACGCCACCGGCGGAGACGCCACCACCGGTCCCGGTGCCAGCCCCGGGATTCGACCCGGACGAGCCTCCAGCGGTCCCGTCGGGGAAGTTCGGCACGCCGGGGCGTCCGCTACGGCGCAGCAGTTTCCTGATCGGCTTCACCGGCGCGCTGGGCGTGCTGCTGGCGTACACCCTCTATCTGGGGATCCGGAATGCCGGCGGCATTCTGGTGCTGGTGGTGATCGCGCTCTTCCTGGCGGTGGGCCTCAACCCGGCGGTGGTGCGCCTGCGCACCTGGGGTGTGCCCCACGGCCTGGCGGTGGCGGTGGTGGCGCTGACCGTGGTGCTGCTGCTCTGCGGCGGCATCGTGGCGCTGGTCCCGCCGATCGTGACGCAGTCCGGGCAGTTCATCGACCAGATTCCGAGCCTGCTCGACGAGTTGCGTCGCAATCCCACGGTCAACGACCTGGTGGAGCGGTACGACGTGGTGGAGCGGGTGCAGGGCGCGGCCAACGCCGACACCATCGGCCGGGCCCTCGGCGGGGTCCTCGGTGGCGCCCAACTGATCTTCGGCACGGTGTTCCGGACGCTGACCGTGCTCGTGCTGACCATCTACTTCCTGGCCTACTTCAACCGGCTGCGTTCCCTGGGCTACGCGCTGGTGCCCCGGTCCCGCCGCGAACGGGCGGAGTTGATCGGTGACGAGATCCTGGCCAAGGTGGGCGCGTACATGGTCGGCGCGTTGAGCATCGCGGTCCTGGCCGGCGCGACCACGTTCGTCTTCGCGCTGATCGTCGGCCTGCCGTACCCGTTCGCGCTGGCCGTGGTCGTCGCCGTCACCGATCTGATCCCGCAGATCGGCGCGACCCTGGGCGCGGTGATCGTGAGCCTGGTCGGCTTCGCCGCCGACCTACCCACCGGCATCGCCTGCGCGGTGTTCTTCCTCATCTACCAGCAGATCGAGAACTACCTGATCTACCCGAAGGTGATGCGGCGCTCGGTCGAGGTCAACGAGGTCGCCGCCCTGCTGGCGGCACTGCTCGGCGTGGCGCTGCTGGGCGTGGTGGGCGCGCTGATCGCCATCCCCACGGTGGCCGCGCTGCAACTGATCCTGCGTGAGGTGGTGCTCCCCCGCCAGGAGCGCAACTGACGCCGCCGGAACGCAACTGTCGCCGCCCGACGCGGAACGCAACTGACGCCGCCCGAAGCGGGACCGACGCCGCCCGAAAGCGGAACTGCGCGGAATCAGTCGGCCGGGCGGGGTACGGGCGTGTCGGCGAAGGCGGCCACCGTCCGGTCGGCGTACGCGCTGACGTCGCCGGTCTCCATCGGCCCGTCCCAGGTCGTCGGCAGGGGCACGTCGACCCCGGGGTTGACCCGCTTGACGATCTCGTCGAGCACCGTCTCCGCGTCGCCCACCCAGAGGTGCTTCGCACCGGGCACCCCGACCACCTCGGCCTGCGGCACCGCCGCGAACCGCTCCCGCGCCTCGACCGGACGCAGGTAGTCGTCGAACTCGGGCACCAGCGCCACCAGCGGCCGACCGGACGTGCTCCAGGTCGCCAGGTCGTCCGGCGTCGAGAAGCGCAGCGGCGGGGAGAGCAGGATCGCTCCGGCCACGGCCGGGTCGCAGCCGTACTTGAGGGCCAGGTCGGTGCCGAACGACCACCCGACCAGCCAGATGTTGGGCAGTTCGGCGAACTCCGCGTACTCGATAGCGGCGGCCACGTCGTACCGCTCGCCCACCGCGCCGTCGAAGGCGCCCTCGCTGGTGCCGCGCACGCTGCTGGTGCCCCGGGTGTTGAACCGCAGCACGGCCAGGTCGGCCAGCGCCGGCAGCCGCCAGGCCGCCTTGCGGAACACGTGGCTGTCCATCATCCCGCCGTGCGTGGGCAGCGGATGCAGGCAGACCAGGGTGCCCACCGGGGGCCGGTCGGCCGGCAGAGCCAGCTCGCCGACCAGCCGCAGCCCGTCGGCGGTGTGTAGCTCGATGTCCTCCCGGCGGCCGGGCAGGATCGACGACGCGCGGATCGCTGTGCTCACCGCCCAAGTCTGTCGCGAAGTCGCCGCCGCCGCCCACCGAGGCACGAACAGGGTGATCCAGATCGCTCAGTAGCGCGGCGTGCCCCGGCCGCGCTGCACCGCCGGCCCGCGCCGTTCCCGGGCACGCCAGCAGCCGCTGTGCCAGTGCCGACGGTCGGTCAGGTCACCCAGGCCGTCGGCCGGCCAGGCCACCAGGTGCGCCACCCCGGGGCGGATCTCCTGGTCACAACCGGGGCAGCGGTACGTCTTGACCGACGCGCCCGCCCCGATCCCGCGTACCTGCCAGGCGCCGTCGGTCCACTGCTGCACCGAGGCGACACCCTGGCGAGCCCGGTCGGCGTCCAGGTTGGCGTTCTCGTCCCGGCGAGGGCGATTGCGACGGGGGCTCACGCACCCAAGGTTACGGTCACTCCCAGCTGGCCGGCTCGCCAAGGTCGTCGGCCACCCGGAGCCCACCGATCACCGTGCTGACCTCCGCGTCCGTGGGGGACCGCTCCCAGCGGTTCTCGTACCCCATCGACAGCAGCGTGTTGGGGATGCCGAGGACGTGCCAGAAGTCGCCCATGTCGAACACCGGCCTGCCGGCGATCTCGCGGTTGGCTTTCCCTCGGTCGCCGGAGGGCGGACGGGGTGAGTAGTACAGCCGTACGGGCAGGGTGGCCTTGCCGTCGAGCTTGACGATCAACGCCACCTCGGTCTGGTCCGAAACGCCTCCCGGCATCTGCGTAGGAGTTGTGGTTCCGGTCACGTTCGCAGTGCGTGGCCAGGCCAGCCGCCGTACCGACACGTCGCACTCGCTGATCCGGGCGCCCTGCGGCAGAGCGGTCAACCGGATGGGCGCGACACAGCGACGGGCCTCGTCGAACCGAAGCGCCGCCGCCGTCCGGCGGATCTCGGCGTCGGTGTCCCCGAGTGCCGAGACCCGGGCGTACAGGCCCGGGGCGGGCTGCCAGCGCAGGACCCAACCCCGCGCGGGCTGGTCCAGCCGACGTATCACCCCGTTGTACCTTGAACCGGGGTCGGACCGGCCGGTCCGGTCAGGATCCGTGTCACTGGTGGAGTCGCCCGTCCGGTCGGGGCCGATGTCATGAAGCTGGCTCGGGTCGCCGATCTCGGCCGACTGCGGGTCGGCGGCCACGATCGCCATGGCCTGCACGCCACCCCCCAGGTCCAGTCGCATGCTCTCGGCCTGGCCCGCCGAGCGCCAGGCAACCGGCTTCGCGACCGTCGGGTCGATGCCGAAGTGCAGCAGCCCCGGGTCCGTGCCAACCAGGTCAGGACGCGTCGCTGCCCCGGGGACCCCCGGCGCCAGCGGTGGCGTGACCACGACGGGACTGGGCGTGACGGTCGGCTGTGGCGGTGCGGCCGAGGGCATGCGCAGTGCCACGCCGGTCCCGAGTACCACCGCGACGCCAAGCGCGGCCCCGATGACGGCACGTCGCCGCCGTCGACGGGCCCGTCCCCCGTTCACCGCCGCCGTCATCAGGCGATCGGTGTCCACGTGCCCGTCGGCGTGCTCCCGCAGTGCCCGTGCGATCCACTCGTCGAGGTCGGTCACGGCCGGCTCCCGTTCGTCGTGGAAACGCCGTGGCGCTCCCGCAGCTGACTGAGCGCCCGCATCGCATGAGTGCGGACGGTGACCGGTGAACAGCCGAGGATCTGGGCGATGGTGAGGTCGTCGAGGTCCTCGTAGTACCGCAGCACGAGCACCGCACGCTGCCGGTCCGGCAGACCGAGGATCAGTCTCCACATCTCGTCCCGGTCGGCCGAGTCGCTGCTGAAGTCGCCGCGCCCCGGCCGGTCGGCGAACTCCGCCGTGGCCATCTCGTGGCTGGATCGGCGACGCCACCAGGAGGTGTTGGCGTTGACCATCATCCGGCGCACGTAGACGTCCGGGCGGTCAGCACGGGAGATCCTCCGCCAGTGCACGTACGCCCGGGACAGCACCTCCTGGGTAAGGTCGTCGGCCCGGTGCTCGTCACCGGTCAGCAGTCGAGCCAGCCGGACGAGCGCTGGCCCGCGACTGCTGACGTACTCCTCGAAGGTCACATCACTCAGACGCCGTCGCCGGTGCCCGGCGTTGACGCGGTCAGCGGTGCGAGTGGTCGCGGAAGCCGCGACGGGTCTTGCGACCCAGGTAGCCGGCGGTGACCAGGTGCTCCAGCAACGGCGCGGGCGCGAAGCCCGGCTCGCGCAGCTCCAGGTACAGCTCCCGCTGGATCGCCAGCGAGACGTCCAACCCCACCACGTCGAGCAGCTCGAACGGGCCCATCGGGTAGCCGCAGCCCAGCTTCATGGCGTGGTCGATGTCGTCGGCCGTGGAGTAGCTGGCCTCCAGCATCTTGACCGCGTCGTTCAGGTACGGGAAGAGCAGCGCGTTGACGATGAAGCCGGACCGGTCGCCGCAGACCACGCCGGTCTTGCCGAGCGCCGCGCAGACGGCCCGCGCGGTCGCGGTGGTCTCCGGTGAGGTACGGATGGTCCGGACCACCTCGACCAGCGGCATGACCGGCGCCGGGTTGAAGAAGTGCAGGCCCACCACGTCGGCCGGGCGCTGGGTGGCCATCGCCACGTCGATCACGGGCAGGGACGAGGTGGTGGTGGCCAGCACCACGCCCGGCTTGCAGATCTCGTCGAGGCTGGCGAAGAGCGCCTTCTTGACGCTCAACTCCTCGACGACCGCCTCGACGACCAGGTCGACGTCGGCAAGATGGTCGAGGGTCGCCGTCCAGGTGATGCGGCCCAGCGCCGCGTCCCGGTCGGCCTCGGCGAGCTTGCCCCGGACCACGCCCTTGTTCAGCGACGTCTTCACGGCCTCGCAGACCGACGCGGACTTCTCCGCGCCCCGGGTCACCGAGACGACCTCGTACCCGGCCCTGGCGAACACCTCGACGATCCCGGTGGCCATCGTCCCGGAACCCACGACGCCCACCTTGGTGATGGCGCGCGCGCCGTCGGCGAGCGCGGCGTCCGCCGCCGGCGGCGTCGTTTCATCGGGTACGACCTTCGGCGAACCGGGCCGCTCGTAGGTGTAGAAACCCCGTCCGGACTTGCGGCCCAGCAGCCCCGCCGTGACCATCTGCTTGAGCAGCGGCACCGGGGCGTGTCGGCGGTCCCGGCCGCCCCGCCGGTACATGGTGTCCAGGATTTCGTACGCGGTGTCCAGGCCGATCAGGTCCATCAGCGCCAGTGGGCCCATCGGCAGCCCGCAGCCGAGCTTCATCGCGGCGTCGATGTCCTCCCGGGTCGCGTAGTGCGACTCGAACATCCCGACCGCGTGGTTGAGGTAGCCGAAGAGCAGCGCGTTGGCGATAAAGCCGGCCCGGTCGTTGATGGTGACGTCGACCTTGCCGAGCCGGGCGCACAGCGCCTCGACGTCGGCCACGACCTCGGGGGCGGTGACGACCGTGCGGACCACCTCGACCAGCTTCATCACCGGGGCGGGGTTGAAGAAGTGGATGCCGATCACCTGGTTGGGCCGGCTGGTGGCCACCGAGATCTCGGTGACGCTCAGCGACGAGGTGTTGGTGGCGAGGATGGCCTCCGGCTTGCAGACCCGGTCCAACTCAGCGAAGATCCGCTGCTTGAGGTCCAGGTGCTCGGGCACCGCCTCGATGACCAGGTCCACCGAGTGCAGCGCGTCCAGTCCGACCGCGAAGCGCACCCGCTCGTGTAGGGCGTCGCGGTCCGCCTCGGCGAGCTTGCCCTTGGCGACCGCCCGGTCGGTGGAGCCCTTCAGGGTGGCCCGACCGCGCTCCAGCGCCGGCTCGGCGATCTCGACCGCGAGGACGTCGATGCCGTTGCGGGCGAAGACCTCGACGATGCCGGCACCCATGGTGCCCAGCCCCACGACACCGACGGTGCTGAACTCCCGCGCCACGACCGGCCTCCCCAGACACTCCGCACGGCCACTGAACGGCCGCTAAGGTATGCGCGCGAGTCTGCCACGTGCCGCAGGGTTGTCGAGACGCCGTGGGATATTTCACCCACGACGCGGCCCTACCCGGCCTGCCCGTCGGTCAGCGCCAGCAGCTCCGCCACGAACTCCCCCGGGCGCTCCAGGTGCGGGCTGTGCCCGCAGCCGGGCAACACCACCTCGCGGTACGCGCCGCCGGCCGCCGCGTACCGCTCCAGCACCGCCCGGGTCTGGCCGACCATCGGTTGCGGCGGGCAGGCCTCCGCCCCCGGCCATCCGGCCACGACACCCAGCGAACCGAGGTACGCCAGGTCCAACAGCGACGTGTCCGAGACGATCACGTCGGCGTCGCCGCGTACCCAGGTGACCGGAGGCTTCTCGGCGACGGCCACCAGCTCGTCGGCGACCCGGAACCAGGTCGGCGCGAGCGCGTTCAGCACGCCCCGCTTCCCGGGCACGGTGCCGGGCCAGTTCTCCGACTCCGCCGACGTGCCCGGGTAGTTGTCCTCGCCGATCGCCGTGGACAGCACGCTGTCGAGCAGCAGCTCCTCGTCGACGCCGAGCGAGGCCGAATCGGCCACGTAGGTCGCCCGCAGCACCTCACGCGGACTGGCCGGGCCCTCGGTGCCCCGATCGCCCGCGGCGAGCCGGGCCACGAAGTCCCGGTTGGCGGTGCCAGCACCGGTACCGGCGAAGTCGGGCGTGGTCGGCGTACCGCTCAGGTCGCGCGTGCCACCGAAGCCGTACGGCGACACCGGCGCGGCCAGCAGTAGCGCCCCCACCCGGTGCGGATGGTCGACCAGCAGCCGCATGGCAACTCCCCCACCGAGGGAGTGCCCGACCACGACCGGCCGGACCCCACCGCCGGTGTCAGCGCCGCTGCCGTCGACGCCGCTGCCGTCGACGCCGCTGCCGTCGACGCCGCTGCCGTCAGCGCCGCGGCTGTCAGCGCCGCTGCCGTCGACGTCGGGGAAGAGCGTCGGGTCGTCCAGCAGGGCGGCGACGTCGTCGGCGAAGTCCCGCAGGCCGCGGGTGGCGTCCACCGGGGCGGTCGCCGAGTCGCCGAACCCGCGCAGGTCGGGAGCGACGACCCGCAGCGTCGGTGGCAGCCGTCGGATCAACGGCTCCCAGAACAGCGATGAGGAGCAGTTGCCGTGGACCAGCAGCAACGGAGTTCCGTCCGGCGGACCGGCCACCCGTACCGCCTGGCGTATACCGTTCGCCGTCACGACCCGCTGCTCGGTCTCCATCCGCGGCATGCTGCCACGTCGGTCCACGGGGGTCCAGGTGTCGGACAGCCACCCGGTGGCACCGCCGGAGTGTGGCCGACGGCCAGTGGCCGCCTCGGCGGGGGTCAGCGGCGGGCGCCCGGTGGCGAAGCCAGCGGCAGTGGCAGCGTCGGTCGGATATCGCGTCGGGACACCCCGAAGCTGAGCCCAACCGGATCCGTGTGGGCGACCCCCGGATCGAACAGGCGCAGCTCGGTGCGGCCGAGCCGGATCACGTCGCCGTCGCTGAGGCGCTCCACCTCGGTGATCCGGCGGTCGTTGAGCCAGGTGCCGTTGGTCGAGCCCAGGTCGCGCAGCGACGCGCCCTCGGGAGCCAGCCACACCTCGGCGTGCCGGCGACTCAGATGCGGGTCGCTGATGACCACGTCGCCGGTCGGCGCCCGACCGATCACCTGCGGCTCACCCCGCAGGCGAAAGCTTGCTCCGCGCATCGGCCCACCTGCGACCGTCAACAACGGCATCAGTTCCGGATGTTCCTCCATGGACAGTCAGCCCTCCACCCCACACCGTTACTCCGCGCGTCAGCCTGCCATCAGACGGTAATCGTCAATACCGACCGGCCGGTCAGCTCCTCGTCACCTCCCGGTCACCCGCTGTTCGACGATTCGGATGGCCACCCTTCGGCAACCGGGTCCTGACCTGCACTGATCAACGAGCGGGTGGGTGGACGCGACTCCCGCCCCAGCACCCCGAGATCGCGGCCTACCGGTGAGTAATCTTCGGGTCTAGACTTCCGCCATGACGGCTGTGCATGTCCCCGGCACCCCCCTCATCGAGGCGCACCAGCTGGTCTCCACCAGTCCGGCCACCGGCGTCGAGGCCGGCCGCCTCCCCGTCGCCAGCGACGCGGACGTACGGCAGGCCGTCGAGCGCGCGCGTTCCGCCGCCGAGTGGTGGGCCGGTCTGGGCTTCGCCGGCCGTCGCCAGCGGATGCTGCGCTGGCGGGCGCTGCTCGCCAAGCGGGTCGAGCAGCTCGCCGAGTTGATGCACGTCGAGGGCGGCAAACCGGCCGCCGACGCCATCGTCGAGATCGCCAGCGCGATCGAACACGTCGACTGGGCCGCCCGCAACGCGCGCCGGGTGCTCGGCCCACGCCGGGTACGGTCCCGGCTCGTCCTCGCCGAGTTCTCCGCGCACCTGGAATACCAACCGCACGGCGTGGTGGGTGTGATCGGGCCGTGGAACTATCCGGTCCTCACCCCGCTCGGCTCCGCCGCGTACGCCCTGGCCGCCGGCAACGCCGTCGTGCTCAAGCCCAGCGAGTACACGCCCGTCGTCGGCCAGTGGCTGGTGGACACGTTCGCGGAGGTGGTCCCCGAGCAGCCGGTGTTCACCGCCGTACACGGGCTCGGCGACGTCGGCGCCGCGCTGTGCCGTTCCGGGGTCGACAAGGTGGCCTTCACCGGCTCGACCGCGACCGCCCGCAAGGTGATGTCCGCCTGCGCCGAGACGCTGACGCCGGTGCTGATCGAGGGCGGCGGCAAGGACGCCATGATCGTCGACAGCGACGCCGACCTGGACGCCGCCGCCGAGGCGTGCGTCTGGGGCGCCATGACCAACGCCGGCCAGACCTGCATCGGCATCGAGCGCGTCTACGCCGTCGACACGGTCTTCGACGCCTTCGTCGACAAGGTCGTCGCCCGCGCCGGCCGGCTGACCGTCGGCCCCGACGGCGCGGACATCGGCCCGATCACCATGCCCGGCCAGATCGACGTGATCCGCCGCCACATCGAGGCCGCGGTCAGCTCCGGCGGTCGCGCCCTGGTCGGCGGCCCGGACGCGGTGCAGCCACCGTACGTGCATCCGACCGTGCTGGTGGACGTACCGGAGGAGTCGGCCGCCGTCCGCGAGGAGACCTTCGGTCCGACGGTGACCATCAGCCGGGTCCGCGACGCCGACGAGGCCGTCGCCCGCGCCAACGCCGTGTCGTACGGCCTGGGGGGTTCGGTCTTCGGCCGGCAGCGTGCCGTGAGCATCGCGCGACGCCTGCGCTCGGGGATGACCTCGGTCAACTCCGCGCTGACCTTCGCCGGGATGTCCACGCTGCCGTTCGGCGGCGTCGGCGACTCCGGCTTCGGGCGGATCCACGGCGAGGACGGCCTCCGCGAGTTCGCCCGCGCCAAGGCCATCACCCGGCGTCGAGCGCGCTCACTGCTGCCGTCGATGACGTTCGACCGCACCCCGACCGACGTGGCACGTCTCGTCAAAGCCATCAAGGTGATGTACGGCAGGTGAGTGTCGGATAGCCGATCTGCGCCGTGATCGGCGTATCCACATGTTTATACGTCGTAGGCACGGCGGTACATTGCGTTAAATGGGCCACAATCGATTGCGACACAGCCTTGTCGACAGTGACCAGTCGTGGAGCGCTCGGCAGCGGCGTCGTCGTTCGGAGTGGCTGGCGCGCACCTTCCCCGACATCGGCGACATGCACGTCGTCGACCTCGGCGGCCGGCTCGGCACCTGGCACCGCGCCACCGTCCGGCCGGCCCGCGTCACCGTGGTCAACCTGGAACAGCCGCCCGCAGCCGTACCCGAGTGGGCCCACGTCGAGCAGGCCGACGCCTGCGACCTGCCACCCCGTGTCACCAAGGGCGCCTACGACCTGGTCTTCTCCAACTCCGTGCTGGAACACGTCGGTGGGCACGAGCGCCGACTTCGGTTCGCCGCCGCGGCCCGTTCGCTGGCCGATCGGCACTGGGTGCAGACGCCCTACCGCTACTTTCCCATCGAGCCGCACTGGATCGCGCCCGGCATGCAGTTCCTACCGATCCGGATGCGCACGGCGCTCGCTCGCCGTTGGCCCCTCGGCCACAAACCGACCCGCAGCCACGAAGCCGCCATCCACCAGGTGCTCTGGACCGAACTGCTGGACCGTTCGCAGATGCGCCACTACTTTCCCGACTCGACAATGCTCGTCGAGCGGGTCTTCGGCCTGCCGAAGTCGTTGATCGCCGTACGGACCGGGCGGTGAGCCGGGTCAGAAGAGGGTCAGCTCGTCCTTCTCGATGCCCCGCAGCCGGTCGTAGTTGACGACGACGCACCGGATGCCCCGGTCGGCGGCGAGCACCCGGGCCTGCGGCTTGATCTCCTGCGCGGCGAACACGCCGGTGACCGGGCTGAGCAGCGGGTCACGGTTCATGAGTTCGAGGTAGCGGGTCAACTGCTCCACGCCGTCGATCTCGCCACGCCGCTTGATCTCGACGGCCACGGCGCCGGAGTTCGCGTCCCGGCAGAGCAGGTCCACCGGGCCGATCGCCGTCATGTACTCGCGGCGCACCAACGTGAACCCCTCGCCCAGCACGGTCGGGTTGGCCGCCAGCAACTCCTGCAGGTGTGCCTCCACCCCGTCCTTGCGCAGGCCGGGATCGACACCCAGCTCGTACGAGGTGTCCTGGAAGACCTCCTCCAGGGTGATCCGCAACTCCTCGCCGGCCTTGTTGACCACCCGCCACACGCCGGGGGCCTCCTCCAGCCGGCACGGCGGGCTCATCCAGTTCAGCGGCTTGTACGCACGGTCGTCGGCGTGAATCGACACCGACCCGTCCGCCTTCACCATCAACAGCCGAGTCGCCGGCGGCAGGTGAGCCGAGAGCCGTCCGACGTAGTCCACCGAGCACTTCGCAATGACCAACCGCACCCGACGAGGGTAGCCGAGCAGTCCGCCACCGCCACCGAGCGGCACTGGCGCGTCGGTGCGATGCTGAGACCGTGTTCGAAGTTCTCACCGGCACCGGCCTCGCCGCCTCGGCAGGGCTGAACGCCTACATACCCCTGCTCGTCCTCGGCCTGCTCGGCCGCTACACCAACCTGATCGACCTGCCCAGCGGCTGGACGTGGCTCGGCAACGGCTGGGTCATCGTCATCCTTGCCGTCCTGCTCGCCGTCGAGATGGTGGCGGACAAGGTGCCGGTCGTCGACCACGTCAACGACGTGGTGCAGACCGTCGTCCGGCCCACCGCCGGTGGCCTCGCCTTCGGGGCCGGCTCGTCGTCGGAGACCGTGACCGTCAGCGACCCGGGGAGCTTCTTCTCCAGCCACCAGTGGGTGCCGGTCGCCACCGGCGTACTCCTCGCCTTCGGTGTACACCTGCTCAAGTCCGCCGCACGCCCGGTGATCAACGCGACCACCGCCGGGTTTGGCGCCCCGGTGGCCAGCACCGCCGAGGACGCGACGAGCGTGGTCATGTCCCTGGTCGCGGTCATCCTGCCGGTGCTCGTACTCGCCTTCCTGGTGGGGTTGGTCGGCTTCGTCTACTGGTTCCTGCGTCGACGCTCCGAACGCCGCCGAGAACGTCAGGCGGCCCGCGCCGCTGGCTTCCGCGTCTGACCGGCAATCCGAAGGTACGGCGATGGCCGGCACCCGTTGTCGGGGTGCCGGCCATCTGTGTGTCTTAGCTGTTCCAGTTGTGGGCGACCAGGTCGGTGGCCTGCTGCTCCCACTGCGCGTACGCGTCCGGGTACGCCGAGACCTGGACGGTCTGGGCGGCGTCGGTCAGGGGCATGTCCTGCCAGCCATCGACCTGCTTGAGGCCCTTGAGGAACGCGGTGGTGGAGTACTCGGGGTTGGTGATCTGCTCCGGGGTGCCCCAACCGGAGGAGGGGCGCTGCTGGAACAGACCCAGCGAGTCGTGGTCGTTCATGTCGCCGAGGTGACCCAGGTTCTCCAGCTTCGACTCCTGCAGGCTCGTCGCGATCGAGATGACCGCGGCCCGTTCGGGCAGGCCGGCCTTCTTGGTGGCGGCGATGATGGCCTTGGCGTTGGCGGTCTGCTCGCCGTTGAGGTCGATGTGCGACTGGTCGCCCTGCGGCTTGGGTGCGGTGGTCTGCACCGCTGCGGCGGCGGGCTTGGCGTCGACCGGGTTGGCGTGGGCGGCGATGGGGCCGGCGAAGACGCCACCGGCGAACGCGAGACCGGCGATGGACAGCATGCTCTTGCGGAAGATCGTGTTCATGTGGGTTGCTCCTTCGGGGGTAGGAAACATCCACCTGTCACCAGTGCGGGGGATCGGTGACGGGGGTGTCAGCACCTCGTCCGGGCGCTCAAAGTCTGGGGGCGGCCTGCGAGCGGGGGGGGGCTCGTGGCGGCCGGTCCGTGTGTAACGACCCGGGGGGCGGGGCCATTCCCGGGGGCTGACGATCCGCGGTGAGCGGGGCTCGTCGTGCCGGGACCGGGTGTAACGACCTGCGGTCCGGGGTCATTCCCGGGGGCTGACGATCCGCGGGGAGCGGGGCTCGCCGTGCCGGGACCGGGTGTAACGACCTGCGGCCCGGGGCCATTCCCGCAGACCGGCAGGCCCGCGAACGGGCGGGGCCCGTCGCGCCGAGTCCGGGTCCAACGACCTGCGGCCCGGGGTCATTCCCGGGGGGCGATGATCCGGGTCTTGCGCACGAGGCCACCTCGCGCAGAGTCCAAAACGGGAGATAACCCCGGCCGGCAGCGCGGCCGGCGGGGGCGCAGGGGCCAGCGCGATCGGCGCGGCCAGCGATCGCCGCGGCCAGCGGGGGCGGCGGGGCCGGCGGGGACCGGCGGGGGCGCATCCGAGCGATGATCGACTCGACATCGCCGAAGTCGGGGTATCCGGGGCCGGTTGACACCGCGGTATCGGTGATCTCGTGTCGATCATGCCAGCATCGCCGATCACACCGACCTCGCCGATCACGCCCGCATCGCCGATCACACCGACCTCGCCGATCACGCCCGCATCGCCGATCACACTACCTCGCCGATCACGCCCGCATCGCCGATCACACCGACCTCGCCGATCACGCCCGCATCGCCGATCACGCCGGGCATCGCCGATCACGCGCCGGGGTGGCCAGACGGGCATATCGGGTGAGCGCAGGCTGGCAAATGCCTAATATCGGGGCAGGAGCCTAGAGGAGGTTGGCATGACCACTGCAATGGAGATGCCCCGAGTCCAGGAATGCGTCGTCGCGGCATGCGCGTACAACCAGGGCGGTGACTGCCACGCCTTCGCCATCACCATCGGCAGCATGGACCACGCGCACTGCCACACCTTCGTCGAGTCGCCCGTGCGGGGCGGGGTGGACGGCCTCACCGCGCAGGTGGGCGCCTGCCAGCGTTCCGACTGCCGACACAACGAGCAGTTGGAGTGCCACGCCTCGTCGATCAAGGTGGGGCCGGACAACGACCTGGCCGACTGCATGACGTACGCCGGTCGCTGACTCCGACGGGACCGGGTCAGGGCAGGTCGTTGGCCCGCCGGATGACCGTCACCAGGTCGTCGATGATCCCGGTGAGGGCGAAGTCCTTCGGGGTGAAGACCCGGGCCACCCCGGCGGCGAGCAGGGTGTCGGCGTCACCGACGGGGATGATGCCGCCCACCACCACGGGCAGGTCCGCCCGGCCGGCGGCCCGCAGCCCGTCGAGCACCGCGGGCACGGCCGCCAGGTGTGAGCCGGACAGCACGGACAGCCCGACCAGGTCGACGTCCTCCTCGACGGCGGCGGCGACGATCTGGCCGGCGGTCAGCCGGATGCCCTGGTAGACGACCTCGAAGCCGGCGTCGCGGGCGCGTACCGCGATTTGCTCGGCGCCGTTCGAGTGCCCATCCAGGCCGGGCTTGCCGACCAGCAACCGCAGCCGTCCGCTGCCCAGCTCGCGGGCGGTGGCGGCCACCCGCTCGCGGACCGCCGCGAGACCCGCGTCGCCGCCGCTGCCGGTGGCGCCGGACAGGCCGGTCGGCGCCCGGTACTCACCGAAGACGTCGCGCAGCGCGCCGGCCCACTCCCCGGTGGTCACCCCGACCCGTACACACTCCAGGGTCGCCGGCATCAGGTTGGCGGTGGTCGCGGCGTCCGCGCGGAGCCGGGCCAGTGCCGCGTCGACCGCCGCGCCGTCCCGCCCGGCACGCCACTCGCGTACGGAGGCGACGGCGACCGCCTCGACCATGGGATCGACCTGTTCGACGGCCTCGGCGCCCGCCGCCGTCAACGGGGATGGTTCGGTCTCGGCGAAGCGGTTGACGCCGACCACCACGTCGAGTCCGGACTCCATCCGGCGACGGCGTTCGGCCAGCGAGGCGACCAGCGCGCTCTTGAGATAGCCCGTCTCCACGGCGGCCACCACACCGCCCATCTCCAACACGGCGTCCAGCTCCACGCGCGCCCCGCTGACGATCTCGTCGACGAGTGCGGTCATCACGTGCGAACCGGCGAAGAGGTCGGGGTATTCGAGCAGGTCCGACTCGTACGCCAGAACCTGCTGCATCCGGAGCGACCACTGCTGGTCCCAGGGCCGGGGCAGGCCGAGCGCCTCGTTCCAGGCCGGCAGTTGCACGGCACGGGCTCGGGCGTCGCGGGACATCGTCACGCCGAGCATCTCCAGCACGATGCGCTGGATGTTGTTCTCCGGCTGTGCCTCGGTGAGGCCGAGCGAGTTGACCTGTACGCCGTAGCGGAACCGCCGCTGCCGGGCCTCGGTGACGCCGTACCGCTCCCGGGTGATCCCGTCCCACAGCACGCCGAACGCGCGCATCTTGGCGATCTCCTCGACGAAACGCACCCCGGCGTTGACGAAGAACGAGACCCGCTGCACCACGTCACCCATCCGCTCGGCGGGCACCTGACCGGAGTCGCGGACCGCGTCGAGGACGGCGACGGCGGTGGCCAGCGCGAAGCCGACCTCCTGCACGGGTGTCGCGCCAGCTTCCTGAAGGTGGTACGAGCAGATGTTGACCGGGTTCCACCTCGGCATCGTCGTCAGGGTGTGCGCGATGACGTCCGCCGTCAGCCGCAGCGAGGCCGCCGGCGGGAAGATGTACGTCCCCCGGGACAGGTACTCCTTGATGATGTCGTTCTGGGTGGTGCCGGCGAGCAGGTCGGCGCTCGACCCCTGCTCGGCGGCCACGGCCGCGTAGAGGGCGAGCAGCCACATCGCCGGCGCGTTGATGGTCATCGAGGTGTTCGTCCCGGCGAGCGGGATGCCGTCGAAGAGCGCCCGCATGTCGCCGAGGTGGGCCACCGGCACGCCGACCCGGCCCACCTCACCGGCGGCCAGCTCGTGGTCGGGGTCGTAGCCGGTCTGGGTGGGCAGGTCGAAGGCGACCGACAGGCCGGTCTGCCCCTTGGCGAGGTTGCGGCGGAAGAGCGCGTTGGTCGCGGCGGCCGACGAGTGGCCGGCGTACGTGCGCATGACCCACGGGCGGTCCCGCTCGGGCAGCCGGGTCGGCGTCTCATCCATGGCCGGAGTCTAAGTTACCGTTCAGTAGAAGACGTTGTGGAAAACCACACAGGTCCATGTCGAGGACGGCCGGGTGCGAAGCGCCCGCCGTGGCCGGCACCGCCACACCCCGGGCGTCGACCGGTGGCCACCAGGACGCACACTGGACGCATGGATGACGAGCTGGCCATCTCCGTCCGAGGGCTGCGCAAGGCGTACGGCGACAACGTGGCGGTGGCGGGCGTGGACCTCGACGTCCACCGGGGCGAGGTGTTCGCGTTGCTCGGCCCGAACGGCGCGGGCAAGACCACGACCGTGGAGATCCTGGAGGGCTACCGGCACCGGGACGCCGGTGAGGTGTCCGTGCTCGGCGCGGACCCGGCCCGACCGGACGCCGGATGGCGCTCCCGGGTCGGCATCGTGCTCCAGGGCACCGGCGAGTTCGACGAGCTGACCGTGGCCGAGGTGGTCCGGCACTTCTCCGGGTTCTATCCGGACGCGGACGACCCCGCCAAGGTGATCGAACGGGTCGGGCTGGCGGCGAAGGCGAAGGCTCGTACGCACACCCTCTCCGGCGGGCAGAAGCGCCGGCTCGACGTGGCGCTGGGCATCATCGGCCGCCCCGAGCTGCTCTTCCTCGACGAGCCGACCACCGGCTTCGACCCGGAGGCCCGCCGCGAGTTCTGGGAGCTGATCCGCGACCTCGCCGCAGCCGGCACCACGATCGTGCTCACCACCCACTACCTGGACGAGGCGGAGGCGCTCGCCGACCGGGTCGGCGTGATTGCCGGCGGCCGGCTGGTCGAGGTGGCCGCGCCCAACCGGCTGGGCAACCGCCAGGATGCGCTCGCGACGGTCTCCTGGCGTACCCCGGAAGGGACGTGGGAGAGAGCGCAGAGCGCGACGCCGACGGCCCTCGTGGCTGACCTGGCCGCGCGCTACGGCGGCGAGGTCCCCGGGCTCACGGTGACCCGGCCGACCCTGGAGGACGTCTACCTCACGATGATCGGACATTCGCGATGACGACCACGACGAAGCCGGCGACGCCGGTCGCCGCGACCCCGGGCCGACGGCCGGGCGTCGGCACGCTGGCCCTGCGCCAGGGCCGACTGGAGATCACCCAGTTCCTGCGCAGCCGGGAGTCCGTGGTCTTCACGATGGGCTTCCCCATCATCATGATCCTGATCTTCGCGTCGATCTTCCACGGGACGATCGGCGGCGGGGTCCGGTTCACCCAGTACTTCATCACCGGCATGATCGCCACCGGCCTGATGACGGTGAGCTTCCAGAACCTGGGCATCTGGATCCCGATCGAGCGGGACCGGGGGGTGCTCAAGCGCTACCGGGGCACGCCGATGCCGAAGTGGGTCTGGTTCGCCGGCAAGGTGATCATGGTGGTGGCGATCGGGATCGCCGAGACCGCGCTGCTGCTGGCCGTCGCGGTGGCGCTGTTCGACCTGAACCTGCCCGGCACCGCCGGGAAGTGGTTCACCTTCGGCTGGGTCTCCGTGCTCGGGGTGACCGCCTGCACCCTGTGCGGCATCGCCATCTCGTCGCTGGCCCGCACCGCCCGCAGCGGTTCGGCGGTGGTGACTCCGGTCGCGCTGGTGCTCCAGTTCATCTCCGGGGTGTTCTTCGTCTTCACCGACCTGCCCACCTGGATGCAGCAGGTCGCCGCGTTCTTCCCGCTCAAGTGGATGTGCCAGGGCCTGCGGTCGGTGTTCCTGCCGGAGAGCTTCGGGGCGCAGGAGCCGGGCGGCTCGTTCGAGCTGGGGCGGGTCGCGCTGGTCCTGGCCCTGTGGTGTGTGATCGGGCTCGTGCTCTGCCTGACCACCTTCCGCTGGACCACCAAGCGCGACGGCTGAGCGGGCCGACCGGGGCGGGCAGCCCCGCCCCGGTCGTCACCCGCTCAGTACGTGTAGAAGCCCTTGCCGGTCTTGCGGCCCAGGTCACCGGCGGTGACCATGCGCTGGAGCAGCTCCGGCGGGAAGAACTTCTCGTCGGCCGTGTCGGTGTAGATGTTCTTCGAGGCGTGCAGCAGCACGTCCACGCCGGTCAGGTCGGTGGTGGCCAGCGGACCCATGGCGTGCCCGAAGCCGAGCCGGCAGGCGGTGTCCAGGTCCTCGGCGGACACCACGCCCGACTCGACCAGCTTGACCGCCTCCATGACCAGGGCGGAGATCAGCCGCGTGGTGACGAAGCCGGCGATGTCGCGGTTGACCACGACGACGGTCTTGCCGATCTCCTCGGCGAAGGCTCGCGCCGTGTCGAGCGTGGCGTCGCTGGTCTTGTAGCCGCGCACCAGCTCGCAGAGCTGCATCATCGGCACCGGGGAGAAGAAGTGGGTGCCGACGACGGCCTCCGGCCGCTCGGTGACCGCCGCGATCTGGGTGACCGGAATGGCCGACGTGTTGGTGGCGAGCACCGCGTCGGACTTGCAGATCTTGTCCAGCGCCCGGAACACCTCGTGCTTGATCTCCAGCCGCTCGAAGACCGCCTCGACCACGATGTCCGCGTCCGCCGCCGCCTCCAGGTCGGTGGTCGGGGTGATCCGCGCGAGGGTCGCCTCGACGTCGGACGCCTCGATCTTGCCCTTCTCGGCGAACTTCTCCAGCGACTTCCGGATGCCGCCGAGCCCCCGGGTGGTGGCCGCGTCGTCCAGGTCGCGCAGCGTCACCTGCCAGCCCGCCTGCGCCGCCACCTGGGCGATGCCGGAGCCCATCAGCCCGGCCCCGACGACCGCGAGTCGACCCGCCATCTGCTTCTCCCTCACTGCGATTGAGTGCCTGCCTGCACCCTAGTCGGCGAGCCTGAACGATGACTAAGGGCAGGTGACGAATTCGCGACTCGCCGGAGCGAACAAACTCCCGAGTGGGTGCATCGAACCCTACGACAACCAACAAGTGGCAACAGCCTGGAGCTCATGATGCGCGCAACGTCCATGGTCGGAACCCTCACCTGCCTCCTGCTCGTCGCGGCGTGCTCGTCGCCCGCACACCAGGACGGCAACGCCGCGCCGGCCGGCTCGCCCGAACCGACGACCAGCGCGGTCACCACCGGCAGCCCCATCCCGCCGCCTATCTCTCCCTCCTCGACCTCTCCCTCCTCGACGCCGTCCGCCCGGCCGTCCAGCACCGCGACCCGCCCCACGTCGCTCGTCCTGGGTCCGAACGGCATCGGTTCACTCAAGCTCGGCATGACCCGCCAGCAGGCCACCGGGACGGGACTGCTGCGGGCGTTCGCCAGCAACACGGGCGGCTGCACGCCGTCGTACCTGCGCGCCGCCCGCAGCGAGGAGGGGGCCGTCCTTCTCTCGTCGACGCTGGGTATCGCGACCATCGACGCGTACGAGGGGATCAAGACGCCCGAGGGAGCACGCATCGGCATGTCGAGCGCCGAGATGCTGCGGATCTACCCGGCCTGGACGGCGGCCGACGGAGACGCGACGAACGGTCGTGGCTTCGCGAAGACCCCCGGCAACAGCAAGGCCGTCTACCGCATCGAGACGGTCAAGGGCAAGGTCGTCCAGTTGACCCTCCAGTACGCGAACCAGGACTGCTACGAGTAGACCGACTCGAAACGGCCGGCCTGTGGCGCCAGCGCGCTGGACAACCGCAGGCCGGCCAGGATCTCGTCGGTCAGGTCCGCGTCGTCGACCTGCTTGATCTGCAGGTAGACGCCATAGCGGCGCTGCGGCACCGGGATCACGATTTCGCTGAACGACACCGAGGCGCCGCACGAGGTCCACCGCCGTACCAGCGCCCGGTCCCCGCCCACATCCACGGTCCGGTCGGGCTGCTGGACACAGGAGGCGTGGCTGGGTAACGCCGGCGCCGGGTCGCCGCCGAGCAGTGCCCGGCTCACCCCGACGAACACACCGGGCATCCCACTCGCCGGGTCCGACCAGGCGGCGAGATCCGGGGCGACCACGAGACCCGGCGCCTGGCCGGCCGCGAGGCGCAGCACCGAAGGATCCCAGCCGGCGTCCTTCAGCTGGCCGGCCCAGCTCGCCGGCACCGCGACCGAGAGAGCGCCGGAGGCATCGCGTACCCGAACCCACCCTGGCCGTTCCGACAGTGTGGAGCTGGAACCGGTCGTCGCCAGCAGGGCGCTCAGGGCGACCGCGACGCCGACGACCCTCCCCAACTGCCGCACGAGGCGACCACGGCCCGCCTCCCGCTCCGTCGACGCGATGACCCGCTGGAGTTCCCCGAGCATCACCGCGGCGGACGCCCAGCGTTGCCGCGGGTCGGGATGCAGCGCACGCCGCACCAGGTCGTCCACTTCGGAGGGGACTCCGGGCCGAAGCTGGGACGGACGGGGGAGAGCGCGCCCGGCCCGGCCCGATCGGCTGCCGGCGGACCGTGCCGGGTCGGGCGGCTGGCCGGTCAACATGTGGTAGGTCGTCGCGCCGATCGCGTACACGTCCGCGCGGATGTCCAGACCGCCACCGGCGGTGGCCTGCTCGGGCGGCATGTAGCCGGGTGTGCCGGCCGCGATCGTGAAGCCGGACGCGTTGGCGAGCGCCTTGGCCAGGCCAAGATCGGCGACGAGCACCCGATCCCGGCCCGCCGCCGGCTGAAACAACACATTGGACGGCTTGAGATCCCGGTGCAGCACGCCGGCCTCGTGCAGCACCATGACGGCGCGGGTGATGTCGGCCGCGACGAGCAGCGCCTCCCGGACCGGCATCGGTCCCGAGGCGAGTCGATCCGCGAGAGTGCCACCGGCCGCGTACGGCATCACCAGGTACGGGCGTCCGTCCGGCAGCTCGCCGACGTCGAGCACACGCACGAGCAGGCTCGAATCCGTCCGTCGCATGATCCGCGCCTCCTGCTCGAACCGCTCCCGCAGATCGGAGTGGTACGACCAGTTGTCGGCCAACACCTTGATCGCGACGGAGGCGTCCAGAGCGTCGTCGGCGCCGAGCCACACGGTGGCGAAAGCTCCGGATCCGATACGCCCCACAACGCGGTATCGGCCGATCTTGCCGGGTACTGACACGCCCGTATTATGGCCGACTAAACGCTGAGGAACGGGGCCTGATCATGCCAGACGATCTTGATGTCGAAGAGCTGGCTGATCGTGCCGCCAAGGGGGACGCCGCCGCCCTCGACGCGTTGCTGATCAGGATCGGTCCGCAGGTCATGCGGCAGTGTCTACGCCTCCTGCCCTGCCGGCAGGACGCCGAGGAGGCGTGCCAGGATGCGCTTCTGCAGGTCGCCCGCAAGATTGACAGCTTCGCCGGCCGGTCGAAGTTCTCCACCTGGCTGCACATCGTCACCGCCAACTGCGCCCGGCAGACGTATCGGAGCCTCAAGCGTCGGGCCGAGGAGCAGTCCACGCCCCAGCTCCCGCTCGACACCGCTGACCCCCGCACCACGAGCGTGATCGCCGGTTCCCGGCTCGACCTGCTCGACGCGCTGGAACGGCTGGAGGCGCACCGACCCGAACTGGTCGCCCCGCTCGTACTGCGCGACCTGTGCCAGTTGACCTACGACCAGATCGCCGACCACCTCTCCATCCCGGTCGGCACCCTGAAGTCACGCATCCACGACGCCCGACGGCACGTGCGCGCCTCGCTGCAGGCCACCTGAGACCGCGAGAGGCGCAGCGGGGTCTCAGATCTCCAGCGACGGCTCCTCGGGCGCGGTGCCCCGCTCCACCGCCACGCCGAGCGCGCGCAGGTCGGCCACGAAGTCCGGGTAACCCCGGTCGACGTGGTGCACGTGCGAGACCTCGGTGGGTCCGTCCGCGCAGAGTCCGGCGATGATCAGCCCGGCGCCGGCGCGGATGTCGGTGGCGCGTACCGGCGCCCCGGACAGCCGCTCGCGACCGCGGACCACGGCGTGGTGCCCGTCGGTCTTGATGTCCGCGCCGAGCCGCATCATCTCGTTGGCGAACATGAACCGGCCGTCGAAGATGTTCTCCGTGATCAGGGATGCGCCGTCGCTGACCGAGGCCAGCCCGATCGCCATCGGCAGCAGATCGGTGGCGAAGCCGGGGTACGGCAGGGTCACCACGTCCACCGCGCGGGGCCGGTCGTCCATGCGTACCCGGAAGCCGTCGCCCCGCGTCTCGACCAGGCCGCCGGCCGCGACGACCTTGTCCAGCGCGACCTCCAGGTAGGCCGGGTCCAGGCCGGTGACCGTCACGTCGCCACGCGTCATCGCGGCGCCGAACGCCCAGGTGCCGGCGACGATCCGGTCCCCCACGGTGGCGTGCCGCACCGGCTGCAGGCCGGGCACGCCGGTGATCCGCAGGGTGGACGTGCCGGCGCCGGAGATCCGCGCGCCCATCTGGTTGAGCATCGTGCAGATGTCGACGATCTCCGGCTCCCGGGCCGCGTTGTCGATCGTCGTGGCGCCCTGGGCCAGCACCGCTGCCATGACCAGGTTCTCGGTCGCCCCCACGCTCGGGAAGTCCAGCACGATGTCGGCGCCGCGCAGCCCGTGCGGGGCCTCGGCGATGACGAACCCGTGCTCACCGGAGATCTCCGCGCCCATCCGGGTCAGCCCGGAGATGTGCATGTCCAGGCCACGTGAGCCGATCGCGTCGCCGCCCGGGTGGGCCACCCGCACGTAGCCACGACGGGCCAGCAGGGGGCCGAGCACGCAGATCGACGCGCGCAGCCGCCGGACCAGGTCGTAGTCGGCCTCCGCGCCCGGCTGCTCGGGTACGTCGATGGTGACCGAGCGGGACCGGGCGACGCCGCCCCGCGCCACCATCGGATCGACGGGGTGGTCCGTGTCGAACCGGACGTCACAGCCCAGCCGCCGCAGGACCTCCCCCATGATCGCGATATCGGTGATCCGCGGAACGTTGGTGATCACGCTGCGGCCGGGAGCGAGCAGCGCGGCGGCCATCAACTTCAGTGCCGAGTTCTTGGCGCCGACGACGTGCACGGTGCCCGCCAGCCGGGCCGCACCGCAGACCCGGATGACGTCGACGTCGTTGACCGCCGTGTCACCGGCGTCGCCCGGACCCACCACCGCTGGCCAGCCGGCTGTCGTGTCCGGCCGAGCGGGGATCGTCAGTTCCGGTATCCGTAGGCTGTGCGTCATGGCCGTCCACCTCACGCGCATCTACACCAAGGCCGGCGACGCCGGCATGACCAGGCTGAGCAACAACGAGCAGGTCCCGAAGACCGATCCACGGATCGCCGCGTACGCGGATGTCGACGAGTGCAACGCGGCGATCGGGGTCGCACTCGCCCTGGGCCAGCTCGACGAGGAGCTGCGGGCCGTCCTGGCGTCGGTACAGAACGACCTGTTCGATGTCGGCGCCGACCTGTCCACGCCCGTCGAGCCGGAGCCGAAGTACCCGCCGCTGCGGGTAACCGAGGAGTACGTCGAGCGCCTGGAGGGCTGGTGCGACGAGTACAACGCGCGCCTGAGCAAGCTCGACTCCTTCATCCTCCCCGGCGGCACCGCCGGCGCGGCGCTGCTGCACGTGGCGCGGACCATCGCCCGGCGCGCCGAGCGGGCAGCGTGGGCGCTGGTCAGCCACGATCCGGACCGGACCAGCCCGCTCCCGGCAAAGTATCTCAACCGGCTCTCCGATCTGCTCTTTATCCTGTCAAGAACGGCAAATCCGGCGGGCGATGTGCTATGGGTGCCGGGCGGCAACCGCTGACCGTCTGCGTCGTACGGGTGTGGGGTTCCCGATCTCGCGGCTACCACGCGTGGTCCCGGCGAATTCCCAACCAGCCCCCTCCCACCCGGCCCGCCACCGTCGTCGGCACGCCGACCGCACGCCGGCCGACTTGCCGACGTCGGGGCGGTTCTCTCACTCCCACCTCGACCGGCCAGGCGTGGAATCACGCCCGGTTCGCTTCGCCGTCACTCGATATTTATCGACGTCCAACTGTCCTATGTATAGGGTCTGGGGGGCGGCATCGATCGGCTGCCGCGAACTGCCGATGAACGGGGAGATTTGTGAGGATCGCACGCAGGCTCGTCGCCACGCTCGGAATGATGTCGCTACTCGTCTTCGGAATGGCCCTGCCGGCACAGGCAGCCGCCACGTGCCCGGTCGGGGACTTCTGCGTCTGGAGCGGCAGCAACGCCACCGGCTCGATGTGTAGCTGGAGCAACGCAGACAATGACTGGTTCAACGCGCCCGTCGTGTGTTCCTGGGCGGACAACCAGGTGGTCCGCTCGGCCGAGAACCGGGGCCGGAGCACGAGCTACCGGTCCGTGTACTTCTACTCCGGCGCGAACTACACCGGCACGTACGGATGCCTCGGACAGAACGACCAGTTCATGAACGACATCTACGAGAACCTGCGATCGCACCGCTGGCGGACCTCGAGCTGCTAGTCACGCAGCAAAAAATTGGGCCACGGCTTGCCGTGGCCCAATTTTCGTTCCGGGATCCATTCGAGCGGGACACCGACAGCCGGCACGGCTCAGGCAGCCGGCCAGTCCTGGGAGGCCAGACGCGGCGAGACCGCCCCCGGAGGGGCGGCCTCGAGCCAGGAGAGGAAACCGGTCACGGTCGATCGCGCCATGGCGATCTCCACCGGTGCGTGGTGACTCGTACAGCGGAGGATCACCCAGTCGGCCGGCATGGAGAGCCGTTCCTGCCCTTCGGGCAACCGTCGGCGCTCGACCGCGAGATCCTTGCGGGAGAGAACCCGCTTGGGGCGGATCGCGAAGCTGAACATTCGATACCAGCGCAGCTCGTCAGCGGCGAACCGGCCGAAGCCGGGCGACCAGCCACGCCCGTCGAGCACGGTGGTGACCCGGACGCTGAGCCGGATGATGCCACCGCTGCGGGTCACGAGGGCCCGCCGGACGAAGAGCACGAGAAGCGCGACGAGGATGACGGCGACGCCGACCCCGATCCCTTCGACGATCTCCATCCCCGGTGTGACTCAGCGGCTCTGCGCGGAAACCGGGGTCGCGCTCTCGGCCAGCACGGTGACGCCCTCGGCGCTCACCGAGAGGAAGCCGCCGGCCACCTCGTACGAGACCTGCTCGCCGCCGGCCAGCTTGATGCGGACCTGACCGGGCTCGGCGAGCTGGCCGAGCAGCGGCGCGTGACCCGGCAGGACACCGAGCTCGCCCTCGGTGGTCCGGGCGACGACCATCTCGGCCTCACCGGACCAGACCTTCTCCTCGACGGCGACGAGCTCGACGTGAAGCTGCTTTGCCACGCTGTCTCCTTGCTGCGGCGGCGGATTGCCGAAAGTCTAGTCGTGCCGCCGCGCCGCCCCCAACGCGGGTGGCGAGAGCTGCGCCACGGCTACTTGGTCTTGTTCTGGAATTCCGGGTGCTCGAGCAGGAACGGGTCCAGTTGTTCATTGTGCAGGGCGGTGAAGAAGTCCGGGACGCCTGCCTGGAACTGCTCACCCTTGTAGGTCTTGCCCTCGAAGAGCCCGCCACCGGGAAGCTTGATCATCTGGATGGTGTTCGGGCGGATGTTCTTGAGGGCGAGCCCGAAGTCGACAACGCTGTTGCCCCGACCGTTGAAGATCAGTGACTGGCCGGCGGCGCGCAGCACCTTGTCCAGCTTGATCGGGTTGGCGACCACGTCGGCGCTGAACGCCTGCCCGACCATCGCCTTGACGAACTGCTGCTGGTGCCGCTGCCGGCCGTAGTCGGCGTCCGGGACACCGTTGCGCTCGTAGCGCTGCCGGACGTAGTCCAGAGCCTGCCACCCGCTGAGGTGGTGGTTGCCCTTCTTGTAGACCGCCTGCGGGCCGATGTAGCCGTAGCCGTGCGGGTTGCCCGGCCGGGGCTTGCCGTCCGGCTGCTTGTGCTCCGACTTCACGTCCCGCTCGACGTACATGTCGACGCCGCCCATCGCGTCGACGATCTTTTGGAAGCCGGTGAAGTTGATGATGGCACCCGCGTCGAACCGCTTGATGCCGGTCACGTTCTGCACCGTCGTGGCCAGCAGCTCGAACCCCCGCGCCGCGTCGGGGTTCTTGCCGGGCACCTGACTGCCGAACGACATGGCTGCGTTGATCTTCGTCGACTCGCCGTTGAAATTGGCCTTCTTGAAGGCCGGAATGTCGACGTAGAGGTCCCGCGGCAGCGAGAAGAGGTAGGCCCGGTCCATCGACGCCGGGACGTGCAGCACCATGATCGAGTCGGCCAGCGGCGCCGCCGTCGGCGTACGCGGGTCGATGCCGACCAGCAGGAGGTTGAGCGGGCCCTTGATGTCGCTCTTCTTCTCCTTGGCGCCCGCCGCCTGGTCACCGAAGAGGTCGGCCTTGCCGACGGCGCCCTCGTAGCGGGCCATCAGCACCTCGGTGCCGACCAGCACACCGCCGCTGAGCATGGTCAGCACCAGGCCGAACACGGTGCACACCTTGGCCCAGCGCGGCACGCCCCGCCACATGGACGACTTGCGGCCCTTCTTGCCGGCCTTACCCACACTCATCTCCGTTCGCTACGCCCACGCAGAGGAGACGGGCTCACGTCGTCGAAAGGTTGCACTCGTCCGCGCTCGTGATGGCGAACGCGCGGACCGACCGTATCTCGGCTGCCACGTGAGTGACGACCACGAGTAACGGACCGCGACGATGGTAAGACGTGAAGATGAACAAAAGACTGCCCCGACATTGCCGGGGCAGTCTTTTGCGGTACGGGTACGACGAGGGCTGTCAGGCCTTCATCAGCTCCTCAGCCTTGGCTTCCAGGTCCTCGAGACCGCCGCACATGAAGAACGCCTGCTCGGGGAAGTGATCGTACTCACCCTCGCTGATCTTGCGGAACGCCTCGATGGTCTCCTTGATCGGGACCGTCGAGCCCGGCACGCCGGTGAACTGCTCCGCCGCGTAGGTGTTCTGCGAGAGGAAGCGCTCGATCCGCCGGGCCCGGGCCACGGTGATCTTGTCTTCCTCGGAGAGCTCCTCGATACCGAGGATGGCGATGATGTCCTGCAGGTCCTTGTAGCGCTGCAGGATCCGCTTCACCTCGGTGGCGACCTGGAAGTGCTCCTGGCCGACGAACTCCGGGGCGAGGATCCGGGACGAGGACGCCAGCGGGTCCACGGCCGGGTAGATGCCCTTGTCGGAGATCGACCGCTCCAGGTTGGTGGTCGCGTCGAGGTGGGCGAACGTGGTGGCCGGGGCGGGGTCGGTGTAGTCGTCCGCCGGCACGTAGATCGCCTGCATCGAGGTGATGGCCTGGCCCCGGACGGAGGTGATCCGCTCCTGGAGCTCGCCCATCTCGTCGGCCAGGGTCGGCTGGTAACCCACGGCACTCGGCATCCGGCCGAGCAGGGTGGAGACCTCCGAACCCGCCTGCGTGAAGCGGAAGATGTTGTCGATGAAGAGCAGCACCTCCTGCTTCTTCACGTCGCGGAAGTACTCCGCCATGGTGAGCGCGGAGAGCGCGACCCGCAGACGCGTGCCCGGCGGCTCGTCCATCTGGCCGTAGACCAGCGCGGTCTTGTCGATGACGCCGGACTCGGTCATCTCGGCGATCAGGTCGTTGCCCTCACGGGTGCGCTCACCCACGCCGGCGAAGACCGAGGTACCACCGAAGTTACGGGCAACCCGGGTGATCATCTCCTGGATGAGCACCGTCTTGCCCACGCCCGCGCCGCCGAACAGACCGATCTTGCCGCCCTTGACGTACGGGGCGAGCAGGTCGATGACCTTGATGCCGGTCTCCAGCATCTCGGTCTTCGGCTCCAGGTCCGCGAAGGCCGGGGCCTTGCGGTGGATACCCCAGTGGTCGTCCGGGTTGAGGGTCTCGCCCTCCTTGAGGTTGAGCACCTCGCCGATCGCGTTGAACACGTGGCCCTTGACCGCGTCGCCCACCGGAACGGTGATCGGCTTACCGGAGTCACGAACCTCGGCGCCGCGAACCAGACCGTCCGTCGGCTGCATCGAGATCGCGCGGACCAGGTTGTCACCCAGGTGCTGGGCGACCTCCAGGGTCAGCGTCTTCTCACCGCCGGACAGGCTCACGGTGACGTTCAGGGCGTTGAACAGGGCCGGCATGCCGTCGCGCGGGAACTCGGCGTCGACGACCGGGCCGATGACCCGGACCACGCGACCCGTGGCCGTCTTGGTCTCTACTGGTGCAGTCATCACACTTCACTTCCCGACGCGGCAAGCGCGTTGGCGCCGCCGACGATCTCGCTGATCTCCTGGGTGATCCCGGCCTGACGGGCCGAGTTCATCTCACGCGTGTACTTCTCGATCATCTCTTCGGCGTTGTCGGTGGCGCTCTTCATCGCCCGCCGCCGTGCCGCCGACTCACTCGCCGCCGACTCCAGCAACGCCGCGTAGATCCGCGTGTTGATGTACCTCGGCAGGAGCGCGTCGAGCAGCGCCTCCGCCTCCGGCTCGAACTCGTACGCCGGCAGCAGCCCCTCGGAGCGCGGCCGGTCCTCGACCTGCATCGGACCGATGACCTTGGTAACCGGGTTCTGCGTCATCAGTGAGTGGAACTCGGTGTAGACGATGTGCAACTCGTCCACGCCCCGCACCCCGTCCGCGCCAGCGCCACCGTCGACGTCGTCCGCGCCGGCCGTGAACGCCTTGATCAGCGTCTCACCCACGGCGCGGGCGTCCTCGAACGACGGCTGCTCGCTGAACCCGGTCCAGTTCGCCTCGATCGGCCGGTCGCGGAACCGGTAGAACCCGACACCCTTACGTCCGATGACGTAGAGCACCGGCTCCTTGCCGTCCGCCCTGAGGCGGGCGATCAGCGACTCGGCCATCCTGATCGCGTTGGAGCTGTAACCGCCGGCCAGGCCACGGTCGCTGGTGACCAACAGGACGCCCGCCCGCCGCACCCGCTCGCGCGGGGTGAGCAGCGGGTGGTCGATCCGCGCGTTGGACGCCAGCGCCGTGAGCACACCGGTGATGGCCTCGGCGTACGGCAGGGACGCCTGCACCCGCGCCTGGGCCTTGGCGATCCGGCTCGTCGCCACGAGCTCCATCGCCTTGGTGATCTTCTTCATCGACTTCGCCGAGCGGATTCGTTGACGAAGAACGCGTACCTGGGCCGCCATCAGATCAGCTCTCGGCCGGGCGGTCGGTCGCGCCGTCGCGGAAGCGGGTCACCGTCTCGCGGTTCTCGTCACCCTCGAGCGGAGCGGCCGGCGCGTCGTTGACCTTGCGCTCGTCCTCCTTGTTGAGGAAGACCTGCTTGAACTCGCCGATCGCGGTGTCCAGGGAGTTGATGATGTCATCGCCCCACTGGTTGTCGGCGATCGACGCGAGGACACCCTCGTGCTTGTGCCGCAGGTACTGGAGGAACTCCGCCTCGAAGCGCCGCACCTCGCCGACCGGGATGTCGTCGAGCTTGCCCTCGACGCCGGACCAGACCGAGACGACCTCTTCCTGCACCGGGTACGGCGAGTAGTTCGGCTGCTTGAGCAGCTCCACCAGACGCGAACCCCGGTTCAGCTGGTTCTGCGAGGCCTTGTCCAGGTCGGAGGCGAAGGCGGCGAACGCCTCCAGCTCGCGGTACTGGGCCAGGTTGAGCCGCAGCGAGCCGGCGACCTTGCGCATCGGCTTCACCTGGGCGGCGCCGCCGACCCGGGAGACCGAGGTGCCGACGTTGATCGCCGGACGAACGCCCTGGTTGAACAGGTCGGTCTCCAGGAAGATCTGGCCGTCGGTGATCGAGATGACGTTGGTCGGGATGAAGGCCGAGATGTCGTTGGCCTTCGTCTCGATGATCGGCAGACCGGTCATCGAGCCGCCGCCCAGCTCGTCGGAGAGCTTCGCGCAGCGCTCCAGCAGGCGGGAGTGCAGGTAGAAGACGTCACCCGGGTACGCCTCACGGCCCGGCGGGCGACGCAGCAGCAGCGACACGGCACGGTACGCCTCGGCCTGCTTGCTCAGGTCGTCGAAGACGATCAGAACGTGCTTGCCGCCGTACATCCAGTGCTGTCCGATGGACGAGCCGGTGTACGGGGCGAGGTACTTGAAGCCGGCCGGGTCGGACGCCGGCGAGGCGACGATGGTGGTGTATTCCAGCGCGCCCGCCTCCTCCAGCTGCCCCTTGATCGAGGCGATGGTGGAGGCCTTCTGGCCGATGGCGACGTAGATGCAGCGGACCTGCTTCTTCGGGTCGCCGGTGCGCCAGTTGTCGCGCTGGTTGAGGATGGCGTCCAGCGCGACGGTGGTCTTGCCGGTCTTGCGGTCACCGATGATCAGCTGCCGCTGGCCCCGACCGATCGGGGTCATCGCGTCGATCGCCTTGATGCCGGTCTGCAGCGGCTCGAACACCGACTGCCGGGACATCACGTTCGGAGCCTGCAGCTCCAGCTCGCGGTAGCCCTCGTCGGCGATGTCGCCGAGGCCGTCGATCGGCTGGCCGAGCGCGTTGACCACGCGGCCGAGGAACGCGTCGCCGACCGGAACCGAGAGCACGCGGTCGGTGCGCTTGACCCGCTGCCCCTCCTCCAGCTTGGCGGAGTCACCGAGGACGACCACGCCGATCTCCCGCACGTCGAGGTTCAACGCCACGCCGAGCGTGCCGTCCTCGAACTCCAGGAGCTCGTTGGTCTTGGTCGAGGGCAGGCCCTCGACGTGGGCGATGCCGTCGCCGGTGTCGGCGACGGTGCCGACCTCCTCGCGGGAGACGTCGGACGAGTAGGAGGAGACGTAGCGCTCCAGGGCGCCGCGGATCTCCTCCGTCGAGATGGTCAGCTCGGCCATCCTCTGCTTCCTTAAAATTCAGGGGCCCGGGATACCTAGTACCAACCGGTCCGAATGGCGTCTGTCAATCCAGGCGCTGCGGCGGCGGAGCCGCCCCAACGGTGAGGCGGCGGAACCACCGCATTGCTGGCGGTGAGCCGTTCAGCGCTTCGCGAGCGCGTTGCGTGTCTCGTTGAGGCGGCGCAGGATGGTGCCGTCGTACAGGTCGGAACCGACCCGGACGCTCACGCCACCGAGAACGGCGGGGTCGACCGTCTGCTTGACGGACACCTCCCGACCGTATATCGCGGCGAGGCTCGCACCCAGTCGACGCTCGTCCTCGTCACTCAACGGGGCCGCGACGGTCACGTACGCCACCTGCCGGTCACGCCGGTCGGCGGCCAGCTCGACCAGCCGGGTGAGCGCTCCGGTGAAGGAACGCCCGCCGAAGCCGGCGAGCGCAGCCTCGACGAGGCTGACGGTGACCGGCCGGGCCTTGCCGGCGAGCAGCTCGCGAGCCAGGGTGGCCCGCTGCTCGACCGGGGCGACCGGGTCGGCGAGAGCGTTGCTCAGCGCCGACTGACCGGACACGACCTGACCGAAGCGGAACAGCTCGTCCTCCACCTCGCCCAGCTCACCGGCGGAGTCGGCGCTGGCCAGCAGCGCCTCCACGCCGAGGCGCTCGGTGCCGTCGAGCAACTCCGACGGTGCCGACCAGCGGCCCGAGACCAGCGTGACGAGCAGGTCGAGCGCGTCCGCGCCGATCCGCCCACCCAGCATGTCGCCGAGCAGCGCGCCGCGGTCCGCGCCGGAACGAGCCGGGTCGGACAGCGCCCGACGCAGCCGCGGCTCACGCCGCAGCAGGGTCGCCACGGAGAGGATGGCGTCGGCGGTGGAGGCCACCGCCGACGGCTCCGCGCCGCGGACGTACGCGTCGAGGCCCTCGGCCGCGACCTTGTACGACTCCCGGCTGGCGGCCTGCATCAGCGGGCCCCCGTGCTCTCGAGGCCGCTCAGGAACCGGTCGACGGTGCCCTTGCGCCGCGCCTCGTCGGCCAGCGACTCGCCGACGATCTTGCTGGCCAGGTCCACCGCGATGGTGCCGACCTCCGCGCGCAGCTCGCGCACGATGGTGGCCCGCTCGGCGGCGAGCGCGTCCTTGCCGGCCTGGATGACCCGGTCGGACTCTTCCCGCGCCTTGGCGAGGATGTCCTGCCGGATGCCCTCGGCGTCGGCCCGCGCGTCGTCACGGATCTTGGCGGCGTCGGTCCGCGCCTCGGCGAGCTGGGCGCGGTACTGCTCAAGCAGCTGGTTCGCCTCGGCCTGGGCGGCCTCGGCGCGCTTGATGCCGCCCTCGATCGCGTCGACCCGAGCCTGGAACGTCTGCTCCATACGCGGGAAGACGAACTTCATCAGCACGAAGCAGAGCACGGCGAAGGCGACCGTGCCGACCACGATCTCCTGCCAGATCGGAATGATCGGGTTGTGGTCTGACTCACCACCCTCGGCGGCGAGGAGGAACAACATGGGTGACCTCCCGGTCGGAAGGGGCGGGTACTACTTGGCCCAGATGAAGCCGAAGGCGATGCCGAACAGGGCGAGCGCCTCGATGACGGCGAAGCCGATCCAGACGTACGGCAGGGTCATGCGCGACGACTCGGGCTGCCGGGCGGTCGACTGGATGTAGGCGGCGAAGACCAGGCCAACGCCGATGCCCGGGCCGATGGCCGCGAGGCCGTAGCCGATGGCGGCGGTGCTGCCGTTGACCGCGGCGAGAACGCTAACGTCCATTGGTGTGGTTCCTCCTGGTTATCACGCGTGACTCTCACGCGGGACGACAACGGGTGGTGCGTGGATCAGTGCTCTTCGGCGAGAGCGCCCTGGATGTAGCTGGCGCTCAGGACCGTGAAGACGTAGGCCTGCAGGACGATGACGAGCGCCTCGAGGAGGGTCAGCGCCACGGTCATCACCCAGGAGACCACCGAGACCGGCGCCAACCAGGCGTTGGCGTTGAGCATCGCGAAGCCGCCGAGCGTGAAGACCAGCAGGAGCATGTGGCCGGCGAACATGTTCGCGAAGAGACGAACGGCCAGCGAGAACGGCCGAATGATGAAGGTCGAGAACGCCTCGATCGGGATCAGCAGCGGCAGGATGTACCAGGGTGCCGGCGGGATCAGGGCGTGCTTGAAGTACTTGCCGAAGCCGTGGTGCCGGATGCCGATGTAGTTGAACAGCACGTAGCTGATCACCGCGAGGATCGCCGGGAAGGCGATGTGCGAGTTCGGCGAGATCTGGAAGAACGGGATGATCGCGAAGGCGTTCGTCACCAGCACGAAGCAGAACAGCGTCGTGAAGTACGGGGCGAACCGCACGCCCTGGTGCCCGATCATGTCGACCGAGATGTTGTTGCGCACGAAGCCGTAGATCGACTCGGCGAACCACTGCTTCTTGGTCGGCACCAGCTTCGGGTTCCGGTAGGTCGCCAGGAAGAAGATGATCAAGGCGCCGACCGCGATCCAGATCATCAAGGTGAACTTGGTGAACCACGGAGCGTTCTCCGCGCCCCAGGGCACGATCGCGGGCAGGTAGAAGTCCTCCACACTGGGTGGGAATGCCGCCTGGCCCGCTGCCAGGACGTTCGCCTGTCCGAACACCGCGTCCCTTCCTAAGTAGGCGTGCCGAGTCGGCGGATGACCAGGATGACGCCCCCAGCCATGCCGAGCACGAAGCCGATCCCGGTGGCGACGCCACCGGTGTCGAGCCACTGGTCGACCAGCCAGCCGATGAAACCCCACACGAGCATGCCTCCGATGAGGTAGCTGAGCGCGGTCCAACCCTGACCGGCGCCGGACGGATAGTCGTCCGGTTGACCGGCGGGACGGGGGGTTTGGTCATCAGCCATGACGGGGCGAACGATATCAGCCGGGAAGACGAGGCTGTGCCTCACCCCCCGCACAACCGTCGTTGTGTGGGCTTCTCGTGGGCGCCGTCGTCTGTGGGCACGCTACTCCCCTTCCGCCCGTCGGAAAATGACCGGAGGCCGACACATTGCCGCGCGTCCGCTAGGTGGGACACCCGTGTCGACGACCAGGTCAGCCGGAGCGGCGGGCGTGCACCGTGGTCAGCCACCAGAGGTGCGCCGCTGTCCACACTGCCACCCCGGCGACGATGCCGAGGCAGAGCGGGACCAACCCCGCCCAACCGGTCGACGCCACCGCCACCAGGACGACACCCAACAGGGTGAACTTCAGCACGTACAGCCCCAGCCCGAGCGGCAGCAGCAACTGCGGGTTGACCTGGTCGGCCCGCGCCAGCACCACCGTCGTGAGGGTGTAGCTGAGCACCGTCACGCCCACCCCGGCCGCCGCGCCGAGCGCGCCCGTCGCGCCACCGGTCACCCCGCCCACCACGGCCGCGACCACGGCCAGCGCCGCCGACGCGGCCAGCAGCACCGGCAGGTGCCGCAGCCGCCACCGCCCGTCGCTCGCGGGCTCGACCACCCCGGGCTCAGCCACGGGGGTACGCCGGGAAAGCCGCGACCAGTTCGGCCACCTCGGCGCCGATCGTGCTCAGCGCGTCGGCGCCACCCGGTTCACCCGGGTTCGTGCGTACCGCGCGGGCGATCAGGGCGGCCACCTGCCGCAGCTCACCCTCGCGCAGGCCCTGCGTGGTGACGCTCGGCGTGCCCACCCGGATACCCGAGGCCACCAACGGCGGCTGCGGATCGTACGGAATGGCGTTCTTGTTCAGGGTGATCGAGGCGGCGTCGCAGCGGGCCTCGGCCTCCGCGCCGGTCACCCCCAGCTCCCGCAGGTCGATCAGCGCGAGGTGGGTGTCGGTGCCACCGGACACCGGGCGCATGCCCTCGTCGGCCAGCCCGGCGGCGAGCGCCTGCGCGTTGCGCACCACCTGGGCGGCGTACGTCTGGAACTCGGGCTGGGCCGCCTCACGCAGCGCGACCGCCTTGGCCGCGACCGCGTGCATCAGCGGGCCGCCCTGGGTGAACGGGAAGACCGCCTTGTCGATCCGCTGGGCCAGCGACTCGCGGCAGAGGATCATGCCGCCCCGGGGGCCGCGCAGCACCTTGTGGGTGGTGGCGCAGACGACGTCGGCGTACGGCACCGGCGACGGGATGGCCCGACCGGCCACCAGGCCGATGAAGTGCGCGGCGTCCACCATCAGGTACGCCCCGACCTCGTCGGCGATCTCCCGGAACCGGGCGAAGTCGATCAGCCGGGGGTACGCGGTGGCCCCACAGATGATCAGCTTGGGCCGGTGCGCGCGGGCCAGATCGCGTACCTCGTCGTAGTCGATCAGCTCGGTGTCCGGCCGGACCGGGTAGCCCACCGGGTGGAACCACTTGCCGGAGAAGTTCACCCGGCTGCCGTGGGTGAGGTGCCCGCCGTGCGGCAGGTCCATCGCCAGCACCGTGTCCCCCGGCTGCACCAGCGCGGCGTACGCGGCCAGGTTGGCGCTCGCCCCGGAGTGCGGCTGGAGGTTGGCGTGCTCGGCCCCGAACAGCTCCTTGGCCCGGGCGATGCCGATCTCCTCGGCCCGGTCCACCTCGGCGCAGCCGCCGTAGTAGCGCCGACCCGGGTACCCCTCGGCGTACTTGTTGGTCAACGTCGAGCCGAGCGCGGCCAGCACCGCCGGCGAGGTCAGGTTCTCGCTCGCGATCAGTTGCAGGCCACCCCGCAACCGGTCCAGCTCACCGAGGACCACCCCGGCGATCTCCGGATCGGTGGCCCTGAGCTGGGCGAAATCCGGCCCCCAGAAGGTGCTCGTCTCGGTCTCCACAGCGAACGAGTCTAGGGCCTGTCGCACAAGGGCGGCCGGCCAGTTCCTGTGCGACGGGCCCTCCGGGGCCGCACACTGGGACCCGTGAGATGCCTCGTCACCGGAGCCACCGGATACATCGGCGGGCGACTGACGCCGCTGCTACTCGCCGACGGGCACACCGTGCGCTGCCTCGCCCGCAAGGCCGTACGCCTGCGCGATGTTCCGTGGGCGGCGGCGGCCGAGATCGTCGAGGGTGACCTGAGCCGGCCGGAGACACTGCCCGCCGCCTTCGCCGACGTGGACGTCGCGTACTTCCTGGTGCACTCGCTCGGCCGGGCGGACTTCGAGGCGGCCGACCGGACGGCGGCGACGAACTTCGCGGCGGCGGCCCGCGCGGCCGGCGTACGCCGGATCGTCTACCTCGGTGGTCCGGAGCCGGCGGCCGACGCGGAGGTCCCGTCGCCGCACCTGCGGTCCCGGGCCGAAGTGGGCCGGATCCTGCTCGCCAGCGGCGTGCCCACGGCGGTGCTCCGCGCCGCAGTGATCATCGGCTCCGGCTCGGCGTCGTTCGAGATGCTGCGATACCTGACCGAGCGGCTGCCCGCCATGGTCACGCCACGGTGGGTCCGCAACCGGATCCAGCCGATCGCGGTCCGCGACGTGCTGCGCTACCTGGCCGGCTGCGCCACCCTGCCGCCCGAGGTCAACCGCGGCTTCGACATCGGCGGACCGGACGTGCTGACCTTCCGCGACATGATGGACCGCTACGCCCGGGTGGCCGGGTTACGACGACGGATCATCGTGCCGGTCCGGCCCCTCACCCCGTCGCTCTCGTCGCACTGGGTCGGCCTCATCACCCCGGTACCGAACAAGATCGCCCGGCCGCTGGTGGAGAGCCTGATCCACGAGGCCGTGGCCCACGAACACGACATCGCCCGGTACGTGCCCGATCCGCCCGGCGGCCTCACCGGCTTCGACGACGCCGTGCGGCTGGCGCTGGCCAAGGTGCGCGACGCCCAGGTGGAGACGCGCTGGTCCACCGCGAGCGGCACCGACGCGCCCGCCGAGCCGCTGCCCAGCGACCCGGACTGGTCCGGCGGAACGGTGTACACGGACGTACGGGAACGGGCGGTGGACGCCTCGCCGGCCGCGCTCTGGCGGGTCATCGAGGGCGTGGGCGGCGAGCACGGCTGGTACTCGTTCCCCCTCGCCTGGTCGGTACGCGGCTGGCTGGACCGGCTCGTCGGTGGTGTGGGGCTGCGCCGGGGCCGGCGCGACCCGCACCGCCTCCAGGTCGGCGAGGCGCTGGACTTCTGGCGGGTCGAGGAGATCATTCCGGGCGAGTTGTTGCGGCTGCGCGCGGAGATGCGGCTGCCCGGCCGCGCCTGGCTGGAGATGCGGGCACTGCCGGCCGAGAACGGCCACAGCCGCTACCAGCAACGCGCCGTCTTCCTCCCTCGCGGCCTCGGCGGTCACGCCTACTGGAGTTCGGTGACCCCGTTCCACGCCGTGATCTTCGGCGGGATGGCCCGCAACATAGCCCGCAACGCCGAACAATCCCCCTAACCCACCCCGCGCCCACACCGCCCACGCCGCCCACGCCGCCCACGCCGATCTTGCACTTTGTGTTGTCGTTTTGCGGCCTTGGCACCCTAAATCCCCGCAGAAACTGCAAGATCGGCGCGACGGAGTCGGCAGGGCGGGGCGGGGCGGGGTCAGTTTGTGGTTCGGGCGGCGGTGACCTGGAAGGCGGCCCGTTCGCTTGGCGGGACGAAGTCGCGTACCGGCTGGTCATGCAGGGCACGGGAGAGGACCTCGCCCACCCCGGTCACCATCCGGGCCTGCACGGCCTGACCGACCGCGTCGCGCGGGTCGTCCGGGTTGGCCGCCATCGAGGCGACCACCAACTGCGGGGTGAAGGCCACCACCGTCTCCGTCTCGTACCGCTCGGAACTGCCGGTCTTGCCGGCCACCGGGCGGCCCAGCCGGGATCGCAGATCGGGAGCCGTGGCGCCGTCGCACCGCCCGTACATCGACTGGTCGCCCACCGGGCAGCGGGCCGCGTCCGCCGCCGCCCGGGCCACGTCGGTGTCGAGTACCTGCCGACAGTCCGGCTTGGCGGCATCCACCGGCCGGCCGGCCGAGTCGTTGATCGAGACCACCGGCAGCGGCGCGCACCACGTCCCCTCCGCGGCCACCGTGGCGTACGCCGTGGCCAGGTCCAGCGGGGTCGTCGCGGCGACACCCAGGGTGAACGGGCCCCAGTCCTTCGCGCCGTAGCGGGCCAGCCGCTCGTCGGAGTCGGCCCGCAGCACGATGCCCAGCCGCTCGGCCATCTCGACCACCCGGTCGGCGCCGACCCGCTCGGTCAGCCAGGCGAAGTAGGTGTTCACCGACCGGCCGAACCCGGTCCACATCGTGCGGGGGCCGTCCATCGCCGACGGACTGGCGTTCGCCGGGCACCAGCGGCCGTCACAGCTACCCGCACCGGTCGCCGGGAAGCGGGTGAGCAGTTGCGTCGGCGCCGTGAACTCGGTCGACAGCGGCATGCCGGATTCCAGCGCGGCCAGCATGGTGAAGAGCTTGAACGTCGAACCGGCCTGATACCCGTCGATGGCCCCACCACCGGCCACGAGCTGGTTGACCGTGTTCGGATAGTTCTTCTGTCCGACCGGGTTGTCCTCGACGCTGTAGTTGCGGTTCACCGACATCGCCAGCACCCGGCCGGTGCCGGGCTGCACCACGGCGGTGGGTACCGCCCGCGCCTCGGTGGGCCGGTAGATGCGCAGGACCTGCTCGGTGGTGGCCTGCTGCACGGCCGGATCCAGCGACGAGACGATGGAGAACCCGCCCCGGCGCAGCGTGCGCTGTCGCTCGTCGGCGCTCGACCCGAACGCCGACTGGCTGCTCCACCAGCGGGTGAACCAGTCGCAGAAGAAACCCCAGTCCGAATGCCCGTCGGGCACCCCCGTGCAGTCGTTCGGCGTCTCGCTGGGCCGCAGCTGCAGCGGCTCGGCCTGTGCCGCCGCCGCCGCGTCGGCGGGGACCTGATCCGTCTCGACCAGGCGCTCCAACACGTACGTCCGGCGGTGCAGGGCGCTGTCGGCATCCCCGTTGATCGGGTCGTCACTGTCCGGCGACCGGACCAGACCAGCCAACAGCGCGGCCTGGGGCAGGGTCAACTCAGCCGGCGAGACCGAGAAGTAGCGCTTGCTGGCCGCACCGATCCCGTACGCCCCGGCACCGAAGTAGGCGATGTTGAGGTAGCGGGTGAGGATGTCCTCCTTGCTGAGCTCCCGCTCCAGCGCCAGCGCGTACCGCATCTCCTGGAGCTTGCGGGCGGTGGTGAGCTCGGTGGCCGCCTGGCGCTGCCGCTCGGTCAGCCGGGGATCGCTGCTGAGCACGTTGCGGACGTACTGCATGGTCAGGGTGGAGGCGCCCTGCCGGGTCTTACCGTCGCGCTTGTTCACCGTGAAGGCGCGCACCACACCGCGCAGGTCCACCCCGCTGTGCTGGTAGAACCGGACGTCCTCGGCGGCCACGATGGCCTGGCGCATCACCGGGGCGACCTCGCGCAGCGGGACCTCCACCCGGTCCTCCTGGTAGAAGGAGGTGATCAGGGTGGTGCCGTCGTTGGCGTAGAGGTTGGAGCGCTGCGCGGTAGGCGGCGTGCGGAGCGTGTTGGGCAGCTCCGAGTACGGCGTGGACAGGGCGCTGAAGCCGATCCCGAAGACCAGGGCGGCGGGCAGGGCGGCCCCGGCCAGCACCAGTCCGGCCAGCACGCCGGCGATCACCACGGTCAGCAGTTTGTCGAGTCGGGCCCGGATCATCAGCTCTCCCCGCAGGAGCCGGTCACGCTAGGACCCGTTCAGAATGACCCGGAACGCCCCTTTCGCCCCTGGTTTTCCCCAAACCCGGAGGAAACTCGCACCGCGCTCAGGGCAGCAGCGCGGCGGCCAGCGGCTCGCACCGCGCTCAGGGCAGCAGCGCGGCGGCCAGCGGGTGGACCGTCTCCTCGATCTCGTCCGCGACCCGGGTGAAACACTGGTCGCCGCGACCCCAGGGATCGTCGAGATCGTCGGTGGGCAGCGCCGAGGCGCCCAGCCGGTTGTCGTGCGCCGCCGCCACCAGGGCCACGCCCCGCGCGTACACCGCCTCCGGGGTCGCCTCGGCCGCCGGCAGCGCGGTGACGTCCACCGCGGCCAGCAGCCGGCCGAACTCACCCAGCACGAAGGTACGGGCCGCCGCGTCCGGACGGAGCGCCACCACGTACTCCTGCTGGTCGGCCGTCGCCGTCAGGACCAGGTCGGCGGCGTCGATGTGGTCCGAGCGCAGCTTGCGCGCCGCGAACCCGTCGACGTCACCGCCACGGTCGATGACCTGCCGCGCCGCCGGCGGGTTCATCTCCTCGCCCGCGTGCCAGCCGCCGGTGCCGGCGCTGTGGCTGTGCAGCAGCTCCTCGACGCCGGCCGGATCCTGCGAACGCCGCACCAACCGCTCCCGTGCCGCGAGGGCCAGCAGTCGCTCGGCCATCGGTGAGCGGCAGATGTTGCCCATGCAGACGTGCAGGACGGTGAACGGGGGCACTCAGGCCCCCTGGTGGACGTCGAGGAGATCCGGTACGACGTCGCGCAGCTTCTCCAGCGGGATCGCCCCGGCCCGCAGCAACTGCGGCACCTCGCCGGTCAGGTCGACGATCGTGCTCGGCACCGGATCCGGGCAGGGCCCGGCCTCCAGGTACGCACGCACCGAGTAGCTGAGCTGGTCGCGCGCCTCCTCGGCGGTCACCGCCGCCGGCTGGCCCGTCTTGTTGGCCGAGGAGACCGCCATCGGGCCGGTCTCGCGCAGCACCTCCAGGGCCACCGGGTGCAGCGGCATCCGCACCGCGACGGTGCCGGTCTTGTCGCCCAGGTCCCACTGCAGGCTCGGCGAGTGCTCGACCACGATCGTCAGCGCACCCGGCCAGAACGCCTCCACCAGGTCCCGCGCCGCCGAGGGCAGCGAGAAGACCAGGCCGTCCAGGGTGTGCCGCGAACCGATCAGCACCGGCGGGGGCATCTGCCGACCCCGGCCCTTCGCGTCCAGCAGCGCCTTGACCGCGTACGGCGTGAACGCGTCCGCGCCGATCCCGTAGACGGTGTCCGTCGGAAGGACGACCAGTTCGCCGTTCTTGACCGCCTCGATGGCCGCAGCGATGCCGCGGTCCCGATCGGCGGGCGATCGGCAGTCGTAGAGCATCACGAGGAGTCAGTCTGCCACGCCCGCCCGGGCACGGTGTGCTGGCCGTCCGCCCGTCGGGACGCGGTGGCGTACCGGGGGCGGCCGGTGAGGTCCGGATGCTCCGTGACGGCGTCGAACCGGCCGTCGTGGGCGAACAACTCCGGCACCGCCACGCCGTGCGTGTCGTCGTGCTCGACCCCGATCACGCCCCCGGGTCGCAGCAGCGCCGCCGCCCGGTCGATCACCGGTCGGATCACCGCCAGACCATCGACGCCCCCGAAGACCGCCTCCGCCGGATCGTGCCCGGCCACCTCCGGCGGCACCACCACGTCGACCGGCACGTACGGCGGATTGCAGAGCAGCACGTCCACCCGACCCACCAGGTCGGCGAGCAGGTCGGGCGCGGTCACGTCGGCCTCGACCACCTCGATCGGCCGGTCCCCCGCCGCGGCCCGCTCGGCCGCGTTGCGGCGTAACCACGCCAGCGCCGCCGAGGACCGCTCCACCGCGACCACCCGCGCCCCGGGCAGCTCCTGCGCCACCGCCAACGCGATCGCGCCGGTGCCGCTGCACAGGTCCACCACCAGCGGCTCGGATCTGCCCCGGCCCTGCTCGACACCCCACCCGGCCAGCAGTTCCGTCTCCGGCCGGGGCACGAAGACACCCGGACCGACCGCCAGTTCCAGGTGCCGGAAACCCGCCCGACCGGTCAGGTGCTGCAAGGGCTCCCGGCCGGCGCGACGCCCGACCAGCTCGTCCAGGCGGGCCAGTTGGGCGTCGTCCAGATCGTCGGCGAGGGCCAGCCGACCCCGGGGCACGTCCAGCACGTACGCCGTCAGCAGTTCGGCCTCCACGCGCGCCGGGCCTACGCCGGCCGCGGCGAGTACGCGGGCCGCCCGCGCCACCGCGGCGGACGGACGGGTGCGGCCTGTCCCTTCGGGGGGGTGTTGCGGCAGAGTGGTCACACGATAATCATGGGGCGTCGCGAGGCGACGCCATGAACGGGTGCGTCGAGGCGCACACGACAGGAGGTTGTGGGTGGGCTGGCTCGACCGGGTCCATGACCAGGTTGACACTCTCTCGCACGCCCGCGCTTTGCAGGAAGCAAGTCGCTCCGCGGAGTCGTACACCCTTCTGGAGCGTGTGATCCGCACCACGTCGGACCCGGCGGCCCGCGCGGACGCCATGGTCCAGCGTCTCTCCGCCTTGATCAATCTCGGTCGGACGGCGGAGTTCACCCGGGCCATCGAGGAGGCGTCGGCGGCCGTCCGCGACCTCGCCGAGCCCTACCTGCACGGGCACCTCAACGCGCTGGCCGCGCTCGCCGCCCACCACCAGGGCGCGCTGGACCGCTGCGTCACCCACCTCGTCAAGGCAGCGCGGGCCCTGAACGCCGTGGACGACCCGGACCGGGACACCGCCTGGGGCTGGCACGACCTGGCGATGGCCTACAGCTACCTCAGCTTCCACGGGTACGCCCTGGGCGCGATCGAACGCGCACGGCAGCTCGGGTTGACCGCCGGGATCCCGGAGGAGACGTTCGCCGCGCCGGGCATCCGGCTGCGCAACGCCGTGGCGCTCGACCACAACGGTGACAGCGACGGTTGCCTGCGCGTGCTGCGGGACGTGGCGACCGACCTGGCCCAGTTCGTCCAGAGCGGGCGGGCCGGGCGGCTCCGTCCCAGCAGCCTCGCCGCGTACGGGTACTCGGCGGCACGGCAGGCCGCGCTCGGCGACACCCTGGAACCGACCGGCGACGCCGGCCCGTCCCGGCTGCTCACCCACGGCGGTGACAGCGCCCGCGCGCGGGACCTGCGGCAACTCGGCATGGTCTGCCTGGCCGTCGCGGACGGTCGGCCCATCGAGGCGGTCGCCCGACTGGACACCATCCGGGTGTCCACCGAGACGCTCGGGGCGGCCGAGCCGGCCCGGCTGCGCAGCATCGCGCTCGCCCGCGCCGGCGACCATTCCGCGGCCCACCGGGCGGACCGGCTGGCGTTCCGGCTCGCCGCCCAGCGCAACGACCGGCTGCGCGACGTCTACATCGACGGCATCGCCGCCCGGATCGACCACGAGGAGATGCGTCGCGAGGCGGCACGGTACGAGGGTGAGGCGTTGACCGACCCGCTCACCGGCCTGCCCAACCGGCGTCGCCTGGAGCGGTACATCACTGCCGTCGTCACCCGGGGCGAGCGGGTCGTCATCGGCGTCTGCGACCTGGACGGCTTCAAGGCGGTCAACACCCGGCACGGCCACCACTCCGGTGACCTGGTGCTGCAACGCATCGCCGGGGTGATCAACCGGGTGATGCGCCGGGGAGACTTCGTGGCCCGCTACGGCGGCGACGAGTTCGTCGTGGTGCTCCCGGACACGGGCATGATCGAGGCCACCGAGGTGGCCCGCCGGATCGAGGCGGCGGTACGCAACGAGGACTGGGAGTCGCTGGTACCCGGCACCCCGGTCGGGGTGAGCATCGGCTTCGCCGAGGTCTCCGGCGGTAGCGGGCTGCGCGACGCGCTCAGCGTCGCCTTCGAGCAGGCCGACCGGGAGATGCTACGCGCGAAATCCCGCCCCCGCGCGAGCTGACCACTCCCCCTCTCTCGGGGTCGATCAAGGACTTGTGGTGCCCCACTAAAGCCCCACCACGGGACAATCTCCCCACCACGACTCCATGATCGACGGGAGCGGGCGGGGGCGGGGCGGGGGCGGGGCGGGGGGGCGGGGGGTTAGCGGCGGGTTAGTTCTGTGTCGCCGGCCAGGCGGGCGGCGCGGTCGGCCTCGGCCAGGGCGTCCAGGACGCCGTCGAGGTCACCGGCGAGAGCCAGGTCCAGGTTGTACGCGGTGTAGCCGATCCGGTGGTCGGTGATCCGGTTCTGCGGGAAGTTGTAGGTGCGGATGCGCTCCGAGCGGTCCACGGTGCGTACCTGCGCCTTGCGGGCGTCCGAAGCGGCGGCGTCGGCCTGCTCCTGGGCGGCGGCGAGCAGCCGGGCCCGCAGGATCCGCATCGCCTGCTCCCGGTTCTGCAACTGGGACTTCTCGTTCTGGCAGGACACGACGATGCCGGTCGGCACATGCGTGATCCGTACCGCCGAGTCGGTCGTGTTCACCGACTGACCGCCCGGGCCGGACGAGCGGAACACGTCGATACGCAGGTCGTTCTGGTCGATGGTGACGTCGACGTCCTCGGCCTCCGGCAGCACCAGCACCCCGGCCGCGCTGGTGTGGATCCGGCCCTGCGACTCGGTCACCGGGACGCGCTGCACCCGGTGCACGCCGCCCTCCCACTTGAGCCGCGACCAGACACCGTTGCCGCCGTCCGGCACACCCTTGGTCTTGATCGACAACGAGACGTCCTTGACCCCGCCGAGGTCGGAATCCTGCGCGTCGATCACCTCGGTGATCCACCCGTGCCGCTCGGCGTACCGGGTGTACATCCGCAGCAGGTCGCCGGCGAACAGCGCCGACTCCTCGCCGCCCTCACCGGCCTTGATCTCGACGATCACGTCCTTGGCGTCGTGCGGGTCGCGCGGGATGAGCAACTCGGCGAGGCGCTCCTCCAGGGCCGGCAGGGACGCCGCGATGGAGTCCGCCTCGGCGGCGAAGGACGGGTCCTCGTCGGCCAGCTCGCGGGCCGCGGCCAGGTCGGCGCGAGCCTGCTCCAGCTCGCCGGCGGCCTTGTGCAGCGGCACCAGCGCGGCGTACCGGCGACCCACCCGGCGCGCGGTGGCCTGGTCGGCGTGGATGGCCGGGTCGGCCAGCCGCTTCTCCAGCTCCGCGTACTCGTCGAGGAGTCCGGCCAGACGCTCGCTGCTCATGCTGCGGATGCTCCTTCGAGGATGCGGCACCGGGAGGGCCAAGGGTGTTGGCGGGCGAAACGCGGACGGCGCCCGTGTCCGGTACAAAACCGGACACGGGCGCCGAACGGGGAGTTACTTGGCCTTCTTGGCCTGAACCTTGGCGTACTTCTGCTGGAACTTCGCGACCCGGCCGGCGGTGTCGAGAACGCGCTGCTTACCGGTGTAGAACGGGTGGCAGGCGCTGCAGGTCTCGACGTGGATCGCGCCGCCCTTGGCGGTGCTGCGGGTCGTGAACGTGTTACCGCAGGAGCAGCTGACCTCGGTGGTCGTGTACTCCGGGTGGATGTTTGCCTTCATCTCGCCTCGGTCCTCTCGTTGGTGGTCGCCGGGTCGCCGTCATCACTCGTCGCGCCGTACGCGACGGGCTCGGGCGTGAACCGGAACCGGTGTGGCCGATTGACCAGTGTGCCATGGGCCTGGGCCGACCCGGTAAGCGGGCCGCACACCTCGTCCGGCATCGTCAACACGGGCCTACCTGTCCGCATTCCCGCCGTCCGGGCAGGCATTCGTCCGGGGCCGTCGTGCCCCACCCGGGGTACGCGACGGCGGACGGGCCGGTCATGCCGAAGGGGGTACGGCCGCGGCCGTACCCCCTTCGTCGTCGGTCACCGGTGCGGGATCACTCCCCCGGCGTCGACTTCGCGATCTGCATCAGGAACTCGATGTTGGTGCGGGACTGCTTGAGGCGGTCCAGCAGCAGGTCCATCGCCGCCTGCGAGTCCAGCGAGTGCAGCACCTTGCGGAGCTTGTGGATGATGGCCAGCTCCTCGGGCGCGAGCAGGACCTCTTCCTTACGGGTGCCGGACGGGTTGATGTCGATGGCCGGGAAGGTCCGCTTGTCGGCGATCTTCCGGTCCAGCTTCAGCTCCGCGTTACCGGTGCCCTTGAACTCCTCGAAGATGACCGTGTCCGCCATCGAACCGGTCTCCACCAGCGCCGTGGCGATGATGGTCAGGGAGCCGCCGTTCTCGATGTTGCGGGCCGCGCCGAGGAAACGCTTCGGCGGGTAGAGCGCGGTGGAGTCGATACCACCCGACATGATCCGGCCGCTGGCCGGCGCCGCCAGGTTGTACGACCGACCGAGCCGGGTCACCGAGTCGAGCAGCACGACGACGTCGTGCCCCAGCTCGACCAGACGCTTGGCCCGCTCGATGGCCAGCTCCGCCACCGTGGTGTGGTCCTGCGGCGGGCGGTCGAACGTGGCCGCGATGACCTCGCCCTTGATCGACCGCTGCATGTCGGTGACCTCTTCGGGCCGCTCGTCGACCAGCACCACCATGAGGTGGCACTCCGGGTTGTTGCGGGTGATCGCGTTGGCGATCGCCTGCAGCACCATCGTCTTACCCGCCTTGGGCGGAGACTGGATGAGCGCCCGCTGGCCCTTGCCGATCGGCATGACCAGGTCGATGACCCGGGTGGTCAGGATGTGCGGCTCGGTCTCCAGCCGCAGGCGCTCCTGCGGGTAGAGCGGCGTGAGCTTGTAGAACTCGGGCCGACGCCGCGCCTCCTCCGGCTCCATCCCGTTGATCGTGTCCAGCCGCATCAGCGGGTTGTACTTGTCCCGCCGCTGGTCGCCGCTGTTGCCGCCCTCGCGGGCCGCCCGCACGGCGCCGGTGATCGCGTCACCGCGACGCAGGCCGTACTTCTTGATCTGGGACATCGAGACGTACACGTCGTTCGGGCCGGCCAGGTAGCCGGTCGTCCGTACGAAGGCGTAGTTGTCGAGCACGTCGATGATGCCGGCCACGGGGACGAGCACCTCGTCCTCGCCGACCTGCGGCTCACGGCCGCCGCCGGTGTCCCCGCCGGTCTCCCCGCGCTCGCCACGACCACGCCGACGGTCCCGGAAGCGGCTGCGCCGGCCACGCCGACCGCCGCCCTCGCCGTCCTCGTCGTCGCTGTCGCGCTCGACGCGCTGACCACGGTCGTTGCGGTCGGCGCGCTCCGAACGGTCGTTGCGGTCGCCCCGATCGTTGCGGTCGTTGCGCTCGCCCCGCTCGGCACGGTCGCTGCGGTCGTTGCGCTCGGCACGCTCACCCCGCTCGGAGCGCTCGCCCCGATCGTTGCGCTCGGCCCGCTCAGCACGCTCGCCCCGCTCAGCACGGTCGCCCCGCTCAGCACGCTCGCCCCGATCGTTACGGTCGCTCCGCTCGGCACGCTCGCCCCGGTCGTTGCGCTCGGTACGGTCGGCACGGTCGTTGCGCTCGGCACGCTCGCCCCGGTCGGAGCGGTCGTTGCGCTCGACCCGGTCACGGCGGTTCTCGCCACGCTCGGAACGCTCGCCGCTCTCGACCTCGTCGGTGCGCGCCTCGGCGCCACGCGGCTCGGAGGTGCCGACCTCGGAGGTACGGGCCTCCGCGGCAGCGGTCCGGCTGCGCCGCGAACGACTGCGGCTCTCGGTCTCGGTGGCCGGCTCGGCCGGCGCCTGGTCGGTGCTGCGACCCTCGGCCGTCGGGCGGTCCACGGTCTCCCGCACCTCCTCACGCGCCGGAGCGGCCGCCGCGGCGACCTCGGCCCGCGGTCGAGGGGTTCCGGCGGCGTTGCCGCCCTGCCGCTCGGAGATCGCGGCGATCAGCTCACCCTTGCGCATGCGAGCAGTGCCGGAGATGCCGAGCGACGCGGCCAGGCTCTGCAGCTCTGGCAGCAGCATCGCCGACAGACCGGTACCGCTGCGCCGACGACGGGCGGGAGCGGCAGCGGTGGCATCGCCAGCGACGTTGGAAACATCCGACGTCACGTCGGTGGTGTCGCTCAATGGATTCCTTCCCTCGATAAGGCCGGGACTGCCCGGAGTCGGAGCTCAGGTGGCCGGGCGGCCTCGGTTCACCCGCCTCGCAAGGACGCGTCGCGGGAGTCTGTGACACAGCAGCCGGTGGTTTCCCGACCCACCAAACGTCGGTGGGTAGGTCTCGCCGTCTGCGGCGACCTGTGGAAACTGCGGTGCGGCGTGGGCCTTGGCAGGGGTGACGGGCTGACCGCCGAGAGCTTCGGGGGTGCGCCGCCCCGCAGGAGATCGCGTGCTTCGCGGCTGTGCTAGGTCTAGAGCGTAATCAACTCTTCCGACCTGCGGCAACAGGGTCCCGCTCGGCGTGTCCAAGTCTACCCCGGGCGACCCGGGCGCCGCTGACGTCTATCGGTAACTTCCAAATCTGCCAGTCTGTTCCCGCGTCGAAGCCCGCTGGCGGCTCGCCGAGCGCCAGCACGCTCGGCCCGGCCCCGGAGACCACAGCCGCCACACCCGCCTCTCGCAGCGCGCTGACCAGCGACAACGTGCCCGGCATCCCGGCCGCGCGGTAATCCTGGTGCAGCCGGTCGACGGTGGCCGGCATCAGCAGCGCCGGATCCGTGGTGAGCGCGTGCACCAGCAACGCCGCCCGTCCCGCGGTCAACGCGGCGTCGGCGTGGGGCACGGTGGCCGGCAGGGCCGCCCGCGCGGTCGCGGTAAGGCCGCGCTCGGAGGGCACGAAGACAGTGGGTCGTACGGCGTCGGCGACCGGCAGGGACACCGCACGAGCGCCGGCCGTCTCGGTCCAGGCCAGCGTGAAGCCGCCGAGCAGGCACGGCGCGACATTGTCCGGATGGCCCTCGATCTCGGCGGCCAGCCGGAGGAGAGCCGGCTCGTCCAGCCGCTCCACGCCGTCGGCGACCAGGGCACGGGCCAGCAGAACCCCGGCCACGATGGCAGCCGACGACGAGCCGAGGCCGCGCGCCTGCGGTATCCGGTTGACGCACTCCACGCTCAGGCCCGTGGGCTGCGCGCCGAGGACGTCGAAGGTGGCACGCATGGCCCGCACCACCAGGTGCTGATCGTCGGCCGGCAGCTCACCGGCACCCTGACCGGTCACCGTCACCTGGACCCCGCCGGACGACACCTCGGCGGCCAGGTCGTCGTAGAGCCCGAGGGCGAGCCCCAGCGCGTCGAAGCCCGGACCGAGGTTGGCACTCGTCGCGGGAACCCGGACCCGGACCGGCCCGGCGGTGAAGTTCGTCGGCACGCGCTCATGCTAGGGCCCGACACCGACGATCCGGCCGCTCGCCCGCACCGTGGGACCGGCCGGGTGTCAGCCGGCGGCGTCGGAGACGGGCTCGGCGGCCGGGTCGGTCAACGAGAGACGCCGGGTGGCGATCCGCCAGCCGACCGCGTACACGACGGTGACCAGCCCGCAGCCGGCCAGCACCACCCGCTCGTCCACCACGTCCACGACCAGGGCCACCGCCAGTTGACTCACCGAGATGGCCAGTGTCGCGAGCATCATGTCGGTGGCGAACACGCGTCCGCGCAGCCGGTCCGGCACCTCACCCTGGAGGGCGAAGTTCGACATCACCCAGTTGCTGCCGCCGGCGAAGTGCGCCACGAACACCAACAGCAGCACCAGCGGGAACCAGCGGACGACGGAAGCGCCCACATAGGACAGCCCGTAGAGCGACATGGACAGCGCGAGGCCGGGCAGCAGCCAGGACCGGTTGGTCAACACCCGACGCATCAGGATGGGCCCGACCAACGCCCCCGCGCCGCGTACCGCGAAGAGCAGACCCGCGCCCAGCGAACCAACCCCGTACACGCTGGCGAGCAGCGGAAACACGGTCAGCACCCCGTTGCCCAGGCCGACCGCCGACTTGACCGTCACCAGCGCCAGCACCCGAGGTCGGTGCCCGATGTAGCCGAGCGCCTCGCGGACCGCCGACCAGGTCCGCTGCGCCGGCAACAACGGGTCGCGGGCCACCTGCAACGGCCGGCGGATCCGCGTGGCGAGGCCCGCGGCCAGCGCCAGGCCCGCCGCCGCCACCCAGAAGCAGGCGTACGGGCCGGCGGCCGAGCTGAGCACTCCACCCAGTGAGGCGCCCACCACCGTCATGGTGCCCCAGGCCGAACCGGCCACGGCGTTGCCGGCGGCCAGCTCGTGCGGCTCCAGAACGTTGGGCAGCGCCGCCTGCGCGGCGGGCGAGTAGAACGCCTTGGCGACCGCGACGGCCCCGATCGCCACCAGCGCCAACCAGGCCGTGCCACGGTCACGGACACCGAGCAGCAGCAACACACCGGCCAGCGCGGCCACGTTCGCGACAATCATGATCTTGCGCCGGTCGAACCGGTCGGCGATGGTGCCGGTGTACGGCAGCAGCAGCGCCACGATGCCGGTGTCCACCGCCAGCACCAGGGCGCCCCAGACGCCGCTTCCCGTCAGGTGGGGCAGCAGCACCAGCAGCGGCACCATGACGAACCAGTCGGCCCCGAAGACCACCAGCTCGGCGAGGAAGAGATTGCGGAAGCTCCGATTGCCGGTAAGGACCGAAAGGGTGGACGCCACGGACCGGCACCCTACCCGGTGGGCGTCGGGGCTACACCCGCTCCCAGCAGCGACGAGACGGTGACGAAGGTGTATCCGCGCTCCCGGAGTCCGCGAATCATGTCGGGGAGGCCGCGCAGCGCGACCAGCCGCCGCCGCTGACCGACGTCGTGCCCGAGCAGGATCGTCCCGGGCCGGACGCCGTCCACGATCCGGCGGGCATGACCGGCCGGATCGTCGGGAAACTCCCGCTCCACCATCTGCAACGACCAGAGCACCAGCCGGTAGTTCAACCGGGCGGCCGCGTGCAGCACCGCACCGCCCAGGTGACCGTACGGCGGACGGACCAGGCGGGGGGCCCGGCCCGTCACGTCGGTGATCACGTCGTGGGTGCGACTCAGGTCGTCGTACGCCTCGGCGGCGTCCAACTGGGCGAGGTCCCGGTGCGCCCAGCTGTGATTGCCCACCTCGTGCTCGCCGAGCCGGTCGCGTACGAGGTCGGGGTGCTTACGGACCTGGCTGCCGACCAGGAAGAACGTGGCGGGCACCCGGTGCTGGGCGAGGGTGTCCAGCACCATGGGCGTCCACTGTGGCGCCGGGCCGTCGTCGAAGGTGAGCGCGACCAGCCGCTGGGTGGTCGACCCCGACCAGACGACCGGCAGGACGCCGGCGCCGACGTCCTGCGCCCCGTTGCCGACGGTGGCGCTGGCCGGGCCGCCGGCAAGAGGCAGCCGCCGGTGGGTCAACCAGACGTCCGTGACGCCCGCCCCGGCGGCCGCTCCGGTCACCACCAGGGCGCTTCGGCGCAGCAGGTCGCGCCGGGACCACCCGCGCGCGCCCTCGGTCATCCGCCTGCCCCACTGGTCACCGCCGACATCTACCAGGAGTATGCAAGAAGTGACGCGAAGCTGCGGTCAGGTCGTTCGATCGATGTGGGCACAAAGAGCAGCGCCCCCGACAGGAGATCCTGCCGGGGGCGCTGCCCGCGATGTCGGTCGGCTACTCGGTCGGCTCCGACGGGGGCAGCGGCGACCTGCGGCTGCGGGGCAACCGCAGCACCTCGAACTGGTCCGTGCCGTCCACCAGCGCACCGGACGGCGCGGGGCGCGTCGCCGACGGCTGCGCGCTCTCGGCCGACGCGGCCGGTGCGCCCGTCGGCACCGCCACCTGGTTCGGACCGTCCGGCTCGACGTTCTCCGACCCGCTCGGCACGGCGTCGCCGGAGCGCCGCCGATGACGCCGCTCCCGCAGCGACTCCTTGGTGTGCTCCACCATCGAGTAGAGCGTCGGCACCAGGACCAGCGTCAGCAGCGTCGAGCTGAGCAGGCCACCGATCACCACGACCGCCAGCGGCTGCGAGATGAACCCACCCTCGCCGGTCAGCCCGAAGGCCATCGGCAGCAGCGCGAAGATCGTCGCGACCGCGGTCATCAGGATCGGTCGCAGCCGACGCCGGCCACCCTCGACCACCGCCTCCTGGACTCCCATGCCCCGCGCCCGGTACTGGTTGATCAGGTCGAGCAGCACGATCGCGTTGGTCACCACGATGCCGACCAGCATCAGCACACCGATCAACGCCGGCACGCCGAGCGGCGTACCGGTGATCAGCAGCAGACCGATCGCGCCGGTGGACGCGAACGGGATGGAGATCAGCAGGATCAACGCCTGGGTGAGGCTGCGGAACGTGGCCACCATGATCAGGAACACGATCGCGATGGCGACGAGCACCGCCAGGCCCAGGTCGCCGAACGCGTCCGACTGGTCGGCGCTGACTCCACCGATGGTGAGGGTCGCTCCCGGGACGTCGATGCCGTCGAGCCGCTTCTGCAGCTCCTTCGTGGTCGCGCCCAGGTTGGACCCGGTCGCCGCGCCGGTCACCGAGACACTGCGCTCACCGTCGATCCGGGTCACCTGCTGCGGCCCCTCGGCCTGCGTGACGTCCGCGATGTCGTCGAGCTTCACCGGCCCGACCGGAAGGGCGCGCAGCTCCTCCACCGAGACCGGAGCGGTCGCGCTCAACCGCAGCACCACGTCCTGCTGACGCCCGTCGAGCGCCACCTGACCCAGCGGAGCGCCACGGAACGCCTGCGACACGAGCTGACCCACGGCGGCCTCGGTGAGGCCGACCCGACCGGCAGCGACCCGGTCGACGGTCACGTCCACCCGCGGCACCCGCGCGGCGAGGCTCGTGGTGACGTCCTCGACGTCCGGGACGTCGTCCATCGCCGTACGGGCCGCCTCGGCGGCGCGGGTCAGCACCTCCGGGTCGCTGGCCTGGACGATCACCTCGAGCTGACTGGTCGACGCGTCCTGGCCACCGCCGAAGCTGACCTCGCCCACGCTGGTGCCGAGCTTGTCGAACTCCCGGCGCAGCTCCTCGCGTACCTGCTTGGCGTCCTTGTCGCCGCCGAGCGCCAATGACCAGCTCGCGACGTTGTTACCGCCGCCACCCGCCCACGGCGTGTCGCCGCCGCCGGCCGTCACCTGGTACGTCTCGACTCCGTCGATCCGGCCGAGGACCGCCTCGACCTGCTTGGCCGCCGCGTCGGTGGCGGCCAGACCGCTGCCCGCCGGCAGCTCCTGCCGGAAGCTGAGCGTGTCCTGGCCGGAGTCGTCCAGGAAGTTCGTCTCCAGCTTCTGCGCCAGCCCGAAGGTGGCGAAGAGCACCAGCAGGCCGAGCCCGACGGTGATCCAGCGGGTCGACCGCTTACGGGTGGCGAAGCCGATCACCGGCAGGTACGCCCGCTGCAACGGGTTGTGCAGCTCCTTCTCCTCCGCGTCACGACGCACCGCCTCGTCGTCGACGGTGCCGCCACGCGGCTTGAGGAACCAGTACGCCAGCACCGGGATCACCGTCAGCGAGACCAGCAGCGAGGCGAGCAGGGCCACCGTCACGGTGATCGCGAACGGCGCGAAGAGCTGCCCCACGAACCCGCCGACCAGCGCGATCGGGGCGAACACCGCGACCGTGGTGAGGGTGGACGCGGTCACCGCGCCGGCCACCTCACGGACGCCGGTGATGATCGCGTGCTGCTTCTCCTCGCCGTACTCCAGATGCCGTTTGATGTTTTCCAGCACGACAATCGAGTCATCCACCACCCGGCCCACCGCGATGGTCAGCGCGCCGAGGGTGAGCAGGTTGAGCGAGTAGTCGCCGATCCAGAGGGCGATCAGCGCCACCAGCACGGAGAGCGGGATGGAGACCGCGGTGACCACGGTCGAGCGCACCGACAGCAGGAAGACCAGGATGACGATGACCGCCATCAGCAGGCCCAGCAAGCCCTCGGTGGTCAACGACTCGATCGACTTCTCCACGAACGGCGCCTGGTCGAACACCACCGTCAGGTCCGCGCCGGAGGCGTCCTTCAGGTCGGCCAGCCGGTCGCGGATCTCGTGGGAGATCGCCACCGCGTTGCCGTCCGGCGAAGCGGTGACGGCGATACCGAGGCTGTCCTTGCCGTTGGTCCGGGTGATCGCGGTGGCCGGGGCGAGCTGCTGCTCGACCGTCGCCACGTCACCGAGGCGCACCGGCGCTGCGCCGGGCGCGACGACGATGCCGCGCAGGTCGTCCACGGTGGCGACCGGCGTTCCGACCTGCACGGGCAGGGCCAGACCCCCCGAGGTCACCGCGCCGGCCGGGATGGAGACGCCGTTGGTCTTCAGGGCGGTGCCGATCGCGGTCGGCGCGAGCTTCGCCGCGGTCAGCTTGGCCGGGTCCGGGGTGACCACCACGACGTCGTCGCGGGTGCCGGTCACCTCGACCGTACGAACGCCCTCGATGCCCTCCAGCTCCGGCACCACCGTCGCGCGCAGCTTCTCGGCGAGCGCCCGCTCGTCCGCGCCGCCGGCCGCGGCCAGCACCACCGCCGGCAGGTCGTCGGTGCTGCCCGCGATGACCTGCGGGTCGACGCTGTCCGGCAACTGGGCGTCGATCCGGCTCAGCGCGGTCTGCATCTTGTTGACCACGTCGTCCAGGTCGGTGCCGAACTCGTACTCGACCTGGACGGTGGCCGAACCCTCGCGGGACGTGGAGGTGACCTTGTCCAGCCCCGGAATGCCCTGCAGGGCGTTCTCGATCGGCTCGGTCACCTGCGACTCGACGATCTCGGGTCCGGCGCCGGGGTAGGCGGCCACGATGAACGCGGCCGGGAACTCGAGCGACGGCAGCAGTTGCTGCTTCAGCGACGGCACGGCGAACGCTCCGAACGCCGTGGTCACCACCGCGATGAGGGCGACCAGCCCTCGGTTGGCGAGGCTGAATCTGGCGAGCAGCGACATCGGCCTGGCTCACTCCTGAAAGAGAATGCGGGCGGGGATACCTGAAAGTGTGCCGGACTCGATCACCGGAACCCCCGCCGCCCCCGGCGGCGGCCCACCGCCAGCCGCGCCAGCGCTCTCAGGCGAGGTCGAGGGCCCGGGCCGCGGCCAACGGATCGTTGCCGATGGTCAGCGGGGCGGGCGCGGTGGAGATCGCCCACTCCGGGTCCTTCAGGCCGTGACCGGTCACCGTGCAGACCACCGTCGAACCGGCCGGCACCGCACCCGCCGCGGCCTGCTGGAGCAGGCCGGCCACGCTGGCCGCGCTGCCCAACTCGACGAACACGCCCACCTCACGGGCGAGCAGCCGGTACGCCGACAGGATCTCCCGGTCGGTCACCGCCGCGATGAGGCCGCCCGAGGCTTCCCGGGCGTCGAGCGCCTTCGTCCAGCTCGCCGGGTTGCCGATCCGGATCGCGGTGGCGATGGTGGACGGCTCCGGCACCACCTGGCCGGTCACGATCGGCGCCGCTCCGGACGCCTGGAAGCCGTACATCTTGGGCGCGCGGGTGGTGACGCCGGCGGCCTGCTCCTCCGAGTACCCCATCCAGTACGCGGAGATGTTTCCGGCGTTGCCGACCGGCAGGCAGTGGATGTCCGGAGCGTCGCCGAGCGCCTCGACGATCTCGAACGCGGCCGTCTTCTGCCCGTGCAGGCGGTCGATGTTGACCGAGTTGACCAGGGCGACCGGGTGGTCCTGGGCGAGCTTGGCGGCGAGCGCCAGGCAGTCGTCGAAGTTGCCGCTGACCTGGAGCAGCTTCGCCCCGTGCACCAGCGCCTGGGCCAGCTTGCCCAGCGCGATCTTGCCCTGCGGCACCAGCACCGCGCAGGTCAGCCCGGCCCGGGCCGCGTACGCCGCGGCGGAGGCGCTGGTGTTGCCGGTGGAGGCGCAGATGATCGCCTTGTTGCCGGCCTCGACCGCCTTCGACACCGCGAGGGTCATCCCCCGGTCCTTGAAGGAGCCGGTCGGGTTGGCCCCCTCCACCTTCAGGTAGACGTCACAGCCCAGCCGGGCCGAGAGCACGGGCGCCGGCAGCAGCGGGGTGTTCCCCTCGTGCAACGTGACGACCGGCGTGGCCGCGGTGACGGGCAGCCGATCCCGGTACGCCTCGATCAGACCCCGCCACATGTCAATCTCCTCGCTTTACCGCAGCTCCGACCCGAGCACCAGGTCACCCTGGACCACCCTGCCGGAGCCATCGATGGCACACCCCGGGTTACCCACCTGGCGGGACGCCCGAGCCGCCCTGATGGTCCAACGACTCAGGCGCCGCCCTCGACCCGCAGCACGCTCGTCACCGACCGGACGATGTCCAGACCGCGCAGCTCGTCGACGGTCGCGGCGAGCGCGGCGTCCGGTGCCACGTGGGTGACGATGACCAGCTCGGCGTCGCCGTCGCGGCCGGGAGCGCCACCGGCCGAGCCCTGGCGCACGGTCGCGATCGACACGTCGTGCCGGGCGAACACGCTCGCCACGGCGGCCAGCACACCTGAGCGGTCGGCCACGTCGAGGCTGACGTGGTAGCGGGTCAGCGCCTCGCCCATCGGCCGCACCGACAGGTCGGCGTACGCGCTCTCGCTGGCCGCGCGGACCCCGGCGAGCCGGTTGCGGGACACCGCCACCACGTCGCCGAGCACGGCGCTGGCGGTCGGCGCGCCGCCCGCGCCCCGGCCGTAGAACATGAGCTGACCGGCCGCGTCCGCCTCGACGAAGACCGCGTTGAACGCGTCGCCGACGCTGGCCAGCGGGTGGCTACGCGGGATCATCGCCGGGTGCACCCGGACGCTGACCGTCTCCTGACCGGCCGCGTCGACGCCCCGGGCCGCGATGCAGAGCAGCTTGATCGTGCAGCCCATCGCCTGGGCGCTGGCCATGTCCGCGGCGGTCACCTCGGTGATGCCCTCGCGGTGCACGTCGGCCGCGCCGACCCGGGTGTGGAACGCCAGCGAGGCGAGGATCGCGGCCTTGGCCGCGGCGTCGAAGCCCTCCACGTCGGCGGTGGGGTCGGCCTCGGCGTACCCCATCTCGGTGGCCTCTTCCAGGGCCTCGGCGAAGCCGGCGCCGGTGGCGTCCATCGCGGACAGGATGAAGTTGGTGGTGCCGTTGACGATGCCGGTGACCCGGTTGATCCGGTCGCCGTGCAGCGACTCGCGCAGCGGGCGCAGCAGCGGGATGGCGCCGGCGACGGACGCCTCGTAGTAGAGGTCCCCGCCACCCTCGGCGGCTGCCTCGTGCAGGGCCACGCCGTCCTCGGCGAGCAGCGCCTTGTTGGCGGTGACCACGCTCTTGCCGGCGCGCAGTGCCTCGACCAGCCAGCTCCGGGCCGGCTCGATCCCGCCGACCACCTCGATGACCACGTCCACGTCGTCGCGTTTGATCAGGCCAAGCGCGTCGGTGGTGAACAGGCTCTCGTCGATCGGCAGGTCACCACGGTCGCGGCCGAGCCGACGGACGGCGACGCCGGCGATCTCCAGTGGAGCGCCGATGCGGGCGGCCAGGTCGGCCGACTGCTCGTGCAGCAGCCGGACCACCTCCTGGCCGACCGTGCCGCAGCCGAGCAGAGCCAAGCGCACAGGTGACGTCATCCCACATCCAATGCCAGCAGGTCCTCTTCGGTCTCCCGCCGGACGATCAGGCGCGCCTGGCCGTCACGTACCGCGACGACCGGCGGCCGGGGCACATGGTTGTAGTTGCTGGCCATGCTCCGGCAGTACGCGCCGGTGCCCGGTACCGCGACAAGATCTCCGGGCTGCACGTCGGCGGGCAGGAATTCATCCTTCACCACGATGTCCCCGGACTCACAGTGCTTTCCCACCACGCGGGCGAGCAACGGCGCCGCGTCCGAGGCGCGCGAGGCCAGCGTCGCGGAGTAGGACGCGTCGTAGAGGGCGGTACGGATGTTGTCGCTCATCCCGCCGTCCACGCTGACGTACGTCCGGATGCCGTCGAGGTCCTTGACCGTGCCGACCTCGTAGAGCGTGAACACGGCCGGCCCGACGATGGCCCGGCCCGGCTCGATCGACAGGTGGGGAACGGCCAGGTTCTCCGCCGCGCACTCCGAGTCGACGATCTTGCGCAGCCGCTTGGCCAGGTCCTGCGGGGTCGCCGGGTCGTCCTGGGTGGTGTACGCGATGCCGAAGCCGCCGCCCAGGTCCAACTCGGGAAGCTCCACCCCCCGGGCGTCGCGGATCTGCGCCTGCAGGGCGAGCACCCGACGGGCCGACACCTCGAAGCCGCTGGCGTCGAAGATCTGCGACCCGATGTGCGAGTGCAGCCCACGCAGCTCCAGTACGTCCTCGTCGAGGATCTTGAACGCGGCGTTGGCCGCCGCTCCCCCGGCCAGGGAGAAGCCGAACTTCTGGTCCTCGTGGGCGGTCGCGATGAACTCGTGGGTGTGCGCCTCGACGCCCACGGTGACCCGGACCAGCACCCGGGGGCGGACGCCGCGCTCGCGGGCCAGCGCGGTCAGCCGGTCGATCTCGGTGAACGAGTCGACGATGATGCGGCCCACCCCGGCGTCCAGCGCCCGACCCAGCTCGGCGACCGACTTGTTGTTGCCGTGGAAGCCGATCCGCTCCGGCGGCATCCCGGCCGAGAGCGCGGTGGCCAGCTCGCCGCCGGTGCAGACGTCCAGGTGCAGGCCCTCCTCGGCGATCATCCGGACCACCGCCCGGCAGAGGAACGCCTTGCCCGCGTAGTAGACGTCCTCGGTCGGGAAGGCCGCCCGGAAGTCGCGGCAGCGTGAGCGCAGGTCGGCCTCGTCGAGGACGTACACCGGGGTGCCGAACTCGGTCGCGATGTCGCGGACGCTCAGGCCCGCGACGGCGACCGCGCCGTCCGCGCCGCGCGTCACGCTGCGCGGCCACAGCGCCGGCACGAGGGCGTTGACGTCGGCCGGGGTACGCAGCCAGGCCGGCCCCTGGTTGCTGATGTCCGCGTGCAGCGCACCAGCCTCGTGAGCCCGCATTACTTGTCTCCGCTTCGCGACTGCGGGGCTCGCAAGCTCACTCCTCGCGCTCGCACGCGATCACATCCTCTCGGGGGCGGAGACGCCGAGCAGGCGCAGACCGTTGGCGATCACCGTGCGGGTGGCGTTGTTGAGCCAGAGCCGGGCGCGGTGCAGGTCGGTGACCTCCTCGTCGCCCAACGGCAGCACCCGGCAGTTGTCGTAGAACCGGTGGTAGGAGGCGGCGACGCTCTCCTCCAGGTAGCGGGCCACCCGGTGCGGCTCGCGCAGCTCGGCGGCCGTGGCCACCACCGCCGGGAACTCGGCGAGCGCCTTGAGCAGCTCGTTCTCCTTCTCGTGCTCGAGCAGCTCGGGGCGGAACGCGTCGGCGTCGCCCGGAACCAGGCCCACCTCGGCGGCGTTGCGGGCCACGCCCGCCGTCCGCGCGGCCACGTACTGCACGTAGTAGACCGGGTTGTCGCGGGTCGCCCGCGTCCACAGCTCGATGTCGATGTCGATCGGTGAGTCGCTGGAGTAACGGGCCAACGCGTACCGGGAGGCGTCCACGCCGATCGCCTCGACCAGGTCCTCCAGGGTGATCACCGTGCCGGCCCGCTTGCTCATCCGCATCGGGGCGCCGTCGCGCAGCAGGTTGACCAGCTGCCCGATGAGGATCTCCAGGTTGCGCTCCGGGTCGTCGCCGAAGCAGGCGGACATCGCCTTCATCCGGCCGATGTAGCCGTGGTGGTCGGCGCCCAGCATGATCACGACCCGCTCGAAGCCGCGCTCCCGCTTGTCCAGGTAGTAGGCGCAGTCCGCGGCGAAGTACGTCCACTCGCCGTTGGACTTGCGCAGCACCCGGTCCTTGTCGTCACCGAAGTCGGTGGTCCGCAGCCAGGTCGCGCCCTCGGACTCGTACAGGTGGCCCTGCTCGCGCAGCCGCGCCAGCGCGAGGTCCAGCTCGCCCCGATCGTGCAGGTCCTTCTCGTTGAAGTAGGTGTCGAACTCCACGCCGAAGTCCCGCAGCGACGAGCGGATCTCGTCGAACATCAACGCGACGCCCTCGACGCGGAACACCTCCTGGGCGGCGGCGTCGTCCAGGCCGAGCACGTCGGGCCGGCGGGCCTGCACCTCGGTGGCGATTTCCGCGATGTACGCGCCGCCGTAGCCGTCCTCCGGCACGGCCTCGCCCTTCGCGGTGGCCAGCAGCGACCGGGCGAAGCGGTCGATCTGCGAACCGGCGTCGTTGAAGTAGTACTCCGTGCCGACCTCGGCGCCGGTGGCCCGCAGCAGCCGGCTCAGCGCGTCGCCGACGGCCGCCCAGCGGACGCCCCCGATGTGCACGGGACCGGTGGGGTTGGCCGACACGAACTCCAGGTTGATCTTCTCGCCCGCGAGGCGGTCGCTGCGGCCGTACTCCGCGCCGGCCTCGACGATCACCCGGGCGAGCTGGCCGGCGGCGGCGGCGTCCAGCCGGATGTTGAGAAAGCCCGGCCCGGCGATCTCCACCGACTTGACCCCGGGCGCCCGACCCAGCTCGTCGGCGAGGGCGCTGGCCAGCTCACGCGGCGAGACGCCCACCTTCTTGCTCAACTGCAGAGCGAGCGTGGAGGCGTAGTCGCCGTGCTCGGGGTTGCGCGGTCGCTCCACCACCGTGCGCTCCGGCAGCGCGGCGTGATCCAGGCCACGGTCGGTGAAGACGGCGTGGGCGGCGGTGAGGACGACCGAGGCGAGTTCTGCAGGAGTCACCCAACCATGTTATCGGGGGTAGACTCGGGCACTCGGCGGCTACCCTGCGCGTCAACCGGCCCGCCATCTCCCCTGACCGACCGACTTGACGAGGCACGATGAGCATCAGCACCCCGGGTGGCCCAGAGCGCCGCCCGACCGTGGTCAGCACCGGCAAGAAGCCGGCCGCAGGCCGGCCGGCGCCTGGCGCCAAGGCCGGTACCGGCAAGCCGACGGGCTCCCCCCGGGCCGGTGGCAAGGGCCCGCGCAAGCCGGTCGCACCGGTCAAGGTGAGCCAGGGCCGGGCGTGGGGTCCGATCGCGCTCTTCGTCGCCGTGGGCGTTCTCGCGGCCGGCATCATCGGCTACGGCGCCTGGGCCGCGGTCCAGGGCTCCAAGCCGTGGGACAAGCGGGCCAACGCCATCGACGGCATCACCAACATCCGTAAGTCCGACCCGGAGAGCCTCAAGTACGAGGCGCACAAGGCCGGCCCGCTGACCTACAAGTACTCGCCGCCCGTGGGTGGCGTGCACAACGCGGCCTGGCAGAACTGCATGGGCGACGTGTACGACGCCCCGATCGCCAGCGAGCACGCCGTGCACAGCCTCGAGCACGGCGCGGTGTGGATCACGTACCGCCCGGACCTGCCCAAGGACCAGGTCGACAAGCTCGCCGGCAAGGTGCGTGGCGTCGAGAAGATGCTGATGAGCCCGTACGAGGGCCTGGACAAGCCGATCTCGCTCCAGGCGTGGGGCTACCAGCTCAAGGTCGACAACGCCGACGACAAGCGGATCGACGACTTCATCAAGGACCTGCGGGTGAACGCCTCGGTCGAGGGCCCCACGGCGCTCTGCAACCAGGGCGTCACCGCCACCGGCACCACCCCGCGTGAGCTCCAGCAGCAGCCGCCCACCCAGTAAGGACCTCGATGACAGCCCCCACCACCACCGACAGCGAGTACGACGAGACCCAGGCCGGCCCAGACGAGGGCGGCCGGGCGCCGGCACGGCGCTACGGGCTGCTCGCGCTTACCGCCCTGCTGGTGGTGGGGCTGTTGCTCGGGTACGCCGGCGGTCTGCTCACCCCCCGGCTCACCCGCCCCGGTGACGCCTCGGTCGAGGCGGGTTTCGCCCGGGACATGACGACCCACCACACCCAGGCCGTGGAGATGAGCCTGATCGCGTACCGGTCGGCGACGCTGCCCGAGGTCCGGCAGATCGCCGTCGACATCGCCACCGGTCAGCAGGGTGAGATCGGCGCCATGCAGACCTGGCTGCGCGAGTGGGGGCTGAGCCCGACCGGCTCGCAGCCGCCGATGTCGTGGATGTCCGACGGCGCGGCCGTCAAGGACGGGCTGATGCCGGGCATGGCCACGCCGCAGCAGATGGCCGCCCTGCGCGACGCCAAGGGCATCGAGGTCGACCGGCAGTTCCTGACCCTCATGTACAACCACCACCTGGGCGGGATCCACATGATCGACGCGGCGCTCGCCGAGACCGACAACGCCGAGGTGGTACGGGTGGCCGAGACCATGAAGTCCACCCAGCAGTCCGAGCTGAACAACCTCCGGCAGCTCCAGGCGCAGGCCAAGGGCTGACCCCTCCGCACGGGCACACCGGGCCCGCGTCCCGCCGCACCTCGGCGGGACGCGGGCCCGGCCCGTATCCGGCCGCTGCCCCGCGGCGGGACACGCCGCTGCCCGCCGCGCCGCTGCGCGGGCGCGGCGGGCAGCGGCGGGGGGCGGGGCACGGTCTCGGTGATCGACTCGGATTCCTGCAAATCGGGCTGTCGGCGCGGCCGGGACGCCCCGACTTCCACGAACCCGAGTCGACCATGACGTCCACGACGCGGGGGCGCGCATGATCCACCCGAGATCGGCGATGTGGCGGTGTCCAGGCGCGCGGATGCCGCCACATCGGCGACCTGGCGGCGGACCACGCCGGATCGCCACCCGAGCCACGCCGCCCGCCGGACCCGCCGGGCCACCCGGCGACCGTGGCGTCCCATAGATACCTATTCGTCACTTGTGGCCGTTTTGCCCTAGACAGGCGATTACATCGCTTAGAGAGTTTTCTCCACACATATCGTGACCAGTAGTGATTCGTGCTCGTTGCCCAAGACGTGGGGGTTGCACTCAGAGACGCACGGCGCTCGGTCACCAGTTGGTGCCGACGCCACACCATCGGCGGTGACGGGGCGGTGGCAGCCGTCCGTCGCGGACAGCGGCAGGGCGAGCCGGGAATGCTCAGCCGCGAGCAGGAACTCGAACTGATCGACACACTCCGGGGCGTCCACCCCGACGAGTTCGGCCTGGACGAGGAGCTGTGGACGCGGCAGAGCCTCACCACGCTCATCCAGCGCCGGTTCGACCTTCCGCTGGACGTGGGCGCGGTCGGGGCGTACCTGCGGGCCTGGGGGTTGGGTCCGCGCGAGCCGCGCGAGCGTGCCTGCGGGCTCTGCGTCAGCGCGGTCGAACGGTGGGTACGCAGCGAGTACCCGGCGATCACCCGGACGGCCCAGGAGCACCTCGCCGAGGTCTACTGGATCGGGCGGGTACGGCTGCGCGGCACGATGCCGGCCGCCGACGTGATCTCCGCCGTGTCGTCCCGGGGCCGGGTGCGCTTCATGATCACGACGCCGACGGTCGACCCGCCGCTCCCCCGCGACTTCGTACTGCGACTCAGTGGCGAGGAACAGCGCACCGTGCACCTGATCGTGGACGGGTCCTGGCCCCGCAACGAGTGGCCGCGCCGGCTGCCCCGGCGGATCGTCCTGCACCCGCTGCCCAGTTGCGGACGGGCGGTCGCGGCCTGAGTACCGGGTGGGCCGGTCGCCGACACGACCGGCCCACCCGATACCGATTCGGCGTACGCGGAGGAGGTTTGCTAGTCTTCTCCAGTCGCTGAGCCCCCGTAGCTCAGGGGATAGAGCACCGCCCTCCGGAGGCGGGGGCGCAGGTTCGAATCCTGCCGGGGGCACACTTGCTAAGAAACCTTTGACCAGCACAGTAAGACCCCTGACCAGGGAAAACCCGGTCAGGGGTCTTACTCGTGTGTCGGGCCGTCAGCGGCCCGTGGCGGGCGTCTGTGCCATATCCGTGCCAAAGTTCGGGCGCGTCAGTCGTGGCCAAACGCCCGTTCGACGCGCTGCCGGAGAGCAGCCTCACCGCCGTCTAGGCACTTGGCGTAGATCCTGAGATGCCGTCTGCGCAGCCGAGCGCCGGGCTGTCGAGACTGCCGAGCCGACGCCGTACGGCCGCGAGGTCATCGTGGTGCCCATCAAGCCGGGCTGCCGGTGACGGCGGTCAGCAATAACTCGGCCGGTGAGGTGAGCGCCTACCTGGCAGCGCCACCGGCTCGCCGGGTACGTTTCGCCCGTGGTCGGGCGAGCGTACGCCGACCCGGCTCGTATGAAACCCAATCCTGAACCGATCCTGCAAGCCGTGCGCGCCGTCAATGAGCCGGCGAGTCTGTGCGTTTTGGTCGGTGACTCGCTCTCCGATATCGAAGGAGCACGGGCGGCCGGAGTAAGGGCAATTGGCTACGCAAATCGGCCGACCAAAGTCGAGACATTCCTAGCCGCTGCGGCAGGCGCAGTAGTCACGAGCATGGGCGAGATAGCTAGTGTGCTGGTCGAGGGCATCAGCGGTTGAAATCGCGCCGCAAACTGGCGCGTATATGATGAGCAAACCGGTGGACGGCTACCGCTAGCTATTGGGCGGGAGAAGCGTCCTCCGCCTTGGCAAACCGATCCAACAGCCACTCAATGATCGCTTCGGCCACTTCAAAATACTCCCAAGCCTGCTTACGGGATAGTCCTTGCTGCTTTCCATGAGCTACGCCATTGCGGATTCCCACTAGGGAGTTGAGACTGTTCCTTCGTTCCTCCACCGCCAGGAAGGCTTCGAGCTCGTCAGCCCAGGAGCCGTCGAATCTTCGGACCATCTTCAACAGCGCGTCAGAGCTTAGATTCGGCATCCGGTCAAGCCAGGAGTTGGCAAATTGCTGAACGAATCCCCAGGAGTTTTTCGAGCAGAAATCTCTAAGGATCACTGCCGTTGCTTGCTCGAGATAGCCAGAGACCCGCAGGCAAAGATACTGGCCTAAGTCTGCGGCGAGTTCGGGATCATCGATCGCACGGGGGTCTGCTCGTATGTATAGCTCCTCTAGTTCCTTTTTGAGTCGGCCGACTTCATACCGGGCCTTCAACGAGTGATTCGGACGCCTCATGCGAGCTCTTCAAAGGCTTCCCTAGCCATGCGAAGACGCCGCTCGACACGGTCCTCGTCGGCGGTCGCGCGAGCGACAGCGCTCACGAAATCCGGCTTCCGAAGAAGCTGCTCTCTGGTCGCTGCCACGTGCGACTCATCCTGAAGTGGGCCACGGCTAAGCCTTGAACTCATACCCATGAGAATGGCGTCAGCGAAGGCAGCATTAATCTGGCTCTCTGGACGTAGAGCCTTTCGACCCAGCGTGCGAGCCAGAACGTCGCAGGTTTCGGCGAAGACTTGGCGCAGGTTTGCGACGTCCAGTCCCTCGAGGTTGCGATGGTCGGCCAGAAAGGTGTTCAAGAAAACCTTCAATGGTCTGCGATAGCTACCCTCTTCCTGATGAAAGGCCAAGAACCGCAAAATAAGCTCTTGATCTTTCAAGCGCTCCGAGATCGGACCGTAGATCGCTCGCCAAGAGGGATGGCCGTTGAATTCTCGAAGGAGTTCCACCAGAGATCCATGAAACAGGGCTACTCGAATTTCTTGAGGGTAGAGGTTCGTGCCGCCTGTATTTAGGCGCTCGAACAGTGAGTAAACGCTCTCATCTCCGCCTAGCTGAGAGTTGTACTTGACCACGGTGGCATGAATAAACGTGTTATCAAGCAGTCGCCGTTGTTCATCATCCAGCGTGGAATACGTCAATTCCTTCAACTTGTCCGTGACGTGTTCGAGCTTGAACTCTACCTTGGGATTAATCTTGCCTGCGTAGAAGCGCTGTAAGGTGCGTAGCCGTTGCTGCCCATCAAGTACAAGCAGTTGTTTGTTTGCCTGCTGGACGAGAAAGATGCCTGGAACGGGGAAGCCGAGCAGCAGTGACTCTACAAAACGGTCCATCTGCGGCTTCTTCCATACAAACTTACGCTGGAAGCCCGACAGATCCGACTCTGACTCCACGGCTGGGTCAAAGTTCGGAACGACAATGTCACGATTGTTGAGGCGTCGCACGAGGCCGTGAACGTCGAAATCCGTTCCGAAGTACGAGATTGGCTCGAGGTCTGGGATCGGCGTGTCTTGGTCGTCTCCACCACTGACACCCTCAGGCTCGAACTGCTCGTTCTCGAGGCCACCTTCCCCGTCACCCTGGTATGTGTCCGACATAAGCATCCTCAATCGTTGAAGGGCACGTGTGACGAGACTAGTAGGCCGTGCCCGAACCGACAGCTCCCGGCCTCGGTGAGCCGGCGTGCCGAGGAACTCCTGGGATTGCTTGTGGATCACGGGCGCGTGGGGCAGCGACCGGGCATTGGACAGCACTCCATGCCACATGTGTGCCAAAGCTGCCCGCGCTGCAGCCCAACTACCAGCGTTCGCCCAGGTCAGGCATGTGGTTCGAGCGTGGCTAGCGCCGCCCTCTGGAGGCGGGGGCGCAGGTTCGAATCCTGCCGGGGGCACAAGCTTTCGCGCTCCATGTCGCTGAGAAGCGCGGACCTGGGGCGCTTGTCATTTCTGTCCCGGGGCCGAACCCCGGACCCCACGTACCCGGTGCCGGCTCGCGTCGAACGGCCCCGAACCCCTCCACTCCGCGATCTTGCAGTTTCGGTTTTCGTCTTGGGAAGTAATGCAACGTTTGTCGCCACCGAAAGTGCAAGATCGCGGGAGACCTGGGGACGCGGGGTGGGGTGGCGTTAGGCGTTTACGTACTCGGCCAGGTGTTGTCCGGTTAGGGTGCTGCGGGCCGTTACCAGGTCGGCCGGGGTGCCTTCGAAGACGATTCGGCCGCCGTCGTGGCCGGCGCCCGGGCCGAGGTCGATGATCCAGTCGGCGTGCGCCATGACGGCCTGGTGGTGCTCGACGACGATCACCGACGTGCCGGAGTCGACCAGCCGGTCCAGCAGGCCGAGCAGTTGCTCCACGTCGGCGAGGTGCAGGCCGGTGGTCGGCTCGTCGAGGACGTAGATGCCGCCCTTCTCGGCCATCCGGGTGGCCAGCTTGAGCCGCTGCCGCTCGCCGCCGGACAGGGTGGTCAACGGCTGGCCGAGGCTGAGGTAGCCGAGCCCGACGTCGACGAGTCGGTCGAGGATGGCGTGCGCCGCCGGGGTACGCGCCTCGCCCGTGCCGAAGAACGCCGCCGCCTCGGTCACCGACATGGCGAGCACCTCGCTGATGTCCCGGCCGCCGAACCGGTATTCCAGTACGGACGCCTGGAACCGCCGCCCCTCGCACTCCTCGCAGGTGGCGGCGACGCCGGCCATCATCCCCAGGTCGGTGTAGATGACGCCGGCGCCGTTGCAGCCGGGGCAGGCACCCTCGGAGTTGGCGCTGAACAGCGCGGGCTTCACACCGTTGGCCTTGGCGAACGCCTTGCGGATCGGGTCGAGCAGACCCGTGTACGTCGCGGGGTTGCTCCGTCGGGAGCCGCGGATCGCGCTCTGGTCGACCGACACCACGCCGTCGGTGCCGGACACCGAACCGTGAATGAGCGAGCTCTTGCCCGAACCGGCCACGCCGGTCACCACCACGAGCACGCCGAGCGGGATGTCGACGTCGACGTCCCGCAGGTTGTGGGTGTTCGCGCCCCGCACGGCGAGCGTGCCGGACGGTGTACGCACCGACGACTTCAGCGCGGCCCGGTCGTCCAGGTGCCGCCCGGTCAGGGTGTCGCTGGCGCGCAGCCCGTCGACGGTGCCCTCGAACACCACCTCACCCCCGCCGGTGCCGGCGCCCGGACCGAGGTCGACGACGTGGTCGGCGATGGCGATGGCCTCCGGCTTGTGCTCCACGACCAGGACGGTGTTGCCCTTGTCGCGCAGTCTCAGCAGCAGGCCGTTCATCCGGGCGATGTCGTGCGGGTGCAGCCCGATCGTCGGTTCGTCGAAGACGTACGTGACGTCGGTGAGCGACGACCCGAGGTGGCGGATCATCTTGGTGCGCTGCGCCTCGCCGCCGGAGAGCGTGCCGGACGGTCGGTCGAGTGACAGGTAGCCCAGCCCGATCTCCTCGAACGAGTCGAGGAGGTGTTGCAACCCGCTGAGCAGCGGCGCGACCGACGGCTCCTGGATGCCCCGGACCCAGGCCGCGAGGTCGCTGATCTGCATGGCGCAGACGTCGGCGATGTTCTTGCCCGCGATCTTCGACGAGCGGGCCTCGGCGCTGAGCCGGGTGCCGTCGCAGTCGGGGCAGGTCGTGAACGTGACCGCCCGGTCCACGAAGGCACGGATGTGCGGCTGCAACGTGTCGATGTCCTTGGACAGGAACGACTTCTGGATCTGCGGGATCAGGCCCGAGTACGTCAGGTTGATGCCCTCAACCTTGATCTTGGTCGGTTCCCGGTGGAGCAGGTCCTGCAGCTCCCGCTTCGTGTACTTGCTGATGGGCTTGTCCGGGTCGAAGTAGCCGCAGCCCCGGAAGATCCGCCCGTACCAGCCCTCCATGCTGTAGCCGGGGATCGTGATCGCGCCCTCGTTGAGCGACTTGCTGTCGTCGTACAGCGCGGAGAGGTCGAAGTCGGTGACCGCGCCCATCCCCTCGCAGCGCGGGCACATGCCGCCCAGGCGGTTGAAGGTCGCCTTCTCAGTCTTCGTCTTGCCCGCGCCACGTTCCACGGTGATCGCGCCGCTGGCCCGGACCGACGGGACGTTGAAGGAGAAGGCGTTCGGCGAGCCGATGTGCGGCTGCCCGAGCCGGCTGAACAGGATGCGCAGCATCGCGTTGGCGTCGGTGGCGGTGCCGACGGTGGAGCGGGCGTTGGCCCCCATCCGCTCCTGGTCGACGATGATCGCGGTGGTGAGCCCGGCCAGCACGTCGACCTCGGGCCGGGTCAGCGTCGGCATGAAGCCCTGGAGGAAGGCGCTGTAGGTCTCGTTGATCATCCGTTGCGACTCGGCGGCGATGGTGCCGAACACCAGCGAGCTCTTGCCCGAGCCGGAGACACCGGTGAACACCGTGAGGCGACGCTTCGGCAGCTCGACCGTGACGTCCTTGAGGTTGTTGACGCGAGCGCCCTGTACCCGGATCAGGTCGTGGCGGTCCGCGACGTGCGCCGCGGGCGAGTCCGTGGCCTTGCTCATCGTCTCTCCATCTGCTGGGGTGGCGGGGCCCCGGTCACGCTAGGGGTGGCCGCGTGACCTGCGCTTCTCGATTCCTGATGGGTCTGGTGACCTGCTTCGCCGTACAGGATGGCAGCCCGGCGGTCGACAGCGCCGCCTCCCGGCGGTACGTGCTGGGGGGCATACCGACCAGTTCGGTGAAGCGGGTGCTGAAGGTGCCGAGCGACGAGCAGCCGACCGCGAAACAGACATCGGTGACGCTCAGGTCGCCACGACGCAGCAGGGCCATGGCGCGCTCCACGCGCCGGGTCATGAGATAGCTGTACGGCGATTCGCCGTAGGCGAGCCGGAACTCCCGGCTGAGGTGCCCCGCCGACATGTGGACGCCCCGGGCGAGCGCCTCGACGTCCAACGGCTGCGCGTACTCCCGGTCGATGCGGTCGCGGACGCGACGCAGCCGCGCGAGGTCGGCGAGGCGCTGGCTCTCCGTGGATCGGCTGGTCACCCGGCAAATCGTGCCACAGACCACCGACAAGACAGGACCGCCGGACGGCCGAGCCGGAGCCGAGCCGCGTGGCGGCGCGTGGGGCAGTCGTCGGGGCGTACCGTCAGGTGGTTTCGCGGCGGGCGCGGGCCCGGCGCTTGCCCTCGTGCATGGCCTGGACGCGGGCCACCGGGATGGCGCGACCCTCGGTGACCAGGTCTGCGGGGATCTGCTGGGGTTCCGGCAGCAGCGCGACCCACGGGTCGGTCCCGGCGAGCAGCGACGGCGCCGTCCGGATGGTGAAGTCCGCCGGGGTCACCTCGGTCAGGTCGGCCCAGTCGACCGGGAAGGACACCGGCATCCCGGGCCGTAGTCGCGGGCTGTACGCGGCGACGACCGTCGCCCCGCCGGAGCGGGTGGCGTCCACGAACACCTTCCCGCCCCGGTCCTCGCGGATGTACGCCGTGGTGGCGAGCGCCGGGTCGAGCCGTTCGGCGCGGACGGCGAGCGCCCGGGTGGCGGCCGCCAACTCCTCGGCGGTGGCGTCGCCCGTGACCGGGACGAAGACGTGCACGCCCTTGGCGCCGCTGGTCTTGACCGCTCCGACCAGGCCGGCGTCGGCGAGCGCCTGGCGGACCAGCAGGGCCGCGTCGACCGCCGCCCGGAACCCGTCGCCCTCCGGCGGGTCCAGGTCGAGCACCAGGTGGCTCGGTCGGTGCAGGTCGGCAACCGTGGCCAGGGTCGGGTGGTACTCGACCGCGCGCTGGTTGGCGAGCCAGAGCAGGGTCCGCCGGTCGTCGCAGAGGGCGTACGAGATCTCCCGGTGCGACGCCTCGGCCCAGACCGGCGTCCGGCGTACCCAGTCCGGGGTGTAGCGGGGCAGGTTCTTCTGCATGAACGGCGGCTGGCCGGGGCGGACCCGGATCACCGACAGCGGCCGGTCCCGGAGTTGCCCGATGATCGGCCCCCGGACCGCGTCGAGGTAGTCGACAAGGTCGCGCTTGGTGGCGTCGTCACGGTCGGACAGCGGCTGGTCCAGGTTGGTCAGGGCCACGCCGTCGCGGGTCTCGTCAGCCTCACTCACCCGATCACCCTCGCGGCCTCGGCGTCGTCGGTCAACCGGACGCGGCGCTCGGAGGCCTGCCGATTTCGAGGACCACGGTCGGCGGCCGGCCCGTCGACCGGTCCGTCGACGTCGGGTCGCGCCCCGCCCGGCCGGCGCGGCACCGTGCAAGCGCCAGCAGCAGGGCGGCGAGCACCAGGGCGGCGGCCACCGCGAACGCCACCCGGTAACCGCCGGCCAGCGCGGCCGCCTCGGCCTGACCGGAGGCCCGCAGAGCGTCGCTGCGGGCCGCCGCGAGGGTCGCCAGCGTCGCCAGGCCGACCGCCCCGCCGACCTGCTGGGTCGTGTTGGCCAGACCGGAGGCGAGCCCGGCGTCGGCGTCGGTCGCGCCGGCCATCGCCAGCGTGGTGACCGCCGGCAGGGTCAGGCCGCCGGCCACCCCGAAGATCAACATCGCCGGGAGTACGTCGGTGAGGTAGCCACCGTCGGCGGACAGCCGGGCGAGCAGCAGGAAACCGACGGCGGCCAGGCCGAGCCCGGTCACCAGCACGGTTCGGGCGCCCCAGCGGGCGATCAGCCTGCCCGACAGGCCGAGCGACACCGCCGCGATCACTACGGGGGTGGGCAGGAACGCCCAGCCGGTCGCCGCCGCGTTCAGCCCGAGCACCAGTTGCAGCTCCACGGCGAGCAGGAACTGGAAGCCGAGGAACGCGGCCACCATGAGGAACTGCACGGTGTTCGCCGCGAGCAGCCCCGGGACGCGCAGCAGTCGGGGAGGCAGCAGCGGGGTGGACGCCACGCGCTGGCGTAGCGCGAAGCCGCCGAGCAGCAGCGCGGCGAGCGCCACCGCGCCGAGGGTGCGCCGGCTGGTCCAGCCGTGCTCACCCGTACCCACGATGCCCAGCACGGCCGCCATCAGGCCGGCGGTGGCGAGCACGGCGCCCGGCACGTCGAGGCCGGCCCGCAGGCCGATGCCCCGCTCGGCGGGGAGCCGGCGGACGGCGGCGAGCAGGATCGCCGCCCCGATCGGGAGGTTCACCAGGAAAATCGAACGCCAGCCAGCCAGCTCGGTCAGCACTCCCCCGGCCACCGTGCCGATCGACGCGCCGGCCGCCCCGGTGAAGCTGTAGACGGCGATCGCGCGGGCCCGCTCGGCCGGCTCGGGATAGAGCCGGACGATCATGCCGAGGCTGACCGCCATGGCCAGCGCGCCACCGACACCCTGGCCGAACCGCGCGCCGACGAGCAGGGCCGGATTGCCGGCCACCGCGCAGGCCGCCGAGGCCACGGTGAACAGCACGACGCCGGCCAGGAAGACCCGGCGTCGGCCGAGCAGGTCACCGAGACGGCCGGCGAGCAGCAACAGCCCGCCGAACGCCACCAGGTAGGCGTTGACCACCCAGGCCAGCCCGGCGGCGGTGAAGCCCAGGTCGCGTTGGACGGCGGGCAGGGCCACCGACACGACGCTGCCATCGAGAATGACCATGAGGCTGCCGGCGCAGAGCACCAGCAGCGCCGGCCAGCGGGACGGGGTCGCTCGGTCCACGGAATCCTCCTTGGTGCACGGTTTGTTACCGACGCCATCGTCTGTGACCATGAGCGGGAGCGGAAGGAGGCACTGTTGTGTCCCAGAGGAACAGCGATGTGTCCGCGCTGGTGGAGGCCGAGCTGACCTGCTCACCCGGGAACGTGCCCTTCACCCCCGGGCAGGCGCGGGCGTGCACCGTCCGTGAGGTGCTCGACCGGGTCGGCGGCAAGTGGAGCATCGGCATCCTGGTGGCGGCCTCGCACGGCCCGGTGCGCTTCACCGAGTTGGAGCGGCACATCGAGGGCATCAGCCGGCGGATGCTCACGCTGACCCTGCGCAACCTGGAACGCGACGGCCTGCTGCACCGCACCGTCTACCCGACCGTGCCGCCCAAGGTCGAATACGTGGCCACCCCGATGGCCCTGGAGCTGTACGAGTCGCTGGTGGCCCTGACGAGCTGGGCCGAGCGGCACCGCCGCGCCATCGCCGAGGCGCGGACCCGGTACGACGCGGAGCACGCGGACTAGACAGGAATCGGGTGTGGGGAACGCCACCCGGTTCGTCTGACCGATCGGTCAGGGTCTGACCGATCGGTCAGGCATGCTGGTTCACGGAGGTGGACCGGTGATGGCCAGAGCGGTGTCCGAAACGCACGGCGAGATCCTCGCCGCGGCGGCGCGACGGTTCGCGGTGACCGGCTACCGGGGCACCTCGTTGCAGGACATCGCCCGCGAGGTCGGCTGCTCCAAGGCCACCGTGCTCTACCACTTCGCCAACAAGGAAGCCCTGCTCGCCGAGCTGATGGCACCGGCCATCATGGTGCTGACCGACCTCGACGACCAGCTCAGCGGCCTGACCGGCGCGGCCGCCCAGGACGTCGCCGCGGTCGGCTTCGTCGACCTCGCGGTCCGGTTCCGGCGGGAGATCGCCGTCCTGCGCGGCGAGTTCCCGGAGCTGCTGTGCCAGCCGGCCTTCGCCCACATCCAGCAGATCTCCGAACGGCTGCGCGACGCGCTGGCCGGCCACTCCGACCGTCCCGGCGCCCGGATCGCCGCGCTGGTGCTGCTGGCCGGCATCTCCGAGGCATGCGCCGAGTTCGTCGACATCCCCGACGACGAGCTGCGTCCCGCCCTGCTCACCCTCGCCCGGCGGGCCGTCGAACCCGTCGGGACACCCCAGCCCCAACCACCCACGACCGAGGACAAGGACTCCTGATGGCCACCCTGCTCTACCGGCTCGGCCGGGGCGCGTTGCGCCGGCGACGGCTCGTCGTCGCGCTCTGGCTCGTCGTACTCGTCGGCGCCGGCCTGGCCGCGGCGACCCTGCGCGGCCCGACGGCGAGCAACTTCACCATGCCCGGAACCGAGAGCCAGCGCGCCCTCGACCTGCTCAGCGAGCAGTTCCCCGCAGCCAGCGGCGCCACCGGCACGATCACGCTCAAGGCGCCCGGCGACGGCCAACTGGCCTCCCCGGAGGGCCAGGCCGTGGTGCAGGAGCTGGTCCAGCAGGCCGGGACGCTGCCCGGCGTCGTCGGCGCGGTCAACCCGCTCCAAGTCGGCGCCGTCTCGCCCAACGGCCGGTACGCGCTGGTGCAGGTTCAGTTCGCCACCGGGGCGGACGAGGTGACCGACGCGCAGAAGACCGCGTACGAGGAGGTCGGCGCGGCGGCCAAGGCGAAGGGCTGGCAGGTCGCCCCGGGCGGTGAGGTGCTGGGCGGGGAGCCGGAGATCGGCTCGACCGAGGCGCTCGGCGTCCTGGTCGCCGCGATCGTCCTGATCATCACGTTCGGCTCGCTGGTGGCCGCCGGCATGACCATGCTCAACGCGCTGATCGGCGTGGGCGTCGGCATGGCCGGCCTGTTCGCGCTGAGCGGCGTCATCGAGTTGACCAGCACGGCGCCGATCCTCGCGCTGATGCTCGGCCTCGCCGTCGGCATCGACTACTCGCTGTTCATCACCTCCCGGCACCGGCAGAACCTGCTCGACGGCCTGCCCCCGGACGAGGCGGTCGGCCGGGCCGTCGGCACCGCCGGCTCCGCCGTGGTCTTCGCGGGCGCCACCGTCGTCATCGCGCTCGCCGGCCTGGCCGTGGTGGACATCCCGTTCCTCACCGTGATGGGTCTCGCCGCCGCCGGCACCGTCACCGTGGCCGTCCTCGTCGCCATCACCCTGCAGCCGGCGCTGCTCGGCTTCGCCGGTCGCCGGGTGCTCCCCCGCCGGCTGCGGGCACTCGCCAACGAGGGCACGCCGGGCACCGACGCGGACCTCGACCGGCCGGCCCCGGCCGAGGACCGCACCCGGTTCGGCTTCCGCTGGGCCCGGTTCGTCACCCGTTTCCGCGTACCCGTGATCCTGGTCGGGCTGCTCGGTCTGGGGCTGCTCGCGCTGCCCACGCCCGACATGCGGCTGGCGTTGCCGGGCGCGGCGACGGCCGCCGTCGGCTCTCCGGCCCGGGTGGCGAACGACCTGACCGTCGAGGGCTTCGGCCCGGGCTTCACGGGCCGGCTCGCGGTGGTCGTCGCGGGCGACGACGCACCGGCGACCGCGGCCGCCGTACCGCAGGTCACCGCGCTGCTGCAACGTACCGAGAACGTCCTCGCGGTGGCGCCGCCGCAGCTCAGCCCGGACGGCCGGACGGCGCTGCTCGGCGTGGTGCCCAAGACCGGCCCGACCGACGAGGCCACCGAGACGCTGGTGCACGACATCCGCGACTCGGTCAGCGGCATTCGCGGCGCGGACGTCCTGCTCACCGGCGTCACCGCGATCGGCATCGACGTCTCCGAGAAGCTCTCCGACGCGCTGCCGGTCTACCTGCTGCTGGTGGTCGGGCTGTCGGTCCTGCTGCTGATGCTGGTGTTCCGCTCGCTGCTGGTGCCGGTCAAGGCCGCGCTGGGCTTCCTGCTCACCGTCGCCGCCACGTTCGGCATCACGGTGGCGGTGTTCCAGCAGGGGCACCTCGCCGACCTGGTCGGCCTGGACACGCCCGGCCCGCTGATCAGCTTCCTGCCGATCCTGCTCATCGGCATCCTGTTCGGGCTCGCCATGGACTACGAGGTGTTCCTGGTCTCCCGGATGCGGGAGGACTTCGTGCACGGTGAGAGCGCCCGGGCGGCCACGATCAGCGGCATGGGGCACGGCGCCCGGGTGGTCACCGCCGCCGCGCTGATCATGATGTCGGTGTTCGGGGGCTTCGTCTTCCTCGATGACCCGGTGATCAAGTCGATGGGCTTCGCGCTCGCCATCGGCGTGGCCATCGACGCCTTCGTGGTCCGCATGACCATCGTCCCGGCCGTGATGTCCCTGCTCGGTGACCGCGCCTGGTGGCTGCCCCGCTGGCTGAACCGCGCCCTGCCCAACGTCGACATCGAGGGCGAAGGCCTCCGCGACCACCTGACGACCCAGGAACCCACGAGGGTCTAGGTCCCAGCCTGGTCGATCATGGAGTTGTGGTGCCCGTCGTGCCCTGACTCGGGCACTTCGTCCGGCACCACAACTCCATGATCGGCGCGGGCCCGGTCACACACCGGCCGGGTACGTCTCCATCTCGCCGGGGGCGGCGGGGACCGCCAGCGGGTGCAGGGCCGTCGTTTCGTCGCACCAGATGAGCGCGTCATAGCGCGCGGCCAGGCGCGTCGGCACATAGTTGCCCCAAGACTCGAACGACGGGTCGTAGACCACCCCGATCGCCCGGTGGTCCGCCGGCTCGGTGACCCAGCCCGGCTGGTCGTCACCGCCGAAGACGAGCACCGCCCGCTCGGGCATCAGCTCGTGCAACCGCCGCTCCACCGAGCCCTCCCGTGCCGGCGGCACCACCATCGCCTCCGAGGGGGAGCCCCACCGGGGAGCGGCGATCACCGTGCCCCGGTAGGTGCCGAACCCGATCAGCGCCACCGCGTCGTCGCCGTGCCGTTCGCGGGCCAACTGACCAATGTTGACCATCCCGTCCGCGGCCATGTCGGTGGCCCGCGCGTCCCCCACGTGCGTGTTGTGCGCCCAGACGATCCCTCGGGCGTCCGGGCCGTAGCGGTGCAGCAGCCGGTCCAAAGTGTCCTGCATGTGGGTGTCTCGGATGTTCCACGAGTCCGGACCGCCGGCCACCATCGCCCGGTAGTAGCGCTCCGCGCCGGCCACCACCTCCGCGTTCTGCCAGGCCGAGAAGCGGTCCGGGCCGTCCGACATGGCCTGCTCCCGGGTACGCGCCAACAGCCGGACCACCTCCTCCTCGCACCGGGCGGAGACGAACCGGCTGGCCGCGCCGTACTCCTCGACCCGCTTGCCGTACGGCTCGAAGCACCGGTACGCGTCCTGCGCCGCCTCCAGCGAGGTCGGGTCCTCCTCCCCCAGGTAGTCGAAGATCGCCTGCATCGACTCCCAGAGGCTGTAGACGTCGAGCCCGTGGAACCCGGTCCGCTCACCCTCCGGCCGTTGCAGGTTCCACGCCCGCAGCCACCGGCAGAAGCGCGCCACCTCGGCGTTGGCCCACATCCAGGTCGGCCACCGCTCGAAGCGCTCCAGCGCGCTCTGCGGATCCAGGGCCCCGCCGGGCGCGGCGGTGACCGAGCGGTGCACCCGGTCGCAGTCCGGCCAGTCGCCCTCCACGGCCACGAACGAGAAGCCGCACTCCGCGATCAGTCGACGGGTCAACTGCTCACGGAGCCGGTAGTAGTCGTAACTGCCGTGCGTGGACTCGCCGATCATCACCACCCGGGCGTCCCGAACGCGCTCCAGCAACGGGTCGAAGTCGCTCGGCGCGCCGAGCCGCTGAACCAGCATGGCAGCGGCTACCCGGCGCTCACGCCGACAAACCGTCGGCGCGTCGCGAGCCGACACGCCGTCAGCGTGTACGCCTGACACGAGCGGGTAGCCAACCGACATGACCGTGTCAGGCGTGCAGTTGCAGGAGTACCTGGCCGGGCTCGACTACCCGGTCTCCCGCGAGGACCTCGTCCGCTGGGCGCAGGAGAACGGCGCCGACACGAGCATGCTGCACATGCTCCAGGCCCTACCACCCGAACAGTTCGACAACCCCGAAGAACTAACCGAGGCCCTAACAACCCCCACCTAAACCCCAGACCCCGTTGTACGGGGTGGGAGGGGTTTGGGGGATAGGGAGGGTCAGGGAAGGCGGATCGTGCGGGATTGTTGGCGGGCCTCCTCGGCGGCGGCGATGATCGTGACCACCTCGCGGCCAAAGCGGACGTCGCAGCGGTGGTCGTGGGCACCGGTCCGGACCTGCTCGACGAGCTGGTCGATCGCCACACCGAACGCCGTCGCGGCGTCGTTCTCGCCGTGCGGCACGGTCTCGATGCCGTTCTCGCCGTAGAACACGAACTCGCGGGCCATCGCCTCGGTCGGCGCGTCCAGGGAGAGCGAGGCGCTGCTGGTCGCACCACCCTCGTGGGTGAGCAGCAGGTGCACCATCCCGCTCGGGCCGTCCATCGCGGCCACCTGGGTGACCCGCCCCAGCACCGGCAGAAGGATCGAGAGCGCGTGCGGGGCGATGTCCCAGAGCGCGCCGTGCTCGCGACGCCACAGCGAGCCGCCGTACGGGCTGCCGTCCTGGAAGATCGACGCGAAGGCCGTGGTGCGGCCGTGCTGCCAGCCACCGGCGGCGGCGGTCGACGCGAGGAACGCGGTGACGTTCGGCTGGAACCGCTGGGTGAAGAACACCACCGAGGCCACTCCCGACGCCTGGGCGGCGGTGACCACCCGGTCGGCGTCGTCCACGCTGAGCGCCAACGGCTTGTCCAGCAGCAGGTGCCGGCCGGCGTTCGCGGCACGGACCGCGATGTCGGCCTGGACGTCCGGCGGCAGCGCGACGGCGATGGCCTCGCACTGCTCAATGAGGGCGTCGACGTCGGCGTACGCGGGCACGCCGTACCGCTCGGCCAGCGCGGAGGCCCGCTCCGGGTTACGCCCCCACACCCCGACCAGTTCCGCGTCCGGGTGTGCGTGCAGCGCCTTCCCGTGCGTCTCGATCGCCCAGTGACCGGTGCCGAACAAGCCGAACCGCAGCACGTGTACCTCCGCCGTTTCCCCCGACCGTGGCGACGCCACGGACGTGATCCACGCTAGTCGCCCCAGCAGGTCCGTCGGCGGCGGGTCGCCAACCGGAGCAGCACGCGTACTGCCGACCGGGGGTGACCGTGGTCCGACGAGTGCCTGTCGAGCTGCCCCAGATCCGGGGCGCCCCACACCGTCCTGCAGAGCCCCATCCGACTTCCGACGCTCGCCCCACTGCTGGCGCAGAGATCCGAGATGGCCTTGCCCCAAATCTGGGGCAGCTCGACAGCGCCTGCATACCCTCTTGGGCTGCCGCGCGGCCGAACGCACCGGCCGCCCGCCCCGACACACCCGCCGCGCGGCCGGACGCACCGGCCGCCCGCCCCGACACACCCGCCGCGTTCGCGGACGCGGCGGGGCGCGATGGCCAGGCAGCGCGCGGCGGGTACTACGACGGTTAGTAGGCTGTGCCGGTGACCGAGGCGACGACCGGGTGGGGCCGATGACCAGCGCGGCGGCCGGCTCGCCGGTAGACGGGCCCCTCGCGACGGTGTCGATCGTGCTGTCGCTGCTCGTCGCCGTGTGGGCGCTGGTCGCGGCGGTACGCCACCGGCCGCCGGACCGGGTGCAGTTCGCCGGTCTGGCCGTACTCGAGTTGGTGTTGCTCGCGTTGGGTGTGCTGGCCCTGGTGGCGGTCGGCGGCGGCGACCGGCCGGGCGAGCCCGGCGCGTTCTTCGGCTACCTGGTCACGCTGGTCTGCCTGCCACCGCTGGCCTGGGTGCTGGCCCGGATGGAACCGACCCGGTGGGGGTCGGCGATCGTCTGCGCGGTCTGCCTGGTGACGCCGGTCGTGGTGGTGCGGTTGCAGCAGACCTGGGAGGTCCTCGGTGGTTGAGACTCGTCCGGCCCGACAGCGCACGAACTCCGGGCCCGGCCGTCTGTTGATCGCGATCTACCTGCTGTTCGCCATCGCGGCGACGAGTCGGGCGGGCCTACAGATCGCCACGAAGTTCGACGAGGCGCCGGTGGCGTACCTGCTCTCCGCCCTGGCCGCGCTCATCTACATCGTGGCCGCGGTGGGTCTGGCCCGGGCCGGACACACCGGTCGACGGGTGGCGCTGGTGTGCTGTTCGGTGGAGTTGGTCGGTGTCGTCGCGGTCGGCATCCTGAGCCTGGCCGACAAGGCCCTCTTCCCCGACGAGACGGTGTGGTCGCAGTTCGGTAGCGGGTACGGCTACATCCCGCTCGTCCTGCCGGTGCTGGGCCTTTTCTGGCTCTGGCGCACCCGCCGCGACCCGGCCTGACCGACCGGGCCGCGGAACGGAAGCGGCGCGGGTCAGGCCCGTGGTCCGCCCGCCACGTAGATGACCTGACCGGAGACGAAGCCGGCGCCCTCGCTGGCCAGGAACGAGATGGTGTGGGCGACGTCCTCCGGGCGACCCGGGCGACGGACCGGGATCTCGGCGGCGGCGTGCTTCTGGAGGTCCTCGAAGTCGACCTTCATGCGGGCGGCGGTGGCCGCCGTCATGTCGGTGACGATGAAGCCGGGCGCGACGGCGTTGACGGTCACCCCGAACGGCCCCAGCTCGATGGCGAGCGTCTTGGTGAAGCCCTGGAGGCCCGCCTTGGCGGCGGCGTAGTTCGCCTGCCCCCGGTTGCCCAGCGCGGAGGTGCTGGACAGGTTGACGATCCGCCCCCACTTGCGGTCCACCATGTGCTTCTGAGCGGCCTGGCTGAACAGGAACGCCCCGCGCAGGTGTACGCCCATGACCGTGTCCCAGTCGGTGTTGGTCATCTTGAACAGCAGGTTGTCGCGCAGCACGCCGGCGTTGTTGACCAGGACGGTGGGGGCGCCCAGTTCGGCGGCGACCCGCTCCACGGCGGCCCCGACCTGGTCGCGGTCGGACACGTCGGCACCCACGCCGAGCGCACGGCCACCCGCGCCGGAGATGGCGTCCACCGTCTCCTTGGTGGCCGCCTCGTCGATGTCGACGACCGCCACTGCCATCCCGTCGGCGGCCAGCCGCCGGGCGGTGGCGGCACCGATACCGCGTGCGGCTCCGGTGACGATGGCGACGCGGTGCTCCTCCGACATGATTACCTCCGGGTAACTTTGGGGTGATCGAAGGAGCTTAGCCTCAGAACCCCCGACCCCGGCATAGGCGAATCCACCGGTATCCGTACCCGGAGACCTTCACCGCGCCGAGCTTGCCCAGCTCGCCGTAACCACGGTCAGTGAGCACGTCGATCGGCAGGTCGGCCTCCGCCTCGAGGCTGCTCAGGTCCACCTCGACGTCGTCGGTACCCAGGTTGTGCAGGAAGACCATCGTGCCGGTCGGCCCGTCCGCGCGGTGCGCCAGCACCCCGGGCGGCATCGCCACGTCGATGTGTGTGGTGGAGCCGGAGCCGATCTCGGGGGCCTCCCGAAGGGTACGGATCATGCGCTCGAACCAGGCGAGCAGCGACTTCGGGTCGCCACGCTGGGCGGTGACGTTGACGTTCTGGTAACCGAACTCACCCTTGTCGATCACCGGGCGGACCAGCTTCTCCGTATCCGCGGTGGAGAAGCCGGCATTCGGCTTGTACGACCACTGCATCGGCGTACGGATCGCCTCCCGACCGGGCAGCGACAGGTCCTCGCCCATCCCGATCTCCTCGCCGTAGCGCAGCACCGGAGTGCCGCGCAGGGAGAACTGCAGGGCGTACGCCAGCTCGATGCGCCGCCGGTCGTTGCCGAGCATCGGGGCGAGCCGACGGCGGATGCCCCGGTCGTAGATGCGCATGTTCTCGTCCGGGCCGAACTCGGCGTACACCTGGTTGCGCTGTTCGGTCGTCAACCGGGACAGGTCGATCTCGTCGTGGTTGCGCAGGAAGGTGGCCCACTGCCCACCGACCGGGAGCTTCGGCGTGTCACGCAACGCCTCGATCAGCGACTCCGGGTCCTGCCGCGCGAGGGCGAGCATGAGCCGGCCGTTGAGCATGAAGTCGAAGAGCATGTGGATGCGGTTGCCGGATCCGCCGGCGTCGCCGAAGAACGTCGGAAGCTGGTCCGGTTCGACGTTCGCCTCGGCGAGCAGGACGGCGTCCCCGCGCCGCCACTGCACGTGCTGGCGCATCTCGGTGAGGAACTCGAAGTCCTTTGGGGAGTCCGGGTTGCCCGGCTCGGTCAGCTCGATGATGAACGGCACCGCGTCCATCCGGAAGCCGGAGACTCCGAGCTGGAGCCAGAACGACATGATCTTCTTAACCTCGGCCCGGACCTCCGGGTTGGCGAAGTTCAGGTCCGGCTGGAACTTGTAGAAGCGGTGGTAGAACCACGCCTTCGCGGTGCGGTCGTAGCTCCACGTCTCCTTCTGCTCCCCGGGGAAGACCATGCCCTGGTGGCGGTCGTCCGGCTCGGTGTCGGACCAGACGAACCAGTCCCGGTACGGCGAGTCGGGCGAGGAACGGGCGGACTGGAACCAGGGGTGCTCGTCCGAGGTGTGGTTGACCACCAGGTCGATGATCACGCGGATGCCCCGGTTCTGCGCCTGGTGCAGCAGTTCGGCGAAGTCACCGAGGGTGCCGAAGCGGGGGTCGACGTTGTAGAAGTCGGTGACGTCGTACCCGTCGTCGCGGTTCGGCGACGGGTGGATCGGGTGCAGCCACAGGCACGTCACGCCCAGCCGGGCCAGGTAGTCCAACCGGCCGATCAGACCACGGATGTCGCCCACACCGTCGCCGTCGGAGTCGGCGTACGTGTCGATGTCGAGGCAGTAGACGACGGCTTCGGAGTACCAACGGTCACCCATGCCGCGAAAATCTCTCCAGTTGATCTCCACGGCAAACCTGCCGGGCGGCGGCGGTCGGTACCCTGCCCGGCATGGAGACCGACCTCGTACCGCCGAGCGATGAGTTGGACTGGTCCCGGGGCCGGTGGCTGCACCCGCCGGTGCGCGCCGAACACGGTCCAACCGGTGAGCTGGTCGTCGAAGCCGGGGCGGAGACCGACTTCTGGCGGCGGACCAGCTACGGCTTCGTCCACGACAACGGGCCGGCGCTGCTCGCGCCGCTACCCGTCGGCGCGGCCATGGAGGTGAGCTTCCGGCTCGACTTCTCCGCGCAGTTCGACCAGGCCGGCGTGCTGGTCCGGGTGGACGAGCGGACGTGGGTCAAGGCGGGTGTCGAGGTGAGCGACGGCGAGTCGCAGCTCGGTGCCGTGGTGACCCGGGAGTTCTCCGACTGGTCGGTGGCCCCGGTGCCGGGCTGGGCGGGTCAGGAGGTGACGGTCCGGGTCAGTCGGGCCGGTGACGCGCTGACCGTACGGGCGCGGGTGACCGACGCGCCGTGGCGGCTGGTCCGACTCGCCCCGCTGGACCCGGAGGCCGAGGCGATGGCCGGCCCGTTCTGCTGCGCGCCGACGCGCGGCGGCCTCACGGTGGCGTTCACCGCCTGGCGGCAGGGCCCGGCCGACACCGCGCTGCACCCGGAGGGCTGAGCCCGTCCGTGGCGCGGATCACCCGCAGGTGTGCCGCGCCGATCATTGGGTATGACAACCCGATCCCCCGTAGGCCCGTCGGAAGGATGACCAATGGCGTACGCCCAGACTGGTGACCCCTCCGAGTTCACCGGCCTGACCGGGTGGGTGGCGTCCGTCATCGAGGCGATGGGTCCGGTCGGCGTGGCCCTGCTGGTTGCGTTGGAGAGCATCGTCCCGCCGATCCCCAGCGAGATCGTGCTGGCGATGGCGGGTTTCCTCGCCCACGAGGGTCGGTTCAACGTCGTCCTCGTCATTGTCGCCGCGACGGTCGGCTCACTGGTCGGCGCGCTGGTGCTCTACTGGCTCGGCGCGGCGCTCGGCGAGGAACGGCTCAAGCGCTGGCTGGACCGCATCCCGTTGGTGGACCGCGACGACCTGGAGAGGGCCGACCGCTGGTTCGAGCGGCACGGCCGGTGGGCGGTGCTGATCGGCCGGGTGGTGCCGGTGGTCCGCAGCCTGGTCTCCGTCCCGGCCGGGGCCAACCGGATGCCGCTGGGCGAGTTCGTCCTGCTCACCACCATCGGCAGCGGCGTGTGGAACGCCCTCATCGTCGGGTCCGGTTACGCGCTGGGCAGCCGGTGGCAGAACGTCGAGCGGTACAGCGACTGGTTCAACTACGCAATCGGCGCGGTCTTCGTCGTCATGGTGGTCAGCTGGGTGGCCCGCAAGATCCGCCGCCGCCGGCAACGCGACGACCGGCGGTCGGTGACCGCCGGTCGCTGATCCGCGTCCGCGCCGCGATCAGGGCACCTGATGCCCTGCGGCGGGTGCCGGCGCTGCCTGCGGCCGGCGCAGCACCACCTGCTCCAGCGCCGACCAGGCTGTCGTCGTCACCAGGTAGATCACGGCGGCGAGCGGCAGCACCAACGCCACCACCACGGTCGTGAACGGCAGCAGAGGCAGCAGCCGACCGAGGGTGGCCGCCCCCGGCCCCTCGGTGGGCGTACCGGCCACCGTGCCGACCGCGGCCGATGCACGTCGCGCCCGGCGTGACGACCACCAGGCCAGCGCCAGCAGCAGGACCAGCAGGCCGGCGAAGAGCGGTCCGGCCGCGCCGGCCAACCCGTCGCTGAGGTGGTGACCCAGCGGTACGCCGGCCAGCCGCTCGTCGAGCAGTCCCGTGCCGCCCTCGTCGGTGGCGAACAGCCGGTACAGGACCAGCAGGAACGGCGCCTGGATCAGCAGCGGCAGGCAGCCGGCGACCGGGTTCGCGCCGGCCGAGCGGTACAACGCGAACACCTCGCGCTGGAGGGTCGCCGGGTCGTCGGCGTACCGCTGCTGCAGCTCGCGAACCTGCGGGGCGAGCGCGGCGCGGCGTCGCTCCCCGCGGACCTGCGCGACGGTCAACGGTGTGATCAGCAGCCGGACGGCGACGGTGAGCAGCACGACGGCGGCGACGGTCGCCGTGCCGTCGGCCAGCGGTTCGAGCAGGTCGGTGAGCCAGGACAACGCGCTGCCGGCGACGCCGACGACGGTGTGCAGCGGTGCGAAGGAGAGCATGGGAAACCCCTCGGTCCGATTCCGGTGGGTCCTGGAGCCGTCGTGGACGGCACCTAGGACCGATGACGGTGGGATCGGCCGCGCGGCGAGGTGTCGCTACGCGGCGCGGGGGCGTCCGGGTGCGCGGGGGCGGGGTCGTCCGGCGGCGTCCGGATCGATCTGGCGGGGTGTCCGGCGGCTGCGGGCCCGGGCACGCAGCCGGGCCCAGCGTCGCGCGACACCGGGTGCGCGGGACGGGCCGAGCGGGCGCGCGGCGAGCAGCGCGGCGACGAGGACCAGGGCGGTCAGCGCGGCCCCGGCGAGCAGGTCGGCCGGACGGTCGGCGAGCATGCCGAGCTGGGCGAACGCGGACATCCACGTGGCCCAGAGGAATCCCAGCAGCACCGGCACGGGCTCAGCATAGGACCCGGTGTCACGTCCCCCGGCCGGATCGCCGATGGTCCGGCGACACGCCGGAGACGCCGTGCCGTCACCACGTTTCCGGGCGTTACCACCCTGGGTAACCAAACGTCCGACCGGCGCGGACGGACCGCGGGCGGCAGAAACGGACGGTGGTGCGCGATGACCGGGCAGGTGGCGGAGGCGCACGGGACGACCGCGGGGACCGAGGTGCTCACCGTTGGCGTCGAGGAGGAGTTCCTGCTCGTCGACCCACACACCGGCGCCGCGGTGCCCGCCGTGGACCTCGTGCTGGAACAGGTCCCGGCGGAGCTACGCGGTCAGGTCGAGCGCGAGTTCCAGACCAGCCAGATCGAGATCGGCTCGCCGCCCGGGCTGGAGCTGTCCTCGATCCGGCACTCCCTCGGCGTACTCCGTAAGGCCCTTGCCGACGCGGCCGAGCGGGCCGGCGTACGGCTGCTCGCCATCGGCACCGGTCCGGTGGACGGCCCGGTGCCCCCGGTCGTCGACAAGCCCCGTTTCGACCGGATGATCGAACGGTTCCGGCTGCTCGTACCCGGTCCCGGTAACAACGGCATGCACGTGCACGTGGGTGTCCCCGATCCGGAGACCGGCGTGCAGGTGCTCAACCACGTCCGGCCGTGGCTGCCGACGCTGCATGCCGTCACCACCAACTCGCCGTTCTCCCGTGGCGAGGACACCGGCTACGCGAGCTGGCGGTCGGTGGAGTGGGAGCGCTGGCCGTCGGTCGCGCCGACGCCCTTCCTGGAGTCGCACGAGCACTACCAGCGGCTCATCCGCCAGTTGATCGCCAGCGGGGTGATGCTCGACGAGGGGATGCTCTACTGGTACGCCCGGCTGTCGGCGAAGTACCCGACCGTCGAGCTGCGCATCGGCGACGTCTGCCCGACCGTGGACGACGCGGTGCTGGTCGCCGCGCTGGTCCGGGCCCTGGTGGCCACCGCCATGGACGACGTCGAGGCCGGCCGCCCCGCGTTGCGGACCGACCACCACCTGCTGGTCGGCGCGCACTGGCGGGCCGCCCACGACGGCCTGGAGGGCGAGGGCGTCGACGTCACCACCGGCGAGTTGCGTCCCGCGTGGGAGTTGCTGGACGAGTTCGTGGAACGGCTGCGGCCGGCGCTGGAGCGGCACGGCGACTGGGCCGAGGTGTCCGACCTGCTGGGTGGGCTACGCCGCCACGGCACCGGCGCGGCCCGGCAGCGCGCCGTGTACGCCCGTACCGGACGGCTCGTCGACGTCGTGCAGGACGTGGCGCGACAGACCCGCGGTTGAGCGCCCGCATGACAGGATGATCCTGTGGCGCAACGACTGATCGTCATCGGCGGGGACGCCGCCGGCATGTCGGCGGCGTCCCAGGCACGCCGCCGCCGCGACCGGGACGACCTGGAGATCGTGGTCTTCGAGCGGGGACATTTCACCTCCTACTCGGCCTGCGGCATCCCGTACTGGATCTCGGGGCTGGTGCCCGGCCCGGAGGACCTGATCGCCCGCGCGCCGGAGACGTTCCGCACGAAGTTCGACATCGACGTGCGGTTGCGCCACGAGGTGACGGCCATCGACCTCGAACGGCGCGAGGTGGTCGCCCGGGACCTGGACCACGGCCGCGAGGTCACCGAACGCTTCGACGAGCTGATGTACGCCGCCGGCGCGACACCGACCAAGCCCCCGTGGGCGCAGTCGGACGTGGCCGGCGTGTTCGGGGTGCAGACCCTCGACGACGGCGCGGCGCTGCGCGACTGGCTGGACGCCGAGCCGCAGCCGCGCCGGGCGGTGGTGGTGGGCGGCGGCTACATCGGCGTCGAGATGGCCGAGGCGATGATCCAGCGCGGCCTGTCGGTGACGCTCGTCGAGCAGGCCGAGCAACCCATGTCGACGGTCGACGCCGACATGGCCGAACTCGTCGCCGATGCCATGCGTGGCCTCGGCATCACCATCCGCGCCGGCCTGCCGGTGACCGGCCTCGAACAGCGGGACGGCCGGGTGTCCGCCGTGGTCACCGCCGAGGGGCCGATTCCGACCGACGTCGTGGTCCTGGGTCTCGGGGTACGCCCCAACGTCGGGCTCGCGGAGGCCGCCGGGCTGCCGCTCGGGCCGACCGGCGCGATCCGGGTGGACCGGCGGATGCGGGTCCCCGGCTTCCCGGGGGTCTGGGCGGCCGGCGACTGCGTGGAGACCCTGCACCGGGTCAGCGGGATGCCGGTGTACATCCCGTTGGGTACCCACGCCAACAAGCAGGGCCGGGTGGCCGGCATCAACATCGGCGGCGGGTACGCCACCTTCACCGGCGTGATCGGCACGGCCGTGACCAAGGTCTGCGAACTGGAGGTCGGTCGCACGGGCCTGCGGGAGCGGGACGCCTCGGCGGCCGGCTTCGACTTCGTCTCGGTGATCGCAGAATCGACCAGCCGGGCCGGCTACTACCCGGGTGCCCGGCCGATGACCGTCAAGCTGATCGCGGAACGACCCAGCGGCCGTCTGCTCGGCGCGCAGATCGTCGGCTGGTCCGAGGCGGCCAAGCGGATCGACACTCTGGCCGTCGCGTTGTGGAATGGCATGACCGTGGACGACATGACCGCACTGGACCTGGGCTACGCTCCGCCGTACGCGCCGGTCTGGGATCCGGTGCTGATCGCCGCCCGCAAGGCGGTCGACGCGCTCGCCGCTCTCGATCGCTGACCCGCGCCCGCCGTGGAGGTCCACCCCGTGACCCAGACCCCGACCAGGTCCGCCGCGCGCCGACGACCGACCATGGTCGATGTCGCGCGGCACGCCGGAGTAAGCCTGAAGACGGTCTCCCGGGTGGTCAACGACGAGCCGGTGGGTCAGGAACTGCTCGGCCGGGTGCTGGCCGCCATCACCGAGTTGGGTTTCCGGCGCAACGACATCGCGCGCAACCTGCGCTCGCGGCAGCTCAACGCCACCGTCGGGCTGTTGATCGAGGAGATCGCCAACCCGTTCTACGCCACGATCGCGAGCGTGGCCGCCGAGATCGCCGCCGCGCACGGCACGATGCTGATCACCGCCTCCTCCGAGGAGGACCCGGAGCGCGAACGCGCCGTCCTGCAGGACTTCACCCAGCGCCGCGTCGACGGGCTGCTGGTCGTGCCGGCCGGCCCGGACCACTCGTTCCTGCGCCGCGAGGTCGAGCTGGGCATGCCGGTGGTCTTCGTGGACCGGCCACCGCAGGGTCTGCTCGCCGACACCGTGCTGTTGGACAACTCCGGCGGCGGCCGGTCCGGGGTCGAGTCCCTGCTCGACGAGGGGCACCGGAGGGTGGCTCTCCTGCTCGGCGCGCCGAGCGTGCCCACCATGCGCGAGCGGCTGGTCGGCGCGCGGACGGCGCTGGCGGCCGCCGGGGTCGAGCCGGACGACTCCCTGGTACGCGACCACCTGATCGCCCCCGAGGACGCCGGGCGGGCGGTCGCCGCGCTGCTCGACTCCCCGAACCCGCCCACCGCCTTCTTCTGCGGCAACAACCGGCTGACGGTCGGCGCGTTGCAGGAGTTGCACCGCCGGGGCAGCGACGCGTCGCTCGTCGGGTTCGACGACTTCGAGCTGGCCCACCTCATGCCCAGGCCGTTCACGGTCGTCGCCTACGACACCCGGGAACTGGCCCGGGTAGCCACCGAGCGCCTGTTCCACCGCATCGCCGGCGACGACTCCCCACCAACAACGACAGTCCTCCCCACCCGCCTCCTGCCCCGAGGCCTCCTCTAGTTCTCGGGCCGCCCCCCCTGCCCCCCTGCCCCCTGCCCCCTGCCCGCCGATCTTGCAGTTTCTGTTGTCGTTTTGCGCGGGTCCGACCGTTTCGTCGTGACAGGAAGTGCAAGATCGCGGAGGTCTCGGGGTGGCGGCCACGGCGATCATGGACTTTAGGGTGTGGGCCGGCACGGTTGGTGAGGGCACGAAGTTCCGCATGAGTGTCTGTGGCGACCCGGTCCCTGACCCACCGGAGCACGCAGAACCCGATGAAGACAGGCCGTCAAGCGCGTCGGCGCTGTTTCCTGGGGCGCGGCTCAGGAGTCGGTGATCTGCTTTCGATGACGCTGTTGTCGGCCTGGTAGTACGTCGGGGCTCCTGACGATGGGATGCGTGCCGCGTCGGGTTGCCAACTGGTGGTGATACTCATGGAGTTCATCTGTGCCGTTGTGTAGCTGATGGCTTGCTGGTCGACGTTGCTGTTGCCGTACTGGATGGTCGGTGTGGCGGCGGTGGGGGCGTAGCTCGGGCCGGCGGGGTTGTAGGCGGGACCTGCGCTGTCGGCGTATTGGGTGTAGGTGGACCCGTAAGAGGGCGCATAGGTGGGCGCGTAATTGGGCGCGTAAAGGGTCGGCTGGTTGACGCCGTAGGACGCGGTCGTGTCGTATTGAGCCGGGTACTGACTGACCTCGGGCAAGGGGTAGGGGTCCTGGGGTGTGAATGATGGCTGAGCCGCGACCGAATAAAGGTTGGTGTTCTGGAATATCAGGTCTGATCCGGTGGCGGGTGGACCTGCGTAGTACGGGGGTGCTGCGTCGTGGGCGTACTGCGCGGAGGGCGTCGAGTAGGAACGGGCGGGGCTGCCTGGGTCGGGCAGCCGCTGTGGCGGGTGGATGACCTGTTCGTTCTGGTGCGCCTCGACGGGTACCCTCGGTCGCCATCCCTGGGGCAGTGGGATCCTGCCGGGTGCCGCGATCTCCGGGTCGCCCCTCGGGGGCAAGCGGTCGGGGTTCGGCTGCAGGACGGAGCTGTTGCCGTATACGTTCAGGATGAACGAACGTCTGGGCAGTCCGTGGGCATCGGTGAAATCGTTCACCACCGCCAGGCTCAGAACGCTGGCGTTGGGATTGGCGAGTCGGCCGGTGGCGCCAGCCCAGGCCGCGATGAGTGAGTGATCGACGATGGCGGGGTTGTCGATGACCTCCTGGTAGGCCACCGGTACGAACAGTCGCGGGGGCCAGCCGGCGGGCGGGTCGATTCGCTGAGCTGCCGCGGCCCTCGGGTCGGCACCGCCGGGGGCAAGATCAGCATGGTTCGCCAGGAAACAGCTCCTGCCAAGCTGCTCAGACGTGTAATAGCCGGCGGGAAGCCCGTGCGACCGGGCAAAGTCATCCAACACTCCCGGGCTCATGCCAGCGAGGCTGGTGGCGGTACGCCCCAACCGGCCTGTCGCATGGGTCCAGGCCACCACGATGCGGGCGTCGGCGATGCCCGGGTTGTCGATGACCGCCTGATAAGCCGCCGGGGTGAACACTCGCGTCCAGCGGGCGGGCGGGTCAATTCGCTGAGCTGCCGCGGCCCTCGGGTCGGCACCGCCGGGGGCAAGATCAGGATGCTTCCCCAGGAAATACTTCGCGCCATCTGACTCGAGTGTGTAGTAGCCGGCGGGGAGCCCGTGCGACTGGGCAAATTCCCCCAACACTCCCCGGCTCAACTGACCGGGGCTACTGGTACCACGCGCAAGTCGGCCCGACCTGTGTGCCCAGCTCAGCGCGAGGCTGGTATCGGCGAGGCCCGGGTTGTCGATGATCTGCTGGTAGGCCATCGGCGTATAGGCGGGGGCGGGTCCGGGTCGTCGGGGCATGCTTCTGGTCCTCTCGTGCGGGCGGTCGCTGTCTAGCTCCCCAACGGCGCGTCCACAACGAAGGTTCAACACGAAACGGGCCCACCCGAATCAGTGCCCGCCGCAGCTCCGCACACGGCGCCACTGCGCCTGCTCACCCGCGGTCACCAGGTCCTGCTCACCCGCGGTCACCAGGTTTGGTAGGAGCGGCGCCGCTTGAACGGAGTACGCGGGCTGCCGCGCGCTGGCCCGCCTGGCCACCGAGCGCCTCTTCGAACGCAGCGCCGGCGACGACTCCCCACCGTCAACGACAGTCCCGCCCACCCGCTCCAACACCGAGGCCTCCCCAACCCCGCGCCGCGCCCGCCCCCGCGCCCGCGCCCGCGTCCGCGCCCGCGCCCGCGCCCGCGCCCGCCGATCTTGCACTCTCTGTCGCCGCCTTGCGCGGATTCGACCGTTTCGCCGGGACAGCAAGTGCAAGATCGCGCAGGTTCAGGGGTGGTGTCCACGGCGATCATGGACTTGTGGTGCCTCGCGTATGCCGCAAACAACCACGGAACGCCCACCACAAGTCCATGATCGACCCGGGCGGGGGCGGGGCGGCGCGGGGCGGGGCGGGGCGGGGCGGGGCGGGGGGCGGGGGGCAGGGGTGGGTCAGGTTGTTGTGGTTAGGCGGGCTTTTAGTTCGGCTTGGGTTGGGGGGTTGGCGCCTCGGCGGGCGCAGGTCAGGGCCGCGACGGTCGCCGCTTGGCGCAGCACTGTCGTCCACTGCTGCTCGGTCACCGCGGCGAGCCGTTCGGTCGGCCGGTCGCCGAGCGCGTCGATGTCGGCCAGTGCGGCGAGCAGGCCACCGGTGAACGAGTCGCCCGCACCGACGGTGTCCACCACCGTGGTGCGTACGGCCGGCTGCTCGTGCAGCACCCCGTTCGGGGCGAGCAGCCACACGCCCTCACCACCGCGGGTCACCACCGCGCAGGACACTCCGGCCTCGCGCCACTCGGCCATCACGTCGGCGATCGACCGGTCCGGGTAGAGCCAGGCCAGGTCCTCGTCGCTGGCCTTGACCAGGTGCGCGAGGGGCACCTGCCGGCGTACCCGCTCCTGCTCGGCGGTCCGGTCGGTGACGATGCTCGGTCGCAGGTTGAGATCGATCGAGAGGGTCAGCCCGCCACGGTCACGTTCGCGGGCGAGCAGCCCCTCCAGCGCCTGCGCGCCGGGGGCGAGCGCGAGGGCGAGCGACCCGGCGTGCAGGGCCGTCGCCGAGGAGCCGGCGAGGTCGGGCAGTTCCTGCGGCGTCCACTGCCAGTCCGCGGCACCGTCGAGCCGGAACTCGTAACTGGCCTGGCCGGTGGCGTCCAGGGTGGCGACCGCCACCGAAGTGGGCTCGGACGCGTGGACGGCCCAGCGCAGGTCCACCTGGTTGGCCGCCAGGTAGTCGCCGATCTGCCGGCCGTACTCGTCGGGGCCGAGGCGGGCCAGCAGCCGTACCGGCTGGTCGAGCCGGGCCAGGGTGACCGCCACGTTCGCCGGCGACCCGCCCGGGACCGCCCGTTGCCCGTCGGCGGTCACCACCAGGTCGATGAGGGCCTCCCCCGCCACGACGATCATGCGGTCACCGTGCCCGGGGCGAGCGGGCCGGGGCCACCGAGGCCGTCGGCCGAGCGGGACAGCAGCACCGCCTGGTACGCGTGGTACACGTCGGGTCGACCGTGCCAGACCGTGTCGGCGGGCAGGTTCCGCGGGTCCAGCTCGTGCCGCCAGCCGGTGCCGTCGATCAGGTAGCGGCGCGCGTACGCCCAGAAGACCCGGCACCAGTCGGCGTAGACGGCGTCCCCGGTGCGGCGGTGCAGGGTGACCGCCGCGCCGATGGCCTCGGCCAGCACCCAGTGCATCCGGGAGCGGACCACGGGCCGGTCGTCCCAGTCGATCGTGTAGACGAAGCCGTCCGCGCCGTCGACCGCCCAGCCACGTCGCAGGGCGGCGGCGAAGAGGGTACGGGCGTCGGCGAGCAGCCAGCCCGGCGGCTGCGGCAGGACGGCTTCCAGTTCGAGCAGCAGACGGGCCCATTCCAGCCAGTGGCCCATCGTCGAGCCGTACGGCCGGAACGGGTCGGCGGGCTGGTCGCGGTTGTAGTCGAGCAGCGGCGTCCAGTCGGTCGTGAAGTGCTCGGGCAGCCGCCAGTCGTGCCGGGCGGCCTCGGTGTGCACCAGGTGGGTGGCGATCCGCAGCGCCCGGTCGGTCCAGCTCGTGTCCCCGGTGGCGGCGGCAGCGGCGAGGAACGCCTCGACCATGTGCATGCTGCTGTTCGCGCCCCGGTAGTCCTCGGTGACCGTCCAGTCGCGGTTCCACGACTCGCGGACCGCGCCCGCCTCGTCGTCCCAGAACCGGTTCAGGACCACGCTGAGCGCGTCGGCGAGCAGGCGGTCCGCGCCGGGGCGCCCAGCCCGCGCGGCGCTCGACGCGGCGAGCAGCACGAACGCGTGGTCGTACCCGGCCTTGCGCTCGTCGATCGGGGTGCCCTGCTGGTCCACCGCGTTGAACCAGCCGCCGTCCCGGTCGTCGCGCAGCAGCGTGTCGAGCGCGGCGATGCCGTGGTCGACGATGGCGGCGGCATCCGGGTCGCCGTTGCGGTGGGCGAGCGCGGCCACGTGGGTCATCCGGCAGGTGATCCAGGTGTAGACGGCTTCGCCCCGGTCCGGGGTGCGGTCGTCGGTCAGCCACCAGAAGCCGCCCTCGGGTCGGACCGAGCGGCGGGCCGTGTCGAGCAGCGTGCGGGTCTGGTCGGCGAGGAACCCGTCCAGGTCAGGCAGGTCGGGCACCCCTGCCGGGGCAGGGGTCGGTTCGGCGTCGGAGCGGGGCGCGTCGGTCATCTCAGCTGGTCACCGTCGAGGAGCGAAGGGGCATACGGCAAGGATCGGCGGACGGACCGGGTCCGCGCCGGCAAACCCGCTAACGGTACGCCCGGAGCTGGTCGACCGAAGGGGTACGGCGCAAGAAGGATCATGAGGAACATCATCCCGTTTGCCCGTTGACATCGTTGTCACCCCCTCAACCCTGCTCCGACCGCCGGCTCACTGTCAATTCCGTCCCGTGCCCAGGGCCTGTTTCAAAAGGGCGGTCGAGCCGAGGCGGAGTCCGGGCGGCGATCCGGCAAGGTGCGGTTTCGTCCGGATACAACACCGGTATCCGGACGAAACCGCAACGCCGCCGGTCGTCGTCCGGGCCCGCCGCAGGCCGGCCAGTTCTTATGAAACAGGCCCTAGTAGTGCTCGTCGATCGGCCGACGCGCCTCCTCGAACAGCGCCGGCCCCTCGTAGCGCACCGGAGGCAGCGCCGGGGTGGCCGGCTTGACCTCCTCGAACTGCTCGCTGGAGAGCGCGTACACCACCCGGCCGAGGCCGGAGCGGTCGATCGCCGTCGCGCACATCGGGCAGGGTTGGCAACTCGTGAACATGGTGGTGCCGGCGGCCACCTCGGCGGACAGCTCCCGGGCGGCCCAGCGGGCCAACTTCAACTCCGGATGGGCGGTGATGTCCGAATCCGAGACCACGGTGTTGTGGTCCTCGACGAGGACGACACCGTCCGCGTCGACCAGCAACGAGCCGAACGGCCGTTCGCCGGACGCCCCGGCCTGGCTGGCGATCTCCACGGCGCGGCGGAGGAACTTCTCGTCGTCGGGTGTCACACGGCCTCCTGGTCACGTCCTGCTGCGGAACGGGGCGAGCGTGGCCCGGATCTGGTCGCCCGCGCCCCAATCGTCGTCGAACTGGGCCAGCACCGCGAGGTGCTGTCGCAATTGGACGATCGGCATCCGGGCCCGCCAATCATCGTCGAGCGACGTCAGCTCGGCGTAGACGTCGAAGAACCGCCGCGCCTCAGGCGGGGGCGACGTCGTCCAGACGTGGGCGAGGTCGACCTCGGCCCACAGGTAGGACACCGCCGGGTCGATCAGCGCCGGCTCCCCGTCCGGTGTGGCCAGGATGTTCTGCGCCCACAGGTCGCCGTGCGTGAGGCACGCGGGCCGTTCCGGCAGCAACTCGGGCAGCCGCGAACAGAGCCGTTCCAGTGCCGCCCGGTCCTGCCGGTCGAGCGCGGCGTCGACACGGGGCTCGCCGAGCCAGCGGAGCAGCCGGTGCTGCGCGAAGAACGCGAACCCGTCGTCGTTCCAGGTGTTGACCTGTCGGCGACGCCCCAGCCAGTTGTCCCGGTGCCAACCGAAGCGCGGATGGGTCGTGCTCAGGTGCAGGTGGGCCAACTGTTGCGCGAACCGCTCCCAGAACGCCTCGCTGCTCGGCCTCGGCCGCAGCAGCGACAGCACCAGCACGTCCCGGTCCGCGAGGATCACCTCGGGCGTCGGCACGCCGCCCAGGTCGCGCAGCGCGGCCAACCCGTCTGCCTCGGCGGGGAAGACGTCGTCGGCCGGCGTCTCGGCGAACGCCTTGACGAACACCGACGGCGCGTCCCGGCGGGTGGCGATACCCGCGAGCGCCGCGAGCCCGCCCGCCGCCGGTTCGACGGCGACGACATCACGCATCCCGGCGCGCAGCAGGCTTTCCCGTAAGAACGGCCCCGGTCGCATCACGACAGGCTCCCGGATGTCCGATCCGCTGTCCACCCGGTATGCCACCCGCCCCGGCGCGGGCAGGATGGCGGGATGGAACTGCCCGAGGGGCTTGGTTGGGTACGAGCGTCAGCGGTGGGCCAGGCCTGGCTGACCGCGCTGCCGACGCTGGTGTCGGAGTGTGCCGAACGGTGGTCGCTGCGGCTCGGTCCGCCGTTCCGGTACGCGTACGCCTCGCTGGCGCTCCCCGCTGATCTGCCCGACGGTACGGCGGCGGTGCTCAAGGTCCAGTTCCCGGATGAGGACAGCCGGTACGAGGCCCACGCGCTCGGCCACTGGGCCGGCGACGGCGCGATCCGGCTGCTCGCTCACGACCCCGAACGGCGCGCGCTGCTGGTAGAGCGCTGCCGACCCGGTACGTCCCTGCACGAACTACCGATGGACCGGGCGCTGGACGCGGCGGTCGACCTGCTGCCCCGGCTCTGGCGACCGGCCGGCGCGCCGTTCACCCCGCTCGCCGAGGAGGCCGCCGGCTGGCTCGACCGGATGCCGCGCAGTTGGGAACGGGCCGGCCGGCCGTACGAGCGGCGGCTCCTCGACGCGGCGCGCGCCCTGCTGGTCGACCTGTCGGCGAGCCAGGGCGAGCAGGTGCTCGTCAACCAGGACCTGCACGCCGGCAACGTGCTCGCCGCCGAGCGCGCCCCCTGGCTGGCGATCGACCCCAAGCCGCTGATCGGCGAGCGGGAGTTCTCGGTGGTGCCACTCGTACGCGGTCCGGAGCTGGGTCACTCGCCGGCGGCCGTCCGGCACCGACTCGACCGGCTCAGCACCGACCTCGGGCTGGACGTCGAGCGGGTGCGGGGCTGGGCGATCGGCCACTGCCTGGCCTGGAGCATCGCCGACCAGGTCGTCTTCACGCACCAGGTCGAGGTGGTCCGCTGGCTGCTCGGCACCGACTGACGCCGAGGGTCAGCGGGCCTGGCAGGTACGGCACCAGTAGAGGTTGCGGCCGACCAGCTCGCCGCGACTGACCTCGGTGCCGCAGATGTGGCAGGGGGCGCCGGCGCGGCGGTAGACGTACACCTCGCCGCCGTGCCGGTCGACGCGCGCCGGTCGACCCATCGCCTCGGGCAGGTGGGCGTCGCGGACGGTGTCGATCCGACCGTGTTCCAGGGCGAGCCGCATCAACGCGACCAGGTCGAGCCAGAGGGCGTCCCACCCGGCCCGGGTCAGCGCCCGACCGGGCATCGTGGGCGGCAGCCCGGCCCGGAACAGCGCCTCGGTCACGAAGATCAGGCCGGTGCCGGCCACCACCGACTGGTCCAGCAGCAGGGCCGCGAGGGGCGTCGGGCTGCGGGAGATCCGGGCGTACGCCCGCTCGGGGTCGGCGTCGGCGCGCAGCGGATCCGGGCCGAGGCGGGCCCGCAGGGCGTCGACCTCGGGCGGGGTGAGCAGTTCGCAGGCGGTCGGACCGCGCAGATCCAACCAGTGCCGGTCACTGGTCAGCCGCAGCCGCACCTGGCCGACGGGCTCGGGGGGCGTCCCTGATCCGTCGGTGAATTTGCCGTACAGCCCGAGGTGCACGTGCAGGGTCACCTCGTCGGCGAAGTGGTGCAGCAGGTGCTTTCCGTACGCCTCGGTGCCGTCCAGGACGGTCCCGGAGAGCCGCGCGGCCCCATCGGCGAAGCGGCCCTGCGGGCTGTCGGCGTGCAGCTTGTCACCGGCGAACAGCTCGGCGTGCCGGGCCGCCAGGCGGTGGATCGTGTGTCCCTCTGGCACGGGTGCCAAGGATAGCCAGTCGCACCGGGGCCACCGGGTGACGCTGCTCCTTCACGCCGAACGCCGGGTGGATACGCCCCTGATCCGCGGGCCGTACCCGGAATCGGTGTCAGGAAACGCCGAGGTGGGTATTTCGGGGTCGTAGCGCGTGGGTGCCACCCCTGAACGTCGGCCACCACGCATTCAACAGGAGGTGTGTAGTGGTCAGGATTCCTTCGCTGTCCCGGCGGTCCGAGCAGACGCCGACGCGGGACGAGAACCTTGACGGTCCCGATACCCCGGTCACCGAGACGGGCCGGACCGACGACGGCCGACCGGTTGTCACCGACCGGGACGCCGACCAGACGACGTACCGCAGCACCACGGCGACCGGCGACGCCACCGCGACCGCCGGGCGCACCGGCGAGGCCGAGCGACGGGCCGCGGAGCGCGCGGCCGTGGCCCGCGCCGCCACCGCCCGGCCGGTGGAGACCGACACCGCCCGCCCGACGGAGGGCGAGGCCCGGCCGCTCGCCGCCAAGACGGGCACCGCCGCCGTCCCGACCATCGAGCGCGACAACGACCTCAACGGTACGACCCGACGGCCGGAGCGCGACCCGGACCTCGACCGGACGACGACCCGCCGGCCCGACGTGACCGACCGTCCGGTCGACACGACCCCCGCTCGCGACACCGAGCCGGAGCCGGTGACGCGCGGCCCGAAGCCGCGGGCCAGCCTGCTCGCCACCCTCGGCCTGATCGTCTCCGTCGTCGGCGCGCTGTTCGTGCTCAGCGGCACCCTGGCCGGGTACGGCATCGGGCTCGGCGCGGTCGGCGCGGTGCTGTCGGTGCTCGGCCTGATGGCGACCCGCCGCCGGCACGTCGCCGGCAAGACCGACGCGCTGTTCGGCATCCTCATCGGCCTGGCGGCGGTGGTGGTCGGCGTGCTCGCGATGACCGGTCAGTTCGTCTGGCCGACCACGGACGGCGACTGGGTGCAGCGTCTCCGGGAGTGGCTTGACTCACAGTTTGTGGATCGTTTCTAGCGGGCACTGTTCCGCTCGCCGGTGGTGCACCGGCGAAGAGCCGGCGGTTCGCCGGCAGCCCGACGGTGGTTCACCAGCAGGGCGACACCCTTTCAGGGGCGGCGATTCGCCGCCCCTGAAGTGCATCCAGACCCCCCACCCCCACCCCCACCCCCACCCCCACCCCCACCCCCCAGAACAGTTGATCAAGAGGTTTGCGTCACCAGAAGCCGGTCTGGTGACGCAAACCTCTTGATCACTGTTGGAGGGGTGAGCTGGCCTTCCTGCGCAACGGATCGTTGGTTGCTGTGCGTTACACGCAACGGATCTACGGTCTGCGCAAGTCTCGGTGGTGGATCCTTCCGCTGACGCCGCATAACGTTGAGCAACGGCGCCAGCCCGTGGGCCACGGTGGCCGGGCGCGCCCGAACCCTGGGAGCAGGACAATGACGATGGACGCCACCAGCCAGCGCCTCTTGATGTGCCGGCCGACGTACTTCGCCGTCGACTACGCCATCAACCCCTGGATGGACCCGAGCGCGCCGGTCGACCCCGCGCTGGCCGTCCGGCAGTGGGAGCAGCTTCGCCAGACGTACCTTGACCTGGGCCACACCGTCGAGGAGATCACTCCGGTGCCCGGCCTGCCCGACATGGTCTTCGCCGCCAACGGCGGCACCGTGATCGACGACAAGGCGATGGCCGTGCAGTTCCGCGACCCGCAGCGCGCCGACGAGGCGCCGGCCTACCGGGCCTGGTTCGAGGCCGCCGGGTTCGAGATGTACGACCCGAAGCACGTCAACGAGGGTGAGGGCGACGTCCTGCTGGCCGGCGACCACCTGCTGGCCGGCACCGGCTTCCGGACCGCCCACGCCGCGCACGCCCAGTTGCAGGAGGTCTTCGGCTACCCGGTGATCACCATGCAGCTCGTCGACCCGCGCTTCTACCACCTGGACACCGCGCTGACCGTCCTCGACGAGCGGACCGTGGCGTACCTGCCGGAGGCCTTCTCCCCCGGCAGCCAGGCCGTGCTGCGCCGGCTCTTCCCCGACGCCGTGCACGCCACCATGGCCGACGCCGAGGTGCTGGGCCTGAACGCGGTCAGCGACGGACGGCACGTCGTGCTGCCCGCGCAGGCCACCGACCTGGCCGCCAAGCTGCGCGACCGGGGTTACGAGACCATCGGTGTCGACCTGTCCGAGCTGCGTAAGGCCGGCGGCGGACCGAAGTGCTGCACGCTGCGACTCCGTCAGGGAAAGGCAACCAAGTGATCGTGGACGACAAGCTGCGTACGCCGGGAGCGGTCCGGGACGCCGAGCGCTGGACGGCGCACAACTACCACCCGCTGCCGGTGGTCATCTCGTCGGCCGAGGGCGCGTGGCTCACCGACGTGGACGGCAAGCGCTACCTGGACTGCCTGGCCGGCTACTCGGCGCTGAACTTCGGCCACCGGCACCCGCAGCTCATCGCCGCCGCGCACGCCCAACTCGACCGGCTGACGCTGACCAGCCGAGCGTTCATCCACGACCAGTTCGCCGACTTCTGCCGGGAGCTGGCCGAGCTGTGCGACAAGGACCTGGTGCTGCCGATGAACACCGGCGCCGAGGCCGTGGAGACCGGGATCAAGGTGGCCCGCAAGTGGGGCTACCAGGTCAAGGGCGTACCGGCCGGTCAGGCGAACATCGTGGTGGCCGAGGGCAACTTCCACGGCCGGACAACCACCATCGTCAGCTTCTCCACCGACGAGGACGCCCGCGCCGACTTCGGGCCGTACACCCCGGGGTTCACGGTCGTGCCGTACGGCGACCTGGACGCCCTCACCGCCGCGATCGACGAGAACACCGTCGCCGTGCTGCTGGAGCCGATCCAGGGCGAGCAGGGCGTGGTGGTGCCGCCGGAGGGTTACCTGCCGGGCGTACGCCGGGTCTGCACCGAGCGGAACGTGCTGTTCATCGCCGACGAGATCCAGTCGGGTCTGGGGCGTACCGGCCGGACCTTCGCCTGTGACCACGAGGGCGTGGTGCCGGGCATGTACCTGCTGGGCAAGGCGCTCGGCGGCGGCATCGTGCCGGTCTCCGCGGTGGCCGCGAACACCGACGTGCTGGGCGTGCTCAAGCCCGGTCAGCACGGCTCCACCTTCGGCGGCAACCCGCTGGCCTGCGCGGTGGCCACCGAGGTCGTACGGCTGCTGGCGACGGGCGAGTTCCAGCGCCGCTCGGCCGAGCTGGGCGAGCGGCTGCGGGCCGGCCTGGACGGGCTGGTCGGCAAGGGCCTCGTCGGCGTACGCGTCCGGGGCCTCTGGGCTGGGCTGGACATCGACCCGGCGCTGATGAGCGGACGCGAGGCGTGCGAGCGCCTGATGGAGCGCGGCATCCTCGCCAAGGACACGCACGGCTCCACGATCCGGCTAGCCCCGCCCCTGGTGATCACCGAAGAGGAGATCGACCAGGCCATCACGACGCTGGCCGAGGTGCTGGCTGCCTGACCCGGAACGTGTGAGTGGCGGGGGGGGGCGGGGGGGCCCCCCCCCCCCCCCCCCCCCCGGGGGGGGGGGGCGCCCCGGGGGGGGGCGCGGGGCCGGACGCCGGGGGGGGGGGGGGGGGCCGGGGGGGCCGACCACCGCGCCGCCCCGCA